>JADEXK010000010.1 GCA_015207155.1 Nostocales cyanobacterium LEGE 11386 | reverse complement strand
AGATTTTTCGTATTCTCAAAGAACAATATCGTAACCGCAGACGACGCTTTGGCTTACGTTGCAACTTGATTGCTGGGCTTCTCAATTATGAACTTGCTTTGTTTTCTTGATTCATGCAAGAGGTCTATTGAAAAAATCCCCCACCGTGTGGCAGGGGATTTAATTACTGACCTACAAAACTAGCAGTTGAGTTAACCGAACTTACCAGCAGTGGAGGCAATCAAGAACGCTGCGTAGGTCACAACATAGCCAACGGTGAAGTGAGCTAAACCTACCAAACGAGCTTGAACAATGGAGAGTGCAACGGGCTTATCTTTCCAGCGAACTAAGTTAGCTAGAGGTGTACGCTCGTGTGCCCAAACAAGGGTTTCAATCAACTCTTGCCAGTATCCTCTCCAGGAGATGAGGAACATGAAACCTGTTGCCCAAACTAGGTGTCCAAAGAGGAACATCCAAGCCCAAACAGACAGGTTATTTACACCGTAGGGGTTGTATCCGTTAATCAACTGAGCAGAGTTAGCCCAGAGGTAATCACGGAACCAGCCCATGAGGTATGTAGAGTTTTCGTTGAACTGAGCAACGTTACCTTGCCAAATACCTAGATGTTTCCAGTGCCAGTAGAAGGTTACCCAACCAATGGTGTTCAACATCCAGAACATAGCGAGGTAGAAGGAGTCCCAAGCGGAGATGTCGCAAGTACCGCCACGGCCTGGACCATCGCAAGGGAAGGCATAGCCGAAGTCCTTTTTATCGGGCATCAGCTTAGAACCACGAGCATCCAAAGCACCTTTAACAAGTACTAGGGTGGTGGTGTGAATAGCCAAAGCGAATGCGTGGTGTACCAGGAAGTCGCCAGGGCCAATTGTTAAGAAGAGGGAGTTGGTGCCAGAGTTGATGGCATCCAGCCAGCCACCTAACCAAACGTTGCCGTAGTTAGGATAAGCTGTGTAGGCGATGCTGTCGGGGTTAGATAACAGAGTATCTAAGCCGTACAGTACTTTACCGTGAGCAGCTTGAATGAATTGTGCGAACACAGGCTCAATCAAGATTTGCTTTTCAGGAGTACCGAAAGCAACAACTACGTCGTTGTGTACATACAAACCGAGGGTATGGAAACCTAAGAATAGCGATACCCAGCTGAGGTGAGAGATAATCGCTTCTTTGTGCTTCAATACGCGGTCAAGTACGTTGCCCTTGTTTTGTTCGGGGTCGTAGTCACGTACCCAGAAGATGGCGGCGTGGGCGAAGGCACCAACCATCAAGAAGCCAGCAATATACTGGTGGTGGGTGTACAGCGCTGCCTGTGTTGTGTAGTCCTTAGCAATAAATGCGTAAGGAGGCAGGGCGTACATGTGCTGCGCTACCAAGGAAGTGATGGTTCCTAGTGCTGCCAAAGCTAAGGACAGCTGGAAGTGCAGTGAGTTGTTAATGGTCTCGTACAGACCTTGGTGAGGCAGGTTAAATTGACCTTCACTCTTGCTACCAGGTACTAAACCAGATTTGGAGTTGAGCATTTCTTTGATGCTGTGACCAATTCCGAAGTTAGTCCGGTACATGTGACCAGCAACAATGAAGATAACTGCGATCGCCAAGTGGTGATGAGCCATGTCGGTCAACCACAAGGATTCTGTCTGAGGATGGAATCCACCTAAGAATGTCAGAATCGCTGTACCTGAACCTTGAGATGTACCAAAAATATGGCTGGCAGTGTCAGGGTTCTGAGCGT
This sequence comes from Nostocales cyanobacterium LEGE 11386, assembly GCA_015207155.1. Taxonomy (GTDB): domain Bacteria; phylum Cyanobacteriota; class Cyanobacteriia; order Cyanobacteriales; family Nostocaceae; genus LEGE-11386. The sequence goes on along the minus strand of JADEXK010000010.1, from coordinate 100,221 downwards.
AAACGCCCCAGTTACCTGTAAAGAAGGGTGTCAAACCTGCTGGGTGTGGCAATGTAGTCAGGAAGTTATCCCAACCAACGTGCTGTCCGCGAGATTCGGGGATCGCAACGTGAATCAAGTGACCAGCCCAAGCCAAAGAGCTAACACCGAATAAACCAGCTAAGTGGTGGTTCAAACGGGGTTCAGCACTCTTGAACCAAGTGAGGCTAGGACGGAACTTGGGTTGCAAGTGCAACCAACCAGCAAATAAGAATAATGCTGCCAACAAGAGGAGGAACACGGAACCGGTGTACAGTTCGCTGTTCGTCCGCATACCGATGGTATACCACCAGTGATAAACACCAGAATAAGCAATGTTTACCGGATTGCTAGCACCAGCTTGGGTAAATGCTTCGATAGCAGGTTTACCAAAGTGGGGGTCCCAAATCGCATGGGCGATTGGGCGGACATGCAGGGGATCTTTAATCCACTGTTCAAAGTTACCTTGCCAGGCCACGTGGAACAGGAGGCTGGATGCCCACAAGAAAATGATTGCCAAGTGACCGAAGTGAGTGGCGAAAATCTTTTGGTAAAGATTTTCTTCCGTCATGCCATCGTGGCTTTCAAAGTCGTTGCCTGTGGCGATCGCATACCATATCCGACGCGTAGTCGGGTCCTGTGCGAGATCCTGGCTAAATTTGGGAAATTTTGTTGCCATAGGTTTGATAAATCCTCTGACCTTTAGCCATCAGGTGTCAGTTTCCGAAGTTCTGAGTTTTGAGTACTAAGTTTTTAGCTTTTACTAACCACTCAGCACTCAACACTCAGCACTCCTTTACTGATTGCTACCCTACTGAAAGGATGTGTGCGTGGAAGAATGCCCAGGTGGTGACAATTCCTCCTAAGAGGTAGTGAGCCACACCTACAGCTCGACCCTGAATGATGCTCAGAGCGCGAGGCTGAATTGCTGGAGCTACTTTCAGTTTATTATGTGCCCAAACAATGGACTCAATGAGTTCTTGCCAGTAGCCGCGACCACTGAATAGGAACATTAAACTGAATGCCCAGACAAAGTGAGCGCCTAAGAAGAGTAGACCATAGGCAGATAGCGCACTGCCATAGGAGTTGATTACTTGTGAAGCTTGTGCCCACAAGAAGTCACGCAACCAGCCGTTGATGGTGATAGCACTTTGGGCAAAGTTACCACCAGTAATGTGAGATACATTACCAGCTGCGTCTACTGTTCCCCAGACATCTGATTGCATTTTCCAACTGAAGTGGAAGATTACAATCGACAGGGAGTTATACATCCAGAACAGTCCGAGGAACACATGGTCCCAACCAGATACTTGACATGTACCGCCACGACCTGGCCCGTCACAAGGGAAGCGGAAGCCTAGGTTTGCCTTGTCTGGAATCAGACGAGAACTGCGGGCGAACAGCACACCTTTGAGCAGAATCAAGACCGTAACGTGAATGGTGAAGGCGTGGATGTGGTGAACTAAAAAGTCCGCCGTACCCAAAGCAATGGGCATCATTGCTACTTTGCCGCCTACAGCCAGAATACCGCCGCCAAAGGCATAGCTAACTGGTTCTAAAGCATTGGGAGCAGTGCCACCAGGAGCTAGGGTGTGCAGGTTTTGCACCCACTGAGCAAATACTGGCTGCAACTGAATTGCTGTGTCGGAGAACATGTCTTGGGGACGTCCCAAGGCACGCATTGTGTCGTTGTGGATGTACAGTCCGAAGCTGTGGAAGCCTAGGAAAATACACACCCAGTTCAGGTGAGAGATGATAGCATCCCGGTGACGAATCACCCGATCTAGTACGTTGTTTTGGTTAACAACAGGATCGTAATCACGCACCATGAAGATAGCTGCGTGAGCCGCACCACCAACGATCAGGAAGCCACCTATCCACATATGGTGGGTGAAGATACACAACTGCGTAGCGTAGTCCGTTGCCAAGTACGGATACGGTGGCATTGCGTACATGTGGTGAGCAATGATGATCGTCAGCGAACCCAAGAAAGCAAGGTTAGTTGCCAACTGAGCGTGCCAGGAAGTGGTCATGTTTTCGTAGAGACCCTTGTGACCTTCACCAGTGAAGGGACCTTTATGGTTTTCCAGGATCTCTTTAATGCTGTGACCGATACCCCAGTTGGTACGGTACATGTGACCAGCAACGATGAACAGGACTGCGATCGCCAGGTGGTGATGAGAAATATCTGTCAACCACAAGCCGCCTGTTACTGGATTTAGACCGCCCTTGAAGGTGAGGAAGTCAGCATACTGACCCCAGTTCAAGGTGAAGAATGGTGTTAAACCATTGGCAAAGCTGGGATACAGCTCGGTCAGCAAGTCTTTGTTCAGAATGAACTCGTGGGGCAGGGGTATGTCTTTAGCAGCCACACCCGCATCCAAAAGTTTGTTGACTGGTGCGGACACATGAATCAAGTGTCCAGCCCATCCCAAGGAGCCACAACCTAGCAATACTGCCAAGTGGTGATTCAGCATGGACTCCACATTCTGGAACCACTCCAGTTTGGGAGCGCGCTTGTGGTAATGGAACCAACCAGCGAACAAGAACAAGCCTGCTAGTACCAAGCCACCAATGGCTGTTACATAAAGCTGGAATGAGCTTGTAATACCCCAGCCACGCCAAACTTGGAACAAGCCAGAGGTGATTTGAATACCGTGGAAGCCACCACCGACATCACCATTTAAAATGTCTTGTCCAACAATGGGCCAAACGACTTGAGCACTAGGACTCACATTTAAGGGGTCGCTTAACCAGGCTTCGTAATTCGAGAACTTAGCGCCGTGGAATAACATCCCGCTTAACCAAATCGCCACTACAGCAAGGTGCCCGAAGTGTGCCGCGAAGATTTTGCGGGAAATGTCTTCTAAATCGCTTGTATGTGTATCAAAATCGTGGGCGAGTGCATGAAGGTTCCAAATCCATGTGGTGGTTTTGGGCCCTCTGGCTAAGGATCTGTCAAAGTGCCCCGGCTTTGCCCATTTTTCAAATGAGGTAGGAACCGGATCTTTATCGACTATGACTCTTGCCTTTTTTTCCTCTCGCTCCGGAGGACTAATCGTCATTCGACCTCCTCTCTTGATAAGGAATGAGGAATCATGAATACCACAAAGTTAACCTTAGTCGCAAACTACAGAAATTTCCTGGAGCAGTGATTGAAGACTCTATGTGGAAGTTTGTTTCTGTTGAATTATAGAGTCTTGACTGGTACATTGTTAGACACATTTTAACAATAATTCAAATTCCCTGAAATAATTGCCTTATATGCTTTTTAACTTCAAACACTTGAGCAAAAAGTCAAGGGTTTCTTCATTTAATTTACAAAGGATAACAATTCGTAAAATTTATAGGTTGATGCAATATATCTGGCATTACAGCCTTTGCTACAGCTATTTCTGAAATTTTTTTCATGTTTCAATTGCTACGGGAAAAACTGTAAAGATTATTAATGATTTTGCAGTTACTCCAGAAAGGCAAAAGAAAAGATTATGGTATCTGGGATAGATTTCACCTTTTGAGCTATGGTGTCCGATGGACAGTTTAAGCCAAAATAACTTGTCTGTTACTGACGACTATCACTAGGGTAAAAGGCATGAAATCGTGGCAGAAAGCGGTGTTATATCAGATCTTCTCTTTGAGATTTACTATTTTTAAATGGCTGATGACATTAGTGCTGGTCTTGAGTTTAACCAGTTGTAGCGAAAAAGCTGGTAGCCAAGAAGCGTCTGTTAGCTATAGAGAAAACCGTTCACAGACTTCTCAGATTTCTCAACAATTTTCAGAAGTCTCACCACCAGAAGTGATTCAAGAATTACGCCCCGCTTTAGAAGTTTATCGTCCACAAGTGACGATAGTTACTCCCCAAACAAATGCAGTTCTCCAAGAGAACACAGTCTCAGTCAGCTTTCAGGTAAAGGATTTACCAATATTCAAAGATGCTCAACTGGAATTAGGCCCCCATTTACACGTAATTCTCGATAACCAACCTTATATAGCTGTATACGACCTAAATCAACCTCTAGTTTTGTCAGACTTATCCCCTGGGACACATACCCTGCGAGTCTTTGCTTCTCGTCCCTGGCACGAAAGCTTTAAAAATGAAGGTGCTTATGCCCAGACAACATTTCACGTTTTTACCACAACCGACGACAACAACCCAGATTCAGCTCTACCTCTCTTAACTTACAGCCGTCCTAAAGGCGACTATGGAGCAGAACCAATTTTACTGGACTTTTACTTAACTAACGCTCCTTTGCGCCTTGCCGTTAAAGACAATCCCAACGACACAATCAGTGATTGGCGCATTCGCTGCACAATCAATGGCGAAAGCTTCATCTTAGATCGCTGGCAAGCAATTTATCTCAAGGGTTTCCGACCTGGTAAAAACTGGGTAAAACTGGAATTTCTCGATAATCAGGGAAATCCTGTAAAAAATGCTTTCAGCACCACAGCTAGATTAATTAATTACCAACCCAAGGGCAAAGACACCCTTTCCAGAATTGTCCGAGGAGAACTGAAAGCTGATGAGGTGCGTGGCATTGTAGACCAAAATTACGTTAAGAAACCAGCTATTGAACCTACGCCTGCACCTGCTGTGGAAAAAATACCAGAACCACAGCTCATTCCAAAAACTGATTTACAACAACCTGAAGAATTAGAAAATCCCAGCGTTGAAGCATCACCTAACTTACCGCCGACACTACCAGAGATTATTGAATCCCCAAAACCAGAAGTAACACCTACACCTGAAGCGAGTGAAGAACTAGAAATAGTAACACCTGAGCCAGAAAAGTCAAGATTTGGCAAATTCTTCAACCGTCGCCCTAGTCCCAATGTTGAAGCATCACCTAGCTTACCGCCGACACTACCAGAGATTATTGAATCCCCAAAACCAGAGGTAACACCTACACCTGAAGCGAGTGAAGAACCAGAAATAGTAACACCTGAGCCAGAAAGGTCGAGATTTGGCAAATTCTCCAACCGTCGTCCTAGTCCCAGTGTTGAACCATCACCTACTTTACCGCCGACACTACCAGAGATTATTGAATCCCCAAAACCAGAGGTAACACCTACACCTGAAGCGAGTGAAGAACCAGAAATAGTAACACCTGAGCCAGAAAAGTCGAGATTTGGCAAATTCTTCAACCGTCGCCCTAGTCCCAATGTTGAACCATCACCTAGCCTACCGCCGACACTACCAGAGATTATTGAGTCCCCAAAACCAGAGGTAACACCTACTTCTCCAGCTATTGCACCGCCAGTAGAACGATTTCCAGAACCACAGCCAGAATTACCTGAACAAAAAGTAACCCAGTCACCAACATCAAGATACAGTAAATATTTCCAGCGTCTTCCGCGTCCAACTTCTACACCATCGCCCGGTGTGTTCCCTGGGTTAGAAATCCTAGACAAGCCAATAGCGGAACCTCAGTGACGAATAGCACAGACAAGATCTGATACCAATTCACTTTTTTTCGCAACTTTCCTTGGTAAGGTGGGATGCATTCATAATTAGGCTTTTCGTGAAATGGTATGAGCCAATGGTGTGGGATTTTGACAGAGTAATGACTATTTTTTTATGGTGGTTTCAATTTAACCGAACTCTTGCTCAATAATTCGCCAACTGACCGCCGTAATTCCTTGTTCTAGGCTCAAGCGGCTCACCATTTGTTCCAAGAATTCATCATTGCGCTCTTGTGTCAACAAATCTGCTTCTACTTCTACGTTGTCTGAGTCTTCTAAATCTTCGCTGTTGAGAGAACGTAACTTTATCACAGTAGTGCTGCTTACGGCTTGAAGTAATAAAGCGCGGACGTGAGCTTCATCTTTACCATGACAAACCACAGAGCAACGGTAACATAATTCTACTTCCGTACCCTTGAGGGGTTGCTGATTAATTCGGTACCCTAGCGGACGTAACAGGATATTTGCCGTCAGAACTGCAAGAGCGCCCATAAATGCTTGGGAAAATAACCCAGCACCAGATAAACAACCTACGGCGGCGGCACACCACAGACTCGCTGCGGTATTCAATCCCCGCACTGTCAGTCCTTCCCGGAGAATGACACCTCCTCCCAAAAAACCGATGCCAGAAACTACTTGAGCAGCCAAGCGAGTGGGGCTAGAATCTCCGGGGGTGAGTACTGATAGCATCACAAATAGGGAAGCCCCTACACAAACTAAAGTGTTAGTTCTTAGCCCCGCGAGGCGTTGTCGCCATTGCCGTTCTAATCCAATAGCTGAACCTAGCACAAATGCTATGGCTAATCTAATCGCGAAGTCTTGCCACGTCATCCCTTAGCTCCCTGATCTCAATTGTCTTCTATCAATTACTTAACGTACTTAACGCATACTATGTCACCAATCCCAAGTCGGTTGTTTGTATATCTTTAATTTGTTGGTAATTTGGGTAAAACAAATTATGATTTCTCAAAGACTTGTGAGTTCTACATCCGCCAAAATAGCAGGGTAGTGAAGTAAGATTAATTACAACATTCACCCTGAAACTGGGAAATTTATTTGGCAGAATTTAGCCTTCAATACCTAAGAGCAATCCTACCAAAGAGAAGTAAATCCACAAACCCGTAAAGTCCTTAATTGTGGTAATGAAGGGGTCAGCACCAGGGCCATGATCAAAGCCTAATTTCAACATAATCCAAGGAAGAGACCCGCCTAAAAAGGCACCCAAAGTGACTACACAAAATAAGGAAAGCCCTACTGCCAAGCCTAGTAGTGGTACTCCATTTGGCGCACCCTGCCACACGTAGGCAATCCCCCCAGCAGTTACTCCTAAAATTACGCCCATAATCGCCCCGATGCGGGTTTCTCGCAGCAAATAGGGAATGATTTGATTAATATTAATATGATTCCAAGCTAGTCCTCGCGCAAAGATAGTCGTGGATTGAGTACCTACGTTACCACCCATATCCATCACCAAGGGGATGAAGACAGCCGCAGCAACCACAGCTTCTAAAACTTCCTCAAATCGTTCAATTAACCCACCAACGAGCATCCCGCCAATTAGGGTGACGATCAAGAACAGAATTCGTAATCGTATTGAGTACCAGGCGTTGCCTCTAACTAGGCGATCGCTCCAAACTTTGTCACGGGATAATAAGTTACCGACACCAGCTTTGGATAAGGCAGCTTCGGCGGCTTCTTCTTGAATTAAATCAATAACATCATCAAAGGTAATATCCCCCAAAAGTCGCCCTTCGCTATCTACCACGGGTAATGCTGGCAAATCAAAATCCTTGAGCATTTGTGCTGCTTGCATTTCGGGATCTGTGGTGCGGACAGCGACATTTGCCCCATCTAACAACATTTCAATTGGGGTATCAGGATTAGCTTTAATCAAGCGAACTGTGCGAATAAATCCCCGATAAAAGCGTTCAGAGTCAATGAGAAATACCATCTCTAACTCGTCATCTTGCAAGTTAGATTCCTGCACCGAAGCTAAGGCTGCACCGACAGTGATGTGATTGCGCACGGCTAGATAACGCAGATTCATCAATCGTCCAGCCGTTCTTTCTGGATATCCCAAAAGCAAATTGACGGACTCACGGGCTTGGGGACTGAGATTGGTAATCAAACGCTTGGCAATTTTTGCAGGTAGTTCTTCAAATAATTTGACTCGATCATCCGAACCAAGGGCTTCGATAATGGTCATGACTTCGGGATTTTCCATTTCCCGAATCAAGTCGGCTTGCTTATTGGGACTCAAATATTCAAAAACAGTGATCGCTTTACTTTTTTCTAATAACCGAAAAGCTAATACCCGTTTTTTAGGTTCGATTTCACTGAGCGATCGCATTAGTTCTGTAACATTTAACTGATTGGCAGTTTGCTTGGCTACTTCTAAAGCACAAGGCTTTAAAGACAAGTTGTTTAAAGCATTTTGACGCATTTTTTACCTCAACTTGGGTAATTAGTGAATAAAAAGCTGACCTCAAGACAACACGAAACTGTGCTTAGATGGTTACCATCAAGCAGATGGGAAACAGATTTGAGATATGAAACTTTTTCGACGGTCACTCTAAGTGATGTTGGGCGATCGCCTAGGAAATACTATAAATTTATAACAATCAAGGTTTGAGAATACTTGCAAAAACCTTGGATCATCTGGGTGGAAATCACTATCTTCAATCCATCTAACTCATCAAAAGTTACTTACCTATGAGATGATGTTAAAAACACTGCATCCAAGGCAGCGTACAAATTGCAGATGAGTTGCAACTCTTTTAATAGCTTCGTATCATCTTCGTGCTGTTCTAGCAACTTATCACTTTGTACCCAGTTGGCAGATAGACAACCTTGGTCGTTGAGATTCCACTTCATGTACAACATTTTAAACTCCTCTTTTTTGTTATGAGTTTTTATTGGCAATAACCAATAAAACTGCTAAGTAATTAAAGAACAATGGATAATCTGAAAAAATGCTATTTTTACAACTTTTGTGCAGATCAAGATTACCCATTTTTCCACATTTTTTTGCTACACTACCGCAGACATTTTCATTTTTTTAATGTGACTCTTAATTGTGGTTTTAATTGCAGTAATAACAGACTCAACCACTGTTTCTATGAAAGCTTGAACAGCAATTTCCAACACTGTTTTTATTACTGTTTTCATGATGATTTCAATTACACGCATGATTCAACCTCTTTTTTCGTTAGGCAATTTCTGAAAATATTCAATGCAGAAATAATCGGCACTTTGTCGAACAAGTCGAAAAGCAAATATCCACAGGATTTTTACTGTAGAGTGGTGGCTGTAATTCAGTTTTAAAAAACTGAAAAATTTTTTGAATTGCCTACTTTAGTAGAAATATTTTTTGTAGACAAGTTTGGCTGATAAACACCTGCTTAGAAGTGCTTAGGCCGAGATATCAATCAGTATTTATAGTCTCGGTAAATTGCACTTAACTTAACAACTGTTAAGCAGGTGTTACCGATATTGGTTTGTAGAGCAAATATGCGAGAATTACAGAAATATTATGTAATTTCTCGCCTTTTTATCTGCGAAGAAATCACATAATTGATTTAGAAATTAAATTTTTCATGTTCATCTCCTAATTTATGAGTAACTACCTGTAGCGCTGGCGGTTACTCAAAGATGAACCAAAAAGCTTTAGTCCAGAGTCCAATTCTTTTGAGATGCCGCCAGGCATCTACTTCCAGGTTTGTCTTCTTCAGACTCCCCCAATATGCTGACTATTCCGTACATGACTTGGCTGTTGATACTGCCAGAGCCTTCCATCGTAAGTTTCTCCTCTGTAATATGTGAACGCAGTTATTTAACTACGTTGTTTAAAGATTTAAATATAAACCTTCATAAGAGACTAACACAAAATAGATTTTCAGACAATAAATTTTTGTATCCACTCAATAAATCGTTGATTACTCGGTAGACCAGGAAACGCCGAACTCCATTGCTGTTTGACCTGATTCAAATAAAAATACTTGAAATTTCGGTATTTCGCTCAGATATAGACTTTTTACGTGAACACGCTTTATTCCTCCTTGCTTTAATAGCTGTTTATGCCATTGAGCTTCAAATGTTTGACACTAATTATCCATACTATATGTGTAGTCAAAAGATAACCTGTAGATAACTAACAACTCTTCGACCATCCCTATAAGCGGTTAACTAAAGATACTCAACTGTAACCCTTGAGATAAAGCCTGAATAAAAGCGATCGCTCCTACTGAATTTCCTGCTATATCTAAGGCGGGACTGTAGCAAGCGATCGCACCTGCATTTGGGACGATAACTAATAATCCACCACTAATCCCGGATTTCATTGGTAAACCAATCTTGACGGCAAGCTGGGCAGAAGCTTCGTACAGCCCACAGGTTAACATTACAGCATTGACAATTTGGCGATGTTGTGTTTCTAAAAAGCTATTTTCACAAGCTAAAAGTTTTCCTAACAAAGCTAAATCTTTAACTCGTCCAGATATACAGCATATTTGCTCATAAGTGTCAAGGGCTACTTCAGGATGATCTAAATGTCCTGTTGCGGCAAGATAATTGGCGATCGCTTGATTAGCTGGAGAACGTAATGAGCGCACTGAAGCCAACATTCCCTCATCTACCTGAAGTTGACAACCTGCTAATTGGTTCAGCCATTGACAAAATAGTTGAGTGCGTTGGTTACCATCTTTTCCTGGTAACTTATCAGCCAGAGTGATAGCGCCACTATTAATCATGGGATTGCGGGGGTGTCCACCATCAGCAATTAATTGCTCTAAAGAATTAAACGGTGCATTGGAGGGTTCAACCCCAACCCATTGCAGAACTGTCTCTGTTCCTAGATGTTCCAAAAGATAAAGCAAAGAAAACGGCTTGATTGCACTCATCAATGGAAACACACAAGCCGTGTCTCCTTGACTAAAAGTTTGCCCAAAGTCACAGCAAATGTAAACGGCAAAGCAACCAGGATTAGCTACAGCTAATTGGGGAATGCGATCGCTAACTTTTCCTTTTAAGGCTGCGGTTTTGGCTTGTTGTACCCAAGTTGAGAAATCTGTACTAGCTAATCTGTCAATCCATGCCATGAGAAAATGAATAAGCTGAGTCCACGGAAACAGTACCGAAGCGATAACCTTTGCCGTAAACAGTATGAATCAATTGAGTTTCTTTGCCTACCTCAATCTTACGCCGCAGTAGGCGGATTAATGCAGCTATCACATTACTACTAGGTTGTTCACTATCTTGCTGCCATAAATTTTGGAGAATTTGGGCGTGAGTCAGTAATTGTCCGGTGTTTTCCATAAAATATTGTAACAACTGACTTTCTTTTTGGGATAACTCGATAATTCGTCCTTGACGGTAGGCCACTTGGTTTTCGTAATCAAGTTCTAAATCAGCTACACTTAACCGTCCAGTAGTAGTGTCATAGCTGTGGGAACCAGAACGACGCAACAAAGCACGGACTCGCGCTAATAACTCGCGCAATTCAAACGGTTTGACTAAATAATCATCTGCACCAGCATCTAAACCCTCTACGCGGTCATCTAGAGTATCTTTAGCAGTGAGAAACAGCACGGGAGTAGCTTTACCTTGGCGGCGCAATTTTTGGCAAATCTCTAAACCTGTTTTTCCTGGCAGCATCCAATCTAAAATCAGTAGATCATAACTACCTGCTGCTGCCAGTTCGCTACCAGTTGTACCATCATAAGCCGTATCCACACAGTAACCCTCACGTATTAACACGCGACTCAAAGGGTCAGTTAATTCAACTTCATCATCAACTAATAAAATTCTCATGCTGCTTTTGGTAAGCAATAGAGATATTCTCAATAATAAATGAATTGTCAAGACCAGGACACTTGCTTACAGGGATTCTTCCCGTTGTGCAAAGTTTCCGTAGCCCAAAATATCACAAAAAAGAATGCTAACTGTTGCGTTACCGAAAGGGGAACTACTCAAAAATAGCATCCGCCTGCTGCAATCCGTAGGATTGGATTTTAGTGCTTTTTTAGATTCTGGAACCCGCCAACTTCAAATTTCCGATGCTAGCGGGCAAGCCAAAGGATTATTGGTGCGGGGACAAGATGTGCCTGTGTATGTAGAATATGGTCAGGCACAGCTGGGGATTATCGGTTACGATGTGCTGCGAGAAAAAAAGCCACAAGTTGCACATTTAGTTGATTTACAGTTTGGTTACTGTCGGATGTCAGTGGCTGTCAAAGCATCTAGTTCCTATAAATCACCTTTAGATTTACCGCCTCATGGGCGAGTTGCTTCTAAATATGTTAATTGCGCTCGTGAATATTTCCATAGTCTAGATTTACCTATAGAAATAGTACCTTTGTATGGTTCAGTAGAACTAGGCCCAATTACGGGGATGTCTGAGGCGATCGTGGATTTGGTGTCTACAGGGCGGACTTTACGAGAAAATGGCTTAATCGAAATTACTACCTTGTATGAAAGTACAGCACGATTAATTGCCCATCCTCTAAGTTATCGCCTCAACACAGGTAATTTGCATAGATTAGTCGAGCAACTGCGAGAGACTACTTTAGCAGGCGTTTAAGCACAAAATTCAGCGCCTTGTGTTCCACAAACAATCTCCAGAATAATTTATACATTTTGGAGTAAGTAGGACAGTGTAAATAATTAAAGGTTTGTAGTGTAAAGCCCTGACGGGCATAGCTACGCTTACCGCGTAGCGTCTCGTTGGCGCAGCCTCTCGTAGAGAAGAGAGGACTAAAGTCCTCTCTATCTCCTGTGGTCGATGCTACGCGGTAAGCAAAGCTATACTTGCAGGACTTTATAAAAAAAGTTTAAAGTCCTGACTACAAAATCATTTCAATCATTTTAAGTTACTTAACATAGTTTGATTTATTCCCGCTAACTTACTTAACTACATAAAGAATAAAGACGGTAACTTAAAATTGCCATTTCAGCACTTTTATGAGAATCGTGCATAGACCGCATAATAAAGTTTATGAGGGTGTTGTAGCAGTCAGGAAAATTGGCAAATTTGAGTGAGACGCTGATGGCTAATTTATGGCGAACTGTGCAAAAGTGGTTGATAAAAATTATTTCTCCACCAACAACAGGTGCGTTTTCTGTTGAATACCAAGCTTGGCGCACTCACTTTTTGTGGCAGAGATTGCGTTTATGGTTATGGATTGGTCTGATTTGCGTGTTTACGTTTATTCTCAGAGACGTTTACAACTTTTTTTTCCCTCTCAAAGAGTTCGAAAAGTTCCCCAGTATACTGAGAAATCAAGGGTTGATGATAAATTTAGCCATCCTGCTGAGTTTACTTATCTGCCTAGCTTTGCACAAATCTCAATTCGGTCGTCGTCATCCAGAAATTGTATTTTTAGGCTTATCTTGGTCAATAACTCTCAGTGGGCAGATATTTTCGACAATTAAAGGTTTCGCCGTACCCGATATTGTCACCTGGACTTTAGTATTTTTAAGTCAAGTCACATTCATGCCAGTTTACTGGCAAATGCACTTAATGTCTCAATTGGGTTTGCTGATTTACTATTTTGGTGTAAATACAACTCTGGGGCTAAAAGTACCACTGTCTAACCAAACGGATATTTATAGTGTGACTTTGGTTTTGTACCTTTTTTGGTTTTGCCTTATATGTAATATTGGTGTTTATTTGTACGATCGCCTGCAACATTCTGAGTTTAACGCCCGCAAAGAACTGGAGTCTGCTAATCAAAAACTCAAAGTTGCTGAAGCCAAGTATCGGAGTATTTTTGAAAATGCAGTTGAAGGTATTTTCCAAAGTAGCCCTAATGGAAGTTACATTACGGCTAATCCGGCATTAGCCACTATCTATGGTTACTCATCTCCAGAAGAAGTCATAGATAAGTTTACTGATATTGAACATCAGTTGTATGTTAATCCCAATCGTCGTGCCGAGTTTGTGCGCTTGATGGAACAGCAGGGGATTATCTCGGAATTTGAATCCCAAATCTATCGTCGAGATGGCAGCATCGTGTGGATTGCGGAAAAAGCATACGCAGTCCGTGACGAACAGGGACGATTGCTTTATTATGAAGGGTTAATTGAAGACATCACACAGCGCAAGCAAGCTGAGTCAGCACTCAAAGTATTTTTCCATGCAGTTTCCCATGACTTACGCAACCCGGTGCTAGGGACGTTAATGGTACTGAAAAATTTACTTGAGCGTGAGGGAGTTGAAAGTGAAACCTTAATTCCTGTGTCACGCTCAATTTTAGAGCGGATGGTGCAAAGTAGCGATCGCCAACTGAATTTAATTAATTCGTTGATGGAAGCTCATATCAATGATGTTCAAGGTTTTATATTACAATATCAAGCCGTAGAATTACATACAGTGGTGGCAGCAGCGATCGCAGATTTACAACCAATGTTAGCAAATAATCAAGTAACACTCATAAATCTAGTAACTGCGGATTTGCCTTTAGTCAATGCCGACCCCACGCAGCTTTGGCGAGTATTTTCTAATTTAATTGTCAATGCGATTAAACATAATCCCCCTGGATTACTCTTGACAATTACCGCGAATTTTGAAGGAGATCAGATTTATTGCACTGTCAGTGATAACGGCTTAGGAATTAGTCAAGAACAAAGAAAACGGCTTTTTGACCTTTACTTTCGCGGGGGTAAAAACCATAATTCTGTGAGTTTAGGATTAGGGTTGTATTTATGTAAGCAAATCATCAAGGCTCATGGTGGTGAAATTGGTGTGAACAGTGGATCGGCAGCAGGGGTAACATTCTGGTTTACACTACCTGTTAAGTAGTACGATTTAATAAAAGTCCGTAGTCAGGGCTATTAGCCCTTTAAAACCTTGTAATCAAGCGATAAATCGCTCACTACGAATAAAAAAAGCGATCGCACCGCAGAAGTCACAGGATTTCTCTGGCTACGAGAAATGAGCGATCGCTTGGCTATGTGTCTCAGGAGGCTCTTTTACAGCCAATCTTTATAAGCTGAAATTTCATTGACGCCAATTTCAAATGGCATTCCTTTACCAAATGGCGGATAAACACGAATCTTGGCATTACGGGTAAATCGCTCTAGTCGATTTCCTAACTGAGGAATGTTGCTGACTATATGCCAGTAAGATACTATGTCAGGACAGTCAATGATTAGCATCAAGGTGGTGCCATTCTTGGTAAGATACCACTGACAGTTAGACAATAGGACTTGTGTAATGCGATCGCAAGCGTGAAAAAAGCATCTGCCAGTAGATCGTTCCAGTTCCAGATGCAGCATTCCATCCTGTTTTGTCACCTCGGTTGGAGGTAAATCATCAGGAGGAAGCAAGTGTAGTTTAGACATAATTCTCAACCTCTTGGCTGTAGCGCTGCAAACTCTCTAGGTTCTTTTGCAAAGTCAAAGACGAGGGTTTGAGTGCTAGTGTACCGAGATTTAACTCGTCCTGAAATTTCTTGATTCTGTCGCGACAAGTCCTCACATCACCAATAATTGAGTTCTCAAGCAAATAGTCTTCATCGAAACAAATGTTTGTTCGATCAAATGGCTTTTGGTTGGGATTTGAGCTTTTCTGCATTACGTAAGCAGAATTGACTTGCATTTTTTGGCTGAATTTACGGATGAATGGTAACGCCTCACTCACTGCTTCATTGTAGGTTTTACCTACATAAAAGAAGCGCGCCAATACAAGTTTTTCTGAGCCACTAGAATTTAAGGCTCGATATTTAGCCACAGTATGCTTCAATCTTTCTAGAGAGAACGGCGGCCCTCCCATCAAGCTGAAGGAATTTTGGGCAGCAAATTCTATACCTTGATCATCACCACTGGCGATATAAACTGGAATTTGACGTTGCAATGGTTTAGGGAAAATTGTCAGGCGATCGCATTGATAATAATGCCCATTAAATGACACGTCAGTTTCATATAAAAGCTTTTGAATCAATGCCATTGCCTCTAGCATTTTGACACGAGATTCACCCATAGGTGTGGCAAAATGCTTGTTGTGCTGGGGAAAAGGCCCTCCTTTAGCAATCCCAAATAACAATCGTCCATTGCACAAATTATCCAGGGTGGCTATATCTTCCGCTACCCGAATCGGGTTGTGGAATGCCAATAACACCGCCGCCGTACCTAATTTAATATTTGAGGTAAGTCCCGCTAAATGTGCCATCAACAGCAACATAGATGAGCTGAGATTGAACTCATTAAAATGATGCTCACTCAACCAGGCTGACTCAAAACCTAAGCTTTCCGCCTGTTGAACTAGCGCGACTTGTTCAAAAATCGTGCGGCGGGTATCTTGATGATGATTTTCGTAATTGCAGAAAAGTCCAGTTTTCATGTTAGCGATCGCTATTTTAAGTTGCCACCCATTGCAGCTCCAACCATAAGCGGGGATTGGTATGCTTGAGCTTCGACATCGGATCGCGTAGCAACCGCTTCGCGTTCATACAGACCACTTGAACTAGCCCCATGTTATCTGCTAGTTCTCTAAGTACATCTTTTTGAGCTTGCACATAGGGAAGCATTTCTTCAGAACAATAAATCCCTATATATTGCAAGCGTCTAGCCGGTCTTCCCCAGAAACAGGTGATGACTTTCACATGACACCCGTCTAATAGTTCCCCAAGTTTTGGGTAATAGTGACCGACGACTCTTGTGAATTCTTTAGCTAGGATATCTTCAGCAATCATTTCAACTGATATTTCTGTAGCGTTCATCACGCTATTTAATATAACATATTTTTGTCAATTAAGCATGACAAATCAGGCTAATTAGTTCTAATTTCTTATTAAAATAAATACAAAAAAATGAGGCATACTTTAGTTTAGTATCACCTCATATATTCTGAAGTCTTAAAGTAAGAAAATCAAAATTTTCAGTTTTAATTAACACGTAGTTGGAATTTTGAATCTTAATTATTCTTATCGAGTCTTGCGCTCGGCAACCAAGACTTCAGCCACCATCTCTGGCACATTTACGAAGTCCGTAAATCCCTCTGAAGCAGGGATAGGTGAAATAAAAGTATAGTTTGGGTCACACATTCCCGTATCATAAACTTGAATAAACCACCTATCAGGAAACCCTTCTACACCCAATTCTACAACGTACCAACTCTCACCAAATAGTCGAGAATTAAAGATGGTAAACCACTCCCTATGATCCTCTGAAATATTCCAGTCTGCCATGAGGAATTCTAGCGCAATTTGTCCAGCGTCGGTTTCAGTCAGCAGCATCTTTACTCCTTATTTGCAACTTCAGAATTTGGGACTTCAGGATATAATCCCAGTTGCTTGGCTAGTTCACGAGCAACAAAGAACAAAAACTTAGCACCATCTTGATTACCTTGATGTGCAAAACTAGTTGCTACCTGTAGCATTGTCTCCACAAAGCCAGCATCAATCAATTCTGGTTGAGCTTCCAAAACCTCTGGTTCTTGACCATTGGGACATCTAAGTAACTGGTCAATCAAATCAAAATATAAAACTTGGCGTTCTTCTGTCATGGTGTTTTGTTTGAATGAGTGAAACTTGAATTAATGATTACTCAATACTTTGTTGCCAAACTCTTTCCAACATTTCAACTTGTTCTTTTAAGATGGCGGCACGATAAACAAGATATCTGTCGTAAACAATAATTCCTAATCCCACAAAAATAGGAGTAATTAAGACAAACCATTGTAAGATAGCAACGAGTTTATATTGTAGTGAGTTCACAACATTGCGGTCAGAAATTTTGATGCTAGTCTGACATTGAGCTAAATTCGTACTTGCTGTCTGGGGAAGCAAAACATTATCACCTGTATTATTTTTGTTAAATTCACAGACTAAATTCTGCATTCTCACAAACTCTAAATGTCGTCCCCAAACGATGCTAAATACTACTAGACCTGGAGATATCACCACTAAAGTAACTAAACAAACTGTGAGAACATTTAGAAGTTTAACTTTCATATTTGCTCTCCTTTGCTAGGCGTATGCATCCAGAAAAATATCTGTTGCTGTTTACCTAAGCAGCTTTTAACTTTTACTTCTCAAACAGTTATCAGTGAATAATCTAATAACTGAAAAATCACCAAATTTTCCACAAATGCTATAATTATCAACTCAGAATGAACACCTTCAAACCCAGTAATCTTTAAGCTTATTGGTAACAGAAGGGTTAAGAAGTCCCCCCTAATTCTCCAGGTAAAACCCAGAGAACTTTGGGGGGTAGAGGGGAATCTCTGCGTAAATCCTACAAAATTTATATCAGCCGTCCCTCTTAGTCAGTGTTTAGGCTGGTTGGATTAAGATTATTAAATTCATTAAATTTGCACTCAAAGCTTATAACCCTTACCTGATAATAATTATAGAAATTAATTAGGGTATGGGTGCTAGTATTTTTGAGATGGGGTGCTAGTATTTTTGAGATGGGGTGCTAGCATTCCTGCACTCAGGCTCAAAGCCAGTTAGGGAGCCAATAAATGACAATTTTCATGCTAGTTATTGACATGAAAAACTTGTACTCAAGTCAATAGATTGATTATTTGGTGAGTATAAGCGAAAACTGGATAAAAACACATTAACTTTTTCTAAAAAATGCAACTTATGACACTAAATAGCAATATTGTAAATCATCTGAAAAACGTTCTATATACAGGCGTTTAGTCTCTCAAAGCCTGAATGAGTAAACAACAGACTAAGAAAACAAGCCTCAGCAAAAAGAGTGAAAGTTAGCAATTTAAACTTATTCAAGTTCATTATGGTAATTAAAAAACATTATGGAATCAGAATCGGTGAGAAAATTGCACTAAATTCAATCTTGAGTCTATCAATTTTGTACTGTGAAGAGAGTAGATAGTCTACGTATTCATTCACATCAGACCATAAATTAAATACATACAAATTGATTATTATCAGTAAATAATCCAGCCTCAATGCGAAATTTTAGGAGTTAATTTATGAAAATTGCTAAAGATATCACAGAACTGATTGGCAGAACTCCTTTAGTTCAACTCAATAAAATTCCTCAAGCCGAAAAAGTAGGAGCCAGAATAGTTGTCAAGCTCGAAAGCATGAATCCAGCTGCTTCAGTAAAAGACCGTATAGGAATAAGTATGGTACTTTCAGCAGAAGCAGAGGGTTTAATTGAGCCAGAAAAAACCATTTTAGTAGAGCCAACTTCCGGCAATACAGGTATTGCTTTAGCGATGGTAGCAGCCGCTCGTGGCTATAGGTTAATTTTGACAATGCCAGAGACAATGAGCCACGAAAGACGCTCTATGCTCAAAGCCTACGGTGCAACTTTAGAACTAACACCAGGCGCGGAAGGAATGCGAGGAGCAATTCGTAAAGCCGAAGAAATTGTTGCTAATACTCCCCACGCTTTGATGCTGCAACAATTCCGTAACCCAGCCAACCCCAAAATTCACCGAGAAACCACCGCCGAGGAAATTTGGACAGATACCGATGGGGAAGTGGATATCATCATTGCTGGTGTAGGTACTGGTGGGACGATTACTGGTATTGCAGAGATACTTAAACAACGTAAGCAGAGTGTACAAATTATTGCAGTCGAACCCAGCAATAGTCCCATCCTCTCTGGTGGCGAAGCTGGCCCCCACAAAATTCAAGGTATCGGCGCCGGTTTTGTCCCAGATGTATTGCGTCTGGAATTGATAGATGAAGTCATTAGAGTCAGCGATGAACAGGCCATGACTTATGGGCGACGTTTAGCAAAAGAAGAAGGCTTATTATCGGGAATCTCCTCCGGTGCTGCTTTATGTGCTGCACTTCAGGTAGGTAAACGTCCCGAAAATGCAGGGAAGTTAATTGTGATGATTCAACCTTCCTTTGGCGAACGTTACCTCAGCACCGCGATGTTTCAAGATTTATCTTGAGAACCTGTTGGTATCCGTTAGGGGTAAAACTTCTAGACATCTGCATAGTATAGATATATGGCGCTTCTGGCTTGATTGCAATACAGTCAAGCCAGAAGCATTTGAAGCATTTATAGCAACTTAAGTTATGTGAATTAGAAAAGTTTAGGTGTGGAAGATTTTGCTGCTTTGGTATTGATTAATTTGCTTTGCTTATTGCCAGTTTACGTGTTATTAACGAGAATTTCCCCTAAGTAAAGCCAGTCATAGGCAGTTAAGAAACTTACAACAAGATTTACAGCTTACTGATAAAGAAGTATCGCAGATTGAACAGCCAATTCTTGCCCCGAAGGAAACAGAATACCGTCAACGGCAAGAAAAAGAGAGAATTAGGCAGCAACAGGAAGCACAGAGAGTACTTGACAGGTTGCGGGTGTTCAGATCCCCGACTTTTTAAAAAAGTCGGGGATCTTATGACCTATGATCAAAGGACGCTCAGAATAACTGCATTGAATGTGGATAGGATGTTGGTTTTGGGTGAAACCACTTACTCTGATGCCACACAAAACCGTCCCCCGCCAAGTCGCAGAAGGACGGAACAGTTAACAGTTATAGTTAATGGTTAGAGCTAGCTTCCTTTTGTTTATGACCTTTACAACCACCTTCATGATGGTGGTGTTCATGATTTCCACCATGAGCGCAACCTTGTAAGTTTTGGCTCATGAGGCTCTCGCTCACTTGTTTTAAAGACTCATCCACGGGTTTTAAGCCAATCCAAGCGTCAAGTTGTTCTACATCGAAACCAACCTCACAACGATCGCCTACTTCTAACAAAGGGCGACGAATTAACAGAGGATCTTGTAGCATCAGTACAAGCGCTGTTTGTGCGTCTAATTTTTCCGGCACCACCTCACCAGATTTTACCCTGGGAGCAGAACGATTAAACCATTCGACTACCGGGCGATCGCCAAAAAATGACCGCAAGCGCTCAACTGTCCAAGGTTCCGTCAGCAGGTTGTATGCTACCACTTCATGACCAGCAGCTGTCAGCAAAACTTTTTGCTTAACACCACCCTTACAACCTGGTTTGCTGTAGAAAATTACTCTAGCCATTGTCTGCTCCCGATTTAATAAATTGAGGATTGGGGACAAGGGGACAAGAACGAAAATTCTTCCCCATCTCTCCTATCTCCCTCATCCCCTCACTTCCTCATCAAAACTTTTTCGCTGTGTGGGTAACTAAGTCAAACTCAAATCGCTGTTTTGGATCAGTTTCCCCATAAACATTAAAAGTCACAGTTGGTTCATCACCTACTGCTTGCACACTGTGAATTGCATCAGGAGTGAAGCTCACAATATCTCCTGGAAATAAAGTTATTTCTCCTGTAGGTTCAAGTTTGTCTGCAACATCTAGGCTGTTAGTTCGTCGCCAAAACGTATTTTTTTCTTGACCTTTTAGCACAGCTACTACTCCCCACGTCCCATGATTATGAATAGTTGAACGAGTTCCCGGTGTAAATGTTACTGTTTGCACCGTTAATGGAAAACCCAATTCATCATATAGGAGTAAAACAGAGTTTCCCGTCTTAGAGTCAGGTTCTAAATATTGACTTCGTACCCAGTAGGAATTAACTATCAAGCGCCTCACAAGCATTCTGATTTCTGGTAGACGACTGGATTCGTAGTCCATCCCATTGAGAACATCTTCCATCTCAGTTAAAAACCGATACAGACGATAATTTTCTCTCAATAAATCCCACGCTCTTACGGATTTACAGGCTTGATAATGACCATCTCCAGTTACTAGCCAATCCCTACCTTTCATCATCATTAAATCATCAGTTGAGAAGACTGAGGCAATATCAACATAGGAGGAGGAGAATTACGAGGCATATTTGGCACAGAAGGCGAGGTAGGTAAAGGCAGAACAGGCAATATCGGGTTAGCAGTGTTAGACAAGGAAAAGGGTTGATAGATAGAAAAATCACTCATGGTTGTTGATGGTTAGTTAATCAATCATCTTCATCTGGTGGACGTGTCAAAATATCCAGTAGGATTCCGGCTCCAAAATCATTCTTTTCGTCAATTTCTTTGACTCTAGAACTGATTTTTTTAGCCTGTTCAATTTTCCCCAATTTTGCTAATACCAAACCAGAAGCAGCATAAGCATTCAAGTACAATCTGATTTGGGGTTCATTCTGTCGCTTAACTAATATGGGCTGAAGTTGTTCCCAATCATCTGGAAATTGTTCTGTTTCTTTAATTTTATCTAAAACTTTGACTGCTGTTTGTAGCGCCAGTGAATAATTATTTTTATAATAAAAAAATCTATAAGCTGATACTAAAACATCTGTGTTATCACCAGCCTGAGCTAAAGCTTGATGAATGTAATTTTCAGATTCTGAGGTAGTTTCCCAAGTTTGTGCTGCCAATATTAATAACTTCTTGACATCATTTGGAACTTGAAACCATGAGAATTTATTTGCATCAGGTTGCATAGTAATCTCCTTTGGGGATTGGGGACTGGGTACTGGGAAAATAACCCTACTCCCCACTCCCTTTTAAAACAGCGTCAAAATGTACACTAAAATGAACAAAACAATCCAGATAATGTCCACAAAGTGCCAGTAAATTTCTGCCATTTCGATGCCAGTATGTTTGGTAGCAGAATAATGACCGGGACGACGCGATCGCCACAATACACCTAATATCAATAACAGTCCCACAAATACGTGCAAACCGTGGAAGCCAGTCATGATATAAAAGCAGTTAGCGAAGATGTTGGTGGTCAGACCATAACCTAAACTCATGTACTCATAAACCTGACCAACTAAGAAAATCGCCCCCATGATAGCGGTGACAGCATACCAAAACCGCATTCCTATGACATTATTCTTTTTAATTGCCACATCCCCAAAATGAATGACGAAGCTACTAGACACCAGAATAATGGTGTTAATCGCGGGTAAAAACAACTCTACTTCTGTTCCTTCTGGCGGCCAAACTTCTGTACTACCGCGAAAGAATAGATAAGTGGCAAAAAATCCCCCAAACATCAAGGATTCAGAAATCAGGAACGTCAACAGTCCCCAAACTCGTAAATCTGGATGATGTTCTTGGTGATGTTCACTTGTCGTTGCTATGGTCATATTGTTTACCCTATAAATCTCCAACTGAGGTTATTTAGTGAATTAAGACTTTTCAGCTCCCCCTTTGAACAGTTATATTTTTCCTCTCCCTCTGCGCCCTTTGTGCCTCTGTGGTTTAAAAATCTTGAATTAACCACAGAGACGCAGAGAACACAGAGACAAGAACAGGATAAAGGGAAGATTTTACTAAGCGCTAATTTCTGGTGTGCCGGCTGGTTGTACTTCAATATGGCCATAGTCGTAAGGGCCATGAGTGACAACAGGCAATTCTTCCCAGTTTTCAATGAGGGGTGGTGAGCTGGTTGTCCATTCTAAGCTCAAGGCTTGCCAAGGATTATCACCCGCCAATTCTCCTTGGCGCCAACTTTGGAGAATATTGATGGTGAAGGGAATTACCGATATCGCCAAAACAAATGCACCAATGGTGCAAAGTTGATTGAGGTCAACAAATTGGGGGTCATACATGGCGACGCGGCGGGGCATTCCTTGCAAACCCAATTCGTGCATGGGTAAGAAGGTTAAGTTAGTGCCGATGAAGGTGAGGGCAAAGTGAATGCGTCCCCAGGTTTCATTGAGCTTGCGTCCGGTCATTTTGGGGAACCAGTGATAAATACCGGCGTAAATGCCAAACACGGAACCACCAAATAAGACGTAGTGGAAGTGTCCCACTACATAATATGTGTCGTGGACGTGAACATCAAAGGGGGCTGTTCCCATGGTCACGCCGCTTAAGCCGCCCATGACGAACATGGACAATAAGCCAATGGCAAAAAGCATGGCACTGGTGAAGCGAATCTTACCACCCCAAAGGGTAGCAACCCAGGCGAAGATTTTTACGCCAGTAGGCACGGCGACGATGAGGGTGGAGATGGTGAAGAATATCCGCATCCAACCGGGTGTACCACTGGTAAACATGTGGTGAACCCAGACGAATAAACCGACGACGCAAATAGCGACGCTGGAATAGGCGATCGCTTTATAACCAAAAATTGGCTTCCGCGCGTGAACGGGAATCACCTCTGACATAATGCCGAAGATGGGCAGAATCATCAAATATACTGCCGGGTGGGAATAAAACCAGAATAGATGTTGGTAAATGACAACGTTACCGCCGGTATCTGGTTTAAAGAAGGATGTGCCGAAGTTGAGGTCAAACAACAACAGAATTAAACCCGCAGCTAATACAGGTGTAGAAAGCAATGCAAGGACTGAAGTTGCTAAGATTGCCCAGCAAAATAAGGGTAGTTGATCCCATTTCATGCTGGGAACTTTCATCATCAAGATGGTGATCACAAAGTTCAGTGAACCCAAAATTGAGGAAGTTCCCACCAACACAATCGCTAGTATCCAGAGAGTTTGGGCGATGGGTGCTGTCACCAAGCTTAATGGTGGGTAAGCTGTCCAACCAGATTGAGAACCACCAAAGATAAAACTAGCTAATAGCAGCAATCCGGCTGGGGGGTTCAACCAAAAGGCGATCGCGTTCAGTTTGGGAAACGCCATATCCCTAGCACCAACCATCAAGGGAATGAGATAGTTACCAAATCCCCCAATGGCACTGGGCACAATCCACAGGAAGATCATAATCGTCCCGTGATTGGTCATGAAGGCGTTGTATAAGTTGGGGTCAAGTAAATCTGCATCTGGTGTTGCTAGTTCGGCACGGATAGCTACAGCCATCAAGCCACCGATAAGATAGAACACAAATGCTGTGACTAGGTATTGAATCCCAATTACCTTGTGGTCAACATTAAATGTAAAATAGTCAGTCCATTTCCACGCCTGGGGATGGTTTCCCGCCTTTGTTTCCAGATTTCCTTCGGGTGGCGTGTTCCGGGGAAATTCTACCTGTGTCATAAGCTATTTTGGATAATTCGTAATATTTCCTATCGGAAACGCTGCGCGTTAGCGGAGCTTTCGCTTTAGCGATACGTAATTCGTAATTCGTAATTAAATAATGAGTACAATTTCTCAATGATTGTCATTACGAATTTTCAACTACGCATTATTTTGACTACTTTTGAATTTGGGCGAGGGTGGTTGTGTTTACACCCAAGTCATGAATATGGGGTGCAAGAAACTCTGATGTTGATAGTTCAGCCGGATTCACTGCTACGGCTTGTTTGAGGTCTTGCGCTTGAGCAATTTGGCTTTGTGCTAGCCAGTTATCAAATTCTTCTGGTGTGTGGACTACTACTTGTGTCCGCATAGAACCGTGATAACCACCACACAGTTCTGCACAAACAACAGGATATGTACCTACTTTTGTGGCAACAAATCGTAGTTGGGTGGCAATACCGGGAAGCGCGTCTTGCTTCAACCGAAACTGCGGTACCCAAAATGAGTGAATGACATCTTGTGCTGAAAGATTTAGTTGCACATCAGCACCCACGGGAACGTGTAACTCCCCGGTGGTAATGCCACTATGGGGATAATTGAATATCCAGGCGTACTGCATCCCTTGGACATCAACAATTAAGTCTGCCTGTTTGCCTTGTGATTTGGGAGATGCACCAATACCAATGTTGGCGGTAGTTGTCGATGCTGAGGTGTCATCAAGGGTAGCTGCGATCGCCGCACCATTGGCAACATGCAGCCCAGAATGAGGATGACTCCCAGGCTCAAATCCGCCCATTTGGTTGTAAACATCTACACTGTAAATGCCTAAACCAATGACAATTACGGCGGGGATTGCTGTCCAAAAAATCTCTAAAGGCACATTGCCTTCTACTGGTACACCATCGGTGTCATCACCCGGACGACGACGATACTTTACCAAAAAAATCAAAATAGTTCCTTCGACAACCAGAAACAGTGCGATCGCTATGGTAAACATGACATTGAAAAATCCGTCTACCAAAGGTGCTTGTTGCGATGCTTGTACTGGCAGTAGCGTATTATTTTGACCGATCCAAATACTGATTACTGTAACTACTATTCCAGCAACCAGAGTCCATAGTGAAACAGGAATTTTTTGCATACATGCTACCTGCTGTGTAAGCCATCATTAAAGGTTTGATTGTCTGGAATTAGACTTTGAGAAAGTGCTTTACCTTTACCCCCACTCCCTACTCACATTTTTTCTTTTCACTTATTAACTTTCTATCTCACACTTACAAAATTTGGGGGAATTTTCCAGATAATTTCATATCCTTCCCCCAAAAAAGTTAACACTATATTTTCACTCCTATGACAAAAGAGCCTTTTGCTGCCAAGAGGACACTGTTACTCCTAATATTGTTCAGACTATATTAATAGCAAGTATGAATTTGTGAATAACTAACATTTAGCGATTTACGTATTTGTTTACTGCGAACTTTTTGCCAGTTCTAGTAGTTTTGCATATTCCCCTCTAGTTACCTTGCCTAGCACATTTGTGCTTAATTTCCACAGTGCCCTCTGGTAAAAAGAACAACCTTAATCAACTCCCTAAAGTCTTAATTGTCTAATACAGCATGGGTGTAGCAATTCTTTGGACAAATCCGTGAACAAGCCTCACAACCAATACAGTTTTCTGGGTAAGCAACAACCATTACCTTACGTTCAATTTCATCATCATCTTCATCATCTACAAATTCCCCATCTTCATTGAGTGCCTTCAAGCTCAATACATTATGACCACAGATTTTAAAGCATCTGCCACAGCCGATACATTTTTCTAGGTCAATTTCCTGGGCGAATTTAGGTGTCCAGGTATTACCTCCAAATGTCAATCCTGTTAGTTGTGCCATGAATTAAACCTCGGCAATTTCGCCTACAAAATTGTTTGTACTTTAATCATCATCCTAACTTAATCTTAGGATTTTGTTTAACAGTAAATCAATTAATTATCCTCTTATCAAAGTTCGCTGACTTTCTCAAATTTCTGCAAATTTTTTATTAATTTTGAACCGTTTAAATGCAACTTATTACCAATAAGTAAATAAACATCTTGGTTAGTAGTATACTGATTTTCAAGAGACGGCATCCTGTAACGTCCAAACAAACTTCTCTAGATTCTACTTTTACAGCTAGAGCCGGCTCAATCAATGATGAGATTATTTTTCAACTTTTTGTTCATGCAAGTAAAAAGTTACTTGATTTAGTATTGATCTATACAATTGATATGTTTGTCTATTACATTGAAATATGATGATTTTGTTATTTATCAAATAAACAAGCTCAATTTATCTGGAAAATAATTACTTTGATAACTTTTACCAAAAAAAGTTACTCTTTCACAGTTTTGCAATGAAAATGCCAAACGAAATTATGAAACAGAATGTAGTTTTGATAACAGAAAATTAATCTGCCTTAAATATTAAAATTATTAATAAACCAAATGAAGGCTACTAATAAGATGATTAGATGTTCGATAAAAACACTTTGGGTAAAACTTTAAGGTTAAATCAAAGAATTCGTCAGCTAACTATTAATCAAAGTATTAAGAATTCTTCCCAGGCTCATTGTGAACAAACTTATCCAAGTGTTTATGAAATGTATAGTTAATAAAGAAGTAATATCAGGCTCAGGTTAAAAGTCTGAAAGATCTGCCAATTGGATGCGTAGTCTAAATATGGATGTGGGGAATAATTACAGCAAGAATAATTTTTCTTGATGTAGAGATAATTTGGTGGCTAGTGATAAGTCAAGCAGCAACATCCAGGGGAGACTTGAGCCAAACATCTCAACGATTAGAGTGGGAAGAAGCCCTATAGCCGTATGCCTTATACAATTCCTAACAACAGTTGCGTTGGATGTGACAACTGCCGCCCCCAATGTCCTACGGGTGCAATCAAAATAGAGAACGATGAATACTGGATTGATCCTGGTCTTTGTAACAACTGTGAAGGCTATTATCCTGAACCGCAATGTGTAATAGCTTGTCCAACTAATTCGCCTATTCCTTGGCAGGCGAAAAAAGGCAGATGCAAACTTGAACCGAGAGATGCTACCAGCCCAGATTTATTTGCCAACGGTAAGAATCATGCATTTGCTTCAGCGATCGCCATTTGGGAAGCTTGCAACGTTCTAGCACAACGGACATCCTTAAATTGGGAAACTGATGCCGAAGGTTACCTGTGTTATGGACGCAAAGTGAAACAAGGAAAAGGAGCGATCGCCTTTCACGTTCGAGATCCATTCCAAGTCAGCGATAGTATCACCGAGTTAGCAGCTATAGAAGAACTTGACATTAGAGCCACTTGCATTCATTTGATGTTTGCCGCATACGCTACATCCTTGGATAAACCTTGGGAGCAGGAGTTTACCATTGACGAACGTCAAATTGAGAAATATTTAGGGTTAGAAAAACGTAAAGACCTGAATAAAAATGCCAAGCTGGCTTTAATGAAAAACATCGTTCAACAAGCTTGTTCATTAATTATTTCCATTGACTGGCCTCAACAAGGTCGAGTCCCAGGATTTTCAGTGACAAAAAGTCGCCTGTGGCACTTAGTAAATATTCAGCATCATTTTCAAGAAGATGATTTGGGGTGCAAATATTTGATTGGACTAACTTTTAAAGTAAAAGCCGGCATCTGGTCACAGTATTTCTTAAATAAACAAGCATGTAGAGAGCGAACCGCGTTCTATCAATATGGCAGCCTACCCAAAACGCTGTTAACTACAGTTATGAGTATTTGGCAGCAACATGAAGGAGCAGTCAGACTAATGCTGTGGTTGCTGTTTAAAACCAAAATGGGCAAAGAACAACGTATCACCATTCCTACCTTATTACGCATTGCTTACGGCGAAGAAAAAGTTACTCTTGCCTCTCGACAACGGGAAGAACGTAAACGCTTGCTGCGAACTTTTGAAAGTGATTTGGAAGTTCTCAATCATTATGGAATTAAACCAATTTTTGACCCGGTGACTTACCCTTTAGAAATTCAACCTTTGTGGGCGAAATTAATGGGTATTCCTGAAGATCCAGACGAAGCATTAGAATTTTGGATTAATGACGGTGGTGGCAACACCCGTCTCACAGATTCAGGCCCCCGTGGTAAGTGGAATCTGCTAATGAATGCGCGAATTTTGTCATTTGAACTACCCCCAGAGTGGGAACAGCAAATATCAGAATCCCAAAAAAAGCCCAGGCGGACTGTAAAAAGCCGAAGAAAGACTAAAACTATCAGTGATTTGCCTGGCGAACAGATTTTACAGGCGCGAAAAAACTTGCAGCTTTCCCAGAGGGAATTAGCCAAGTTAACAGGTAAAAGCCAAAGCTGGATTCGAGATGTAGAGAATGGTCGTTTGAAAGCTAAATTAGAAGACCAAGCACTATTACGAAAAGTGCTAAATATTGCTTAATCTTGATTTGTCTAACACCACATCCCAATACAAGCTAAAACGAAACAAGATGCTTTAAAAGGCGATCGCTCATTAAACTCTCTGCGCCTTTGCAACACCAGTTGCTACAAGTCGGGGAACCCGCCCAACGCACTGGCTCGCCTCTGCGCGAGGTAAATTCATATTTACAGCAACGCCGTAAAATCACTACACCTAAAACTCTTAACTCTTTAGGGTTTGAGTACAACTTTGATACAGTTGTCCTTCTTGTGATTGAAAATCTCGTAGCCATACGGTGCTTGCTCTAATGGCAGACGATGAGTGATGACGAAAGATGGATCAATATCCCCTTTTTGCACATGATCGAGTAACCTGTGCAAGTACTTATGAACGTGGGTTTGTCCCATTGTGAAGGTCAAGGCTTTGTTCATCGCAGCACCCATGGGGATCTTGTCTACCAAGCCAGCATAAACACCGGGGATGGAAACATGACCAGCTTTGCGAGAGGCCACAATCGCTTGCCGCAGCGCATGGGGTCGGCCTGTTTCCAAACGCACCGCTTGCTTTACTTCGTCGTATATCCCTTCTAAACCGGTGCCGTGGGCTTCCAGACCCACAGCATCAATGCAAGCATCAGGGCCGCGCCCACCAGTCATTTCTTTGAGGGCTTCACCGGCATCTACTTCTTCAAAATTCAGGATTTCTGCCTTGCTTTGTTCTTTAGCCATTTGTAAGCGTTCGGGAATTCGATCAATAGCGATGACACGTTCAGCGCCAAGCAAATAAGCACTTCTGATGGTGAATTGTCCTACTGGGCCACAGCCCCAGACGGCGACAATATCACCGGGCTGAATATCGCAGCTATCGGCCGCCATATATCCAGTGGGAAAGATATCTGTGAGAAACACGACTTGTTCGTCTGTTAGCCCATCAGGAATTTTGAACAAACCAACATCAGCAAAGGGAACGCGGGCATATTCAGCTTGACCGCCAGCGTAACCCCCCAGCAAATGAGAGTAACCAAAAATACCCGATGGGGAATAACCCATGAATTTTTCTGCCATCCAGGCATTTGGGTTAGAGTTATCGCACAGTGACCAAAAGTTGTGTTGGCAGTAAAAGCAGTTACCGCAGGCGATAGGGAATGGTACAACTACGCGATCGCCTATCTTGATATTTTTGACGGCACTTCCTATGTCAACGACTTCCCCCATGAATTCATGACCCACGATATCGCCCTTTTCCATCATGGGCATATAGCCGTTATAAAGGTGCAAATCAGAACCGCAAATCGCCGTTGTGGTGATTTTAACAACAGCATCACGCGGATTAATGATTTTTGGATCGGGTACTGTTTCCACCCGCATATCCTTGGCACCGTTCCAGCAAACTGCTTTCATTGATTTTTCTCTCTTGTTAATTTTTACAGATCGAGCATTAAACTGTAACCTGTAACCTGTAACCTACTTCCCACCTCTTGGCTGACCTTCTGTTGTGGCAATCTCGCCTGCTTCCATCAGCATTTTGAAGCGACGTAAATCCTCTTTAATTTGCAGTTCTGGATCTTCACCAAAGAGTTTAGCGATGGCAACTACAATCACACCACCAAGGGGTTTATATTCCGTAACTGCTTTGACCTCAGTTCCACGATTACCAGGCGCAGGTTGAAAGCGGACACGACCAGAATTCTCTACTACTGCGCTTTCAACCGAAGTCCAAGAAATCAATTCGTTTTCCTGATCTTCGATGATGACTGTATCCCACTCAATGCTTCCATCTAAGAGTCCCTGAGTAATCCAGTGCGATCGCGTAGCTTGTCCGGAGGACTCTCGCGTATCATCGTACACCTTCACACTTTTGAGATGCTTCATAAAACGAGGCAAGTTCTCAAAGTTACGCCAAAAACTGTAGAGTTCTTCTGCTGGTTTGTTAATCGTCACCGTCTTTTCAACCTTGATCGGCTGGTTCATGACCATAGCCTCTGGTGCTTGCTGGATAATTTTTTGTTTATGGGAAATTTAGACAAATTTGTTTGTTTAAACTTCAATATTATTTAGAGTTTTAGTTAAAATCCAATAATTTATAATCTTTCAATAGTCTTAGTTTGCTAATTTTTGCATATTACTAAAGTAGTAAATGCCAAAGCAAAAATTATATAAAAACACTTATTTTATTAAATAAAATATTTTTCTCTGTAACTAATTGGTGAATAGTTTCGGTGTTTTAAATTTAAAGATCGCGCGAATTCATACTTCAATTAACGTGAATTCGATGAACCTCACCCCAACCCCTCTCCGATACAGAGAGGGGCAAAAATATCCCTGGGTTTGAACTAAAAATCAAGGTTTTAAAGCCTCTCCCCTGCCAGGGGAGAGGTTTGGAGAGGGGTTTTTGATATTTGTCGAACTCACGTTCAATTATGTAATGACTCAGGAAAAAGGTAACTTAACCTTTTTCCTGGCTTGATCATCAGTATTATTTTTGCAGCCAAACTGATACAGAACCACCTGTACAAGGGAAATTACCCCATCCATCATTGTTGGTATAGACTATTTCCTCAATGTGTCCAGTGGAGTCATAAAAAGCCTCATTGGGTCGAAACATATTCATCCACTTATTCCCTGGTTCACTGTTGGTCATCACCACAGCCATTGCACCGGGATGTTCGCTGTTACCCAAGCGTGTCCAACCAATGGTGTTGGGATGGTCAAAGTAATCGTGTTGGTCACCAAAACCGTAGTCTCTACGTGCTTGGAGGAACTTATCAATTAAGAAACGGTGAGAGTACAGCGTAGCATCACGTCCTTTATCGTGATATTGCGCTCCGTAATAATCGGCATAAAACACACAAGGATAGCCTTCGCGACGCAGCAATATTAGGGCATAAGCCAGAGGTTTAAACCAAGGTTCAACGGGAGACTCCAGAGATTGACAAGGTTGGGTGTCATGGTTCTCTACAAATGTCACCGCTAGGGCAGATTGTTCCTTAACTAAGGTGCGATCAAAAATTGTCCGCATATCGAAACTACTGCCTTGGCGGCTGGCTTGGTGAAACTTGAAGTGCAATGGCACATCAAACAACGACATCAGTCCTGTGGTAGCAGCAAGGTAACGATGTAACTCATCGATATTTTGAGACCAATACTCCCCACAACTAAACAGTTGTCGCCCACTAAAATGAACTCGCAGATGGTTCAGCCAATCGCGGAAAAACGAGGAACGGATATGTTTGACAGCATCAATCCGAAAGCCGTTGACATTTGTGGTGTCAACAAGCCAACGCCCCCAATACATCAACTCGCCGCGCACGAGATCTTCACCCATATCTAAATCGTTCGCTAGCAAATAATCATAATTGCCGTGTTCGGGGCTGACCTCTGTCTCAAACTCTCTATTCTTGATGCGGTAGAGCTTATCTGCCCTTTGTGTGCCTGCATTGTAAGACAATGAATCAAAGCACCACCAATACCACTTCATACTGGAGTATTTATCTCCACGACCAGGAAAGTAAAACTTTGTATAGGCGTCGATTTCATACCAGTCGCTGACTGGGCGGTTACGGTCATGCCAATCCATCTCCTGCGCCCAGATGCGTTCTGTTTCGTCTCCACCATCTTTGTGGTTTAAAACCACATCTGCATAGATTTGCAGACCATAACTTTGAGCAGTTTGAATGGCTGTAAGGTATTGTTCACGTGTACCGTATTTTGTGCGGACACTGCCTTTTTGATCAAACTCACCCAAATCAAACAAATCATAAACTGCATATCCCACATCATTAATTCCACCACTGCCTTTGTAAGGTGGTGGTAACCATAAGGCAGTGAAGCCTGCATTAGCTAGCTCATTGGCTGTTTTATTCAGCTGGTTCCAGAGGCTACCATCATTGGGATTGTACCAATGGAAATACTGCATCATTACGCCGTTGCTCATGCGATCGCCTACTTATGAATCTTTGGTTTTGCAGAGTTTTTACAGAAATCTCTGGTGCTAGAATATGTGATTTTTTTCACGCATCCAAACATCACCCAGTTTTTTTTATGTTTCAATGACAACCTGAAAAAATAAGTAATTGAGCATGGCAACCCCCACTCCCTACAATAATTCCAGTATTTTGGCTGGATTTAGTTGTTCGACATTACTGAAAACTACTGCCGCTCCTGCTGCTAGTAGCGTTTCACTATAGGCATGACTACGCGCTGCGGTTTCTTGTACGTGAGGCGGGAGAATTCCTACACCAATCCAAGTGCGGTGAGGATTTAGCTCTCGCGCTTTCTTGACTGTGTACATGTCCGCTACCGTATCTCCTACGTAGATGATTGCTGGTAATATATCTAGTCCATTCTCCAACTGGCGAACAGTAGCAAAAAGTCCGGTGGGGTCTGGTTTACCTGGTGCATCTTCCATTGCAATTAATACCGGGGACTGTAAACCTAGACGTTTTTGCAAAACATAGTTAGCAGAACCACGAGTCGCACCACTAAAAAATCCCCAGGAAATGCCAGCTTGTGTTAGTTGCTCTAAGTAACTAGGTTGTAATAATAAAGGTTCATCACAGATATACCCCGTCCAGTTGTCTGGGTCTGGGCCTCGGTAACGGGATTGAAAAAAGGCAACGATCGCGTTGTAATCTAATTGCAATTGTTCGCGGGATTGTCCTTGAGATTGAAAGTAGCGGTAAATGAATTCCTGGGAAGCCTCCCAATCGTTATTCCAGAGTCCTTCAGACTTTAAATTGTCAATGTCTAGTGGCGTGGGACGGTACGCTGTCTCCGTAAAATACTCTACAGTATCTGCCAGCGCTCGGCGATAGGAACCACCAACGTCGCGCACAACGCCATCAATATCAAAAACGACGATGGCTTTTGTGGAGAGTTGTTCAGTCATGGGCATGGGGCATGAGGTATGGGGCATGGGGCATGAGGTATGGGGTATAAGGATTTTTACCCAATACTCCAAACTTGATGACTAATACTCAATTACCTGTTGCCTATGGATTTTAGATAAGCATTCAGCTTGGGGTAATAGTTCATCGAGGATTGGTTTGAATGTTTTTACCTGTTCATTTGTCAATAATTGTCTAGCATAGGCTAATCTTAACCAGCTGATGGTTTCGTACAAAGACCCTCTCGCAATCTTGACAAAACGTCGATTGTCTTGGTCGCTATACCTACCTCTTCCCTCGGCTATATTTGCACAAATACTATCAGCAGACCGAACAATTTGTTTACCTAGTGTATCTTTAGTGAAATTATCCCATCCCTTGACAATTTTCCAAATTTCATTAGCTAGCCTTTCAGCAAGTTGATAAACTTCTAAATCCTCAAAATCAGGTCTTTTCACAAAACTCCTTTGGTAAACAATGCCCAATGCCCAATACCCAATTCCCAATACCCAATGCCCAATTCTCAACCACTATTTTGGTCATCGGGTGAGGTATTGCGTTAAAATAAGCGATCGCAAAGCACGCACAGTAGACTTACATTTCTACTCGTGCGATCGCACAAGCCCTGACTTGTCAGTTTGCTAACTTAGTAAGTAATGCCCGGATATGCCCCGGAGGTGTGATTGACCCAATTTATTCTGAAAATCCTTTGGTTAGACGAGAACGTTGCCCTAGCAGTCGATCAAGTTGTCGGCAAAGGCACAAGTCCTTTGACTAAGTACTTTTTCTGGCCTAGAAATGATGCGTGGGAAGAGTTAAAAAAGGAACTGGAATCCAAACACTGGATTACTGACCTAGATCGCGTCGAGTTGCTGAATAAAGCAACTGAAGTGATTAACTACTGGCAAGAGGAAGGCAGAAGACGCCCCATGGCCGAAGCTCAGTTGAAGTTCCCGGAAGTTGCCTTTACAGGTAGCGCTTAATGAGTGCTGAGTGCTGTAAAGCCCTGCGGGCATGGCTACGCTTATAGCCCGTGCTGAGTGCTGAGTAACAATAGATTTTGGAGTCAGCAGCGCCTGTGGCGCTGTTTTTACTCCGTTTTCAGCACTTGCAAATTTCAAAAATTAGCACTAGACAAAAGTAAAATTGTATACAATGAGGTGACTTCGCGTAGAAAAACAAGCCAAATATGTTGTTGTTATCTCGTCAAGCTATCGCTACACCTTTAGTAGCCTGTTTGTGTCTTTTAGGAGTTAGCTTAATTCAATTTCCTCAACTACAAATACTGCTAAAAAACCAACAAACTGTTTCTTTAGAAACTTTAGAAAGAGACATCAATTCGGAAAGTCTGCGGCTCAATTTACTCAAGAGAATGCCCAGTTTTGGTTATGCTAACTTAATAGCAAATTGGGTTTATCTGGGTTATTTGCAATACTTTGGTGATGATGAAATTCGTGCCAAAACAGGTTATGGCCTAAGTCCAGAATATTTTGAAGTTATTCTAGAGCGCGACCCAAGATTTCTAACAGCCTATTTAAGTCTTTCTAGCAGTACTTCTATGTATGCTGGTATGCCAGAACGTTCTATAGAAATGATAGAAAAGGGTTTAAAGTCTTTGTCTCCCTTGGTTCCTGAAAAATCTTATTATGTGTGGCGTTATAAGGGAATTGACGAATTATTATTTTTAGGAAATACTCAAGCCGCCCAACAATCTTTCTCAACGGCGGCAGAATGGGCTAGTAATTTTTCAGATGAAGAAAGTCAGTTAGTTGCTGTTACTTCTCAACAAACTAGTCAATTTTTAAGTCAAAATCCTAACAGCAAATTTGCACAACTATCAGCTTGGGTAATGGTATTAAATAATCAAGTTGATGCCAAGACTCTTAAAAGAGCAATTCGTGAAATCGAGGCTTTAGGTGCAAAGGTAACTAGCACTCCAGAAGGTAATAAAATTACGTTCCCTGAATAATGGGCAGAGGTGCAAAGGAGAAAAAATTTAATTAATCTCTTGCATAAATACTTTGGTGTTGCTGACAATACTATTAAAAAGCTCACGCAAAGACGCAGAGGCGCAAAGAAGACCGCAAAAAGTAACTCGAAAAATTAAATTTCCACTATCTGCATCCAAGACGACTATCAAATTCTGCTCCCTGCGAGGTTAGTCTGATCTACTGGTACAACGGCAAACTAATCACATCCCCAACCCTGGAATTAGATATTAATGATCCGGGGTTACTTTACGGTGCAACGGTTTTTACGACACTGCGGGTTTATGAGAAATCCCTCGATCGCAGTTTAACTAACTGGGTTTCACATTGCGATCGCCTACTGTTCTCACTGCAATCTTTTGGCTGGACACACCCTAATTGGCATCTGATCCGTCAAGGTGCAGAAATCCTCTCAGAAAACTTCCCCGTTCTCAGAATTACTCTCTTTCCTGATGGGCGAGAGTGGATCACTGGTAGGTTTTTACCACCGGATTTGAGCGCAAAACAGCAACACGGCATTATCACAACTTTGGCTACGTGGGAATTTTTTCGTAGTCTCCCTTCTCATAAAACTGGAAACTATCTGAGTGCTTGGTTAGCCAAGACTCATGCCCAACATTTAAATGCTCAAGAAGCAATTTTAGTAGATGCCGCAGGTCATTGGCTAGAAACTACCACAGGTAATCTTTGGGGATGGCAAGATAGTAGTTGGTGGACTCCACCGTTGACAGAGGGAATTTTGCCGGGAGTTATGCGATCGCAAATTATCAAGTGGCTGCCAAACGTGCGTGAGGAACCTTGGAATGCAGATTTAGTCAGGAGATTTGAAGCGATCGCCTACACTAATAGTGTGGTAGAAATTATCCCCATTCATACCGTTCAGCAGCCCACAGGGTCGCTACAATATAATCCCTACCATCCTAGTTTTCCGCAAATCAGGAGGCTTTTTTTAGCATGACAGCTGCATCATTATGTTATACCTTAAGATAAGTTAACATAATTCTTAATAATGCCCTCTCATATTCAGAGAAGCTACAAGAACGCCAAAAAATACAGGAGGATAGACCTCAGTGAATAAAAGATGGAGAAATGCGGGGCTGTACGCGCTGCTTTTTATTGTTGTCATTGCCCTAGGAACAGCATTCTTTGACAAGCAACCTCAAAGCAAAGAAACATGGCGATACAGTCAATTTATCCAAGAAGTTGAGAAAGGCAGAGTAGATAGAGTCAGCCTTAGTGCAGATCGCTCTACAGCACTTGTTACCTCCAGCGACGGTAATAAGAAGGTAGTGACTTTAGTCAACGACCCTGATTTAATCAATACATTAACTGATAGAGGCGTTGATATTTCTGTTTTGCCGCAAACAGACGAAGGATTTTGGTTTAAGGCACTGAGCAGCTTATTTTTCCCTGTATTGCTTCTAGTGGGCTTATTCTTCTTGCTCCGCCGCGCGCAAAGTGGCCCTGGTAGCCAAGCAATGAACTTTGGTAAGTCCAAAGCCAGAGTGCAGATGGAGCCGCAAACTCAGGTAACTTTTGGTGATGTCGCTGGTATTGACCAAGCCAAGCTGGAATTAAACGAAGTAGTAGACTTTCTCAAAAACGCCGATCGCTTTACCGCAGTTGGTGCCAAAATTCCTAAAGGTGTACTGTTAGTTGGCCCTCCTGGTACAGGTAAAACCCTCCTAGCTCGTGCTGTAGCGGGTGAAGCTGGTGTACCCTTCTTCTCCATCTCTGGTTCTGAGTTTGTGGAAATGTTCGTTGGTGTGGGTGCGTCCCGCGTCCGCGATTTATTTGAGCAAGCTAAAACTAATGCTCCTTGTATCGTCTTCATCGATGAAATTGACGCTGTAGGTCGTCAACGGGGTGCAGGTTTAGGCGGTGGTAATGATGAGCGGGAACAAACCCTCAACCAATTACTTACCGAAATGGATGGTTTTGAAGGTAACACAGGCATCATTATTATTGCTGCTACCAACCGTCCTGATGTATTAGATGCAGCATTGTTGCGTCCCGGTCGTTTTGACCGTCAGGTAGTTGTAGACCGTCCCGATTATGCCGGACGGAGCGAAATTCTCAAAGTTCACGCCCGTGGTAAGACCCTAGCCAAGGATGTGGACTTGGATAAAATTGCTCGTCGTACCCCTGGTTTTACTGGTGCAGATTTATCCAACCTGTTGAACGAAGCTGCTATTTTGGCAGCACGGCGCAACTTGACCGAAATTTCGATGGATGAAATCAACGACGCTATTGATCGCGTGTTAGCCGGCCCAGAGAAGAAAGACCGGGTAATGAGCGAAAAACGCAAAACCTTGGTAGCATATCACGAAGCTGGTCACGCCTTGGTTGGTGCTTTGATGCCCGACTATGACCCAGTACAGAAAATCAGCATTATCCCACGTGGTCGCGCCGGTGGTTTAACTTGGTTTACCCCCAGTGAAGACCGGATGGACACAGGATTATACAGCCGCGCTTATCTAGAAAATCAGATGGCTGTGGCTTTAGGTGGTCGCATTGCTGAAGAATTAATCTTTGGTGACGAAGAAGTGACCACAGGTGCTTCCAATGACTTGCAACAAGTAGCCCGTGTTGCGCGTCAAATGATTACCCGCTTTGGCATGAGCGATCGCTTGGGGCCTGTTGCTCTGGGTCGTCAGCAAGGTAACATGTTCCTAGGTCGTGATATCATGTCAGAGCGTGATTTCTCTGAAGAAACTGCTGCTGCCATTGATGAAGAAGTTCGTAAATTGGTGGAAGTAGCTTATACACGTGCTAAAGAAGTGTTAGTGAACAATCGCCACATTCTTGATGAAATTGCGAGAATGCTGGTTGATAAAGAAACAGTTGACGCTGAAGAATTGCAAGAGATTTTGGCAAATAATGATGTGAAAACGGCAGCGTTTGCCTAATTAAACTTGGTTGCAGTTTAAGGATTCAGATCCCCGACTTTTTGAAAAAGTCGGGGATCTTTTTGTTCAAAAATCCAAAGTAGATTGATCAAAGCTCTGAAGCAAATGGGTTTATACTCAGCACTCAGCACTCAGCACTCAGCACTTTGCTATATTACTGCCTGATGGTAATTGAACCAATACCTGCATGTTCGTGGAACTTTTGAGTTTTGTTGAATTCAGCTTTGGTGTCGGCATAAATACCAGCAAAATCTGTAATTGTCCACTGATTAGACCTGATCAATACGCCTGAACCTAGTCCCTGCTCAAATTCAATGTACTCTCGTCCTTCATTATTCCAGTTGTAGAATAGGGTGGCTGGGCCGTAGATGGCAACAGCTTGTTTGAGGGGAGTACCTGGCCCCACCCCAGCAGTCGTTCTGTAGTCAGGATTGCTCACGGTGATACTGTTAATCACAGAGTTATCAGTTATCGGCTGTTTCCCTTCTGCGGTGAAACCCAACGCGTACTGCAAAGTTCCTTCCTGACTAACCTTAATCCCTTCACCTGCATCAACCCCCAAGCTGGCGGGTGCAAATTTTGCTTCCTCACCTAAAACTTGCTTGAGTTGTCCTAGAGTCATGCCTAGTTTAGCAGGGCCGACATTCTTGTTAGTAATTAACTGATTAGCTGAGGGCGATCGCACGCCTAATTCTTGACAACCATTAGGCTGTCCATCTACAATTTCCGAACTAATTAGCCTTAAAGCATCATCACGCCAATAGTATTGAGTGGTTTGTAGACAAGTGCCTGCACCAATAAATTTATAACTGTTGGAGAGGATATTGGTTTGGGGGTCAAATTGGGGAAATCCAGCGAGTTCTAGTTCTAGAGGCTGAATTTTAAGTTCAGGCTGGGAAGTATCTACTTCCAGGAAGGCGAATCTGCCTTGATAGGCGGCCATGAAACAGAGGAGTTGTACTAGGTGCTGACCCTCTTTGTTAGAGTAGACTTCTGAAGATTGGCGCGCTGTCTCTGGGTTAAACTCGAAATCACAAACCTGCAAACTTTTCTGACGGCTAATAACCTCGTTGAGAATTCTTTCGGAATTGGGCTTGTCAGCAACAATAGACGGAGGCTGAGGTTGTTGTGCAGACTGGGTTAATTCCGGCGCTGGGATAGATGCACAGGATATGAGACTGGAGACAATAATGGTAGTGAATGGGGCAAAGGGCTGAAAGCAGCAGCGCTTGGCTATCGCTTTGGCTGTATGCATTGGTAAATCAATTTTTTATAGTTATACCAGTATAATTGCTCCTATTTTTAACTTAATAAACTTGTAAATTAATCAACTAGCTCTTTGTCCAATTTTAGGCTTTTTACCTTTGTGCCTTTGTGGTTCAAAAATTATTTTTTTACCACTAAGACACAAAGAATATGAAGTAAATAATACTTGGACAAGCCTCGCCAGTTGTGGGCGGTCTTATAACTCAGCACTCTTCATCCCATCGCCGCAGAAGTTGTCACTTTTTCTGGTCTTTGGTGAGGAGGACGCATTTCTAAACCCAGCAAATTTAGCATTTCTCGGTCAGCGTCGTAATCGGGACAGGGAGTGGTAACTGTGAGCATTTTATTATCGTCGCTGGAGAAGATAGAATTTGCCCCAGCCATAAAGCATAATGCTTGTTCCACTTGGGAAAGTCTCGCACGACCAGCACTAAGACGCACATCAGAATTTGGCATGACAATTCGGGCTGTGGCTATCATGCGTACTACATCCCAAATGGGTACATCTGGTTGATTTTCTAAGGGTGTACCAGGAACTTGGGAAAGAATATTAATTGGTACGGATTCTGGATGAGGATGTAGGTTGGCTAAGGTCTCTAACATTGCCACACGGTCATCCACACTTTCGCCTAAACCCAGGATACCGCCAGAACAAACAGTAACATTTGTCTGCCGGACATTCTCAATTGTATTCAGGCGATCGCCATAAGTTCTCGTGGTAATAATCGTGCTGTAATATTCCTGTGAGGTATCTAAATTATGGTTGTAGGCATACAGTCCAGCTGCTTCTAAGCGTTTGGCCTGGTCTGTTGTCAACATTCCCAGAGTGCAGCATACTTCTAAACCCATGTCGGTCACTTCCTTGACCATTTCGAGGACTGTCTCAAATTGTGAGTTGTCCCGCACTTCCCGCCAAGCTGCACCCATACAAACGCGACTTACACCAGTTTCTTTAGCTTTTTGGGCAATGCTAACTACTGTTTCCTTTTCTAGCAGTGCTTGGGGCTTTACTTCTGTCTTATAGCGAGAAGATTGGGCGCAGTAGCTACAATCTTCGGGACAAGCTCCTGTTTTAATAGAGATGAGCTTACAAACTTGTATTTTTGTTGGGTCATGATATTGGCGATGCACGCTAGCAGCTTGATAAATCAGCTCTAGGAATGGCGTGTTGTATATCGCCTGAATCTCTGCTTTGTGCCAATTGTAGCGTATTCCCACCGACATCACTATCCTTGCTTATAGACTGGATTGATCAAGAGCCGTCTTCTTGCTAACTCTCCTAAAATACAGCGTTTGGATTAAATAATCCAATCGAAGTTTTTTGGCGCATGGCGTTTTACTACTCATCGGCGCTAAATCCTGGCGCTGTAGATATTAGAAATCAGCTTATCAAGATTCTGGTTATATGGCAGATTGATTGTCAAAATAGTTACTACAAGATTTGGATCAAAGCTCTTAACTGATATATTCATCAAGCTGAACCTTCTCAAGTAGTACGCTGATACAGCAAAATTCTGTCAAATGTGTCACATTCTACCTTAAATGTTGCCAAAATGGATACACAGCATCACGAAATTGTTAAACTGCCTCAAGCTACTTTGCCCACAAAATCCACTACCTTGAATAGCTACTTT
Source organism: Nostocales cyanobacterium LEGE 11386 (assembly GCA_015207155.1). Classification (GTDB taxonomy): domain Bacteria; phylum Cyanobacteriota; class Cyanobacteriia; order Cyanobacteriales; family Nostocaceae; genus LEGE-11386. The sequence continues at coordinate 58,784 of JADEXK010000010.1, read as the reverse complement.
GTGAGAACTATAGAAATCTTAAAATCAATTATTATTTCTATCGCCATCCCCAAGGATGCAGTCAAACTCACAATAATGACTTTAATGGCGATCGCGGCAATATTTTTCCTGTTGATTTGGGGAAATATTCCCAATGGATTAAACCGATCTATATATCAATTATCAGGATTTTCCGGCAATATCGAATTAACTGCCGATGATCGTAGTCAAGCTATCCTCTCTGATTACCTCAAAACAATGACGCAGGTAATTTTAGAGGATAATCCCCAACAAATTAAAGCTAACCCAGCTATTTTTAGAGCCATGACTCAAGCTACTTTACAGGAGCTAGACCCAGGACGTAAGCGTTACGTCATGATGTTTTTACAAGATGCAAATTTACTGAAAAAAACATCTAATAAGCACCCATCGCTGCTTTTAGGAGCAAATTTTACAGGAGCTAACCTCCAAGATATTAATTTACAATTTGCTAACTTACAAGGCACGAATCTCGCTAGTGCAGATTTGCGGGGTGCAGACTTACGCAGGGCAAATTTAGTCAATGCCAATCTGACAAACTCTTGTTATAACAACCTCACTATTTTTGATAAAAAATTCCAGCCAAATAAATTAGGTATGAGAGAGGTTAAAAATTCCCAAAAATGTGATTAAAAGGCATTAATTTAAGCAACCATTATATGAAATCAGAACTACCACTTATAATAAGCGATCGCCTAACATTAAGAATTGCCATTAAAAAGGATATACCACAAATACTTAAATATTTCAATGAAAATAAAGCTTATCTAACACCATTTTATCCTCATTGGTTTGATCATTTTTTTACCGAAGAATATTGGCACTATCAAATTGAAAACAATGTTTTGGAATTCATGCATGACCAATCTTTAAAGCTCTTTATTTTTCCGAATAAAAAATCAACTAAAGTTATTGGCACGATCAACTTTAGTAACTTTATCCGAGGAGCCGCACATTTTTGCTATGTGGGATATAGTCTAGCGGAATCTGAGCAAGGTAAAGGTTACATGACAGAAGCTTTAAAAGTTGCTACTGATTATGTATTTCAAGAATTAAATTTTCATCGGATTATGGCGAATTATATGCCCCATAATCAGCGTAGTGGTAAAGTACTGAAAAAACTTGGTTTTGTTGTCGAAGGATATGCTAGAGACTATTTATTGATTAATGGAAAATGGGAAGATCATATTCTTACAAGTCTGACTAATCCTAATTGGAAAATAGACACATATTAGGCTATTTAAGAGGTACAGGAAATTTGTGATTCCTTCCTCAATCTCTTCTTGTGTCAAATACTACTGTGTAAATCCAAGTCTTTGAGAGTTGCTTTGCCAAGTTTTAATATCCTTGAATCCTCCTAATAAAGGAGGAATTTGACCTGATTTCCTTTTTTACTCAGCACTCTTCATTGGGTATGGCGATCGCAGCTAGAACATCAAACACAATTCTTGAGCTAGATAAAGATATTAATTAAATTTAATATTTTTATCTGGACAATTTTGTCCAAAATTGAGCCAAATTGTGGAGCATTTTTCTTGTATTAGCCTATTCTTATGCACCTAATATGAGCGGTGCTGATTACAGTATATTGAGAAAGCAGGTATATGCGGATAATTAACCACTGCTCAAGAGTGAAAGAGCGCCAACCACTTCCTGAAATTACCTGAAGCAGTTACAAGGTGCAAAAAACATCAAAAATTCCTAAAGGATGAGGCTATGGCAACTGAACAGTTAACTAGAGATAGCGATAATTTAGATTTAAAACAACTACTGACAACGCTAAATGCTGTTAAACAAGGTAACTTTTCTGTTCGGATGCCCATAGACCAAACTGGGATGGCAGGGAAAATAGCCGATACGCTCAATGACATTATTGACCAAAATGAGCGCATGGCTACAGAGCTACAGAGGATCGGCAATGTTGTAGGAAAAGAAGGCAAAATTGCCGAACGTGCCTCTCTAGGACATGTTCGCGGTTCATGGTCAGATTGCGTTAATTCTGTCAATACTCTAATTACAGATTTAGTCCAGCCTACAGCCGAAACTACTCGTGTGATTAGGTCTGTAGCTAATGGAGATTTATCCCAAACGATCGCCATAGAAATTGATGGCAAACTTCTCCAAGGAGAATTTCTACAAACTGCCAATATCGTCAACACAATGGTAGATCGGCTTGGTTCCTTTGCCAGTGAAGTCACCAGGGTGGCGCGGGAAGTGGGAACCGAAGGTAAATTGGGTGTGCAAGCAGAAGTGAAGGGAGTCGCCGGTACTTGGAAGGACTTAACAGACAACGTTAACTTAATGGCGGGTAATCTCACCGGGCAAGTCCGCAACATTGCCGAAGTTGCCACAGCGATCGCAAATGGCGACCTCTCGAAAAAAATCACTGTCGATGTTAAAGGCGAAATTCTGGAACTCAAGAACACCGTCAACACGATGGTGGATCAGTTAAACTCCTTTGCCAGTGAAGTGACGCGGGTGGCTAGGGAAGTGGGAACCGAAGGTAAATTGGGTGTGCAAGCAGAAGTGAAGGGAGTCGCCGGCACTTGGAAAGACTTGACCGACAACGTTAACTTAATGGCAGGTAATTTGACCGCCCAAGTCCGTAATATTGCGGAAGTGACCACAGCTGTAGCTAACGGCGATCTCTCCAAAAAAATCACTGTCAATGTCAAAGGCGAAATTTTGGAGTTGAAAAATACTGTCAACATCATGGTGGATCAGCTCAACTCCTTTGCCAGTGAAGTCACCAGGGTAGCCCGTGAGGTGGGTGCAGAAGGAAAGTTGGGCGGTCAAGCACAAGTACGAGGGGTGGCTGGTACCTGGAAAGACTTGACCGATAGTGTAAATTTTATGGCGGGAAGCTTAACAGCCCAAGTCCGCAACATTGCGGAAGTGACTACAGCTGTAGCTAATGGTGACCTTTCCAAGAAAATCACCGTCGATGTCAAAGGCGAAATTCTGGAGTTGAAAAACACAATCAACACCATGGTGGATCAGCTCAACTCCTTTGCCAGTGAAGTGACACGGGTGGCGCGGGAAGTGGGAACCGAAGGCAAACTGGGTGTGCAAGCGGAAGTAGAGGGAGTAGCTGGTACCTGGAAAGACTTGACAGACAACGTTAACTTGATGGCGGGTAATCTCACCGGACAAGTCCGCAACATCGCCGAAGTGGCTACAGCGATCGCTAACGGCGACCTTTCCAAAAAAATCACTGTCGATGTCAAAGGCGAAATTTTCGAGTTGAAGAACACGATTAACATCATGGTGGATCAGCTCAGTTCCTTCGCTAGTGAAGTCACACGGGTCGCCCGTGAGGTGGGGAGTGAAGGTAAGCTGGGCGTACAAGCAGATGTTAGAGGTGTAGCTGGTACTTGGAAGGATCTTACCGATAGTGTCAATTTTATGGCGGGAAGCTTAACAGCCCAAGTCCGTAATATCGCTGAAGTTACTACTGCGGTGGCAACAGGCGACCTTTCTAAAAAAATTACCGTTGATGTCAGAGGTGAAATTTTAGAATTGAAAAATACTGTTAACACGATGGTGGATCAGCTCAACTCCTTTGCTAGTGAAGTCACAAGGGTGGCGCGGGAAGTAGGAACCGAAGGCAAGTTGGGTGTGCAAGCGGAAGTTAAAGGGGTGGCAGGTACTTGGAAGGATCTCACCGATAGCGTCAACTTCATGGCGGGAAGCTTAACAGCCCAAGTCCGCAACATTGCGGAAGTGACCACAGCTGTAGCTAATGGTGACCTTTCCAAGAAAATCACTGTTGATGTCAAAGGCGAAATTTTGGAGTTGAAAAACACAATCAACACCATGGTGGATCAGCTCAACTCCTTTGCTAGTGAAGTGACGCGGGTAGCGCGGGAAGTGGGAACCGAAGGCAAACTGGGTGTGCAAGCCTATGTTAGGGGAGTAGCAGGCACCTGGAAAGATTTGACTGATAACGTTAACTCCATGGCGGGGAACCTGACAGCCCAGGTGCGGAACATTGCCGAAGTGACCAAGGCGGTGGCGAGTGGTGACCTCTCCAAGAAAATCACCGTCGATGTCAAAGGCGAAATTTTAGACTTGAAAAACACGATCAACACCATGGTGGATCAGCTCAGTTCCTTTGCCAGTGAAGTGACGCGGGTTGCTAGGGAAGTAGGAACCGAAGGAAAATTGGGCGGTCAAGCGCAAGTGCAGGGTGTTGCGGGGACTTGGAAAGATTTGACTGACAACGTTAACTCCATGGCAGGAAACTTAACAGCACAAGTGCGCGGTATTGCCAGAGTTGTGACGGCGGTTGCCAACGGTGACTTGAAACAAAAACTGATGCTAGATGCCAAGGGAGAAATTGAAACCTTGGCAGAAACAATCAATGAGATGATTGATACCCTAGCAACCTTTGCTAATCAAGTAACCACAGTGGCACGGGAAGTGGGCATTGAAGGGAAGTTGGGCGGTCAAGCCAGAGTACCTGGGGCCTCCGGCACGTGGAGAGATTTGACAGATAATGTCAACGAATTGGCGGCGACTCTCACCACCCAGTTGCGGGCGATCGCAGAAGTTGCTACAGCTGTGACTAAAGGTGACTTGACCCGCTCAATCGCTGTCGAGGCTTTAGGCGAAGTAGCAATCCTCAAGGATAACATCAACCAGATGATTGCCAACCTCCGGGAGACGACGCAGAAAAACACTGAACAAGATTGGTTAAAAACTAACCTAGCCAAGTTTACCCGGATGCTGCAAGGTCAGCGAGACTTGGAAACCGTATCCAAACTAATTCTTTCGGAACTAGCACCTCTGGTGCGAGCGCAACATGGCGTATTCTACTTAATGAACACTGAGGAAAATTCAGTGTATCTCCAATTGCTGAGTAGCTACGCTTACCGGGAACGTAAGCATCTAGCTAACCGCTTCCACTTGGGTGAAGGTCTGGTAGGACAATGCGCCCTGGAAAAAGAACGAATTCTCCTCACGGAAGTGCCGAGTGACTATATCAAAATCTCCTCTGGTTTAGGTGAAGCAACCCCACTCAATGCTGTAGTTTTCCCTGTACTATTTGAAGGACAAGTAACCGCAGTCATTGAATTAGCTTCTTTCCGCCGCTTTAGCGAGATTCATCTGACATTCTTCGATCAACTCACCGAAAGTATTGCGATCGTTCTGAACACGATCGCCGCCTCGATGCGGACTGAAGAATTACTCAAGCAGTCCCAGTCTTTGGCTGAGGAACTACAAACCCAGCAAAACGAACTCCGCGAAACCAACCAGCGCTTAGAACAACAAGCGCAATCACTCAAAACATCGGAAGATTTACTCAAAGGACAACAACAAGAGTTACAACTTACCAACGCTCAATTAGAAGAAAAAGCAGAGTTGTTAGCTCTGCAAAATCAAGAAGTTGAACGCAAAAACCGAGAAATTGAACAGGCCAGACAGGCTTTGGAAGATAAGGCGGAGCAACTAGCACTCTCGTCAAAATACAAGTCTGAGTTTCTCGCTAATATGTCCCATGAACTGCGGACACCTCTGAACAGCTTGTTAATTTTGGCTAGGCTGTTAGCAGATAACATCGATGGTAATCTCACCGCCAAACAAGTTGAATATAGCCGGACAATTTACTCAGCAGGTACCGACCTTTTGGCGCTGATCAATGACATTCTCGATCTTGCCAAGATTGAATCTGGAACTATGGCAATTAACATGGCTCCGATGCAGTTGATCGAGTTAAGCGACCATGTTGAGCGCACCTTTCGCCAAATAGCCCAGGACAAAGACCTAGCCTTTACAATTGAATTGGCTCCTGAATTACCAGAAAGCATCCATACCGATGCGAAACGCTTACAACAAGTACTCAAAAATCTCCTCTCCAATGCTTTTAAATTTACAGAGCGTGGGGAGGTACGTTTGCGGATTGAAGTGGCACAACAGGGATGGAGCCTCAATCAGGAAACCTTAAATCGCTCCCACATGGTAATTGCCTTCTCCGTCAGCGATACGGGTATCGGTATTGCCCCGGATAAACAGAAAGTAATTTTTGAGGCATTTCAGCAAGCCGATGGCACTACCAGTCGGAGGTACGGCGGTACTGGATTGGGCTTGTCCATTAGCCGCGAAATTGCCCGCCTTTTTGGCGGAGAAATTAAACTTGTCAGTTGCCCCGATCAAGGTAGCACGTTTACGTTCTACTTGCCGCAATTCAGTTCTGAACTACAAGCGCTGAGTTCTGAGCTTAACTACGCTCATAGCATTCAGCGAGAAGTGGATCGCAGGGTTGCCCTGCGATCCAAATTCAGCGACTCAGCATTGCTCAATGACGATCGCACTACTCTGGAAAATGGCGATCACGTGCTACTGATTGTAGAGGATGATATTCACTTTGCACGTATCCTTTTAGACCTAGCGCGACAGCAAGGATTCAAGGTCATAGTCGCCCAAAACGGCAGCGCGGGTTTAGCGCTAGCACAACAATTCCAGCCTTCAGCCATTTTACTAGATATCCGGTTGCCAGAAATGGATGGTTGGACGGTGTTGGATCGCTTGAAGCATGACCCCAACACGCGTCATATTCCCGTACATATCATGACAGTAGAAGAAGGGCGACAACGCAGTTTGCAACTAGGTGCGATCGCTTATGTGCAAAAGCCCGTAACCAAAGAAACAGTATGCGAGGCATTAACCAAAATTAAAGGTTTTGTTGAGCGTCGGGTCAGGGATTTGCTGGTAGTGGAAGACAACGTGATCCAACAGCGTAGCATTGTCGAGCTGATTGGCAACGGCGATGTCAATATTACTGCTGTTGACACTGGTGCAACAGCACTAGCAGCCATTCGCGCTCAAGTTTTTGATTGCCTCGTCCTCGATTTAGGGCTACCGGATATGACCGGGTTTGAACTGATCGAACAAATCAAACAAGAACCCAATGGCGAAGCTTTGCCCATTATTATCTACACCAGTCGGGAAATTTCCCCAGCCCAAGAAACTGAACTGAAGCGGATAGCAGAGACAATCATCATCAAAGACGTGCGATCGCCCGAACGTCTCCTCGATGAAACAGCATTAGTCCTGCACCGAGTTCAGGCAAATTTACCTGAAGCCCAGCGTCAACTGCTAGAACAACTGCATTTAAGAGATTACTTACTTGCTGGTAAGAAAGTGCTAATCGTAGACGATGATATACGTAACATATTCGCGCTTACTAGTATGCTGGAGCGCTATCAAATGCAGGTTTTATATGCTGAAAATGGCAGAGAAGGGATTAGCATATTAGAGAATGTACCTGACATTGATGTTGTTTTGATGGACGTAATGATGCCAGAAATGGATGGTTACGAAACAACAGGCCTGATCCGTCAGAACGAACAATTTAAATCTTTAGTAATAATTGCACTTACCGCTAAAGCCATGCAAGGCGATCGCGAGAAGTGTATTGCCGCAGGTGCATCAGATTACATCACCAAACCCGTAAATCTTGAAGAATTACTTTCACTTTTACGCGTTTGGCTATATCGGTGAATTAAGCACCACCATCTCTGCAAAGGTTGGTGGTGGATTCCCGTTTCCAAGGTTAATCAACAGCACTTAATCAGCTAATAAATGCTAAAAAACGTTTTCTCATCCTTCTATGGTATCCGACACAAAAGTAAACATCTTATTGGTTGATGACCATTTAGAAAATCTGCTGGCTTTAGAAGCAATACTTCAAAGCCTCAATCAGAATCTGGTCAAGGCTACATCGGGAGCCCAAGCTTTGAGATGTCTGCTCAACCAAGATTTTGCTGTAATTTTACTCGACGTTCAAATGCCAGAAATGAATGGATTTGAGACGGCGGCTTTAATTCGACAGCGAGAGCGATCGCACCATACCCCGATAATTTTTTTGACAGCATTCAGTGATAGCGAGTCCATGATATTTACAGGGTACTCCCTAGGAGCAGTAGACTACCTGTTCAAGCCCATTGAGTCGCAAATACTGAGACATAAAGTAGCCGTGTTTATCGATTTGTTTCAGAAAACCGCAGAAGTGAAACGACAAGCAGCAGAACTGATAACAGTGAATACCCAACTGAGAAAACGCGAAGAACAGTTTCGCTCTTTAAGTGCTTGCTCACCTGTGGGAATTTTTTTGACAGATGTAGTAGGACGCTGTACGTACACAAATCCTCGCTACCAAAGTATTTTGGGCATCACTTCTGAGGAGAGTTTAGCAAAAAGTTGGTGGCGATCACTTGATCCAGCAGACCAGGAACAGGTACGGACAAACTGGTTGAACTGCATTCGTGAAGGTAAAGAATACTCTTGTGAGTTGCGGATACTTACTCCAACTGGAATTGTGCGTTGGGTACACTTCCGCTCATCACCGATGCTTGCGGGTCAAGGCAAAATCATCAGTTATGTGGGCACAGTACAAGATATTAGCGATCGCCAGCAAGCGGAAGAACAACGCAATAACTTAATCCGTGAGCAAGCAGCACTCAAAGAAGCGGAAGCCATGAACCGCATGAAAGATGAGTTTTTAGCTACTCTTTCTCATGAACTCCGTACACCCCTAAGCTCAATATTTAGTTGGTCTAAACTACTGCGCGATCGCAAATTAGATGAGAAAACCACTATCCGTGCTTTGGAGACAATTGAACGCAATACACTTTTGCAGAAGCAACTTATAGAAGATATTTTAGATGTCTCACAAATTATTCGCGGCCAGTTATTTTTAAATATTTGCCCCACCAACTTAGTATCTGTGATTGAAGCGGCAGTGGATACGGTACGTCTTCAAGCTGAGACTAAAAATATTTTATTTAATTTTATGATCTTAGGTACTGAAACGGACACAAAGGCAGAAGACAAAGAAGACCAGCCAGAATTTACTTTTTGTTCACCTCCATCTTCATCTTTTATCGTCTCAGGTGATCCAAACCGCTTGCAGCAAATTGTGTGGAATCTACTTACTAATGCCATTAAATTTACACCTCCAAGCGGTCAAGTAGAAATCAAACTATCAACCATCAGTGGTCAAGAAAAAGCACACACAGCAAAGAGTTATGCTCAGATCCAAGTGACTGATACGGGCATTGGTATCAAACCAGACTTTCTCAAATATGTGTTTGAGCGATTCTATCAGGCTGATGGCAGCACAACCAAAACTCAAGCTGGACTGGGGTTAGGGCTGGCGATCGTCTATCATTTAGTGGAACTGCATGGGGGAACCGTTCATGCAAACAGTTCTGGTGAAGGACTAGGATCAACTTTTACTGTGAAGTTGCCCCTTTTAACGTGAGTTCGCCAACTATCAAAAACCCCTCTCCAAACCTCTCCCCTGCCAGGAGGAGCCACTGCGTTGCGCGGGTTCCCCGCGTTGTAGCAAGTGGCGTAGAGGCTTTGAAACCTTGATTTTTAGTTCAAAACCAGGGATATTTTTGCCCCTTTCCGACACGGAGAGGGGTTGGGGTGAGGTTCATCGAATTCACGTCCTTTTAGAAGCAAAGGATAGCTCTAGTTAAATTAACTACAGCCGTCCTACAGCGTTCACGAAAACTTCATGATTTTCAAGAACTCGTCGGCGTTCCCAAATATCTGCAATATGTTAATCAACGGCACAATTAACAATCAAGTGTGTCAAAGCATCAATCAAGCGATCGCTATCCATGGGCATAATCTCTTTACCGTGCATAATCTCCTGAGTCATCACAAAATGCACTAACGAACCAATCAAAATTCTGGCTGTGGCCTCTGGGTCAGGTATCTTCAATTCAGGACGAGAAGCTAAATATTTACTAATAGTCTCAATCGCTGGTTTGGCAATGCTGTAAATAAACACCTGCGCCAACTCAGGAAACCGCGCCGACTCCCCCATTAACAGGCGCTCAAATGACTGATATTCCTGGTCATTGACCATTTGATCCAAGGCTGTTGTTGCTAACCGTCGCAGTACAATATAAGGCTCACCCTTGAGGGGTTGTGTCCCCAAAATTGAGTGAAACCGCTTTCTTGCCAGTTTCTCTATCAGTGCCCTAAATAATCCTTCCTTATCTTGAAAGTGGCTATACACCGTTGCCTTAGAAACCCCCGCAGCTTCCGCCACCCGATCCATACTAGTAGCAGCATAACCATGAGCCAAAAACTCCTGCATCGCCCCTTGCAGAATTTTTTCCACTTTATCTGCTGAACTTGAGCGGTCTATTTCTCCAGCTTTTGGGCGTGCCATTTTCAAATCATCCTTATTTTGTCAACATTCTGCAAAGGTTTTGGGCATGGGGTAGATTCTCCCCCTACTCCCTATTTTTTGGCGATCGCTTGACTAAACTACTCGGTTTAGTATAATTCTATTATAGAACTATACAGTTTAGTTTTGTATACCACAGATCATTCTGTTGAGCATATGGGAGTAGCTGTAGCAATCACTTCAAAATTCAGGTAAAACCTTTTCCTGATAGTTACGTTTTTTCGCAACACAAACATTTAGCTATAAAAATCACGTTGCGATACCTACGGTAATCTACGCATTCAATCCATTGTTATGTCCAAAAATCAAGGACAGGATGAGATTTTTTTCCTCTGGTGAGTGATAAAAGAGAGTTAGGCGGGACATTTACCAAAATTTGATTTTTTTAATTTGAATCAGCGTATTTAGAATTGCTTCAAAGGTATGCTATCGTGCAAAACTCAAAGCTAGACAAATCCTTATCTCCTCAATCGATTTTACGTCCGCCCTTTTTTATAGCTATCATTGTATCTTTGACTGTCATTGGTAGTAGTGTTTATACGGTATTAAAATTTCAGAATACAGCTAATCAAAGGGCACAAGCTCCAGCAGCACTACTGCCTGAACTAAAAACAGTAACAGCCCTAGGACGCATTGAGCCAAAGGGAAAAGTAATTAAACTCTCTGCTACCACGTCTACCGAAGGGAGTCGGGTAGAGGAACTTTTGGTGAGGGAGGGGGATAGAGTCAAAGCAGGGCAGGTGATAGCTATTTTAGACAGCCGCGATCGCTTGGCAGCTTCATTAAAGGAAGCTCAGGAACAAGTGAAAGTGGAGCAAGCAAACCTGAACCGCATCAAAGCAGGCGCTCAACGCGGAGCAATCTTAGCACAACAGGCAACAATTGCCCGCCTCGAAGCCGAAAGCCAAGGTGATATTGCAGCCCAAACCGCGACCATTGCCCGATTGCAAGCTGAAGTGCGTAACGCCGAAGCAGAAGACCAACGTTATCAAGCGCTGTATCAAGAAGGAGCCATATCAGCCTCCCAACGAGACAGCAAGCGCTTAACACTGGAAACAGCCCAAAAAAATCTGCAAGAAGCACAAGCACAGTTATATCGCACCCAGTCAACCAGCCAGCAACAGATCAAAGAAGCCACAGCCACACTAGATCGAATTGTCGAAGTGCCGGAAGTTGATGTAAAAGCTGCTGAAGCAGAAGTCAATCGTGCCATAGCAGCCATGAAACGGACACAAGTAAATTTGCAACAAGCTTATGTGCGATCGCCTCAAGATGGTCAGGTCTTTGAAATTCACACCCGTCCAGGTGAATTAATCTCCAATGATGGCATTGCTGATATTGGGCAAACCAATGAAATGTACGTAATTGCCGAAGTCTACGAAAGCGATATTGGCAAAGTGCATCCAGGACAGAAAGTGCAGGTATTTGGAGATTTCCTCCCGATTGAATTACAGGGCATAGTAAATCGCAAGGGCTTACAAGTGCGTCGCCAGAATGTGATTAACACAGATCCTGCCAGCAATATTGACAACAGGGTAGTAGAAGTTTTCATCCGACTAGATGATGCTTCCAGTCAGAAAGCTGCCAACTTAACCAACATGCAAGTCAAGGTGGTTATTGAACTTCATAATTCGTAATTCGTAATTACTTAGTGCATCAAATCCCCCTCATCTCCCCCACTCAGCACTCCCCACTCCCCACTCAGCACTCAGCACTCTTATGATGGGACTAATCAAACAACTGCGGCGGCGAACACCTCTAGGATGGCTACAACTGAGTCATGAAAAAAGTCGTTTGTTGGTAGCATTGTCAGGCATTGCCTTTGCGGATGTTTTGATGTTTATGCAGATGGGCTTTCAGACGGCGCTATACGACAGCAATACTAGATTGCATCGCAGTTTGCAAGCAGACATTGTTTTAACCAGTCCTCAAGCCCGTAGCCTCCAAAATATGCCACCGTTTTCGCGTCGGCGACTTTATCAGGCCATGGATATCCCAGGGGTAGATTCAGCAGAGGCAATGTATGTTAACAACATCATTTGGAAAAATCCCCAAACACGCCGCCAAACATCGGTGCAAGTTATCGGCTTCAATCCAGACAAGCCAGCTTTTGATTTACCGGATGTGAATCAGCAATTACAGTCTATTAAGCTACCAGATACTGTCCTTTTCGACCGTAGTGCCAGAGGCGATTACCAAAAGGCGATCGCCCAAATTGACCAAGGTCAACACCTAACTACCGAAATCGAAGGACGCACAATTACCATCAGTGGTTTATTCACTGTCGGCGCTTCATTTGGTTCTGATGGTAGCTTGATGACCAGCGATCAGAACTTTTTACGGCTATTTTCCAATCGTCCGTCCAGCAGTATTAGCCTAGGTTTGATTAAGGTAAAACCAGGTTATGACCCGAAAAATGTGGCAACAGCCTTGCAAGCCTACCTGCGAGATGATGTCAACGTCATGACTAACGCCGAATTTATTGAATTTGAGAATGATTTTTGGAGAACAAACTCCCCAATAGGGTTTATTTTCAGCCTAGGTGTATCGATGGGGTTTGCAGTGGGAGTGATTCTTGTCTATCAAGTTCTCTCCACTGATGTCAATGCCCACGTGAGAGAATACGCCACCTTCAAAGCATTGGGATATCGCAATTACTACCTGTTAAGTGTGGTATTTGAAGAAGCATTAATTTTAGCTGCACTGGGTTTTATTCCGGGAGTAGTAGTATCCTTGGGACTGTATCAAATGACTCGCACTGCCACAAATCTGCCGATGTATATGACGGCGATTCGGGGGTTACAAGTGCTAATACTAACCATCATCATGTGTTCAATTTCCGGGGCGATCGCTACTCGCAAACTTCGCTCTGCTGACCCTGCTGATATGTTCTAAAACATGGGGCATGGGAATTACCAATTTTCCATCTCAAATATAAAATCTCAAATTGCTATGGTGTCAGTAATTTCTATCTATAATCTTGACCACTACTTTGGTCAAGGTTCACTGCGGAAGCAAGTTCTATTTAATATCAATCTGGAAATTAAGTCTGGCGAAATTATTATTTTGACCGGCCCCTCTGGTTCTGGTAAAACTACCTTACTCACCTTGGTTGGTGCTTTGCGTTCTCCCCAATCTGGTAGTTTACAGGTTTTGGAAAGAGAACTTTGCGGCGCTAGTACCGAACAACTGGTACGGGCGCGACAGCGTAACGGTTATATTTTCCAAGCACACAATCTGCATGGTAGTTTAACAGCACTCCAGAACGTGAGAATGGGTTTGGAACTACACAAGCATATTGGGCCACGAGAGATGCAAGCCCGCTCGGCGCTGATGCTAGAGCAAGTAGGATTAGGCAATCACCTCCATTATTATCCTGACAAATTGTCGGGAGGACAAAAACAACGAGTAGCGATCGCTCGCGCTTTGGTTAGTCATCCCCCAATTGTTTTAGCAGATGAACCTACTGCTGCCCTTGACAGTCAGTCAGGTCGAGATGTGGTCAACCTCATGCAAAAACTTGCCAAAGAACAAGGTTGTACAATTCTCATGGTTACTCATGACAATCGCATTTTAGATATTGCTGATCGTATTGTTCATATGGAAGATGGCAAGCTAGTCAATGCTTCTCCAATCAAAGTAAAAATATAAAATATTTTGTTAAGCCACATAATTGCACATTTACCTAAGTTCCCAGATGCGGTTTCCGACTCTCGGAATTTTTTTGTGCTGATAGCAATCCTATTTGATTTGCAAATAATGGCAAGCTTATACCTCCGATTTCTTGTAGATACCCGTAGGGTGAATTCCCTGAAGGTAGAAGCCAGTTCTCCTTTTTGTTCATGACCCATAGAGAATTGCTATAGAACTAGCCTTTTTCATCTTAAGTTTAGAGCGTCTATATGTATCGGTTAAGCTAATAACAGGTAATCTTACCGTTATACATTACATTGAGTATAGTTTAGTTCCCAGGACATTTCGTGACACTGCTGAGTATCATATACTGTATTCCCAAAAATCTGCTTCGGTTAGGAAACACCAGCGCTTATAAGCTAGTCTGTTTGTCAACAGAAGTAAGAGATTGTTTGTAGCTTTATGACTATTGAGAATCACACTAAAAACTTCCCTAAAAATTTGCCCGCTTTTGGGTTCAAAGACTGCAAACCCAATCGCCATAAAAAAAACTTGTTTATCGGTATCTTGGCATCTGTCCCCATTGTCACCTTGACTTTGCCAGTAGCTGCTTTGCAAGTACAGGTAACTCCGAGTAATCCGCAATTAGGTGATACGTTGTCTGTGGTGATTAGTTTAGATAATCCCGAAAATGGGAGCAAACCCACAGTGACTGTTGGTGAAAATGCTTACCCCGCATTTGCAATTGCCCCGAACCAGTATCGAGCTTTAATTCCTACAACACCACTGGATAAAGCTGGAACTAGAACACTCAAGGTTTCGGGAAATGGTCAGGTGAGAAACTTGGCAGTAAGTGTGCGTAATCGTACCTTTCCCACACAACGCATTAATTTGCCACCAGGAAAAGCCGGAGTAAAAGCCACAGAACATGAACTCCAGCGCGTAGCAGCTTTTAAAGCGTTACAAACGCCGCAAAAGCATTGGAATGGCCCACTCCTCAAACCAAATGCCGGGCGGATTACGACAATTTATGGTGTACGTCGCTACTATAATGGTAAATTTGCAAATGATTACTACCATCGTGGCATTGACTACGCTGGTGCTGCGGGTTCTTCCGTAGTTGCCCCAGCTGCTGGCATAGTTGCTTTGGTTGGTAGAGTATCCGACGGGTTTCGGGTTCACGGAAACACAGTTGGCATTGACCACGGTCAAGGAGTGACCAGTATTTTACTACACCTTAGAGACATCAAAGTCAAAGAAGGCGATTTCGTTAAAGCTGGTCAGTTAGTTGGCACAGTAGGTTCCACAGGCGCTTCTACAGGGCCGCATTTACACTGGGGTTTATATGTCAATGGGCAATCTATTGATCCAGTACCCTGGAGATTTGATGGAGTTGATTAATAGAGACGGAATTGATGACGTCTGTGCATGATTTGCATATTTTTTGCCGATAATTAGGCAAAATGAATTGGATTGATACCGTCCCTACCTTGCTTGGCTAGCGTAAAGAAGATGAGCGTTATGAGTATTGAAAAAATTGTAGATCAAGCTCTCCAGGATGGTTATCTCACACCAGTAATGGAAGCAGAAGTTGGACGAATCTGTGATAACGCGTCTGAACTCTCAATTGAAGAGTACATGGCACTGGATAGACTGATGGGAGCGCTATTGACTGGTGAGGTGGTGGCGGTACCTCGTAAACAATTCATTAACGTTATGGAAGAATTGGTTTTGACTGAGGCGATCGCTAGAGTAGCAGAAATTGAAGCTACCAGTGAAAAATCTCTGGATGTGGGTGATATAGCTGCTTACGCCCTCAACCGCCTACCACCCTTGTATGCCACCACAGAAGAAGGTGCTAATTATCAGCGTCTACGAGCGAAGGCAGAACTGCAAGAATTAATTTCCCAGCAAATTAGCGAGTCCATAGGCCGTAACCTCGACCAACCCAACGACAATAGAACGCCAGTCTTAGCTAAAAACACTGGTAATGAAGTTCTGCGCCAAGTCAGTAACTTACTCCAAGTCTACGCACCGAGTTTTGAGCAAAAATCTCAATTTTAAATAATCAATAGTCAAGATTTTATATCTTGACTATTGATTATTTACTAATTAATCACGCACTGTCACCAGAGTGCCAACTTTTACCTGCTCGTACAATAAACGTACATCATCATTACGCATTCTTAAGCAGCCGTGAGAGATAGCAGCTCCCAATAAGTGGGTATCTGGCGTGCCGTGAAAACCAATTTCATTGCGTCCATCTGACCAAAAACCAATCCATCGCTCTCCTAAAGGACTATCAGCGCCAGATGGAAAAACTTTGCCAGTAATTGGGTGACGCCAAATCGGATCGTGTTGCATGTGCGTCACGCGGAACGAACCTGTAGGTGTTTCCCAACCCTTCTTACCTACAGCAATGGGGTAACTGGCTATAACTTCATCTCCCATGTAAACATAGGTGCGGCGATCGCTTAAATTCACTACAACTTCTGTCTTAGTTAATTTTTGTTGAGTTAAAGCCTTGGAATTCTCTGCTTGTCTAGGAAATACTGACCGCATCTTTTGGGACAATTCAGTAGACCCAGCTGGAATTTGGCTGACAATACCCGAAAAATTTGGTAAAGCAGTCCTCCGGGCAGCTTTCTGGGGAGTGGATTCGTTCGCAGGTGTAGACGCGCCAAGAGCGGTTTCTCCTAAAACTCCATAAATCCCCTCAGGGCGTTTTCCTGCAGCGGCAGCTGGTTGCTCAAACTGCCCTTGGGTTGCCGTAATCCGCCAATGGACAGCTAGCGATAAGAGGGCTGTGCCAAAACAGAGAAACATGACTATGCGCGCTACAGATTCATTTCTTATCATTGCCATCGCCTATTGTTTATCCCTGACATATCCAGTGGATTAATTTTGGATGATGAGTACATCCAAGATTATCAAGAATTTATAATTACTTATCTGTTCTCTTATAACTCTGCTGATGCTCCTGGGCAAACTAAAATTATCAGGACATCTTGGCAAAAAATTTCATTTCCAGGAACACTCCAAGTGCAGCAATCAATCATTAATGGTGTGGGTGTGAGAAAAACCATGTTTGAAAAACTATTGCTAGCAGTCACAATTACATTTTCCCTGAATTTGTTTCTTCAAGTCCGCATACCTCATTCAACTAATACTGGTATTCATGATCCGCAAAATGCAGAACCATCAATCACAATTCTGGTAAAAAAACCGGAAAAATAACCTCTTTAGTCGCTACATCTGCCCATCTTAGCAACAGTGAAATTCTACCCTACCTTTGAAGAGTCCGCTAAACATCTACAAAACTCTAGCGACTTCTAAAACACCAAACCAATTAAAAATCTCCATATCAAGGCTAAAACATCGAGTTTTGTCTGCCAGAGACCTGAAATTGTGTTCATGCAACCGCAAATCAGCCAGTTGCTCAGTTTGATGGATTGGTGTTTTAGAACAAGAGGCGCAAAGCGCCTCTTGTTCTAGCAGTTGCCACGTAGTTGAGGACATAAACTAATCATCAAACCCTGATGCCAAGAGACTTTCAAGCCTATCCTCTATCCCCTGCTATACATGCTTTTCTAGCAGATCTCTTATTTTTATAAGCATGTATAATACTTTTTGTCAATCGTAGGTGGTCAGATAATCTTGGTTGCACAGTTATACGTAAAATTTCTATGCCTTGTTGAGGGATAAATAATGGCTATAAAGTCAACTATGCAACTAATAGCGGGCAAAAATGACTGTGACTATAGCTAGTAATGTCGCTAACTTTATATACTTGAATGTACCAGTCATAAATCCGTCACTGCGCCAGGAACATCGTACCAATTAGCAGGTCTAATAGATAGGGATGATTTAAAGTTCAGTACGATCTATGAGCCAATCGATTACTGTATCCTGGTCAACGGTTGATGCAAGGTATCCAGAAGCATCGGTGCAAGTTGACAAACTCTCTAATCACGATTTAATTTTGCGCTGTCAAACAGGACTGCGCCCGGATCGTGCCGCCTTTGCAGAGCTACTGCGCCGCTATCAGACTCAAGTTGATCGAGTCTTGTACCACCTAGCTCCAGATTGGCCTGACAGAGCCGATTTGGCTCAAGAAGTTTGGATTCGCGTGTATCGGAATATTAGCCGATTACAAGAACCAGCCAAGTTTAGGGGTTGGTTAAGCCGGATTGCTACCAACTTGTTTTACGACGAGTTACGGAAACGCAAACGGGTTGCCAGTCCTTTATCACTGGATGCTCCCCGCTCAGTAGACGACGGCGAGATGGATTGGGAAATTGCTGGAGATACTCCAGGCCCAGAAGAAGAATTGACAACTAGAGAGTTTTACGAGCAGCTGCGGGAGGCGATCGCGGATTTACCAGAGGTGTTTCGCACTACAATTGTTCTCAGAGAAATTGAGGGGATGGCATATGAAGAAATTGCCGAAATCACCGGTGTTTCCTTGGGAACAGTCAAGTCTAGAATCGCCAGAGCTAGATCCAGATTGCAAACTCAGTTGCAAAATTATCTAGATGCCTAATTTACAAAATCTTGCCTTTACCTCAGGGCAGAATTTAAAGACTGTTTAAGAATTGTAATGTTAGTGAAGAGTTCTGCCGCCATCAAGAGAAAAATTGGTAAATTTATCAGGATTTCTCGCTGTGTTTACCCGCATATGAATTGGTAATAATGCTAAGATGACTACTGATTCTCCGTTTTATGACCGTTCCCCCGTGCAAAATTCTCAAGATTTGTCAGCAGGGATGGGCCAGCATACCAATGAATCAACGGGTGCTATGGATATGGTGAAGCGCGATCGCTTCGAGTTATTAAGTGCTTACCTCGATGGAGAGGTCACAGCCGCCGAACGCAGGCAAGTAGAAGAATGGTTGGCAAACGATGCCTCAGTTCAATGCCTGTATACCAGACTGTTAAAGCTCAGACAAGGCTTGCGGACTTGCCCAGTCCCAGCAGCCCAACAACCGCCAGAAGTAACAGCCCAGCAAGTATTCAAGCGTGTGCGCCGCCGTTCTCGTCCCATGTGGGCGTTTGGAGGAGCCGCCATAGCTGCTTGTGTTATCGGTGCTGTATCTGGCTTGCTACCAGGTGGTGAATTCAGAACACCACAACTGGCGCAGCAACCAGTAGAGCCTACCCAAGGCACAAAAATGCCTGTAGTTTCAACGTCTCCCCTCATGGTGGCCTTAAATAACCCGGTCATTGAAATTCCCAAAGCAGCAATAGCCTCTCCAGAAAACTCAGTTAAGCTGGATCAGCCTCTACTAAGGGAAATCGAACCGAACATCAATTAATTGCCACTCATCTGCTCCACCAGCCCTCTAATAGAGGTAAACCTTGTAGTTGGTCAACTCGCTCTGGAGCCATTAAATAAGCCCAAGCATCACCAAGGGAGATTCCTTGTAAATCGGATATTTCCACCTGCTGACGATAGTAAAGATTTTCTGACATTTGTCTAGCAGGCTGGTAATCCTCCAGTTCGTCTAGGGCATCTAAAATGCCTAAGTCGGCAAAGGAAAGTAAATATCCGTGAACAGAGCCTTCCCCAGGTGTCATTGCTGGGTAACCCATGGGCAAAGTAAAGAGTCTGCCAAGTACAACTGCTCTTTTGGCATTCATTACCTTGCCGGCACAATATTTTTGATAATTAGCTTCACCTGGTTTGAGCGTACCGTACACAAAAACCCGCACCAAACCAGGAAATTTTGCTTTTAATTTAGTCATCTCGATTTTTAACCGACCTAATTATAGTGCCTAGCATCTACAATATGGAGGCAGACACGATTACAGTCCAGTAGGAGCATTTTCGGTGGATTCCCGATATAACCCAGAAGCAATTGAGGAAAAATGGCAAAAAACATGGTTAGAAATTGGCTTAGATCAGACACCAAAAGATAGCAATCAGCCAAAATTCTACGCTCTTTCCATGTTCCCTTATCCATCGGGCAGCCTACATATGGGTCACGTCCGTAATTATACAATTACCGATGTGATTGCCCGCCTCAAGCGAATGCAAGGGTACAGGGTACTGCACCCAATGGGTTGGGATGCCTTTGGCTTGCCAGCAGAAAACGCCGCCATTGACCGAGGAGTACCCCCGGCTAAGTGGACTTATCAAAATATTGCCCAAATGCGGCAGCAGTTGCAGCGTCTGGGTTTATCCATTGACTGGGAAAGTGAAGTTGCCACTTGTTCACCAGATTATTACAAGTGGACGCAATGGATTTTCTTACAGTTCTGGCAAGCGGGATTAGCTTATCAAAAAGAAGCAGCAGTCAACTGGGACCCTATTGACCAAACTGTACTAGCCAATGAGCAAGTTGATAACGAAGGACGTTCTTGGCGTAGTGGGGCAAAAGTTGAGCGTAAGCTGTTGCGGCAGTGGTTTTTAAAGATTACCGACTACGCTGAAGAATTACTCAATGACCTGGATAAATTGACAGGTTGGCCGGAGCGCGTCAAATTGATGCAGGCTAATTGGATTGGTAAATCCACGGGCGCGTATTTAGAATTTCCCATTGTGGGGATAGATGAAAAAATCGCCGTTTATACTACACGCCCCGATACAGTTTATGGCGTTAGTTATGTAGTACTAGCACCAGAACATCCTTTAACCAAGCGTGTCACTACTAAAGAACAAAAAACAGCAGTCGAAACCTTTATTCAAGAAGTTTCCCAACAAAGTGAGTTAGAACGTACCGCCGAAGATAAACCAAAGCGGGGTATTCCCACAGGAGGCAAAGTAATCAACCCGTTTACAGGGGAAGAAGTGCCCATTTGGATTGCCGATTATGTACTGTATGAATATGGTACTGGGGCAGTCATGGGTGTACCTGCTCATGATGTCCGGGATTTTAAGTTTGCTCAGGTTTATGATTTACCCATTGAGTTTGTCATTGCTTCCCCGGATGATGTGGCAGATTTTGATTTAACGCCAGCATCAGAAGTTGATGAAGTTACACAAGTTATTCAAGTTGACTATAACGAGGCATACACTGAACCAGGAATTTTAATTAATTCTGGGGCTTTTACTGGCATGACTTCCACAGATGCCAAAGAAGCCATAGTTAAATATGCTGAAGAACAAAATTTTGGCAAACTGCGAATCCAATATCGCTTACGAGATTGGTTAATTTCCCGACAACGATACTGGGGCGCACCCATACCCGTAATTCATTGTCCTAATTGTGGCATAGTGCCAGTTCCTGACGAAGATTTACCTGTAGAGTTACCAGAGGAAGTAGAACTTAGCGGCCGTGGTGGTTCACCACTATCTCAGTTAGAAAGCTGGGTGAATGTGCCTTGTCCGACTTGCGGCACTCCTGCCAAGCGAGAAACAGATACGATGGATACCTTTATTGATTCCTCGTGGTATTTCTTGCGGTATCCTGACGCGAAGAATGAGCAACAAGTGTTCGACCCAGCAAAAACTAATGACTGGATGCCAGTAGATCAGTATGTGGGTGGAATTGAACACGCCATTTTACACTTATTGTATTCGCGATTCTTTACTAAAGTCTTGCGAGATAGAGGCTTATTGAACTTTGATGAACCCTTCCTGCGTTTGTTGACTCAAGGCATGGTACAGGGTCTAACTTACATGAATCCCAATAAGGGCGGTAAAGATAAGTGGGTTCCCTCGAATCTAGTTAATCCCTCCGACCCCCGCGACCCCGAAACAGGTGAACCACTACAACGCCTTTATGCCACCATGTCCAAGTCAAAGGGGAATGGTGTCGCACCAGAAGACGTAATTAGCAAATACGGTGTAGACACAGCACGGATGTTCATCTTGTTCAAAGCACCACCAGAAAAAGACCTGGAATGGGATGAAGCAGATGTGGAAGGCCAGTTCCGCTTTTTAAATCGAGTGTGGCGCTTGGTAACAGAATATGTTGCGGCTGGAGTATCTCGAAAAAAAGCCCAACTTGCTGATTTAAGTAAGCCAGAAAAGGAATTACGTCGGGCGATTCACACGGCTATTCAAGCAGTTACAGAAGACTTAGAGGACGAATATCAATTCAATACAGCTGTTTCGGAATTGATGAAGTTGAGTAATGCCATAACTGATGCTGACTGCAAAAATTCACCAATTTATGCCGAAGGTGTTCAGATTTTAGTGATGATGTTGGCTCCTTTTGCACCACACATCGCTGATGAATTGTGGCATTTATTGGGTAACAGCAATTCAGTCCATACTCAAACTTGGCCATCTTTTGACCCGACTGCTTTGGTAGCTGATGAAATTACTTTGGTAATTCAGGTTAACGGCAAGAAGCGTGCAGATATTCCAGTTCCCGCACAAGCAGATAAAGCAGAGTTGGAGAAGTACGCTCGTGCATCAGAAGTTGTCCAGCGCCACATTGAGGGTAAAGAGATTAAAAAGGTGATTGTGGTTCCTGGAAAGTTGGTGAATTTTGTAGTTGCCTAAGGATAAAGGGCAGGGGGCAGAGGGAGAATTTTCTACTCCCCACTCCCCACTCAGCACTTAGCACTCAGCACTTTTTAAAGTAGGCGATCGCATGTTTCCAAATTGTGGTTTGCTGACTATGATCATCGACAATACACACGCAATTAGGATCTTGCCAGGAAACTTGACCTGTCAGCAGATCACCTGTTACCAGTTTGAATTCTACTACTGCTGTTTGTTTAATCAGGTCTTGCAGTTGCCTGATGCTAGGTAGTGATGTATCAAATTCAGTTGTAGGCATTTTTAGTTAATGATGTATTAGGGAAGTAGGGACTGGGGACTGGGAGATATTTAAGACCTAATACCCGATACCCAATACCTAATCATTAATAATTCATCGTAGGGAAAATGGCAATCGAATTTACTAAGTATCATGGTCTGGGAAATGACTTCATTTTAATTGACAATCGCTCGTCATCATTACCTGTGCTGACTCCAGAGCAAGCAGTCAAGTTGTGCGATCGCCATTTTGGCATCGGTGCTAATGGTGTAATTTTTGCCTTACCCGGAGAAAACGGTACTGACTATACCATGCGGATTTTCAACTCCGATGGTTCAGAACCGGAAATGTGTGGTAATGGTATTCGCTGTTTAGCTAGATTTTTGGCAGATTTAGAGGGTCTGGAGACTAGTCAAGAATCTTCTCAACCTTTAATCACCTATCGCATTCATACTTTGGCTGGTGTGATGACCCCTCAGATCATGCCCGATGGTCAAGTAAAGGTGGATATGGGTTTACCTAAGTTACTGGCTGGGGAAATTCCGACTACCCTTGGTTCACCTGATGCAAAAGTGATTAATCAGCCTTTAGCGGTGGCGGGACAAACTTGGGATGTTACCTGTGTGAGTATGGGTAATCCTCACTGCATTACCTTTGTGGAAGATGTAGCAGCGATTCCTCTGGAAATTATCGGCCCTCAGTTTGAGCATCACCCAGTTTTTCCCCAACGCACAAATACTGAATTTATTCAATTAGTTAGTCGAGACTATCTAAAAATGCGGGTATGGGAACGAGGCGCGGGTATTACATTAGCTTGTGGTACTGGTGCGTGTGCTGTCTTAGTGGCTGGTGTGTTAACTGGAAAATGCGATCGCGCCGCAACTGTAGAATTACCTGGCGGTTCTTTGCAAATTGAATGGTCAGAATTAGACCAACGAGTTTACATGACTGGCCCGGCTGAAAAGGTGTTTACAGGTAAACTGTAACCGATTTATTATTGGCATTACTTAAGTAGTAATGCCATAAAATTCTCGCCGCAACTGCACGCCAAGGTCGCCATTTCTCAGCAATTACTTCCAGTTGTGCTGGTGTGGGACGTGTTGTCAATCCTTTGATATTCTGGAGGGCGATCGCAATTCCTAAATCACCTTTGGGAAAAACATCAGGACGTTGCAACGCCATTAATAAATAAATATCGACCGTCCAATCTCCAATACCTTTGATTTGCTTTAGCTCATTTCTAATAGCAGTTTCATCCATTTTTTCTAACTTGGTTAAATCAAGCTGATTATTTACTATTGTTGCCGCTAATCCCTGACAATAAAGAATCTTTTGCCGACTAAATCCCATCTCTCTTAGTTGCACATTGTCAAGCTGCAAAAAATTTTCTGGCGTTAATGAGACAACAACTGCACATAGCCGAGTAAATACAGCTTTCGCAGCCGCTAAAGAAACTTGTTGTTCTAAAATTATCCGGAGTAGTGTGGGAAAACCTGCTTCTCTTTCCCACATCGGTGGTGGCCCCAGTGTTTCTAAAATGCGAGCTAAATCGTCGTCAAGATTGGCCAGCACCTGCAAACCACAGGTTAGGCTTTCTTGCGTCAGCGATTTTAGTTGAGGTATTTGATCATCTGTGTTTTGCAATGTCATCTTGCTAAAGATGTTGAATGAAAGTATCTAATCAAAAACTTGAGAATTCTGGAGCGATCGCGAAGATTTGATATGATTGAGCATCGGATAATCCACTCTTTCTGACCGATACTTAAAATATGCCTCGGTTTCTTAGATTAATCATTAGTATAGTTGTCTTAGGTGCATTTTTACTTATATCCCAGAGAACTTGGGCGCAAGATTGGCGACCAGTTCGTGGTGGTATTCCTTTTGGGATTAGCGGGATGGCTTTGGTAGAGCAACAAAGTAATAATTTAGATTTTTTGATTGTTCATGACAACAAAAAGAAAGATGAAGACCGTCTAGCGATCATTAGTATTAAAGGAAAGCAGCAGCCTGAATATACCCCTGTGAAATGGCAACAAAATACAGAATTACCTATTGATTTAGAGGCTTTAACATTCGTTCCTAGGAAAAAAACTTTTTTAGCTTTAAGTAGTTCCGGAAGAGCTTATGAAATTAAATTAAATGTTGCTAACAAAAATATTTCAGTTATTAAAGAATTTGATTTACCAGCAATTCCACAGGGTAGCAATTTTGAGGCATTTGGTTTGCAAGAAATAGATGGTAAATTAGCTGCTATCTGGGCACATCGAGGTGCTGGAGAACAGCCTGCTACTATTTATTGGGGAATACTTGATTTAACTAAATATCAAATTAATCTGGCAGGTTCAGCGAGTTTGAAAGTACCATTTCCATGGGCAAATGTGCGTCATATTTCCGATTTGAAAGTAGACTCGGCTGGAATTGTGTATATTACCTCAGCCAGTGATGCTGGAGATGATGGCCCATTTCAGTCGGCTGTGTATGTTGCAGGTTATTTAGGATTTCACGGTAACAAATTAGCATGGCAGCAGAATACTCAACTTGTTCCCCTCTACCGTTCTAATTACCACAAAATTGAAGGTATGGAACTTGTAACAGGTGCCGCAGGTGGTGTGATTGTTGGTACAGATGATGAAAATTTGGGTTCTTATGTATACTTAATTGGTGGCAGTAATTAAGTTATATCTAGCACCAGCATCAAAAACCGTCATAATGGTATTTAAAATCAACCTGCGAAAACCTGGATTTCATCTAGTTGATTAATCACCACATCTGCGCCTTGGACATGATCTGACTTACCTACCCAAGTGATCCCAATACAACCTGCGGCTTTGGCATTACGGGCCATTTGCATATCACCGACAGAATCCCCCACCATCAATGTGGCGCTTGGTTCTACTTTCAATGCTTGGCAAGCTTGCAAAAACAACACTGGATCTGGTTTACTTGGGCCATCATCTACTCCCTGTTGTACCTGGATGTAATCATTTAACTGGTGTCGTGCGACAAATTCAGTAACTTCGGTTGAGGTGGCGGCTGAAATGATACCGAGTTTTATTCCTGCATTCGACAGAGACTTTAATACCTCCACGCTACCTGAAAATAGTGGCGCAGGAGTTGTGCCAAGATATTTTTCAGCTTCGTCTAAAGATTGACGAGCTATTTTTAACGATTCAAACCATCCTTTCCCAGTTTCCGCAATATATGCAGCTGCGGCAATTTCTGTTTCACGGCGACTCGCTACAGCTATTAAACCGGCTGGGTCTAGGGTGTTGCCATTGATGCCAAAGGCCATTAATAAGGGTTCCCCAATTCCGGGAACTTGCGCGTCTATCATTCGCGCTCCTCTTTGTCCAAGCGATCGCAAATACGCTTCGGAGTCTTCTAAAGTACCATTTTTGTCAAAAAAGATTGCCTGGATGTTAGAAAAAGTGATGTTTTTACATTTAATAGTTACCAAAAGATGTCACCCCATTTAACAAATTGGCCATAAAAAAAGAGGGGTTGTCCCTCTTTAATAAATACTTTAATACTCTTAGTTACAGACAACTAAAACTACAGATGTACTACTCTTCAATAGTGGCTGGAATTTCTTCAGCCATGGCAGTTACAGCAGATTCTTCTTCTTGAGTTTCTGTTGCTGCTGGAATTTCTTCTTCTGTTGCAGGCGGGATTTCTTCAGCCATAGCAGTTACAGCAGATACTTCTTCTTGAGTTTCTGTTGCTGCTGGAATTTCCTCTTCTGTTGCAGATGGAATTTCTTCTTCCGTTGCAGGTGGGATTTCTTCAGCTTCTGAAGGTGCAGCAGTAATACCTTGCTGTTTGGCTAGCATTTGTTCGCGATATCTAGCTGCCATTTCTTCGGCTTTATCGTAAACCAAATCGCGGTTCTTGATCATGTCACCGGGTTCGGGTTCTAGCTGCTTAGTAGACAAGGAAATCCGACCTCGTTCTGCATCCAAGTCAATAATCATGACTTTAACTTCATCATTAACATTGAACACGCTATGAGGTGTATCAATATGCTCGTGAGAAATTTCAGAAATGTGCAGCAGTCCACTAACACCGCCAATATCGATAAATGCACCGTAAGGCTTGATCCCACGGACTGTACCAATTACTACTTCGCCTACTTCCAAGCGATTCATCTTCCGCTCAACCAGCGCTCGACGGTGGGATAGAACCAGGCGGTTGCGTTCTTCGTCTACCTCTAAGAATTTCAAGGGTAGTTCTTCGCCTACCAATTCTTCCTTGGGTTTGCGGGTGCTGATGTGAGAACCGGGGATAAAGCCGCGTAATCCCTCAATGCGTACCAATGCACCACCACGGTTAGTCGCAAATACACCAGAACGAACAGTAGCATCTTCTGCTTGTAACTGGCGTACACGCTCCCAAGCGCGCATATATTCAATGCGACGAATAGAAAGAGTTAGCTGACCATCTTCGTTTTCATCAGTGAGAATGAAAAACTCTCTGGTTTCGTTTGATTGTAAAACTTCTTCCGGGGCATCGACCCGGTTTATAGACATTTCTTGTATAGGTATGTAGGCTGCTGTTTTAGCACCTATGTCAATCAGAGCGCCGCGCGGCTCTATACTGAAAACTGTTCCTGGTACAATATCGCCAGGGCTGAAGTGATAATCGTACTTGTCAAGTAGAGCAGCGAAATCTTCGTGAGTAAATCCAATTTCTGTAGCGGTTAAGTTCTGATTGACCATGCTGATTTGTTCCTGGTTCTAGTCTCCGTAAAGTTTGTGGCATAGGCGTGATGTATATGCAAGGCACTAGGCGGCAGGTACACCTACATCTTTTTTCATCCTAGCGCAGAAAAGCTAGCATTAACACATATTAACTTCCAGATAGAAAATTATATCATAATTATTCTCTGAATTATTATTATCCAGAACTAAATTAGGGGGTCTCACCCCTCATACAAGTATTGATAAAAACTGTATTTGACTGATAAACATAGTTATCCGCCGTTACCACTATTAGTAACAGCGGATAAAAGGTTTATATGCTCTTAAAAATCTGATCAGAGCAGCCTATTAATCATCTTTCTTTTGGATGCGGGGGGGTTCGCGGAAGGCGATCGCAAAGAAAAGAACTCCTATCGCCAGGGTCAAAATTAAGATGTACGCAACGCTTTCCATGTTAAAAGCTCCTGCTTATCCAGCCAGTAATGATAGTTGATCCATTTCAGGGATTGGGTATTGAGGATTGGGGATTAAGAAGACTTTTTCCCAATCCCTAATCCCTAATTCCCAAAAATTAGAGGGCTTCCTTCCGGCGGGTTGTTTTATCACCCACTTTCTGGAACAGACCCCACTCAACTTGCTCTTCGAGATCCGCATCAACACCAGCAAATACGTCTCGGTAGATTGTCCGAGAACCATGCCAGAGATGACCAAAGAAGAATAACAGAGCAAATACAGCGTGTCCGAAAGTAAACCAACCTCTGGGGCTAGTGCGGAACACACCATCAGAGTTCAAGGTTTCCCGGTCAAATTCAAATATTTCACCGCCTTGAGCTTTACGGGCATACTTCTTCACATCGGCTGGATCTGTAAAGGTTTTACCATTTAGATCACCACCATAGAAGCTGACAGTGACACCCGTTTGTTCAAAGCTATACTTGGATTCTGCCCGACGGAAGGGAATATCAGCTCGGATAATCCCGTCAGCATCGGTCAAGATTACCGGGAAGGTTTCAAAGAAGTTGGGGAGACGACGCACGGTCAGTTCCCGCCCATTAGCATCTTTAAATACCGCGTGGCCTTGCCAAGATTGGGCAATACCATCACCTTTGACCATTGGGCCTGTACGGAATAGACCGCCTTTGGCAGGACTATTACCGACATAATCATAGAAAGCTAGTTTCTCAGGAATCTGTGACCAAGCTTCTGAAAGGGTAGCACCCTCTGCCAGGCTAGTTTGTACGCGACGCTCGATTTCCTGAGTGAAGTAACCTTGATCCCACTGATAACGGGTAGGTCCGAATAGTTCAATCGGGGTGGTAGCGTTACCGTACCACATCGTACCAGCAACAACGAAGGCTGCGAAGAATACCGCAGCAATACTGCTAGAAAGTACGGTTTCAATGTTCCCCATCCGTAGGGCTTTGTATAGCCGTTCGGGAGGTCTGACTGTGAGGTGGAATAAACCAGCAATAATGCCAACAACGCCAGCCGCGATGTGGTGAGCAACAACGCCACCAGGGTTAAATGGGTTAAACCCGGCCGGCCCCCATTCTGGTGCTACTGGTTGGATGCTACCAGTGATACCGTAGGCATCAGAAACCCACATTCCCGGGCCAAATAGTCCGGTGAGATGGAAAGCACCAAAGCCAAAACAAAGTAGACCAGATAAGAACAGGTGAATGCCAAACATTTTTGGCAAGTCTAGAGCAGGTTCACCGGTACGGGGGTCTCTAAAGAGTTCCAAATCCCAGTAAACCCAGTGCCAGACTGCGGCTAGGAATAACAAACCGGAAAGGACGATATGAGCGGCGGCAACGCCTTCAAATGACCAGAAACCAGGATCGGTTGCTGGCCCGCCAGTCACGTTCCAGCCACCCCAAGATTGGGTGACGCCTAAACGCGACATAAAGGGCAGGACGAACATTCCTTGACGCCACATCGGGTTGAGAACCGGATCACTGGGGTCATAGATAGCTAGTTCGTATAGTGCCATTGAACCAGCCCAGCCTGCCACCAAGGCTGTGTGCATCAAGTGTACAGAAATCAATCGTCCTGGATCGTTCAAAACAACTGTGTGTACTCGGTACCAAGGTAGTCCCATCGACTACGCTCCTCCTCGATGAGTTATGTTTACAAAGCAATTTTCTTACCGAGGTTCTGAGGGGCGGAAGTTGCCATTCAGTGAACTCTCTGAGTTTTTGTTATTGCCAGGATATTGAGTTTAACCACAACTGAGTCTTGATGAATCAGACCGTGTGGCTAGTTTGGCAATACCATGAGACGCTGGGTAGTCTTACCTCATAGAGTCGCGATCGCTTGTATAACTGCCGAGTTATGTTCTCCAAGAAAACACCCCTCTGGTTTTTCAAAAACCAGACAAACGCCTCTAAGACGTTTGGGCATTAGGACATACTACCCTTGAGGAAGCTACCTTTTGAGCGTCTAGGCAATTGCCAAGCAAAAATGAGAATGTTTTAAAAAGTGTAACTATTGATGGACTTGTTTGCAAGCGTGTAAATAGATGCGATCGCGTAGCGTGACAGTATCATCTAGCCACAAATCGCCGTCACAATTTAATTTACGTACGTCTAGCTTACCTAAAAAAGGTAGGAGGCAGGGAAAGCAAGGGGGCACAGGTGCAGGGGAGATTACTAACAGAACTTGAAGCATCTGGGTTGATACTCAGCACTTAGGAAGGAAGCACTTTGCTATGTAGTCGAGTCTGGAAAATTTAATTATTTAAATTAATAAATCTGCACTGTATGAGAATAGTGCAGATTTATTAATTTAGGTAATCACCAATTAATATATTGGCTGTTACATATTGGTGGGATGAAGGCGTTTATTTTCAGGAATGGGCATCTGGCTGCTTGATTTTTGAGAACTGCCGTGCGAAATTCAGTGAATATTTAGAATTGAACTTGCTTAGAGGCCTTTTTTCC
Organism: Nostocales cyanobacterium LEGE 11386; assembly: GCA_015207155.1. GTDB lineage: Bacteria > Cyanobacteriota > Cyanobacteriia > Cyanobacteriales > Nostocaceae > LEGE-11386. The sequence continues at coordinate 28,573 of JADEXK010000010.1, read as the reverse complement.
TGCTTGTGCATTACTTATTCTGTAAATCACGGGCAGTTTCTTTAGCACCTTCTACATAACCTGATCCAAATTCTTTAAAGGCTTCTGCTGATTCTTCCCCAATCTTCTGAAGTCGCTTAACAGGAGAACCTTCCGTTTCACGGGCTTCTTCATGCCACTCCCCTGTGGTTTTTGGTCTTTGGGAATCGTCTTGATGTATTTGTGCGTCCACTTTTTCTCTTAGGGCTTTGTTATTATACTCAGGAGCAACATTCGTTGTCAGCACGAGGAAGCCAACTAAGACAATGGATAGAAAACGTTTTAGCTGAATTCCTTTCATGAGGAAACTAATATGAGTAATTGCCCTGGAAATCAAATTTATCATGTCAATTCTCCGTAGCTACATGGTTGTGGATATTTTTCACTGTTTCGTCAGATATTTTGCTCAACGAAATTCAGATTCTGCTATAAATAATTATCTTTTTTGATCATTTGAATTTGTAATCACCTAATAAAGATAATGATTTAGTTAATGAGGAAATTCAGCAAAATCTTCACTTAACTTTCAAGTCAATTCACTTTTTTGATTGCAAATAAATCTTAACCAAAAAAGAATAATTAACCTTCTGACAAAAGATATATATTGGTTATAAAATTTATCTGCCGCAAGTCAACTTAAGAATTTTGGGATTTACTCAAACTTCAGTCCAATAAGCATCTCAGGTACTACAACCCAATTTTTGCCTGGACGATTTCTGAAGACAAACCCCTCAGGAACAGCTTCGCTGAACCGGTATAACTACGGCAGACGCGTTGCTAGCTTCTCCTTGGGACTTCTCTGTACATTGCTCTATGTCTACGCAAATCAAGCTAGTATCACAAATAAGCTTGTTAGCATTATTCTCAATGAAATCCCGATAATTTGCGACTAAATGCCATAAAATGCCCTAGTCCAAGCACCATTAAGTAATGTTAGGTATATTGCGAAGAGTTAAGTATTAAAGCCACATATCATAATATGATGACTGATCGCTAATTTGAAAAATTTAAATGCTATGACCTGGTTTTCCTTGATTGCAAGACGATGGTATGGAATCACAAAATTCCTATCTTTGTTTTGTCTTTGTCTAATCTTGGTTGTGAGTTGCGCTCCTCGCCCACAAACAACGACTTTATCATCTGGTACAGGTGATGGTCGGATTACTGTAGGTACAACCCTAAAACCAAGAACCCTTGATCCGGCAGATGCTTATGAGTTAGCATCCTCAAGTTTGGTGTTTAATATGAGCGATCGCCTCTACACCTACGAACCAGGTAGCACGGAAATTAAGCCCCAACTAGCCACGGCATTACCCCAACTCAGTCAAGACGGTTTAACTTACACTATCCCTTTACGTCAGGGAGTAGTATTTCACGATGGAACTCCTTTTAACGCCAAAGCGATGGAGTTTAGCATCCAGCGCTTTATAGAAAATAAGGGGAAACCATCCTTCTTGCTCTCAGATACCGTGGATGCAGTGAAAGCCACAGGTGAAAATGAGTTAACTATCACTTTAAAAAGACCCTTTGCGGCGTTTCCCTCACTGCTGGCATTTTCTGGGGTGTGCGCGGTTTCACCCAAGGCTTACGAAATTGGTGCTGGAAAATTTCAGCCAAATACCTTTGTCGGCACTGGCCCTTACAAGTTAGCGCAGTACGGTACAGATTCATTGCGATTGGATGTATTTGATCAGTATTGGGGAGAAAAACCAGTTAATCAGGGAATTAACGTTCAAATCCAGACTAGTCCAGTCAATTTGTTTAATGCCTTCCGTACAGGCGCAGTGGATGTAGCTTACCTGTCCTTACAACCCGATCAAATTCGTAGTTTAGAAGCAGGTGCTAAAAAAGGAGATTGGCAGACGATTACAGCTCAGGGTAGCGTAGTCAGTTATATGGTGTTGAACCGTAACCAAAAGCCTTTAGATCAACCAGAAGTGCGAGCTGCGATCGCGTCCATGATTGACCGTCCACTGCTCAATGAACGAGTTTTACTTGGTCAAGCCGACCCGCTCTATAGCATGATTCCCACTACATTTAAAGTTTCCCAACCATTATTTAAGAATCAATACGGTGATGCTAACTTTGAGCGAGCTAAACAATTATTAACTACGGCTGGTTTCTCCAAGGAAAATCCCGCCAAAGTGCAAATTTGGTATCCTGCTAGTTCAGGTACTCGTAGCTTGGCAGCGCAAACACTGAAATCTTTGGCTGACCAACAAATGGATGGACTACTACAACTGGAAATCAGTACTGTAGAAAGTGCTACCTTCTTTAAAGATATCTCCAGGGGTTTATATCCAGCAGCTTTGGTTGATTGGTATCCAGATTTTTTAGATCCAGATAATTACGTACAGCCGTTCTTGTCTTGTCAAAAAGGGTCAAACACTCAAGGATGTGAAGAAGGCGGTAGTCGAAGCCAGGGTTCTTTTTACTACAATGAAGCCATCAATAATTTAATTGCTCAACAACGCCAAGAGCAAAACCCCGAAGCGCGTCAGCAAATATTTACAGAAATCCAAACACAAGTAGCTACTGATGTACCTTATATTCCTTTATGGCAAAGCAAAGACTATGTTTTTGCTCAAAAAGGTGTGAATAATGTACAACTCGACCCCACCCAGAATTTGATTTATCCGACGATTCAAAAGTAGTTATGGCTTGTAGTAAGGGCTGAAGCCCTTACTACAAAATTTCATCAACATATAACTCTAATTTTTTTAATTACGAATTACGCTCTCAAATATGTCTCGTTCTAAAGCTTTACAATATTACATTGTTTCCCGCTTGCTACTAGCGCCGCTTCAGTTATTAACTATCATCACCATTGTATTTTTATTACTACGAGCAACACCAGGAGATCCAGCAGATGCAATTCTCGGTGGACGTGCGCCAGAAGCAGCCAAAGAGGAATTACGCCAACAATTGGGTTTAAATCTTCCCCTATGGCTACAGTATTTAAATTACATAGGAAACTTACTGCGCTTTGATTTGGGAACCTCTTTAACCAGTCGAGGGCAGCATGTTTGGGACATAATTGGGCAATATTTCCCCGCCACCGTGGAGTTAGCAGTATTTAGTATGGCGGTTGCACTCATTGTTGGGATTTTTGCTGGTACGCTTTCAGCTTCTCGTCCGGGGACATATTTTGATCTTGGCGGGCGGTTGTTTGGTATCATTACTTACGCACTTCCTATGTTTTGGGCAGGGATGCTTTTACAGTTGATCTTCTCAGTACAACTGGGTTGGTTTCCCAATTCCAACCGCTTTCCACCTAATCTTCCCGCACCCTCTCCCGTGACTGGACTGTATACAATTGATAGCCTGCTTAGTGGTAACTTTATTCAGTTTTTTACATCCTTACATCATCTCGCCCTTCCTAGCCTCACCCTAGGAATTTTGCTAAGTGGTATTTTTGAGCGAATTGTCCGCGTCAATTTAAAGCAAACTCTCAAAGCTGATTACGTAGAAGCAGCTAGAGCCAGAGGTATTGCTGAAAATAAGATTTTAGTCTCCCATGCTTTGAAAAATGCCCTAATTCCAGTAATTACAGTCTTAGGTTTAACTTTTGCTTCTTTGTTAGGTGGGGCAATTTTAACTGAGGTGACATTTTCTTGGCCTGGGTTAGCAAATCGACTTTATCAAGCAATTTCCGATCGCGATTATCCCACTGTTCAGGGAGTACTCGTGTTTTTTGGCGCGATCGTTGTCGGGGCCAGCATTTTGATTGATATTTTAAATGCTTATGTTGATCCACGTATCCGTTATTAGCGACTGGCGAATGAGGAGTGATGACTAGTATTTTTTCTCAACACGGGCTAAACGCCCCGCTACCGCTCTAAGCGCAGCTATGCCCGGCAGGGCTTTACAGGAAGGAAACACTTTTGAGTCAGGGATAAACTGCTCATACAACCCAAATATCAAGACTACTCCCTACTCCCTATGTGCCGTTTACTTGCCTATTTTGGTTTACCTGTTTCTCTAGAACGACTTTTATATAAACCGGAACATTCTTTGATAGTTCAAAGTTACCAACCCCGTGAAATGACTTCTGGAGTCGTCAATGCAGATGGCTTTGGAGTCGGTTGGTACCATAGCCAAAAAGATACTGAACCTTATACTTATAAAAATACTTTACCTATTTGGAATGACGTAAATTTGCCCAGTCTTAGCCGTTACGTTGAGTCTAAGTGTGTACTAGCTTATGTGCGTAGTGCTACACCAGGGCAAGCTTTGGATTTTGCCAATTGTCAGCCGTTTAACTATCAACAACAGTTATTCATTCATAATGGATACATTGAGAATTTTCGCAAAACATTACACAGAAAAATTCGCAGTGTTTTAACTCATGATTTTTACGAAAGAATCAATGGTAGTACTGATTCTGAACATATCTTTGCGCTGTTACTTTCTCAGTACCAAATCAATAAACATCGACCCCCGGAATATGCTTTACGCAATACATTAGTAACTTTATTAGAGATGGCAAAACGCTATCAAGTACAAGCTTCAGCCAACATAGTCTTCAGTGACGGAAATCGTCTGATTGCTTCCCGCTTTGCCACCAAATCACCTGCTCCATCGCTGTATTGGCTCAAGGATGATCTAAATTTCCCCAAATCTGTAATCATTGCCTCTGAACCGCTATTTACTGGTAATTGGAGTGCTTGTCCAGAAAATAGCATTATCAGTGTGGGAGAAGACTGTGATATCCAAATTAAACCAATCTAGTGCCAAAGAGGCTATTTATTACGCTTTACGTGAATGTCGCCGGAAAACCCTAGAGTTGTTCGATGCTATAGATGAAGCTACATTTCGGAGTCAGCCTCATCCTGAATTTAGTCCCATTGGCTGGCATCTAGGGCATATTGCCTATACTGAGTCTTTATGGTTGCTAGAACATAGTGCGGGTTTGCCGTGTTTGTTCCCCCAATATCGCCAGCTATTTGCAGCTGATGGTTTGCCAAAGTCAAAACGTGTGCTGTTACCAAACCGAGAGGAAATTCTTTATTACCTGGACACAGTGAGAAAAAAAGTCCTGGAAAACCTAGAAGTAGTTGATATTGACGAGCAAGAACGTCTTTGGCATTTTTTGATTCAGCACGAAGGACAACACTGCGAAATTATTAGCTTCGTGTGGGAATTAGTCAAGCGGCAACAGGGAGATCAGGCGACAAAGAGAGGAATTAGTGATTTTTCCTCACTTAGTATGCCAACAGAAATGGTTCTAATTCCAGCAGGTGAATTTGAGCAAGGTAACAATTCCATTGATGCTCTAGATAACGAGCGACCTGCACACAAAGTATATTTAGATGCTTACTGGATTGATCGCTACCCTGTAACTTGTGGGCAGTATCGAGCATTTATTGAGGCTGGAGGCTACCAAAATCCTCACTGGTGGTCAGAAGTTGGGTGGCAATGGCGACAAACAAAGCAGGTGATACAACCACTTTACTGGTGTAGTCATCACCATTGGGATGATCATCCAGTTTGTGGTGTGAGTTGGTATGAAGCAGAGGCTTACTCACGGTTTGTTGGTAAGCGGCTACCAACAGAAGCCGAGTGGGAAAAAGCCGTTAGTTGGGATGCCAAAGCTAATTGTCGTCGCACCTATCCTTGGGGAAATGAAGAACCAACACCTAAAAATTGTAACTGCGATCGCTTTATTGGTCAGACAACGCCAGTAGATGCTTACCCAAGTGGACAAAGTGCCTATGGCTTATACGACACTTTAGGAAATGTCTGGGAATGGACAGATTCTTGGTTTGATGGCTATGACGGTTTTCAAAGTTACCCTTACATAGGCTACTCACAGGTTTATTTTGACCACCAGCACCGCGTTTTAAAAGGTGGTAGTTGGGCAACTCTTTCTGGGGGAATACGTGCTAGTTTTCGTAACTGGTATTATCCCAGCGTGCGCCAAATTTTCGCTGGGTTTCGCTGTGCCTTTTCAAGTGCTGATTGCTGAGTATTTTTTAGTCAGCAACAGTTTTAGGAAGAAAATGCCTAATGTGGCTATAAACCTTGATTAATCTGGCTTAAGCGTGATGTTATGGGCTATAGCTATGTGTTTCACTGGCTGGGGTGAAGGTTTGCCCTTAAAAGGAACCTACCATACCAATTCGTTAACAGAAGGCTACAGATGCTCTCCCTGGAAACCCAGATAAAGTCTGAAACCGCTTAATTACGAATTAAGAATTACGAATTGGTATTAACGTGAGTTCGACAACTATCAAAAACCCCTCTCCAAACCTCTCCCCTACCAGGAGAGAGGCTTTGAAACCTTGATTTTTAGTTCAAAACTAGGGAGATTTTTGCCCCTCTCCGACACGGAGAGGGGTTGGGGTGAGGTTCATCGAATTCACGTGGTATTACGTCACATATCCGGAGGTTGAATGTCATTATCTAAAGCTGCTAGCAGCAAGGTTATTTCCCAAAAAAGCATTGAAGAACGCTTGCAAATACAGCGTTTAGTACCAACAACCCGAATAGTTAAATCTAATGCGGGAAGTGATGTGATTAAGGGATTAACTCAAACGCCCAAAACCCTACCACCTGCTTACTTTTATGATGATCGTGGCTCTGAGCTATTTGAGCAAATCTGTGAATTACCAGAATATTACCTGACACGCACCGAAATGGCGATTTTACAGCAATTTGCTGGTGAAATCGCCAAGATAACTGGTGCTTGTGAACTGGTAGAACTTGGTAGTGGCAGCTCTACCAAAACCAGGATTCTACTAGATGCTTACCAGCAGCTAGGCTACCCCCTGCGGTATTTACCGATTGATGTGAGTGCAGGAATATTGGAAAGTAGTGCCAGACAGCTATTAGTAGATTATCCCTCTTTGCAAGTTCACGCACTTGCAGGAACCTATGAATTGGCTCTTACACAACTTTTGCCAACACAATTACCCAGTAGGATGATTGGTTTTATTGGCAGCACTTTAGGTAATCTTAAGCCCCAAGAGTGTGATATCTTCTTTTCTCAAATCACAAATGCTCTGCAAGTAGGTGAGTATTTTCTATTGGGGATAGACTTACAAAAGCCAAAACATATTTTGGAACCAGCTTATAACGATCGCCAAGGAGTAACGGCAGCGTTTAACCTGAATATCTTAGAGCATTTGAATCAACGATTTGAGGGCAATTTTGACACAACCCAGTTTGAACACTGGGCGTTTTATAACGAAACTGAAAATCAAATAGAGATGCATTTACGCAGTTTGCGATCGCAAACTGTAGAATTACGCGCACTCAAGTTGAGTGTTAATTTTGCTGTAGGGGAAACTATCCTCACGGAAATTTCCCGCAAATTTGACCTCGACACTATTCAAAAGCAATTAACTACATGGGGCTTAGTACCACTCCATGTGTGGACTGATCCCAATCAGTGGTTTGGTTTGTTGCTTTGCCAGCTGCAAGCATAGGTTTTGGGGAATGGGGAGCAGGGGAGAGTAATAATATAAGTTCTTTCACCTCTGCCCCCCATCTCCCTCATCCCATACCCTTGGCAAATTTGCGGCAACTTTGCCAAACGATACAAAAAAATGTCTCAATTTTTGCCAATATGATAGTATTATTTTCCCAAAATCCAATTGGCAAGAATCGGCATGAGTGAAAAATTAATAGAAAGCAACGGGAAAGGTTTTCTCGTTCTACTTTTGCCAATCTCGTTTTTGATTATTTTCCTAGTTGCCACCTGGAGAATTTTGCTGGCAGTCATTATGCTGGTCATTGGTTTTAATGTTTGGCAGCAATATCAATGGCAACAGTGGTGTCAGCAAGTTAACCCGGTTTTCCATCAGATGATTCGGGAAAACCAGGGCAAAATTACGCCAATGGACTTGGCAATTAGGGGTAATTTTTCTGGGACAACGGCAAAACGCTATTTAGATACTAAAGCTAGTGAATTTGGTGCTAGTATCGTGAACGCCCAAGAGGGAGGTGAGGTTTATTACTTTATCACTGCCAGTATTCTTGGCAGCATACTTGACAGTAGTGAACCAGTTAAAGAACTTCCTGCTCAACCAGTTACCAAAACTGCGCGATCGCTCCTAGCACCACCACAGTCAAAATTACTGGAGGAAGAACCGGAAACTGAAGTAATACCACCCACAACTCATCAAGAAGTTAAGCGATCGCTAGAACAGCAGTTAGTTTTTGGCTCGCTGATCCAATCAGAACTTGCCAAGCGGCTAAATGTTTATTCCAGCACAGTGTATAAACGGCGCAACGATCCAGAGTTTCCAGAATGGAGTCGTAGCAAAGACCCGGATGGTATTGCTTGGACTTACTCGGAAAAAACTAAGGAGTTTTTTCCACTGGAAGAAGAAGGCAAAAGCTGAATAGCTGAGGACATCAACTAATCATCAAACCCGGACACCAAGAGATTTTCAAATCTGTCCCTTGTCACATGTCTCTTGTCCCCTGCTTTCTAAACCCACAGCTTCAGCAATGGAATTTAGCCCGTGTTTTTCTAGTTGCCAAAGCAAACCCCCCAAAATCCGCCGCACCATCATTGGTCCTTCGTAAATCCAGCCTGTATACACCTGGATTAAGCTAGCACCAGCAGTAATTTTTTCCCAAGCGTCTTCCGGAGAAAAAATGCCGCCTACACCAATGATGGGGATTTTTCCTTGGGTTTGCTGCCAAATAAACTTTATTACTTCCGTCGAGCGATCGCGTAATGGCTCACCGCTAATGCCGCCAGCTTCTTCCTGGGGTGATTTGCCAGTTTGAGCAATTACTTGAGTTTTCAATCCATCGCGGCGGATAGTGGTGTTAGTAGCAATAATTCCTGCTAGGTGGTAGGTTTTGGCTAAAGCAATAATGTCAGCGAGCGCTTCCCATTCCAAGTCAGGTGCTATCTTGACAAAAATTGGTTTTTGTGAGTTATTTTCTTGTTGTAATAAATCCAAGATGGCACCAAGCATAGAAGCATCTTGGAGCGATCGCAACCCCGGAGTATTAGGAGAAGAGACATTAACCACAAAATAGTCGCCCAAATCCTTGAGTAAGCGAAAACTATTAAGATAATCTGCGGCAGCGTCTTCTAGGGGTGTCACCTTAGACTTACCCAAATTGATACCTATGGGTATTGACCAAGCTAATTCTTGTTTACTTTGTAACAACCTTGTTGCCATTGCGGCTGCACCACTATTATTAAAACCCATGCGGTTAAGGGCAGCTTGATCTAATGGCAAGCGAAATAAACGGGGACGAGGGTTTCCTGGCTGTGCCAAAAACGTCACAGTTCCTAATTCCGCAAAGCCAAACCCCAGGCTAGACCAAATGTTAGCGGCAACGCCATCTTTATCAAAACCTGCTGCTAACCCCACAGGATTGGGAAAATCTAGCCCAAACAAAGTTTGTGCAAGGCGCGAATCATGGAGGCATAAGGACTGCTGTAAACGTTGATTTACCAAACGAGCAGTAGGGTTGCTAGTTGACGACAGCCAACTTAAACTACGAATCGTCTGCTGATGTAGCCATTCTGGATCTGTTTTTACCAGATTGAACAACAGTGGACGAATTACAAATTGATAAATATCCATATTTATATCAGCTGCCACATAGCTGAGGACATAAACTAATCATTATTTTCCTTGTTCCCCATACCCTGTCCTCTGCCATATATACCCAGAATTTTCAGCAAACATCCTTAGCGATATAAGTCAAGGCGCTTTTCTGGGCATCTTATATATTACAAGTTATGTTGACCAATAATTCAGATGGGGCAGCCACAAAAATCTATAGCCGCCGAACAACAAATCCTTGCCTTGGGAAGCGTCCTCCAAAGCCTCAGAGAAGAGAATGATGTTGACGTTCTGATTGAAACCACGATTGCTTATATATACCAACAGTTTGACTACAGTCTGATTTGGATTGCTCTTTATGATCGCCTAAAACACACCTTGTTTGGCAAAGGCGGTATCACACCTGATCAAGATACTAATTTTTTGCGACAACGGGTTGTGCTCAATCCAGGTGATTTATTAGAGCAAGTAGTCATCGAACAGAGTCCCTTAGGTATAGTAGATTTACGCAACGAAATTCGTGCCGCAGTATGGCAAGACGTTGGCAAAAAATTTAACATCCAGGGCACAATTTTTTTGCCAATTCGTTACAAAGACCGTTTTTTAGGCTTGCTGTTACTTGGTTCAGAACGGTGGGGTTATTTACTGCCAGGTGACGCAAAAGCACGACTAATGATGGTTTTAGGCGAACTGGGGGCAATGCTTTACCAAAAAGAAATGGATTTGCAGCAAAAGCAAACCAAACGCCCAGATGAGCCGTTATTAGAATTACTAGAAAATTTACGCACCCTCAATAATTTAGATCAAAGGCTCAAAGCAGTTGTAGAAGAAACCCATCAATTTGTCTCCCCTAGTCGGACAAGTATTTATTGGTTTGACCGACAAGGGCGCTACTTTTGGTGTCGGATGAGCAATCAGCTAGCCAATATTGGTCGTAACGCTAGCAATCAGCAACCAGCCGCAGGTATGACTGTGCAGGAGTTAAGCGAACTTTATTATGCTTTGTCAGTGAATGAAATTGTTTGGATTGGTGATGCCCGCAGTTCCCTAAAAGGACATTTTACCGCCAAGTTATTAGAACGTTTGCGGGTGCGATCGCTGTTGGCAGCTCCCATCATTTGGCAAAAGGATCTGCTAGGTTTTTTGGCAGTAGAAGGCAATGAACCACGAATCTGGACTGAAGCAGATAAAAACTTCGTTCAAGGTGCTGCTGGGTTAATATCTTTAGTTGCTCCCATTGACAGCATGGAAAGTACCATCAAACAAATCCAAGATGATACCCAGCTAACTAGTCAAGTTGCCCAAGCTATTTATCAAAAGCATGAATTTAACGAAACCTTACGTACCTGTGCTGCCAAAGTTTTAACTCGCCTAGGTGCTACCCGCTTTTTACTATTGCAATACGACTCTGACCAAAATCATTATCAAATTCTCTACCAAAGCCAACCTCATAATCGCCGACCTTTGACATTTGCCCTCAATGCACTCACAGAAACAGATAGGCATTTGTTAAAGACGGCAAAAGCTACGATAGAAGTGGAGAAATTAGACGAAGATTTGCGATTTTTTCATTGGCGCTCCCTTTTCTTAGAACATAATGTGCGATCGCTCTTAGTTTGTAACTGCACTCAAGGTCATGCACCAAAAACCCTGTTGATTATAGCCCATGAAACTCATCGCACTTGGTCAACTCTGGCAAAGGAGCTGCTGTGGGTAGTCAGTCAGCAGGTTGGTGTCATTGTTCGTCAATGGCAACTGCACACTGATAACGAGCAGCAGCAAAAGATTTTATCCAGCATTAAACAATTAGAACAAGCCCAGAGCGAAAAAACAAAAATCAGGGACAAGCATTTAGAACGCACAGCACTAGAACAAATCGCATCAGTTCTCAACTGTCCTCTAACATTACTGTTATCTTGGTCATCTGATCAGACCTGGGCTGAAATTATACCTGGGGTAATTGCCGATAGTCGGTTTGAGATTAGTGCAGATGCACAAGTCTCTATCCAGTCTGAAGCTCTGATTCAGTGGGCACTTAAGCAAGATAATTACTTAAGTGTCAATGTGGATGATTTACCACCAGAAACTAGAAAATGGTTGACGGGATCAGGAATTGGTCAAATTTTAATTATGACATTACGTACAGATCCTGATTCTCCGCCCACAGCAGTGGTATTGATGGCAGACCGGCGAGAACGTCAATGGTCACAGCAAAGCCTCAATACTATAGAAACTTTGGTGAATCAATTAGCTTGGTCACGTCGTCAACAGCAAATTACCCAACTTTTAAAGTCCACAACCAAGAGGTTAAACCAACTAAATTGGTATAAACATAGTCGTCTCGAGGAAATCCAAAGAACAATGGCGCTATTACTTGGTCAAATACATGATTTGGGTATTCCTGCTAATGAACTTACTCAGACACGCTACCAACTACTACTACGGCAGTTAGATCAGACAAACGCCTCCATGACTGGAATGCTGAAACTGGAACAGTGGCAATTGCATAAGAGTTGGGAAACTATGCCTATAGCCAGTTTAATGAAGCGATCGCTCGAACGAGTAGAAAATTTATTCAAGCAACATAAGCTGTGGGTAGGTGTGCATGGTTTGGGACAATCGGGTGCAGATCAGGAATCAGCCAACAGTTCCTCATTCCTCAAAGGAATCTCTAACTCAGACTATCCCTCTTCAATGGCGATCGCTGGTGATATTGTGAAATTTGAATTAATTCTGCACGAACTATTAGTGTTTGCCTGTCACCGTTCTCAAGGCGGAGGCAGAATTGATATTTGGTGTCGCCGTTTAGATGAAAAATTATTAGAGTTATCGATTACAGATAATGGCGTCATTAAACCACAACTACTGGCAGAACTAAATCATGATGCACTCAAGGATGTTCTAGCCCTTTCTTTTTTAGATCAACCACCAGGCTTACATCTGCTCATCTGCCAAAACCTCATGCAAGAATTAGGCGGAGAATTGCATATTTATCAATTACCAGATAGTCGGGTAGTTAGTCGTTTACTTTTGCCATTAGCTGCTAAAAATTTTTAGTGAATTGCAAGAGGCTTAGATCCTCGACTTCTTGAAGAAGTCGGGGATCTTTTGAATCAACCCATAGCAAGATAGTCAGCAGATTTGTTAGTTTCAGGTATCCTCCCTTTGTAGCAAACTCGTTATAATATTTTTCCATCGCTCTCAAAAATCTAACTCGAATCTGCACGGTATTCATAATGGGACGCGTTCGTTCTAAATCTGACCTACCCAGAAAAATCTGTCCGGTATGTCAACGTCCCTTCACTTGGCGGAAAAAATGGCAAGATTGCTGGGACGAGGTGAAATACTGCTCAGAACGTTGTCGCCGTCGCCGTTCTGATGCAAAAAGTTAAAGGAAGTGGGGATGGGAAAGAGCAGGGGAGAGTAATAATACAAGTTTTTTTACCTTTGCCCCTCCGCCCCAATCTCTAGTAAAACCAACTGCAACTGAGACGCAAATAGCGCAAGGGTTATAGATGAAGTTACAGGTGCAACCTAAATTAATTATTCATGGAGGAGCTGGTAGTTCTCTCCACGGCAAAGGAGGATTAGAGGCGGTGCGCCGATCGCTCTATACAGTAGTAGAGACAATCTATTCTCTTCTATTAAAAGGAGCAACTGCCTCCGACGCAGTAGTACAGGGTTGCCAAATGTTAGAAGATGACCCCCGCTTTAATGCTGGTACTGGTTCAGTACTGCAATCTGACGGTCAAATCCGCATGAGTGCTTCCTTAATGGATGGGACATCAGGGCACTTCAGTGGTGTGATTAATATTTCGCGGGTAAAAAATCCCATTCAATTAGTGCAATATTTACAAGAGTCTCCAGACAGGGTACTGTCAGATTACGGAGCAGCTGAACTAGCACGGGAGTTACAAATTCCCAGTTACAACGCTTTAACCGATTTGCGGTTACAAGAGTGGATGCAAGAGCGCCAGGATAATTTTAAAAGCACAATGGCTGGTGTAGTCGCAGAACCCGAACTAGTGGAAACCAGTAATGCTGGACGTGGCACTATTGGTGTAGTAGTTTTAGATGCTTATGGTGGCCTAGCTGCTGGCACTTCCACAGGTGGCAAAGGCTTTGAGCGCATTGGTCGAGTCAGTGATTCTGCGATGCCAGCAGGTAATTATGCTACTAGTCATGCAGCAGTTAGTTGTACTGGCATTGGTGAAGATATTATTGATGAATGCTTGGCAGCAAAAATTGTGGTGCGCGTAACTGATGGCATTTCCCTCAAAGATGCTATGCAGCGCTCGTTTACAGAGGCACACCTCAACAAGCGGGATTTAGGAGCGATCGCTTTAGATGCTCATGGGGCGATATCATGGGGCAAAACTAGTGAAGTCTTACTTGCTGCCTACCACGACGGCGAAAGCATAGGTGACACCTTGGAATGGAATGATTCCGAATTGATTGGTTATTGCTAAGTGCGCTTGCCCTGAGCGAAGTCGAAGGGGAGTGCTGAGTCAGAAAAAGAGGAAGGACTTTCGCACTTAGTAAATGTCCAGCCCCTTGCGGTCACTGAGCAGTTCGACAGGCTCACAATATCACTTGTCGAAGTGTGGGCGGAATCCTAAATTATTAGAAAAAGCTTGATACCCCGTTCTTTGTGGGCGGTTTTTTAACTCAGCACTCTTCCTACTTTCCTAACGTAAAAACAATTCCTGAACCCCCGTACTCCCGATTTCTACCGCCAGCGCGGCCAACAAAAAACCAAATAGCTGAGTTATGATCACCTCACCTTCAGCACCAATCCAGTGATTAATGCGGTTAGCCAGACGCAAAATTAACCAAGAGACAAACATTGCCACTACAATACCCAGCACCACACCGAGATGAGGACTAGGTGATTTAGACATCAACAACATCACCGTTGTCAACGTACCCGGCCCCGCTAGTAAGGGCAAAGCTAAAGGCGTAATCGCCACATCGCGTCCCTCTTCTAGAATTGGCGTAGTTAATTGTCCCCGCAGCATTTGCAACGCAATTAACAATAACAGCAATCCCCCAGCTATCCGCAAAGACCCCATACTGATTTCCAAATAATTCAAAATTACTTGGCCAGCAAAAGCAAATAATAACAGGACTGCGATCGCTACAATAATCGCTTTATCTATAACTTGGTTTCTCTCCTCTGGTGTCATGCCCTTGGTCAAAACCAAAACTACTGGTATATTGCCTACAGCATCCGCCAAAACAAACACAGCGATAAAGGTTTGGACAAGAACGGAGGTATCCACAACAAATAGGGTTTATTAAGGTTTGATAACAACCTAACCTGACTTTTGCTCAGTTTTCCATCACCTATAGGAAGATTGAAAGATATCTTGCACTAGGCGACGATCATTTGGGGCTACACAGGCGTGATGCGTAGCGTCTTTCCGGAGGGAAGGGACTTTGTTTGTATAGCCGCGTATCGCTCAAGCGAAAGCTTCGCTAACGCGGAGCGTGGCGCTAGCCATAGCGTGCCGGAGGCTCTTTTCTCATCACCAGGGCTAGGTGCTTTTCCAGAAAAGCCAAGGTTACCAAATTTAAGAAAAGTCTCGTCGCGGTTCTGGAAGTAACGATATATTTTGAGAATCTATCCCGGACAAATTCACTGTTTTTTGTTGAATCTATGAAGTCTTATTTAGCAGCCGCTATTCAAATGACCAGTGTGCCCAATCTACACAAAAATTTGGTACAGGCAGAAGAGTTGATTGATCTTGCTGTGCGTCGAGGTGCTGAATTAGTTGGGTTGCCAGAAAACTTTTCTTTTATGGGAGAAGAGAAAGATAAACTCGCACAAGCCGCAGAGATTTACAGCGAAACTGCACAGTTTCTCACAAAAATGGCTCAACGCTTCCAAGTTACTATCTTGGGTGGCAGTTTTCCCGTTCCTGTAGATAATACAGGCAAAGTTTATAACACTACATTACTCATCGACCCCAACGGTCACGAACTCGCTCGCTACTATAAAGTACATTTATTTGACGTTAACGTCCCAGACGGCAACACTTATCGAGAATCCAGCACGGTGATGGCCGGTAAGGAACTCCCGTCAGTTTATTTTTCAGAACAACTCGGTAATATAGGACTTTCGGTTTGCTACGATGTCCGCTTCCCCGAACTGTATCGACATCTATCAGATAAAGGAGCCGATGTGATGTTTGTCCCGGCTGCTTTCACCGCCTTTACTGGCAAAGACCACTGGCAAGTATTATTACAAGCCAGAGCTATTGAAAATACTGCCTATGTGATCGCTCCTGCCCAAACTGGCAACAACTATGGCCGCCGCCAAACCCACGGACACGCTATGATTATCGACCCTTGGGGTGTAATTTTAGCTGATGCTGGCGATGTTCCGGGAATTGCGATCGCCGAAATCAAACCCTCTCGTTTGGAACAAGTTCGCCGTCAAATGCCTTCCTTAGAACACCGGGTTTTCTAAGTGCTGGGTGCTGACAATAAGATTAAAAAAAGAAGTTTTGCGCTTCTGAATCTAGCCGGATGACAAGTTAATTGTTAACAGTGCAGGTTGTGGCTCTCGCCGTGCCTGCATCAAAAAACTTTTGTTAAGATTTTTAAGTCTGCTAGGAGAGTGTGAAAAACATTTAAATCTCGACATGAAGCTACTAAAAACTATCAAACTATTGAGCAGTCTTAGCCTCATGGGGCTTGTGTCCTGCAATGGTACACCAACTGCATCGATAAGTACTAACGAGAACCAAGAAACTACATCACCATCAATTCAGACAACAGCAACGACTTCGGAAACAGAAGTTTGTAAATTTGTGGAAGATGGCGTTGGTTCCCCAGGACAAGTAAAAGTCAGAGCAGAAGAAGTAGTCACAGGTTTAGAGGTTCCTTGGGGAATTGCCTTTTTACCAAATGAGCAAATGCTGGTGACTGAAAGACCAGGCAGGGTAAGATTAGTGCAAAATGGAGAATTAGCGCGATCGCCTGTTGCTACCCTAAAAATTACAGCTTCAGGTGAGGGTGGGTTACTAGGAATTGCAGCACACCCAGATTTTGCCAGTAACCGATTTTTCTACTTGTACTACACCACTGATAAAAATGGCTCACCAGTCAACCGAGTTGAGCGTTGGCAATTGTCATCAGATGGATTGAGTGCATCCTCAGATAGAATTATTATTGATGATATTCCGGCGGCTCTTTATCATAATGGCGGTCGCTTGCGCTTTGGCCCCGATGGAATGCTTTATATCGGTACTGGTGACGCTAGGGAACCGCAAGCTTCTCAAAACGTTAATAGTTTAGCCGGAAAGATTCTCCGCTTAACTCCAGACGGACAAATTCCCCCAGATAATCCATTTCCTGATAATCCCGTCTTTATTACGGGTATTCGCAACACCCAAGGTTTTGACTGGCATAATCCATCAACCTTGTTTGTCACAGACCACGGCCCCAGTGGAGAATTAGGCAGAAGGGGTGAGGATAAAGTTTCTGTGTTACAGGCGGGTGAAAATATGGGCTGGCCTGCCGTGGAAAACTGTGAAGCTGAAGCTAAATTCGTGCAGCCATCATTGGTTTGGCGACAAGCCGCACCTCCGGGCGGGGCAGCAATTTATACTGGAAATTCAGTTCCAGAGTGGAAAGGCAACTTAATTATTGGCACTCTTGGTTCCAGACATCTGCACAGAGTTGTTTTCGACTCAGCAAACCCCAGACAAGTACAAACCCATGAAGTTTACTTTCAGGGAAATTCCCCCAATGGTTTTGGGCGAATTAGGGATGTCATCATGGGTGCAGATAACGAATTATACATCACTACCAGTAATTGTGACGGACGTGGTAGCTGCCCCCCAGATCAGGATAAAATCCTCCGCATTACGCAATAAAATTTCTTCTTTGTGTGTCTGGTGCGGCTCTGCATGAGGCACATTCCCAAATTACATACTAAGTAATTCATGGTTGAGTAAGTACCACAACCACCTTAGTAACTTAAAACACCAATCGCCCATTCTATAATGGGAAAATGAATAACGATCGCAACAACTCCCAAATCGGCACTCTCTACAGACATGGCGACGTTCTCATCAGACGTATTGCCACTTTACCTGTAGGCGCGCAAAAACGCGTAGGTACTACTCTCGCTCACGGTGAAGTCACAGGACATAGCCATCGCATTCAACAATCCCAGGCTGCTCAATTATGGGCACAAGGTAATGACCTGTTTCTCGAAATCAAAGAACCAAGCGCCACCTTAATTCATGAAGAACATCGGGCAATTGAATTACCCCAAGGACTTTATCGAGTTTGGAAACAACGCGAATATCGTCCTGATGCTTACGTAGAGGTAGAGGACTAATGCTCAACATGATGTCAAAAGGGCGTGTTCCGAAAAAACCAGTTAAGCAACGCCTTGATGTTAGCCATGAACCTGTTTCAGCTGAACTTGGGCGAAAACTGATCTTAGAACATCGCGCCTGGGATGGGATGCGCGTTTTGGGACATCTGGATTTAAGCGGTGCATCGGATATTTACCAACTCCCGGAAAATCTCACCTGTGAAAGCTTAGACATCACAGACTGTGTAAACTTAACTACCCTACCTCCAGGTCTTCATGTCACTCACTGGATTGAATTAGCTGGTAGTGGTATTACTAATTTACCTGCGGGACATGGTTTTGTCTTACGCTGGCGAGGTGTAAGGGTAACTGATGAAATTGCCTTTGCCTCAGACTCCCTCACAGGACAAGATATTCTCAATATCGAGAATGTAGAATTACGCCGTGTCCTCATTGAGCGTTTGGGATACGAAACATTTTTGCAGCAAGTAGGCGGATTAATCCGCGATCGCGATCAAGATGCTGGCGGTGAACGTCAACTTGTCTACATACCCTTTGAAGATGATGAACCATTAATGGTTTTAAAAGTCACCTGTCCATCAACTGGACATATTCACGTTCTGCGCGTTCCCCCACATATGCGAAGTTGCCATCAAGCAGCCGCCTGGATTGCAGGCTTTAATAACCCAGATGAGTATCATCCGGTAATGGAAGCATGAAGGAATTAGGGAGTAGGGCGTAGGGGGAAAAACTTTGCATTAGTACTAAAATTTTTGTTTTTCATCTCCCTCATCTCCCCAATCCCCAGTCCCTAAACACTGGGTTGTACGAATCGCTTAATTTCACCACAGGCTATGTAAGATTTACCATCGGGCGCTGTTTTCACTTCATCAACAACGTAAAGCATTCCTTCTTCGCGTACCGTGCGGGGAAAGCGCATGTTCCAATCCGGTTCATAGCCATCGGAAACTACCCTAGCGCGTAGCTTACTGCCTTCTTTGACACACTGTACTAAAATTTTGTCGTTCACAGTGTCAGTTGTCTCCAGGTCGGCAGCACTGGCAGGGCCTTTGGCGGCTTTACCTGTGCTAACTCGTTGGGATGATCTGTGAGTAACGAAGATATCTGCTTCACCGGGTTGAGCAAGACGAGTGATGTTGCCATGTACACGGTAAAAACTGCCATCGTTGGAAAGTTCTAGTTTTTCAACCACATAGCGTGCGCCTTCAGCACGAATGGCTCGCGGAAATTGAACGTTTTTGCTAGCATCGTAACCGTCAGATTTGACTTTGACTCGCAATTTACCTCCTTCGCGAATACAGTGCAGTTCTACGCCGGAACCAACTTCATTCACAACCGGCATTGCATACACTTCATCGCCAGCTGTCACACCACGTCCCACTAAATCGCTACGGTTGCGTGTCATGGTTTGGTAACTTTGATCTCGCAGTTCTTTTCTACCAGCATTCCCTAAAGCTTTTTGAGCGATGCGACTGGCGAAATACTCTAGCTGTTCTATTTCTTCAGCAATTTCAAAGTTTTCATTTAATCCTTTATTGCGGAGTTCTTGCACAAGCGATCGCAAAATTTGTTCTGCTTCTTCATGTCTGCCATGTTCAGCTAAATCCAGGGCAATTTCTTTGGCTTTAGCAATAGTGAGGCGGCTGAGTTCCAGGATGATACGGCTGGAAGATGCGATCGCGGCTTCCTCTACAGTGCCAACTTTCGCCACAACATCTGCTGAACTAGAAATACTTTGAATCAGGTCATTTTGCACAACATCAGCGCTGTAATGTAGCTTCATCACAGGTAAATCACCAATTGCGGCTGAGGTTATTTCCAAACTTAACCCTAAAAGTTTGTCTTCGCCTTCGTAGAGTTCGCCCAAGGTAATCACAGTTTGACCAGCTTCATTTTGACTAACTGTAGCCAAACTTAAGGTATCTACAAGGCTGACACCATCAGCCAATTCCATTGTCACCTTCAGATTTTGACCTACCACTGCTCTGAGACTATCTAGCTCAATGCTAAATACTTCTGTAGCTTCATCAATACTTTGAATAAAATAGAAATTACCATTGGCGGCTCTTGCCATCCCAATCAACAAATCTTCATTGAAACCTTGAGCAAAACCCAAGGTAGTTGTAGTGATGCCTTCCTCAGCTTTTTTTGCTGATGTCGCCGTGAGTACTTTGGGGTCTTGAATACCCATATTGGCATGACCATCGGTAAGCAAAAGCACCCGATTGATTTTTTGCAGATCAAGCTGTGTTTTCACATGTTCGCAACCTTGGAGCCAACCCCCAGATAAATTGGTAATACCGCCGGCTCGAACTTTACGGATGGAAGTTTTCAATGCAGATTTATCCGTTACAGCCTGGGGTGGTATCACAGTATCTACTGCATCGTCATAAACCACTACTGAGAGAATATCATTGGACTCTAATTGATCTACTACAGATTCAGCAGCTTTGAGTGCATGATGTAAAGCTGCACCAGCCATAGAGCCGGAGCGGTCAATTACTAGGGATAAGTTAAGGTCACGTCGCGGAGATTCGGCAATATCAGCCCGAAACCGGAGCAGAATATTTGTCTTTAATGAAGAACCTGTAGGTAGAATTGCCTGGTCAAAGTCATAACTAGTATTAATCATTTTATATAGCCTTCTGAGTTAACTGTATTTAGTTACAAGTCTGATAGTGCAGGGTTTATCAGTGTTGTTTTTAGTTTACCCAGAAAGTATATTAATCAGTATATAAAGCTAAATTAAAGTGATTATTATGTCATTTAGTCATTTCTACCACAGTTATTCAGAGTTTGCTGCCAATCAGCTACACATATCCCTTCACTCTCAAACCGCGATATGTGTTTTAAGTTTGTGGTGACAATTACGACTTCATCAAAACTTGGTAACTGGAGAATAGCCTGAGCGGCAAGAATGACATCACCATCCAAACTACTATCGCTTGCAGTCGGCTGACCTTGATTTCGCACCCATGCCCATAATTCTGCTGCTTTTCGCATTGTTTCTGGGGTTAGTGGTATGAGGCAAGTTTGACTAAGTTTGTTGAGGCGATCTATACTCTTTTCCTTTCCTTGCCTTAATAATTCCCGCCGCAGCTCATAGTCAGCTATCTCTGGCACACGTATAGCAGTTTCAGTATTATGTAAAGATTTTAGCCATTTACTAATTTTCGGTTCTATTTTTTGGATGCGTTACTTTACTCAGAGGATGAGTGTCTAGTAATATAACATTGCCCATTTGGATTTTACATAGGCCGCTAATTGTGATTTAAACCTGCTTCAATCTGAGGGTATGTTTCTTCATCGTACCTCGATTCATCACCCATCCATTCATCAACTAGTCCTATGACTTTTTCTAAGGAATCGTCCCCGTTTGCTTTTGGTTCAACAAATCCCTCAAAGTCAACGATATCAATGTCTCTCGTTTGACTCGAAACGAATGTTGCTCGGCGATAGCTTCCGCGAATACTAGTAGCGGGAATCAAGTAATTATGTTTACGATCAGCAAAATATTGTCGTATTTGACTAAAAGGCGAAGATTTTGCCTCAACCAATGCATCGACTCTTGCCTTAACTTCTAGCAGTTCTGCTAAAGAAAGTGCATCTAATTGTTGCATAATCACATTGATCGATGATGTCTTGTCCATAGGGTTAGTATAGGTGAACTTCTTTTTCAATTCTATGCAATTCGCGGCTGAAGTGTATCTGCTTACCTAGCGCTTTTACCATGCTGCCACCCATGCAAAATCGGCATAGTAAACAAACCCCAAGCCAAACCCGTAATCAAACCAAACGGTGTCACCAGATAATTATTAAAATCCCATAACCCAAACACCTGGGCCGCCAACTCCAAAGGATAAGCCATCATCAACACACTAGCCAGCGCCGCACCATTCCAGCCATACTGACTCAACCAATAAAAACCCCTACCACCAGTTACCCCATACAACAACCGAGTAATTAGCAACCCCGTCACAGTACCATAGCAACGCATACACACAGCCATAATAAACGGGGAAGCTAAATCAAGTCCCATATTTGGTTGCGGACACACATGATTACCCATGAAATAAATAATGTCCGCAATCCTCCCCAACAAAAACACATCAGACGCAGCCAAAAAAGGAGCAAGAGGCGGGCCAAAAACCATCCCCACCAGCATAAAGTCAGCAAAGAAACTGACCCAATTAACCTGCAACTCATCTTGAAAAGCCACCCTTACCATTCTCTTTCTCTGCGTCCTCTGCGTCTCTGTGGTTAGTTTCCTAACCTACATTAGCAACATAGGGACTTGTCAACTTATCCAACTGCTGAATCAACAGACTGAGGAACAAACCCACATCAGTCACCACACCCACCGATTCCACAGAACCGCGATCGCTTAACTTAGTTACCACAGCTGGATTAATATCTACACAGACCATTTTCACACCAGCCGGAGTCATATTCCCCACCCCAATCGAGTGCAACATTGATGACAGCATCAGAATCATCTCTGCACCTTCCAAGTGTTTGGCGTAGTCCTCTTGCGCTGTAATCAAATTCATGTGAGTATCAGGCAAAGGCCCATCATCCCGAATCGAACCAGCTAACACAAAAGGTATATTATTCGAGACACACTCATACATCACGCCACTTTTAATTACTCCCGCTTCCACAGCTTTGGCAATACTGCCATAACGCCGGATGATATTAATCACCTTTAAGTGATGGCGGTGTCCACCACGTACAGCTACACCCCGCTTCATGTCCACACCGAGGGAAGTTCCCATCATATTTTGCTCGATGTCGTGGACGGCGATCGCATTGCCACCCAACAGCGCTTGTACATATCCTTCCCGAATTAACCGTGCTAGGTGTTCGCCGCCGCCAGTATGAATCACCACAGGCCCGGCTGTGACAACTACTTTACCGCCAGCATCTCTAATTTTCCGTAATTCCCAGGCTACTTGTTCTACTACCAGTTCGACACGGCGTTCACTAGAAACACCAGCCGACATAAAGCTAAATTCTTGAGAATTACGCTGTTCCCGTGATTCAGGTCTCCGGATGGTGCGGATACCTAGCACGTCTACAACTACCTGTTCACCTACTTCTAGGTCACGGAGTATTTTACACTTTGCCACTAAACCATTGGGAGTTTGAGTAATTGCGATCGCCCCATCCATGCGCTGATTTTGTACCTTAATCCACTCACCATTGATCCGCACTTCTGTAGGATAAATTGTACTGACGTAGAAATCATCAGGAGCTACACCAGCTTGGATCACGGGTTCTAGCTTGGCATCTCGCTCATCTTGGGGTAAGTCTACAGCACCTAAATCAATCAACCGGGAGATGATTTCTTCCATCACCTCATGAGAAGGCGCTGACACCCGCACTTCAGCTGCTGAAGTGCTTTGGCGTTGTTCTCCCAAGTTGAAATTTAATACTTGGAAGCTGCCCCCAGCATCCACAATCAAATCCAAAGCCCGGTTAATCAAACCAGAGTCGAGTAAATGCCCTTCTATCCGAATAACGCGACTTTCTACGGATACATTAGCACGAATTTCTGCGTGTAGTGGTTCTGTGACGCGTAGGGTCAAACATTTAGCTGCACCACCAGCTTTGAGAAATTCAGTCAGTGGCGTTTCAATCACTCGGAAACCAACAGCAGCCAAGCGTGCTTTTAAAGCATCGCTCGCCTTGTTCATGACCACAATACTTTCCACATTCACCGCATTACAGGCGAAGTTAACTGCATCGGCTTCAGTAATGGCTATGCGCTTTTCTGGTGCGACTCGCATTTCTATTAAACGGTTAGAATATGAGTCAAACGCGCCGGGATAGTACAATAAATAGCCGTCAGCTAAAGGACAAAAGCAGGTATCTAGGTGATAAAAACGCTGGTCAATTAACCGTAGGGACAGCACCTCAATATCCAGCCATTTAGCCAGGTAAGGGTGAGAATCTAATTCTGAACGAAAGCCATATCCTGCCCATAACCAACGTCCTTCCCTATCTAGCAGCGCATCCCCAGCGCCTTCAAAGGGTAAGTCTTGAGGCAATACATTAACTATAAAACCGTTTTCCTCAAACCATTCTTTGAAGAAAGGCTCTTCTCCTTGACGTTCTTTATGCAAAAAGCGACTAAGAACAACATTATCTCCTAGGACTAGGCCAGCGTTGGCAGTAAACACCATATCAGGCCAGCCAATTTGGGGTGGTACTAAATCTACAATGGCGTGTTTTTTGAGAATTTGGTATAGCTTCTGCCACTGTTCGACGGCGCGATCGCGCGAAGACTTGTGAATATTCCCTTCCATCCAAGGGTTAATCACATAGTCCACATCGTAGTGGTCAGGGGCGCACATCAAAAAGCGAATCAGAGAAGTCATAAAAATACTACAAGCCTACTTCGGATACAGACTTTTGCTGTTTAGTTTTGCAAAACCAGCTAATAACCCTCTATCTTTAGATAGTTATAGAGTGTCACACAGGCTCCGCTCTTATTCTATTCTTGTAAAAGATAAAGTGAGGGTTAAAAAGTGTCAAAATGCCCATCAATAAAAGGGCTGTGTCGTGTTATTTTAACTTTATTTCGTGACAAATTATGATGGCAAAACTAACCATCAAGGTCGAGGATAATCTTGATTTACAGGATATTCGCGCTGTAATCAACCAAATTCTCGACTACAACAACAATAGTCAATCAGGAAGAATCACAGTTACAAAAACCAGAAATTTAATTGATAACTGTTCTTAAAAAGAATCAGATACAATAAAAACTTTTGTAAATAGGTCAGCAACCTAAGTTAATAAAAATTAAGAGAAACGTCACATAATTTATGCATGAATAGTTGCTCTGATATGCAGTAGTTTTCGGGGATGTCTGCGATTACTTTCTTGGGCTACAACATAATATCAAGAGTAAATCATGTTTAAGTATTGAAACCCTTGTAATTTCGTAGTTAATCCGAAAACAATGATTTTGGGCAAATCTAGACACTCTGCTGGAATAAGAGGCATTTCTCATTCACATCAGGCGTAAATCAAGTAATTTTATTTTTTTACTTGATATTTTCACCCTGTACGTTTTAATATGTCTAGGTTAGTGAGAATAGGTAGCAATAGACTATGAGCTTTTCCGGCGTTACTGTCGAACATCGTTCTCAAGAAGTTGAGGCTCTCAGGAGTTTCCTGATTTACAGTCTGATTGGCTCGCTAGCGCTACATATCGGCGTGCTATCCTCAGGCATAGGTAATTTTTTGATGAGAGTGCCTCAGGAAATAGATGAACCAATAGAGGTGGCAATTATTGATATTCCATCTGAGGAACCAGAAAAACCGCCCGAAGTGATTCCAGAAGAAATAAAAATACCAGAACCTAGCAAGATAATTACTAGTAACGAGACACCAGCAAGTCCGGGAAAAAGTGAAATGTCCCTGGAGTCCAAGCCACAGATTACCACCCCATCGCCTGTTCCACCGCCCCCACAACAGACTAAGGTAGCCACTGAGAAGCCACAGCCAACAAGTACGCCACCAAAGGATATTGCTACTAAGACAGAATCTGTACTCACTTCGCAATCATCACAATCAACAATTGTTGCTCCCCCTACAAATCAAGGTAGTGAAAAACTCAGAGCAGCATTAAGCGGACTAAGAGATTCTAGAGAAAGTCAAACTAGCAGTAATGTAGTAGAGTCGAATCAACCCAGTAGCACAAATTCAGTCCCTCAAGCAAGTACTGCTCCCAGCACTAACAATACACGAGTAAAGCGATCGCCAATAGCGGCAGCACCCACAACGCCACAGATTAGAACTGAGTCAGAAAATAATAATCGCGGCGGTAATTCCAGGGGTGCAGGTAATGGTCGTGCAGCTTGCAGCCAGTGCAATGCCAGCTATCCAGAGTTTGCTAAACGGCGAGGAATTGAAGGCAGAGTAGAGGTAGCTGTTGATACTGATGCTAAAGGTAATGTCACTAATGTGCGGATTGTTAACTCTAGTGGTAACAGCAGATTAGACGAAGAAACCTTGAGACAAGCCCGTAATTGGAAATTAAAACCCGCAGAGGGTGGTAGACAAGGAGTGTCCATAGCCACCGAATTTGCTCTTCAAGGTTCACAGCGACACCGCCAAGTCCAAGAACGGAAAAGACAACAAGAAGCGCAAGCAAGAGAGAGAAGTCGCCAAAGAGCGGCATCTAGCCCCAGTTCTCCATCTGAGACAAGCACTCCTGCGGCCAATACCACCAGCCAACCCAGAACCAGACGAGAAACTACACCAGCCGCTAAACCAGCTCCAGTCACCAGACCCGCAGCAGCAACACCAGTCAGACAACCACGCCAACCTACACAAAACACTGCCACAGGCTCATCATCTGGAACGAGGACAACTCCTACTCCCAGTCAAAGAAATGTCAGAGAGTCTTTACGTAATGTCCGGCGTCAGCGAACCCCTAATAATTCTGCACAACAGTCACAACCAAGTACAAATCGACGTCCACGTCCCACAGCAAATACCTCATCTCCGAGTCAGAATAATTTGCGGAATTCTTTACGCCGTAGTCGCCAAGCAGAACCTTCTGAAGCGGCGAGTCAGGAGTGATTCTTAATGCTCTGGGAATTTATCCGGGTAATTGCTCAGGATCAATTCCCAAATCCCTTAATTGGGCGGCTAGTTGTTCGGCATTTTGTCCGCGTTCTATATAGCTTGTGTGGCGTAGCCATGCCTGTGGGAATCAGCCAAAAACTATATAAAACTTCCGTTAACAAACGCTGTTGTTTTGCCAAGCGAAAGTTATCCACAGGTGTATCATATTCAAGAACTAGCTGTCTAATATCTGGGGCGGGAGCAAGATTAGTTGGTAAAGCTTCTTGAACCATCAGGGCGATCGCCTCCTCAATCAGGTTACCTTTTCTATACTTTAATAGAATAGGAGTAAAGCTTATATACATTAAACCAACTAAACATAATTGCCCATGACCACTTCTAAACGCCGCTATCACATTACTACTTTCGGTTGTCAGATGAATAAAGCCGACTCAGAGCGCATGGCTGGTATTTTAGAAGATATGGGCTTTGAGTTCGTGGAAGATCCCAATAATGCAGATTTGATTCTCTACAATACCTGCACAATTCGGGATAACGCCGAGCAGAAAGTGTATTCTTACCTCGGTAGACAAGCCAAGCGCAAGCATGAGCAGCCTGATTTAACATTAATTGTTGCCGGTTGCGTTGCTCAGCAAGAAGGAGAAACTTTGTTGCGACGAGTGCCAGAATTGGACTTGGTAATGGGACCGCAACATGCAAACCGTCTCCAAGATTTGTTGACATCGGTTTTAGACGGGAACCAAGTTGTGGCAACTGAGCCAGTTCACATTATGGAAGATATCACCCAGCCGCGACGGGATAGTAAAGTTACTGCTTGGGTGAATGTAATTTACGGCTGTAATGAACGTTGCACTTATTGTGTAGTTCCCAATGTCCGTGGTGTAGAACAATCCCGTACACCGCAAGCTATTCGCGCTGAAATGGTAGAACTCGGACGGCAAGGTTACAAGGAAGTTACCCTACTCGGTCAAAATATTGATGCTTACGGTAGAGACTTGCCGGGTGCAACCCCAGAAGGTCGCCATCTGCACACATTCACAGATTTACTGTATTATGTGCATGATATACCAGAAATTGAACGGTTAAGATTTGCTACTAGTCACCCTCGTTATTTTACTGAGCGACTAATTCAAGCTTGTGCCGAGTTGCCCAAAGTCTGCGAACACTTCCATATTCCCTTTCAATCTGGAGATAACGAAGTATTGAAAGCGATGTCACGGGGTTATACCCATGAGAAATATCGCCGGATCATTGATACCATTCGGCGGTATATGCCAGATGCATCGATTAGTGGTGATGCGATTGTCGGGTTTCCCGGGGAAACAGAAGCTCAATTTGAAAATACCTTGAAACTCGTAGAAGATATTGGCTTTGACCTGTTGAACACAGCAGCATATTCACCACGTCCCGGGACACCAGCCGCTTTGTGGACAAATCAACTAAGTGAAGAAGTAAAAAGCGATCGCCTACAAAGATTAAACCATTTAGTTAACGTCAAAGCAGCCGAGCGATCGCAGCGTTACTTTGAACGCATTGAAGAAGTCTTAGTAGAAGACCAAAACTCCAAAGATAAATCTCAGGTAATGGGACGTACACGCGGTAATCGTTTGACTTTCTTTACTGGCGACATCAACGAATTGAAAGGGCAGTTGGTGAAAGTGAAAATTACTGAAGTTCGCGCTTTTAGTTTGACAGGTAAACCCATAGAGGTGCACCAAACAGTACCTGTTTAATGCTTCCTGAAACAGCCACATGAGTTTAGAGAAGAAGACAATGTGGCGTTGTATAAATAAAACTGAGTGATTTGGGCATTAGACTTCTGGATGTCCAAGTCACTAAAGCGAATAATTGACAGATTGTAAAAAAATTGATCTGCTAAACTTTTAGTGCAGTTGACCGCAAATGGAAAAAATTCAAATTGTGATTGTGCAGCTAAAAAGAAAACCACCCAATGGTCATCGGGTGGTTTTCTAGAAGTAATAAACCTGGCATCGAGCTATTTTTGCGTTCGGCTACCCGAAAACTATCGTCGCCGCAGCAGCGTTTCACCTCTGAGTTCGGG
>JADEXK010000180.1 GCA_015207155.1 Nostocales cyanobacterium LEGE 11386 | reverse complement strand
ACTGCTGGGTGAATAACCAGCCAGAACCTTGAAAACTGCATAAGTAACGCGAAAAAAGCAGGCAGACGAATCAGAGTGCTGAATGCGGAGTGGAAAGTGCTGAGTAAAATCAGTGCAAAGAAACAAAGTAAACAGGACAAAGAAAAGTTTGCAGGTGAAACACCAAATGTGAAGTGGTCAAGCTAATAAGGGCTAACGGTGGATACCTAGGCACACAGAGGCGAAGAAGGACGTGGTTACCGACGATATGCTCCGGGGAGTTGGAAGCAGACATTGAGCCGGAGATTTCCGAATGGGGCAACCCTAAAGACTACCTGCTGAATATATAGGCAGGAAAGAGCCAACCCAGCGAACTGAAACATCTTAGTAGCTGGAGGAAGAGAAATCAATTAAGAGATTCCCTCAGTAGTGGTGAGCGAAAGGGGAAAAGCCTAAACCAAAGGGTTTACCCTTTGGGGTAGTGGGACAGCGAGATCGAATCTAGCGGTTAAACGAAACAGCTAAATACTGTACCAGAGAAGGTGAAAGTCCTGTAGTTGAAAACTTAAGGATAGTAGCTGAATCCCGAGTAGCATGGGGCACGAGGAATCCCATGTGAATCAGCGAGGACCACCTCGTAAGGCTAAATACTACTGTGTGACCGATAGTGAACCAGTACCGCGAGGGAAAGGTGAAAAGAACCCCGGAAGGGGAGTGAAATAGAACATGAAACCGTTAGCTTACAAGCAGTGGGAGGACTATTGAAAGTCTGACCGCGTGCCTGTTGAAGAATGAGCCGGCGACTTATAGGCACTGGTAGGTTAAGACGAGAATGTCGGAGCCAAAGGGAAACCGAGTCTGAAAAGGGCGATAATCAGTGTTTATAGACCCGAACCCTGGTGATCTAACCATGGCCAGGATGAAGCTTGGGTAACACCAAGTGGAGGTCCGAACCGACCGATGTTGAAAAATCGGCGGATGAGCTGTGGTTAGGGGTGAAATGCCAATCGAACCAGGAGCTAGCTGGTTCTCCCCGAAATGTGTTGAGGCGCAGCGGTAATGAATATATCTGGGGGGTAAAGCACTGTTTCGGTGCGGGCTGGGAGACCGGTACCAAATCGAGACAAACTCTGAATACCCAGAGCACACATTGCCAGTGAGACAGTGGGGGATAAGCTTCATTGTCAAGAGGGAAACAGCCCAGACCACCAGCTAAGGTCCCCAAATCATCGCTAAGTGATAAAGGAGGTAGGAGTGCACAGACAACTAGGAGGTTTGCCTAGAAGCAGCCACCCTTGAAAGAGTGCGTAATAGCTCACTAGTCAAGCGCTCCTGCGCCGAAAATGAACGGGGCTAAGCGATGTACCGAAGCTGTGGGATTAATCTAGTATTAATCGGTAGGGGAGCGTTCCGTCGTAGGTAGAAGCAGTAGCGGCGAGCAGCTGTGGACGAAACGGAAGTGAGAATGTCGGCTTGAGTAGCGCAAACATTGGTGAGAATCCAATGCCCCGAAACCCTAAGGGTTCCTCCGCCAGGTTCGTCCACGGAGGGTTAGTCGGGTCCTAAGGCGAGGTCGAAGGGCGTAGTCGATGGACACAGGGTGAATAATCCCTGACTAATCTGTGGGAGCATTGCTAGGGACGCATGAAAGATAGCCATACCCTAATTGGTTTGGGAGGAGTTTACGAACTCCGCATGGTGAATGTTAGTGCCAAGAAAAGCTAGTAATGTGATGAAAGCAGATTACCCGTACCCGAAACCGACACAGGTAGGGAGGTTGAGAATACCAAGGGGCGCGAGATAACTCTCTCTAAGGAACTCGGCAAAATGGCCCCGTAACTTCGGAAGAAGGGGTGCCCACGAGAGTGGGTCGCAGTGAAGAGATCCAGGCGACTGTTTACCAAAAACACAGGTCTCCGCAAACTCGTAAGAGGACGTATGGGGGCTGACGCCTGCCCAGTGCCGGAAGGTTAAGGAAGTTGGTCAGGGGGCAACCCTGAAGCTGACGACCGAAGCCCCGGTGAACGGCGGCCGTAACTATAACGGTCCTAAGGTAGCGAAATTCCTTGTCGGGTAAGTTCCGACCCGCACGAAAGGCGTAACGATCTGGATGGTGTCTCAGAGAGAGACTCGGCGAAATAGGAATGTCTGTGAAGATACGGACTGCCTGCACCTGGACAGAAAGACCCTATGAAGCTTTACTGTAGCCTGGAATTGTGTTCGGGCTTCGCTTGCGCAGGATAGGTGGGAGGCGATGAGATATTCCTTGTGGGGAATATGGAGCCAACGGTGAGATACCACTCTGGCGAAGCTAGAATTCTAACCTGTTTCCGTGAGCCGGAAAAGGAACAGTTTCAGGTGGGCAGTTTGACTGGGGCGGTCGCCTCCTAAAAGGTAACGGAGGCGCGCAAAGGTTCTCTCAGCACGCTTGGAAACCGTGCGGCGAGTGTAAAGGCAAAAAGAGAGCTTGACTGCGAGACTGACAAGTCGAGCAGGTACGAAAGTAGGCCTTAGTGATCCGACGGCGCAGAGTGGAATGGCCGTCGCTCAACGGATAAAAGTTACTCTAGGGATAACAGGCTGATCTCCCCCAAGAGTCCACATCGACGGGGAGGTTTGGCACCTCGATGTCGGCTCATCGCAACCTGGGGCGGAAGTACGTCCCAAGGGTTGGGCTGTTCGCCCATTAAAGCGGTACGTGAGCTGGGTTCAGAACGTCGTGAGACAGTTCGGTCCATATCCGGTGCAGGCGTAAGAGCATTGAGAGGAGTCCTCCTTAGTACGAGAGGACCGGGAGGAACGCACCGCTGGTGTACCAGTTATCGTACCAACGGTAAACGCTGGGTAGCCAAGTGCGGAGCGGATAACCGCTGAAAGCATCTAAGTGGGAAGCCCACCTCAAGATGAGTGCTCTCACTACGTTAAGTAGGTAAGGTCACGGGCAGAACACCCGTTAATAGGCTCTATGTGGAAGTACAGTAATGTATGAAGCAAAGGAGTACTAACAGACCGAGGGCTTGACCTCTACAATTATTGGTTTCGCGTTACTTTGCAGTCTTCAGGGTTTTGATTTCAATTCCCCCAGGTCTTTCCTGGTGTCTATTGCGCGGTGGAACCACACTGATCCCTTCCCGAACTCAGAGGTGAAACGCTGCTGCGGCGACGATAGTTTTCGGGTAGCCGAACGCAAAAATAGCTCGATGCCAGGTTTATTACTTCTAGAAAACCACCCGATGACCATTGGGTGGTTTTCTTTT
>JADEXK010000179.1 GCA_015207155.1 Nostocales cyanobacterium LEGE 11386 | reverse complement strand
AACCACCGACGCTGAAGCAGTGCAGTGGTTAGAGGAATTTCGTGGAGCCGTGATTCCACCCGATGCGATCGCTCGTGCCATTGCCTTTGCGATCGAGCAGCCCCCAGATGTAGATGTTAATGAAATCGTTGTTCGACCGCTTGGGCAGCCCAGTTAAATATTATGCCCAGTTAGTTGCCCAAAGAGTAGAGGAGGGAGTAGGCATGGTGTAGAGCGACAAATTATTTGACCGCAGGGACAAATTAGAAGTCAAATTTTTCATATCTGCAAGCTTTACTAAAAAGGTACTTGTTTTTTAGGGTTTGTGATATAAGTTTGTAGAAATCTCTATAACAGCCAATTTAGAAGGATTTAGATTGATGACAAATAATATGTCCTCTAGTCAAATAATTTGTCCTTCTACAGCACGGCTCATTACATAAACTGCGTGAGTTTTATTGCCAAATTGTCGATTCAAGTCTGAGTCCTATACCAGTAACAACAAAATAGAAACTTATGTTAGTGCTAAGTAATCTGTTAGTTCAATGCCAATAGGGTGAGAAAATAATCATCCAATTAGGTGAGCTAAGTGTATGAGGTGCAAGTTGGTCAAAACAGAGATTCTAGTAATAGAAACGAACGATTAAAGACAGATCCAGTGAGGAAAAAATGATGAAACTTGCAAAAATCGCCGCCTCTGCATTTGCTGTTGCTTCCGTTGTCTTAAGCGCGGGAATTGCTTCGGCTCAAACTACAGCAAACATTCCACCAAAGGGTCTGACAGGTAGCTATATTGGCGCAGGTGTGGGTGCAGGAGTTACTGATGGCGGACGACAAAATGATGCAGCGACATTCGGCGGAAATGTTCAAGGACGCTATGCTCTCCCCAATGCACCTGTCTCTCTTCGCGGTGCAGTTCTGTTTGGTGGGGATTCCACAGCAATCATGCCGATGTTGACCTATGATGCACCCATTGCCAAAAACACTAACGTATATTTTGGTGGTGGTTACTCTTTTCAAACTGATGAAGGGAAAGCCAGCCAGTTGGGAAACCAGAACACGCCTGTAGTCACCCTTGGTGTTGAATCAGAAGTGGCTAAAAACGTCGTAATTTATGGCGATGCCAAGTGGGGTATTGATGCGTACAAAGATAGTAATGCTGATGCCATTAGTTTACAAACAGGTTTAGGCTACCGCTTCTAATTAGGAAAAAAGGTAATTAGGTTAGTAGAAATAGGCTGAATATAAGGTAAGGCAAGATGCCCATTTCACAAGAAAAGAATTTATATTGTGGGGTGGGCATTCTCCTATTGGGAACGCGATTGTATCTACTGGGACAACGCACGAGACGCGATAATGCCTGCTCTCTTTCTTGGGCTATCTATGAGATGTCATTACTTTCCAACTTTCATAATGACTAATCTCAATTCAAATATTCTCTAAATCACTACTCAATAATTTCATCATATTGATTGGTGTCTTCTGAAGATAATTCTTTCATCTCCTCCAACACATCAACCAAAGTTTTTTCATCTAGCCATTGATGACGTTCTTTGGTATAGTCTCCTTTACCGGGACTAAAATATTGAATAAACCGAATAGTATCGGCAACTCCTAAAGAATGGATTAAGGCATCATAGCCCTGTTTGATAATTTCATGTTGAGTTTTCATCATTGCTTTCCTCGGCTTGTATTACAAGAGCCAGCCATTGAACTGGATTATTAATCTTAACGTTAATTAATTGAGAGTTTTTTTGAGCTTTTTTGAAGAGTCTGTCATCTGTAGTAAGGAATACATCAGCCTGACTTCTTTCGGCACTGGCGATGTGGGTGGCATCATAGCTGGAGAATCCTAATTGTTGGAGTTCGGCGGCTCTGTTTTCAATGAAGGCACTATTAATAACTTTAATTTTAGCAATGCCAAGTAATTTTTTGACATTTTCTAGTCTTGATAAATCAGGTGTTTGGTTTAATTCAGCGATTAAAGCACTGCTGTTAATAAGTTTCCAAGTCCCTGATTGACATTGACTCATAATTGTCATAACTGCCTGTGCTTCTAAATAAATACGGGATTGTGTCTGGTCATCAAACGGACGATTCAAACAACAAGCATTGCTGTTAGACTTTATATTGTTTGCTCATAGTGTTTAATCGTCTAAATCATAATTTAGTCGGATTGACCCAGTGAGTAATTTAAACATCATCCCCTGTTTTTTGGCTAACAATATCTAAATTTTTAAGTCTTTCCTAAATAAGTTCTGATATTGAATCACTCATCTGCTTTTGCAAACGCTGGCGGTTATCATCATATTTCAATACCGTCTGCACCTAGGCGTGTCTGCTGAATCGCTGAGTAGCACGGTAGTTGCCATTATTCAGATCCAAAACTGTAGTAATCGCACTGTGGCGGATGCGATGGGGTGACATCTTCTTAGTAATTCCCGCTTGCTTACATAGCCCATCCACCAATCGCCTAATTGCCTCCCCGGTTAATCTCGCCCCATTCTTGTGATAAGCCAGCACCGTAAAAAGCGGGTCATTGCCACGTTTTTTCTTACTTGCTTTAATCCAACAGGAAATCGCCAATGTTGTTTTATCCGATAGGTCAAGAACTTCCTTCTGGCTACCCTTGCCCTTACCTAGAATCAAGAGAGTTTTTTCCTTGGGGTTAAAATCACTCACATTTAAATTGACTATCTCATTGCGACGCAAGCCATTATCCCAAAGTAACCGCAGAATAGCATAATCGCGCTTGCCCTTTTGGGTGTTCTGGTCAACCAGTGCTATAACGATGGCATAGTCAGTCGCCGGAATTCCTGTAGTGTCGCGGTAGGTTTCGACCCTTTCACCTTTGACATCATCTAAAGAGAAATTGCACACACCCAACCGCCGCCCCATTGCCACCATCGACTTGATAGCACTGAGCCGACGATTCACCGTAGCTTCAGCCAGTTTTTTCTTAATCAGGTGCGCCTTGTACTTGAGAACCACAGCGACAGCATGACGCTGTTCCAGGTGCAGAAACTCTAACACTAAATCCCGGCTGGGTTCTTTTTTCGCAACGAATAAGAAGAAATCTTTCAAATCTTTCTGGTATTCGCGCTTAGTGTTGAGCGATCGCTTATCACCAATCAGCTGCTGAATCACATCGGGGTCATTTTCTAAGGAGAAATCTTCACCGATCGCTAAGGAGAGCGAATTTTCTAGAACACTTAGGTTTTCAGGATGGATTGGGGTCATGGTTTTAAGCAGGGGAGCAGAGGAGCAGAGGAGCAGGGGAG
>JADEXK010000009.1 GCA_015207155.1 Nostocales cyanobacterium LEGE 11386 | reverse complement strand
CTTCGTCCAGCCAGAAAGTTATACTGCCTCGTTGTTTGAGGGCTGCATCATAAGCATTCCAATTTTTAACTTTGTACTGGGCTTTCGTCTTCATCGTTGGGATAGGCGGCTAGAAAACATCGGCGATCAGTAAAATTTACCATTTTGCCTATTCACGCAACAACGCCAATCTAATAACCTAATCTATGTGATTACGGCTATATTTAATCCCATCTGAATCTCGCAAAAAAGTAGCACAATACTATTGAGGGCTGGCAGCAACGCTTTCTGGCATAGCTGAAGAGTGGTGTTCTGCTATGAGCCATCTATCGCCGACTCTGTTATACACAAATGTGTATCGTGCTGGGACTTGCTCGGTTCGTCCGTTGTTTGTCACAGTAAATGTATAAGTCCCTGAATCAATAGCGACACCACAATAAAGGCGAATGTTGCGGTAATTAATTTTCCCTACGGGTTTAAGTGCCAAGAACTGCACAAAGTAGTCTTTAATTTCATCGTGATTTCGTCGCACTTTGTTGGAAACTGTCGGCAACAAAACTCCATTTCTGGCATAATTGCGGACGACTGCATTTGGATCACCCGTTTTTAAAGAGTTGTTCCATCGGTTGAAAAGGTCGGCAATTTCTGGCCTCGTGACTGTAGGACAGCTAGTTTGGGCTTGGGCAGGAATTGGCACGATATTTGAAAAAGCAAGTGCGGCTCCAAAAACTGATGATAGGGCAGATTGAGCGAGCATTCTTCTCATAACTTTTTGAGCTTTCCCAGACAGTAAATTTTGAGTAACTGAACCTAACTTTTGATTCATATAGCAATCCCAAATGATTTATGAAAGTTCATTTTTTAGCTGGCTTTTATTGGCGTACTTGGCAGGTTTGTAAAGATGATTTATGGCTACGTCACGCAAGCTATCACAACTAAGATGAATTGCTATATGTCAAGATTCTCACACATAAATTCTTTTAGCAAATAAAAAAATATCAATCTACATCATCAGTAATCATGATGATTGCCTATCTATTTGACTGATAAAATTGTGCTATGTGCTAGTTTAAGTGCAATTGGGTCTAAAAGTTAACGTCTGGTCATAAGATAGGGAATAATTATATCCCCTATAATGTTCTGAGTTT
This sequence comes from Nostocales cyanobacterium LEGE 11386, assembly GCA_015207155.1. Taxonomy (GTDB): domain Bacteria; phylum Cyanobacteriota; class Cyanobacteriia; order Cyanobacteriales; family Nostocaceae; genus LEGE-11386. The sequence goes on along the minus strand of JADEXK010000009.1, from coordinate 108,663 downwards.
AATACTTGCGCTCTTTTGGTTCAAACATAGTAATTGCTACTGGGCGATATTGAATATCAATTCCTGCTGGTGAATAGTAAGCCATTGTGTGTTGCAGGAAATGAGCATCATCTCGCTGGGGATAATCTTCACGGAAATGTGCGCCCCGACTTTCTTGGCGATTTAGGGCTGATGCCATAATTGTTTGTCCTACTACAATCAAACTCCGCAGTTCTAAAGCTTCCACGAGTTCTGTATTCCAGCAACTACCTTTATCATCTAAATAAATATCAGAATATTGCTGTTGCAATTGTGCTATTTTTTGCCAACCTTCACGCATTAATTCTGCGGTGCGAAAAACACCACAATACTCTGTCATACAATCTTGAAAGGCTTGACGAACTTGGTTAATACGATATTTTCCTGGCTGTTCTAGTAAGACTTGGATTTGTTGTTGAGCTTCGTTAATGTAACGTTGCGCGTCTACAGCAGGTAACTTCCGTTTTTGCACATATTGAGCGATCGCCGCCCCGGTGCGCTTGCCATAAACTACACATTCGAGTAGCGAATTACTACCGAGGCGATTGGCACCGTGTACAGACACACAAGCTGTTTCCCCAGCCGCAAAGAAGCCATCAACCAAACTATCGCCACTGCTGCGAACTTGACCATCAGTGTTCACAGGGATACCACCCATACAATAGTGATTTGTGGGACGGACTGGCATCGGCTGAGTTACTGCATCCACACCGACTAGGCGATGAGCTTCTTCCCAACAGAAAGGGACACGGCTCATAATTTTTTCTTTGCCCATGTGGCGCAGGTCAAGATAAACAAAGGGGCCGCCTGCACTACCATCGGGATGAATCCCCCGACCAGCGCGAATTTCGTAAGCGATCGCCCGTGAGGTAATATCACGAGGAGCTAGTTCCATGCGACTAGGTGCGTAATTGGCCATAAAGCGATCGCCTTCACTATTAATTAGATACGCCCCTTCTCCTCGTACTGCTTCGGAAATCAGCACCCCTACTGGATACAAGCCAGTAGGATGAAATTGGACAAATTCCATATCTTCTAAAGGCAAACCCGCGATCGCAGTCATTGCCAGACCATCACCAGTAGAAGCATAATCATTAGAGGTAGTATTATAAACGCGACCATAGCCGCCAGTCGCAAACATGACTGCCTTCGCCCGTAGCACCTCAATATGCCCATCCAAAAGATGGAACATCACTACACCCTTCGCCTGACCTTCTTCTAAAATCAGGCGCATTACGTACCACTCCTGATAAATTTGCACACCGTAACGCCGCAAATTATTCACCAATTCGTGTAAAATCGCGTGACCAGTCTTATCAGCAGCGTAACAGGTGCGGTTGTGAGAATGTCCCCCAAAAGCCCGTTGGGCAATACGACCATCAGGCAAACGAGAGAACAAAACACCCATGTGTTCCAGATCTATCACCACATCCGGGGCTTCCTGGGCGAGAATTGCCACGGCATCTTGGTCTGCTAAGTAATCAGAACCCTTGACAGTATCAAAAGCATGTGCTTCCCAACTATCTGCTGAATCAACATTTTTTAATGACGCTGCCATACCACCTTGGGCTGCGACCGAATGAGAACGGATGGGGTGGGTTTTAGCAACCACAGCAATATTTAAACTAGGGTCAGTTCGTGCAATTTCCACAGCAGCACGGCATCCCGCCAATCCACCACCGACAATAATCACATCATGTTCCAGCATAATTAGCCCCCAACTGCAATAAGCTGCTGTTCTATTGTAGAAACCCAATTCCCCAGGCAGCACCTTGGACTGCCGTTGAGTGCATACAAAAAAAATTCCCTGCCATCGGCAAGGGATGTCACTTCAAATATTAATTTTGGATATTGATGAAGTTGCCTTCATCTCAAGATTTAAATTTAGCCACGAGTGGAAAAATCTCTTACCCTGTCCCCTGCAACCTGTAACCTGTTCTCTATTTTCTAGCTAGCTAGTTGCTTGTACTGGTTGTTGCTGGGAAACATTACCGGGTATGGGTTCTGTCTTGGTTCCTGATTCCACAGGCATTACTTCAATATGATTTAACAATGTAGTGACAAATGCAAACAGCAAGAAAGGCAGCGAAAGGAGAACGACGAGACCTACCGTTGCTAAAGCATACACTGGTCGTCTAGCACCCATTAAAGCCAAGGCTGATGCCAAACTGATAGTAATTGTAATCAACCAAACAATAATTTGACCGTAGATATCACCAAAAGTCAGGGTACAGACAAACCGATATTTTTGAATATTATTCTTGTTCATCATAATTTGCCTCAAGTCTCTCCTATTAGGTTCTACGTTAGAGCCATGTGTGGCTGACCGACAATTTCTCAATATTTTTGCAAGCTTTGTAATATTACTTTACGATTAGGTTTATTTGTTACCGCATAACCTCATGACAATTTCTGCTATTTTGGGCTTGCCACGCCACTACGGGAATATTGAGTTTTAGCCTATCAAACAGTATTGATCTTTTAGATGACCATTGCAATTAGCCTGACGTGAGAAATATCAAGTAGTTTTTAATGCTGGTATAAGATACAACTTAAAGTATCACTTCTCTAACTCAGGTAATATACTGAATCTAGATTTTGACTCAGTTTAATCAGTAAATTCCTCCGATCGCCAGAGGACAAAATTCAATAATTTGGGACAATGGAACTATAGAAGTTATTGAATTAACTTTTAGAAATTTTGTAGGTGAATAAATATGAAACCAATATTTTTGACGGCAGCAGCGTTATTCAGTACGCTAACTTTAGCGGCTCCTGTTTCTGCTACAACCGAGAAATCTGCTCTTGTACAGCAGTTACTAGAGACTAGAGAATGTTACGGTTGTGATTTAACAAATGCTAATCTCAAAGGCGCTCACCTGATTGGTGTTGATTTGCGGAATGCAAATTTAAAAGGTGCAAATTTAGAACATGCTAACTTAGAAGGCGCAGATTTAACTGGTGCTAATTTGATGTCTGCTAATCTCTCAGCAGCTTTTGCTGGTGGTACTACCTTTAATTACGCTAATCTGACGAATGCCGATTTGAGCGATACTCACTTATATAATGCTCAAGTAGATGGTGCAGTCATGATTGGGACTAATTTAAATGGTGCTGATGGATTTAATATAAATCTTGGTGTTGGCGGTGAAGAATAAGAGTTAAGAGTTAATCAATCACTCCTAACTCTTAAGTTTTACTCACCAGTAATTGAGAGTTGATCAACCCAAACTTTAGGACATACTCCACCAGGAGTTAGCTCTACTTCTTTTTCCACATAGATAATCGACTTCAGGAGTTCTAAGAAATCACCAGCAACAGTTGCTGACTCAACGCTCGTCCTGACACCTTTGTTAACTAGCCAACCATCAAAAGGTAAAGAAAACGAGCCTTGTAAAGATTTCACTCCTGCATGGAGAGCTTGTAAATCATCGATAAAAATCACATTTTCAGCAGTGTCTAAGCTTAACTCTTCCTCAGGTGATGTTGCTGCAAAAACATGATAGAAGTTGGGACTAACACTAACTTTTGCACCAATACTGGCATTACCTGTTGGCTGAGTATTCATTCTTTTAGCAGTTCCTGCACTGTGCAGAAATCCTTTTAAAACACCATTTTCAATCAGTGAAACCTGACGAGTAGGAGTTCCTTCACCATCAAAAGTTTCCGCCGCCACGTTAGCAGGGTGCAATGCATCATCATAAACTGAAAGCAGAGGTGAAGCAACTTGCTTTCCTAAATCCTCAGGATTAGATAAACTTTGATGATCCAAAATACTTTGAGCATTAAATAAGTTAGAAAAAGCACCCAATAAACTTAAAAAAGCATCAGGAGAGAAAACAACTCGATATTTACCAGACTTGATTTTTTCATAATTCAAGTGACTGATAGTTTTTTCTGCTGTTTCCTGAATACAACCATTAATATCTAAATTATTTAAACTCCGGTTAATTCTAAAAGCGTTACCACTACGCGGTTTTTTTCCGTCTTCTTCGGTTTTGCTGTAAAGATAAATCGACGCTAAAGAATGAGATTCAATTCTGGTTGCGCCATCGCTATTGAGATAGAATCTATCAATATCTCTTTGAGCTAAACCATTATATGGTACTCCTTTGATAGCCTGATGCGCTGCTAAAAGTTCTTTTTCAGCGCCAAGGAGACTATTTATGAGTTCAGAAACAGGTGCTTGGGGTGCTTTTTCTTGAGGTGTATTGGGTATAGGCATAGTTGCTTCTGGACTAAAATCAGGAACATTTTCCTTAACACCAAAAAAACTAGCTTCGTAGGCAGTTTTTAAAGCTAATTCTAGTCCCTTGGGATCTACATCTGTTGTGCTGGTAACACCCATTGTATTGTCTTCATTCCAGACACGAACAGTCACCCCAGAGCGATTAGAAGCCTTAACTTGTTTCGGCTCACCTTGATCTACTTGGACACTAGTTTCATCTATTGTTGAGCCATAAATGTCAAATTTCTTAATCCCAAGTTTACTAGCATTTTCCTTGGCATTATTCGCAATTTCTGTGATATTCGGCATAGTCAATTTTAGATTGGGAATTTTAGATTTTGGATTTCCTTGGTGACTTTGTGTCTTTGTGGTTCATCACCACGAAGACACCAAGACACGAAGAATTCTTTATCTTCCGCCTACGGTAATAGAATCAACTTTGATGTGGGGTTGTCCTACTGTGGTGTAGATACTGCCACTGACGGAACCACAGAATCCAGGCGCAAGTTCCAAATCTTGGGAACACATGGAAATTTTGTTCATAATTTCCTTAGCTTCACCAATGAGGATGGCACCTTTGAGCGGTTTAGTAATTTTGCCGTTTTCAATCAAATAAGCTTCATCTACACCAAAGTTAAATTGACCTGTGGCGCCAACGCTACCGCCACCCATTTTCTTACAGTAAATGCCTTTATCAACAGAGTTAAATAAATTGTCAATGCTGTATTCGCCAGGAGCAATATAGGTATTCCGCATCCGACTAGCTGCGGCAAAAGTATAATTCTGGCGGCGGCCACTCCCGGTTCTAGGATGTCCGGTGCGCGAAGAACCTGTTCTGTCTGCTAAGAAGTTTTTCAGAACACCTTTTTCTATTAATAGTGTTCTTTGAGCAGGCATACCTTCGTCATCCATGTCAATTGTACCGAAGGCGTTTTCTGCTCGTCCTTCATCCCAGGCTGTCAGACTTTCATGGGCAATTTTTTCGCCTTTTTTGTCTGCAAAGGGAGTAGTTTTGCGTTCAATTTGAGTTGTTTCTAGTAGGTGTCCGCAAGCTTCATGGAAAATGACTCCACCGAAGTGATTTGCCATGATGATGGGGTAAGTGCCTGATTCAACATAATCTGCATAGAGCATTTTCCCGGCAGATTCGGCAATTTGCTCAGATGCTTGTTGATAATCCCAAGTTCTCAGGAAGTTAGCATCACTAGTGTTGCCAGCACGTTCACCGATAGAGGCGCGATTAGCACCATCAGCACACAAGAGGTTAAAGCCTACCGATTGAGTGAGGCGAATATCACGAGCAAATGTGCCATCACTGGCAGCAACTAAAACTTCTTGCCAATCACGGAAATAAGAAGCCCGGCGGGATTGCACATGGCTAGCCTTGCGCTGGAGATGAGCTGTACCATCAAGGAGGACTTCTCCCATTTCCCGGATGGAACTACACACAGGTAACCACCCATCTTTACCTCTTTTTGTAGCGTAGTCTCTCAGTAATTCTAGGTTGATTTCTGGGATAAAAGCGTTAGGTACAGGTAGATGTAATCCAAGAATAGAAAGACCTTTTTCTAAGGCTGCTTTCAAGCCAGAAAACGAAAGGTCGTTGGTGCTGACGTAGCAGTCGGCTTTGCCGCGAAATACTCTGACTCCCGCACCTGTGGCTAGACTGGGTGAAATACTGGTAATAGCGTCATCTTCTGCAAGACAACTGATGTAATTGCGACGTTCTAAGAATAATTCGATGAAGTCAGCGCCGGCGGCGCGTCCTAATCCGAGGAGGGTAGCCAAAGGGGCTTCCCAGGTTTCATCGAATTGCTCTGGTGTAGAGGAGTATTGTAGGGTGGGGATTTGGTTCGAGAGAAGTAGCGTACTTGTAAGCATGGATAGCCTCGTCTGCTGGCGTTATCAGAGATTTGACCGAAAAATCCTGGTGAGTTAACTCTAGCAAATTCCGGGAATGGGGAGTGGGGAAGGTGAGGAGTGGGGAGTTAGGGAAATTACTAAGTATAATTTCTTTCTCTTCTGCCTCTTCTTCATGCCCAATGCCCTTTCAGTTATGAGTTAGGTTTACCGTATTTTTTTAATTTGTATATCTATCTATGTAGGTTAATGATTAATTTATTTGTTAGCTAAAGTTTATATATGTACTTATAAAAAAATACATTATAAATTTGATTTTAATTGCCTCTGTTCATTCCATCTACCTCCACCCAGGATTTACTTATGAATTTCTCGTCAGCAAGATTATATTTTTACCAGGAAATTCAACAACCTGACGAGCATATTGACCTAGCAAAGGCAGCTTTGTATATTGCTCAGGAAGAATATCCTGACCTTGATACTGCGGAATATCTCAACGCTCTGGACACAATGGCAGATGAAGTTCAAGAATGCTTGCCTGCTTCACGATATCCTCTGCGACTGATTCAAACTCTCAATCAGTATCTCTACGTTGATTTGGGATTTGCTGGTAACCAAACAGACTACTACGACCCCTGTAATAGCTTTTTAAATGATGTGATTGACCGCCGCATGGGGATTCCTATTACTTTGGCGCTGGTTTACCTAGAAATTGCTCGGAGAATTGACTTTCCTATGGTGGGGGTGGGGATGCCAGGACATTTCCTGATTCGCCCAGATATTCCCGATATGGAAATTTTTGTTGATGCCTTTAATCGCGGTGAAGTCATGTTTGCCCAAGATTGTGAAGACCAATTAGCTCAAATGTTTCAGCAACCTGTGAGTTTACAACCAGACTTTTTAGCTCCGATAACTAATCGACAATTTTTGGCAAGAATGTTGACGAATTTGAAATATATTTATCTCAAACAACAAAAGTTAGAAAAAACTTTAGCTGCGGTTGAAAGACTTGTGCTGCTGTTTCCTGAGGTAATTTTAGAAGTTCGCGATCGCGGTTTGCTTTACTATCAACTTGGTCAATATTCCCAAGCGGCTGATGACTTGGAAAATTATCTAGTCAAGGTTCCGGATGCTGAAGATGCCGTGGTGATTCGGCGGTTACTGGCTGAGTTGGGAAAATGAGGGAGATCACAATATTTGTACTTGTTCTGCAACTTGCTTGAGGCGACGCAGTTGAGCTTGCATATCTTCTTGAGTCCAAGAGGCGGCGAAATTTTTGAACCCCCAACTGACTATGGGGTTGGGAATATCGAATTCAAAGCGGTTGAGTAGGAGGGTTCCCTGTGCTAACGGTTGACATTCCCAGCGATCGCGCCCTCGGAAAAATCCTTGAAATTCCCAAACAACTAAACCCGGTTGCCGTTCTACAACAACGCTATTTAAGCTGGGTTTAAGTAAAGGAATTTGAATGACAAACCGACTTTGACTACCAACATCAGTACTCCAAGTTTCGCCCACAGGTTCGCAACAGAGGGCGGGATTCAGCCAACGGTGCATGAGTGTTAAGTCGGTAATGCAGCGCTCTACCACTGTGGCTGTGGCATTAATTTGAATCGATTGGGTAAAAACTTGGGACATTCCACATTTTTTATGCTGTTGCTGCACCTAGAGTAACGCAAAATCAAGCACTGGATTGCTGTAACAAATATATATAATCTTACTCAAAATTTAAAAATAATCTATGTTTGGCGTTATTCGTTGACAAAACGAGAAAATAAATAACAAAGTAAAAAAAATATCATTGATATTAACTGCATATATGAGTTTGCTGCCAATTTACTGGTAAATTGATAGGCAAAATACTAGTGAACTTACTGGGGTACAAGATTATTTCATATCCAGCCACACCATAAGTATCACAAGTGTTTTTGGCAAACATCTAACCTTAATACCGGAAAACCATGAACACAACTTGGCAAGGAATAACCCAGTTGATAGACAGTGGTTTGTCGATGAGGGTACAGCATTTTTTGGCACAATCGCCAAGCCTGCCACTAGATCAACAAAGAGTTAATGAAGGCATCGCTGAAGTACAAGGAATTGTCCAACAGGTGATTGCCTTTACCCCGCGTTTATTGGGGGCGGCGGCATTGTTATTGGTTGGTTGGCTGATTGCGGCGATCGCGGCCGCAGTCACCAAAGGAATTTTGAATCGCACCAAGATAGATAACCGGATTGCCGCAGGGGTAACAGGTTCTGGAAACGTTCCTCAGGTAGAGAAATTAATCTCTGGTTTAGTTTTCTGGAGCATCATCTTAATTACAGTAGTAGCTGTTTTACAGACTCTAGAACTGGAGGTAGCTTCTCGACCCCTGAATAATTTTCTTGACCAACTCATTGGCTTTTTGCCTAAGTTGGTTGGTGCAGGAATCCTTTTAGGAGTCGCTTGGTTACTAGCAAGCATTGTCAAACTGGTGACAGTACGCGGATTACAAGCGCTGAGATTAGATGAGCGTTTGAATCAAGAAGCACAAGACGATACACTCAATCTCAACCGATTATCTTTGAGTGAGACAATTGGTAATGCTTTGTATTGGTTTATCTTCTTACTATTTCTCGTCCCTGTTTTGGATACTCTGGCGCTCAGACAGGCACTACTACCAGTACAAGGTCTGATTACAGATATTCTGTCAATTCTGCCCAATATTCTAGCGGCGACGTTAATTGCTACAGTTGGCTGGTTTATAGCTAATGTAGTGCGGCGGATTGTTACCAACTTACTGGCCAGCACTGGCATGGATCATTTAGGAAGTCGCCTGGGACTTTCCTCATCTTCAGGAGTGCAATCTTTATCGATTATTATAGGCACAATCGTCTATATTTTGATTTTGATTCCTGTAGCGATCGCCGCACTCAATGCCTTGAGAATTGATGCAATATCTGTGCCTGCGATCAGCATGTTGCAACAGATACTCAATACATTACCTGCCATCTTTACAGCTGTCGCAATTTTAATTGTGGCCTTCTTCTTAGGTAGGTTTGTCGCGGATCTAGTCACTAGTATTCTCACTAGTTTAGGCTTTAACAACATTTTCACAGTGCTGGGTCTACCATCACTGACCAGAGTAACTGCGGTTCCCCAAGACGAAACAGCACCAAGACCACCAGTCCGCACGCCATCAGAATTTGCGGGTATTATCGCCTTAGTTGGGATTATGCTGTTTGCCACAGTTGCAGCAGTGAATATTCTCAATATTCCTGCTTTGACAGCATTGGTAACAGGCATCCTCGTAGTCTTGGGGCGAATTTTGGCAGGAATGATTGTATTTGCCATTGGTTTGTTCTTGGCAAATTTGGCGTTTCACCTCATTACCAGTTCCGGCGATCGCCAAGCCCGCATTTTGGGACAGGTAGCGCGGATTTCGATCATTGCCCTAGTTTCAGCAATGGCATTGCAACAAATTGGCGTTGCTAGTGACATTGTGAATTTAGCCTTTGGACTTTTGCTAGGTGCGATCGCTGTGGCTATTGCCCTATCTTTTGGTTTGGGTAGTCGTGATATTGCCCGTGAACAAGTTCAAGGTTGGCTTGATTCTTTTAAAGGTAAAGGGTAACTAAGCCCTGAACTCTCTCGTTCCCAGGCTACTGTCTGGGAATGTAGACTTTAAGCTTTACCGCTAAATGTTGTAAGTAGTTGTAAGTAATTGTTTAAATTAAAAAGCCCGGTAATTTTTCATTATTTCTAATTTTTATCTTTAACTTTGCTATTTTTTCAGGCAGCCATGTAGTTGGTTCAACAATTGTAAATATTTGATATCCAAATCTATTTTTCCAAATATATTCTAATTCGTTTAGCCACTCCTTATATGTCGAATTACCAATTATACCTGTATTTGTCTGAATATATTCAACTAAGATTTCGTTACACACTAAAAAAGAATTTAGCCCAAATTCGCTAAAACAACGTAATAGATATTCATAATCCGAATAAATTAAAATTTTTTCATTAAATCTTATTTTGTTATTTTGTTTATGAATAAAGCCATTACTATCAAATAGGACTTTGTGATTGATAAAATCCTCATTTATAGAGTCTGGTAATGGACTAATAAAGTGTTTACCATGTTTTACTAAAACACCATCTTGGTAAACATCTCTTCTTCTATTTTGGATGGGCATTGCCATATGAATTGTAGGATTTTGTTGAAAAAATAAACACATTTTTTCAACAAATTCTGGATAAATACAATTATCATCATCAATAAATCCTACAAGTTTACTCGTTGCCTTTTCCAACCCCAGATTTCTAGCTGCACCTAATCCTATATGTGGTGTTTCAAAATATTCAATTTCTATATGCGAGTTAATACAAGTAATAATTTCTTTAGTTTCTTGATCGCCACCATCATTGATCACAATCCATTCAAAGTCATGGCTTGTTTGTGCCAGAATACTAGGAAGTAAAATTTGTTGTAATTGATTTGGTCTTTGATGTGTTGCTGTGATTAAGGATAATTTCATATATGGCTTTCCTTATGAAGAAACGTAGATAGGCACAAACATCGTCAACACTACCCATTTACGAAGCCTCCATCAATTCCATACATTTCTTTGAAAGTTCGTCTGCTGTTGCAATAGATTCTACATCAATACACATAAATCCTAGACGCTCAACCTCTTCCCTCATATGTTTATTGTAGAGTAGGGTACGGTCTAGAAACTTTTGAATTAAGTGTTTTTCATCCTTACATACATGACAAAAATTACTTTCACTAAAAATTCTGTTTCGGAAGAGTTGCTCCCTAGCCGTTAGCCAAATTGCTTTAACACCATTTTCGCCAACTAAATTCGCTACAAATCCAGGCCATAACGCAGATCCTTCAAATGTGAGGCATTCCGTTGATAAATCAGAGGCATGAGAATGAACAATAACCTCGACCTGTGGCACCACATTTTTCTCATAATGCGACAATACGTCTAAAAAAAGAGCTTCAACAGACAACTTCCTATAATATTCCATTACGTGTGCTGGAATAGCCTTTCCATTTGCACCTACCCAAGGACGTCCGGGATGCCGAGCGAGTTTGTCCGTAGAACGATAACTCCAACCAAGCTTTGCCGCTAAAGCTCGGCCAAGGGTCGATTTGCCTGCATGAGAGGAGCCGCCAATTAAAATTACTCGTGTTTCATTAATTAATTTATTCATTCATGAACCCTTATCTGATAGTTGCGTTGCTAAAAAAAGTAGGCTAGATGTAGCAGCTTAAAGGTCAAAACTTGCCCCTTAGTCATGCCATTAAATACCTTGTATTCCCATACTGTCACCTGTCAACTATCACCTGTTCCCTTGCTATCTACCGATGGCTTGTACCCATAAAGCCAATTCTGAAAATCATCGTTATTCGTTGTTTGCCTGTTGGGTTTGTAGTAGCGCATTTCACTTACAGCACTACGGGTTTGGATGATTTGTGTACGCTCTATGCGGCTCTTTTCATAGCTAGTTAGCGCTGCTGCCAAACTAGATGCGCGAGAAAAAGATGCTTGTAATTCATATGCATCTTCAAAAGTGGTATTGGCTCCCTGTCCCATCGCCGGTGCCATGGGATGAGCAGCATCGCCTAAAAGGGTGACTCTGCCTCGGCTCCAGCAATTTAATGGTGGGCGATCGCAAATCGGCCCTTCCCAAATTTGCTCGGCTGGTGTCGCGGCTACAATTGCTCGAAATGTTTCTGTCCAGCCAGTTAATTCATCAAGAATGCGAGACTTGACTTCATCAGCAGTTTGAGAAAGAGAGTAATTAGGCCATAACTTCCGCGTAATCCAACTTGTATATCCCTTACCCACATTCAGCAGATACATGAATTGTTGATTGCCTTGGATAAAAATTAAATCGTGGGAATTAAATAATTCATGATGATATTCGATGACGGCACGCCAACACATACTACCTATATATTTTGGTTTACCTTCTCCAGTTAAAGTTTCTCTGATTACTGAGTTAACGCCATCAGCGCCGATGAGCAAATCTGCATATACTGTTTTACCACCATCAAAATAGATTTCTACACCATGATCATTTTGTTTAAAGCCGATGCAATGATGATTGAGGTGGATAATGTCTGATGGTAATCGAGATGCTAGGGTTTGCTGCAAGCGCCACCACCAAACAGTTAGTAATGGTTGTCCATATTTCTCTAAAAACTGGCTTGTATTAGCTCGAATAGTTTCGCCATGAATATTTTTTAAAGCTGTTTGGTGAACTTGGCATCCTGAACTTTTAAGTGCTGCAACTATTCCAGGTGCGATCGCCTCTAGGCAGTTTAAGCCGTTGGGAGCTAATCCTAAACCTGTACCAGCCGGGCGAAATTCTTTGGCTTTTTCGTATACTTGCACGTTAAACCCTATGTTCCGCAATGCTATGGCAGCAGCTAAACCACCGGGGCCGGCACCGATGATGGCAATTTTATCTAGTTTTAATCTGGATGATTTTTGAGTTGAAGTTTTATCTGACATATTTGTTTTTTTGGTTGAAATATAGTGTATAAAAAAAGCAGAAAAGAAACAAATCGCAAAGGACACTAAGAAATAAGAGTTTTAGAGAGTTATTGCGTAAGTTATAAAAGTTTTAGTAAATATATTAAGTTTAAAAAAATTACGCACCGCCAAGTCGCCAAATACGCCAAGAGAAGAAAGATTTCATGAATGTTTTAGGATTGTTATAGCTAAATGATATCCTTAAGTGCTGTATTTACTAAGTTAATCAACAATTGTGTGAAGTTTCACAGCCTGAAGAGGGATAATATATGTAATAACAGCAAATGTATTGAAAATGTCAGAAAACTCGATAAGTTCCCACTCTTTTAACCAGGAATTGCAAATATTGGGGCCAGAGGAAGTTGATTTATCACTGAATGTCAATCAAGTCTCTTATTCTTTGAAAATAGAACCCCGCGTTACTTTACTCGATGCCCTGCGGGAAAAGCTGGGTCTGATGGGTACTAAAAAAGCTTGCGATCGCGGTGAATGTGGGGCTTGTACTGTATTGGTGAATAATCGGCGGATTAACTCTTGTATGACTTTAGCTATCATGCATGTCGGTGCATCAATTACTACTATTGAAGGTTTGGCAATAGATGGCCAACTCCACCCTTTGCAAACCGCTTTTCTCACCCATGATGCTTTTCAATGTGGATACTGTACATCAGGTCAAATTGTATCTGCCCTAGGGATGATATTAGAAGAAACACCAAAATCTGAGGCGGAAATTAGAGAAAAAATGAGTGGCAATCTGTGTCGTTGTGGGGCTTATCCTCATATGATTGCGGCAATTTGTGATGTCTTAGCAGGTAGGAAAAATGCAGCCGTTTAGTTATGCTCAAGCTACTTCCAAAGAAGCTGCGATCGCTACAGTAGAACAAGATAAAAATGCTGTATTTATTGCTGGTGGCACAGATTTACTCGGCTTGATGAAAGATGGAGTAGCAACAGCAAATACATTAGTTGATATTAATACTTTACCTTTAGCAAATATTGAATTTCTCAGTAATAGTATTCGCATTGGTGCAGTAGCTAGATTGAGTGATGTGGCTTTTCATCCCCAAATTCAGGAATCCTATCCAGTAATTTCCCAAGCATTACAACAAAGCGCTTCACCCCAACTGCGAAACATGGCAACGGTGGGTGGAAATTTGCTGCAACGAGTGCGCTGTGGTTATTTTCGTGATCCAGTTTTTCCTTGTAATAAACGTAACCCCGGTGTCGGTTGTTCAGCAATTACAGGTTACAACCGGATGCACGCCATTTTTGGTACTAGTGAACATTGTATTGCCGTACATCCCTCGGATTTAGCTGTGGCACTGACGGCATTAGATGCGGTAATTTGTGTTCAAGGGATGGAAGCAGAACGGCGAATTTCTATTCATGATTTTTATCTCTTACCAGGTGAAACACCAGAAAAAGAGACAATCTTACAGTCTGGGGAACTAATTGTTGCAATTGAAATACCCCATTATATTTATCAATCGTATTATCTGAAAATCAGAGACCGCGCCAGCTATGAATTTGCTTTGGTTTCTGTTGCCATTGCGCTGGACGTAGAACAGGACATGATCAAATCGGCAAAAATAGCTTTAGGGGGAGTAGCGCCTAAACCCTGGCGGGCTTGGGAAGCAGAAAACTTGCTTCAGGGTAAACCAATTAATGCAGCTACGTTTACAGATGCTGCTGTGGCTGCTGTCAGAGAAGCGCAACCGCAACAACACAACGAATTCAAAATTGAATTAGTTAAACGGGCTTTGATCCGCGCACTTTCAGTTGTGGCAACAGAATTATGAGTAAAATTATTGGTAAACCATTAGATCGCGTTGATGGCAAACTCAAAGTTACTGGAGAAGCACCTTATACAGCCGATGTACCCATAGAGAATTTGGCTTATGGAGTGATTTTCCAAAGTGCGATCGCTAAAGGTAAAGTGCTTCAAATAGAAACAAGCACCGCCGCCACCGCCCCTGGTGTGATAGATATCATTACTTATCAGCAAACTCCCAATTTAGTAAAAATCCCCTTCTTTCCCACTCCAGAAAATCTACCCACCGCACAAGATGACAACATTTACTACAACGGGCAACATTTGGGGATTGTCATTGCGGAAACTTTAGAACAAGCTGAATATGCGGCCTCGCTGGTAAAAATTAGCTACGAAGCAGCAGAACCGACAATCACAATCGCCCAAGCTGAAATATTTGAGCCAGAATCCATCTTTTTTGGCATCATGCCAGGCAAAATCACGAGAGGAGATATGGCATCTGGGAAAACCCAAGCAGAAGTATTGGTAGAGGAAATTTATACCACCCCAATGGAACATCATAATCCCCTAGAACCTGCTGCAACTTTAGCGATGTGGACAGGGGATAACTTGACACTCTATGAAACTACACAAGGTATTTCCGCAACTCAACGAGGAATCGCCGCCGTCCTAAATATTCCTCAAGAAAAAGTCCGTGTTATTTCCCAGTATTTAGGCGGTGGATTTGGTTGCAAAGCCTTACTACGGTCACATACAATCTTGGCAGCGATCGCAGCTCGTCAAGTCCAGCGTCCGGTAAAAGTTGTGTTAACGCGATCGCAAATGTACACATCTTGCGGCTACAGATCACCAACTCAACAACACCTGACTTTAGGCGCAACTCAAGACGGAAAACTCACTTTCATTAATCATATTGGCACATCCTTAACTTCCATCTTCGATGACTTTGTGGAACCCGTAGGTGCGCCCACCACCATGATGTATGCCTGTGCCAATCTGCAAGTAAAATACCGTCTAGCCCGCATCAATACAATCACGCCTACCTTCATGCGGGCGCCAGGAGAAGCACCAGGTATGTTTGCCTTAGAATCGGCAATGGATGAACTAGCAGCAGCTTTGAATATTGACCCCATAGAACTGCGACTACGAAATCATGCTGATATCGATCCACATACACAATTACCTTGGTCAAGTAAATCTCTCAAACAATGTTACCAACAAGGGGCAGAACTGTTTGGCTGGTCGCTACGCAATCCAGTTCCTCGTTCCATGAGAGATGGTGATTTCCTCATTGGGTGGGGAATGGCCAGTGCTACATTTCCTAGTAACTCTGGTAAAGCCTCCGTCAAAGTTGAAATGCTTGCCAACGGAGAGGCGCGAGTCAAAACTGGTACTCAAGACCTCGGTACTGGTACATATACAGTCATGACTCAGGTAGCGGCTGAAGCATTAGGCTTGTCCAGTCAGCAGGTACAATTTGAATTAGGTGATAGCAATCTCCCCAACGCCCCCATCACAGGTAACTCCATCACCGTGGGCAGTGTTTCCCCAGCCGTGCATCAAGCAGCCAGCGCCGCCAAACAAAGAATGATGCAAATGGCAGTAGCTGATCCCAATTCCCCTATTTACGGTTTTCCAGTAGCAGATATTACCGTAGAGTCAGGAAAAATATTCTCCCAACAAGACCCCTCTAAGCAAGACAGCTACAGTGAAATTTTGCGCCGCCACGGGTTAGCTAGCTTAGAAGTCACAGAAGAAACCTCACCCAACCCAGAAAGCCAAAAGTATTCTAAACACTCATTTGGGGCCATCTTTATCGAAGTTGCTATTGATGAATTATTAGGACAAATCAAAATTAGACGTTGCGTAGGCGTTTATAGTGTGGGGAAAATTCTCAACTGCAAAACAGCACGCAGTCAGGTGATCGGTGGGATCACTTGGGGAATCGGTATGGCATTAATGGAAAAAACCGTCATTGATCCTCATCAAGGCAGAATCGTTGGGGCAAACCTTTCTGATTACCTAATTCCTGTTCATACTGATATCCCCAACATCGAAGTGCAATTCATTGCAGAACACGACCCTCATGTCAACACACTCGGAACCAAAAGCCTAGGAGAACTACCCATAGTCGGAGTAGCAGCAGCGATCGCCAATGCTGTGTATCATGCCACAGGTAAACGAATTCGTGACCTGCCAATCACACCAGATAAATTAATTTAAAATCACAAACACAGAGGACAGTATTCCTTCTGCCTCCTGCCCTCTGACCTTCTTGATAAAGCACAGGATATCGGCATTATCCTATTATCAAACTCTGTCTTTTCAGAATTAAAAGAGGTTTTATTTCGTCCCAAATTTGAATATTACCTTAGAAAGACGGCAAGAATTTTTAGCAAAAAACTAACATTTTGTCAGGTCAACCATCTTCTCCCTTTCTCCAACTCTGTGACCTCTGCGCCTCTGTGGTTCATTTTCTCTTAAATTAAATATAGAGACTAAAAAAAGAAACTGATGAACGCGATGTCTAACGACAAGCCGCCTAGCGTCTACGCCTCAAGCCTTGCATCTATCATCGAAGAAGAAGCCATCTGTCTTTGGGAAAATCTCGAACTCAGCCAGCAAACACAAATTAAACAGGCGATCGCTTCTGGAAATCCCCCCAGTTGTATCGTCTACCCCCGCACCCCAGCACAACTAGCCGCCGTCATTGCCGAGGCTCACCGTAATAACTGGCGCGTCCTTCCCTGTGGTAGTGGTAGTAAAATCCACTGGGGTGGTTTAGTCAACAGCGTTGATATCGTAGTCAGTACAGAACGCATCAATCAACTAATTGAACACGCCGTTGGTGATTTAACTGTCACAGTAGAAGCCGGGATGCCATTCTCCCACCTCCAGAAAATTTTAGCCAAATCACGTCAATTTCTCGCCCTAGATCCCAGCAAACCAGAATTAGCAACAATTGGCGGTGTCGTCGCTACAGCAGATACAAATTCCCTCAGACAACGTTATGGTAGTGTGCGTGACCAGCTATTAGGTATGACTTTTGTCCGTGCTGATGGACAAATTGCCAAGGCTGGAGGACGTGTAGTTAAAAATGTGGCTGGATACGATTTGATGAAGTTATTTACAGGCTCTTACAGCACATTAGGAATTATTAGTCAAGTAACTTTTCGTGTCTATCCACTACCAGAAGCATCGGGTACGGTGGTGCTGACTGGTACAGCAGAGGCTATATCTCAAGCTGCTGCTATCTTGCGAGGTTCGGCGTTAACACCGACTCAGGCTGATTTGCTATCTACTCAACTAGTTTCTGGGTTAGGCTTGGGTCAAGGATTGGGATTAATTGCTCGTTTTCAAAGTATTAGTGAGAGTGTTAAGGAACAGTCAAATCGGCTGTTGGCAGTAGGTCAAAAGTTGGCATTAGATGGGGCAGTTTATTTTGATGAAGATGAAGGTTATCTATGGCAGAGATTGTCAGAATTAATGAATCATTCTGCCACAGAGTCTGTAATTAAATGCAAAATAGGAGTGTTACCTACTGCGGCTGTGGAGATTTTAGCTGAGGCGGAATTAGGTTTGATTCATGTTACTAGTGGTTTGGGATGTTTGCAGTTTGAGAATCAAAATCAGGTTTTAAGAATGCGCGAACGCTGTCAAGCTAATAAAGGTTTTTTGAGTGTTTTGGTAGCATCAAATCAGGTGAAACAAGAAATTGATGTTTGGGGATATACGGGTAATGCTTTGCAGGTGATGCGTCAAATTAAGGCGCAGTTTGATAGTCAGAATATTTTGAGTCCTGGTCGTTTTGTGGGTGGGATTTAATTGAACGTTCGCGTAGCGTGCGCGAAGCGCATACCACAGAGGCGCTGAGGACACGGAGATAGAGAGGGGAAGAGAATAAAATGCAAGTTTCTGATAATTCTGTGAATAATATTGCTAGTATCAAGAATTTAAAGGGGTTTGATGTTAATCATCCACCTGACCCGAAGTTGATTGATAGTTGTGTGCATTGCGGGTTTTGTCTGGCGACTTGTCCTAGTTATCGGGTAATTGGTAAGGAAATGGATTCTCCTAGGGGACGGATCTATTTAATGGATGCGATTAATGAGGGTGAGATTGCGCTGAATACGGCAACGGTAGAACATTTTGATTCTTGTTTGGGTTGTTTGGCTTGTGTGAGTACTTGTCCTTCTGGTGTGCAGTATGACAAGTTGATTTCTGCAACTCGTCATCAAGTTGAACGGAATTATGCACGCAGTTTGCCAGATAAATTAATTCGTCAATTGATATTTTCTTTGTTTCCTAATCCTGATTTATTAAGATTTTTTTTGATGCCGTTGTTGGTTTATCAGAAGTTGGGTTTGCCAAAATTATTGCGTTCTACAGGGTTACTTAAAAAAATCTCGCCCCGTTTGGCAGCAATGGAGTCAATTCTGCCAAAAATTACTCTGCAATCTTTTCAAGATAATTTACCGGATGTGATTCCCGCACAAGGTGAGAAGCGTTACCGCGTTGGGGTGATTTTGGGATGTGTGCAACGGCTATTTTTCTCCCCTATTAATGAAGCTACTGTGCGGGTGTTAACGGCTAATGGTTGTGAAGTTGTGATTCCCAAGTCTCAAGGTTGTTGTGCAGCGCTTCCGGAACACCAAGGACAAACGGCACAGGCTAAGGCTTTAGCTAGGCAAATGATTGATAGTTTTGCTAATACCGATGTAGATTTTGTGATTATCAATGCGGCTGGTTGCGGTCATACGTTGAAAGAATACGGTCACATTTTAGAAGATGACCCAGAATATCGGGAAAAGGCTCAGGAGTTTGCTGCTAAGGTAAAGGATGCTCAGGAATTTTTGGTAAATGTGGGGTTAACGGCGAAACTATTGCCATTAACTGATCAGCCTCTAAATTTGGTTTATCAAGATGCTTGTCATTTATTGCATGGACAAAAGATTAGTGTGCAACCGCGTCAGCTGTTACGGCAAATTCCTGGAGTGAAGTTAAGGGAACCAATAGACGCGGCTTTGTGTTGTGGCAGTGCTGGTGTTTATAATATGCTGCAACCGAAAGTTGCTGAAGAATTGGGTCAGCAAAAAGTCCAGAATTTATTGAATACTGGGGCTGAGTTAATTGCTTCTGCTAATCCTGGTTGTACGTTGCAAATTACTAAGCATTTACAGTTGCAGGGCAAAACAATTTCCGTGATGCACCCAATGGAATTATTGGACTATTCAATTCGGGGCATGAAATTGGATAAGTACCTCTATCCTCCTCATTAACCTGATTCAAAATAGATGGAAAAAGGCCGATGTTTATCGATTAGCTATGATTGATTCTTCACGAATAGTTGATGAAACTAGTGGCGGACGTAGGCAAAGATAAGCAAGAGAACCGAGTAAGGGAACAAACACCACCGCTAAAAATACCTGGGTATTAGGGAAACGGCGACGAGCCATATCATCACCAACAACAGTAGGAAATAAAAGATAAAACAGGCAAAATGCCAAACTCATGCCATTGATAAAGCGATCGCTCTGGAACTGCTGCACATAATCTCCCCAATCACCCAAGGCAAAACCATATATAAGCAAGACAAGTGTGCTGAGAGCTAAGACGATACCGTAAATGCGAGAATCCAGCAGTCGCAAAAAAGCATCCTTTTGTCCCGAAAATTGTTGATTAGGTTCACGCAAAGCCAAATATGGCAAAAGACCAAGTACACCTGAACCTACTGATGCTATGGCAAAAGGCCAAAAAGGAATCCATTGCATCCTGCCATCAATGAACAATAAGCCACTATAAATTAATAGCCAAATACCCACTAGAGAAAATAAACAAAGGATAATTGGATTGATAGCAGCCCACTGAAGAGTAAAAATATTTTTCAACAGCGTTAGCGTTGCGTCTAAATGCAGGGGCGGTGCTAACAATAAAATATAAACTATAAATCCAGCCCACAGTAACCACAATGCAAGTTTAAGAGTCATAATCTTTAGCTGGTGTGCATAAATTATTTCAGAGACAGCTAAGATATATAGCCGTAGTCACATAGATTAGGACATTATTGATTGCTCAAAGCACTGAAGCCACTGGGTTTATACTCAGCACGGGCTATAAGCGCAGCTATGCCCGCAGGGCTTTACAGCACTTTGCTATAACTAGCAATTAGTTAAATCATTTTGCATTGTAAGTTATCCATCTTCTGCTCGTTGTCACTCAATGGGTAGAGCTTATACAGTTGAAAAAGGTAAAATACAAACCATCGGCGACTAAAATAGAATTGCAAGAATTTATGAGAGTTTGGAGAGATTAGTTCTGGGGGAAATCACGCGATCGCACAGTTAGATAATTTGGGAGAACCAATCTAATTCCTGCGATATCTCTAACAAGAATTACAGAACTAACCTACATAAATCACTGTGCAATTGGTGTAGGTGTGGGTGTTTCTTGAGGAGTTTCCATTGGGGTTTCTGTCGGTGTCGGTGTCGGTGTCGGCGTGGGTGTCGGTGTCGGTGTTGGCGTGGGTGTCGGTGTCGGTGTCGGCGTAGGTATCGGTGTCGGTGTTTCCGCCGAGATGCTGAGTCGATAATCTAGTGGTTCCGATGCTGTAGAAACAAGTACAAACTCATAAAATCCTGATTCTGGTAATTTAGTTGACAAACTGCGTTCCGTGGAATCTTCTAAAAAGGTGATTTTGCCAGAGGGGGAATATACTGAGAGCAATACTTGGGAATTGGCTTGTAGCTTCAATTCTATAGACTGACCCTGGGCCAGATCAGCAATGAAAACTCTGCCACCAGCAGGCTGAACAGCAGGCTGGAGAGTGCCGCTAACTATTTTACTCGTAGCACCTGGGTCAAATACCAGTTTTTGGAAAGCACTACCAGAGAGAATCGCATTGAGTTTATCACTAACAAATCCGTGCCAAACTTGCCCGATGGGCTGATTAATAAAATCTTTACCACGCTGCTCAGGAAATGTACTTAAAAAGGCAGCATCCCCTAAATCATATAAAGCACGACTACCAACATTGATTTGGTTGATGTCAACTTTCCACCGATCGCGTTCGGCTGCTGTATATGTACCTAGTTGTCGCCGCGCCCTAGCACTCAACGGGGCCAGTTTTTCTAGTAATTGGGCGGCTGTTTTATCCCATTCTGCCCGCAAACTTTCATCTTCGGGTTCATCGCTGAGTGTGCGCCCTCTTAAACTGGGGTTTCTGTCCCAGAAGACTTGATTGACTAAGCTGACATAAAAGTTAAAATCAATACCCAATTGTTGACGACGAGCATTTAATCTTTGTTTGCGCTGTCGTTCTGCTGGGGAAAATTTCGCTAAGGGATCAGTGGGTTGGTCAACGGTGGGGGTGGGTGTTGGTTGGACTTCCCCAGGATCGCGATCGCTGCTACTCACTCCCCACCATACTGCTCCCGCCGTACTAGCCAAAACCAATACTACTAAAAAGGCTTTTGCTGGTGTCCACCAGGTTGTTGGTTGAGGCGATGGGGGAGATGGGGAAGATGGCGGGGACGGAGAAACTGCGACAGTGGCAGATGTAGGCTCTGGAGTGGTGGGATATTGAGTTTGGGGATAGCTAACTGATGGTGGGTTGAGGGCTTGTAGTACTTGACGCGCTGATTGGAAGCGATCGCTTGGTCTTGGGTATAGCATTTTATCTAATACCTGTCCCAAAACCGGACTCAGACTAATTTCTCTGCGCCATTGCCAAGTTAAGTTGTAATTATCAATCAGTTCTTGTGGCTGTTTACCTGTCAATAAAACCAGTACTGTTACTGCCAAAGCATACAAGTCAGAGTGGGGCGACACCAAACCCGTTTGCATTTGTTCTGGGGGAGCGAATCCTACTTTACCCAGTAATGTAGGTGAGGGGGGCGATGCAAATTTGTCCGGTTGGTAATATTCAGAGGCGACGGTGGCGGCTACTTGTTTAACTCCACCAAAGTCAATTAGTACTGGTAGTTGGTCAATGGTACGCAGAATTAAATTATCGGGAGAAATATCCCGGTGAATTACACCTATGGAGTGAATATACTCCAACACTGGTAAAATTTGTTGCAACAGTTGGCGGACTTCCAACTCTGTAAATCGCAAACCCTGCTGTGTACGGGCATTTAATAAAGAACTGTAAGTTTGCCCTTCTACATAATCTTGCACCAAAAACAGGTATTCTTTGCCTGCTAAATTGATGCGAAGTAGTTCTCGAAAGCGAGGAATTTGGGGATGTTGCAGCTTATAAAGAACACTTGCTTCTCGCTCAAATAATTCTTCAGCTTTTTGGACAACGTAGGTAGTTTGAACTTGAGGAGAAAATTCTTTTAAAACACAAAGTTCGCGGAAGCGGTTAATATCTTCAGCTAAATAAGTACGTCCAAAACCACCCTGACCAATTTGACGGACAATCACATAGCGATCGCCCAAAGTGAGACCCGGTTGTATACCATTACTTATAGTCATTAGTCATTAGTCATTAGTCATTGGGCATTGGGCATTGGGCATTGGGCATGGGGCATTGGGTATTGGGCATGGGGCATTGGTTATTTCCCTCACTCCCTCACTCCCCCAATATCCTCATCTTCCTTTCACCTTACTGACTTGATCAGCCGCGATCGCATACCAAATTTGACCGAAAGTTCGTTGATTCAGTTTCCCACGCTGTTGACCAGGAAACAACCGATCAAATTTTTCATTTGTGTCTTTGTTGAGTTGGTCAATTGTATAATTACCTAATTCTCCTGATCGCGCTTGTCGTCTCCAGATTGCTTCGTCTTGTAAACTATAGCGTCCCAGTTTTTGCCGAGCTGCTGTACTGAGATTAGCCTGTTCTATTTGATTTAACAACTTTTCAGCAATACCGTACCATTCATTTCGTAAAGCTGTATCTGCTGGGTTAGAAGTAAGGCTACGTCCTTGTAGTTCAGGGTTTTTAGTATAAAATAAATTATCTACAAACTGTGTAAAAAATACTTCAGGTATTTCTAGCTGTTGGCGACGCCTTAAAATTTGGTTGATGTCACGAGAGCCTCGATCGCTAACTGGACTATTGAGAGGATTTGGTAAACCGGGGATTGGGGGTAGAGAAATTGCGGGTACAGTAAATTCAGTAATAGTACGAATCACGGAATTTACTACTGCCCAAGTACCTGCACCAGTTAAGACAACTAAGGCTGTTCCTCCCAGACTCACAGCAAAAGGACGCATCCAAACCGGTAAGGCGATCGCTTGATTAACCGCTTGCGTTTTGTTGTGGAATCTGCTGACAAGAGCATGGGCGCGTTTTCGTCCAGGAGCAACTACCATTGTCTTGAGCTTAGTAATATATGTACTGGGTGGTTTTGTCGCTGTTGACGATGGTAAATCTTTGAGGATTTGTTCAGCTCTTTCATAGCGATCGCTTGGTTTATAAGCCAGCATCTTTTTTAACACAGTTTCTAGTTGAATGCTGACATTAATTTCCTTGCCCCAATACCAAATCCCCTGATAGCTGTCGTACAGTTTTTGTGGTTCCTTACCTGTGAGCAACACTAAAGCTGTGACTGCCAAAGAGTATAAATCGCTATTGTAAAATACTTTACCTTGTCGTAACTGTTCTTCTGGTGCGTAGCCTTTTTTACCTAACAAAGTGTGATTTACAGCTAACTTGGTGAACCAAAACCCTTGAGAAGCAGGCAATTGTTTCACACCACCAAAGTCAATCAGTACAGGCATATAATCAGAACGCCGCCAAATCAAATTATCAGGAGAGATATCACGGTGAACGACATCTCGTGAGTGGATGTAGGACAAAACAGGTAAAATTTGTTGCAATAAAGTAATGATTTCTTGTTCACTAAAAGCCTTACCTTGACTTTGGCGTTGTTCTAACAACTGGTCAAAATTCTCACCATCTATATAATCTTGTACTAAAAAGAAAAAATTTTTACTACCAATTTTCACTTGTAGCGAGGCGTGAAAACGGGGAATTTGGGGATGTTGCAGTGTTTTGAGAACACTTGCTTCTCGCTCAAATAATTCTTTGGCTTTTTGTAAATCCTGCTGTTCTTGGACTTGGGGTGCAAATTCCTTCAATACGCATGTTTGATGAGACTTATTTCTATCCTCCGCCAAGTAAGTGCGCCCAAAACCACCCTGACCTAGTTGACGGATAATGCGATAACGATTATCTACAACTAACCCAACACCAAGAGGTAATGGCTCACCGCAGTGGATACAAAAACGGTTACCATCACTATTTGCGTGTTGTTTAGTGCAAAAGACCTGCATGATGTTGAAGGATAAATTAAGGTTTTATTGACTTACTACAACAAATGCAGTTCCATTTACAGACATCTTACCGATACTCCCTGATAAAAACTCAGAGCAAAATTTACTAGCTCAAGTTATTTGCAGAAATCGGACAATGACTAAAATACTGACAGCAAGTAACGATGGTGTTGGTGCGATTTTAGATTAAGTAACAAGCGTCATGAACTGCAAATCAAAAAATCAGCGAGCAATTAGGGCATTTGAAGATTTTTTATCTACCCCCCTAGAAACGTTACTACAACGACATCTCACAACTCCCAGCCCATTAGCAGCTTTAAATTTATTTTACGATGTGGCTGCCAATGTACCAGCTTACAAGGCTTTTTTAGCAGCGCAAGAGATTGACCCCACTGCTATCCAAAGCTTAGAGGATTTTCAGAAACTTCCAGCTATTAACAAAGAAAATTATATCTCGCGTTATCCTTTGGCTGACTTGTGCCGCTACGGGCAGTTAGAAGCCTGCGATATGATAGCTGCTTCTTCTGGTTCCACAGGTAAACCCACATTTTGGCCGCGTTTTTTCACTGATGAACTGCAAATTGCTACACGCTTTGAGCAAATTTTTCATCATAGTTTTTACGCAGACACTAGACGCACCTTAGCTGTGATTTGTTTCACCTTGGGGACTTGGGTCGGTGGGATGTTCACCACCAATTGCTGTCGCTATCTTGCTAGTAAAGGGTATCCTATCACCGTAATTACTCCCGGTAACAACAAAGCAGAAATCTTGCGGGTTGTGGGGGAACTAGGTTCAGATTTTGAGCAAGTGGTGCTGCTAGGATATCCACCATTCCTCAAAGATGTGATTGATACTGGCCTTGCCAGTGGTGTGGAGTGGCAACAATATCACATTAAATTAGTCATGGCGGGAGAATTATTCAGCGAAGAATGGCGAAGTTTAGTTGGTGAAAGAATTGGTTCGCAAAATCCCTGCTATGACTTTGCCTCACTCTACGGTACTGCGGATGCAGGTGTGTTGGGCAATGAAACGCCTTTGAGTATCTGCATTCGTCGTTTTTTGGCAGCACATCCAGATGCAGCTAAAGCTTTATTTGGCGAATCTCGGTTACCGACGTTGGTGCAATATGATCCCATCAGTCGCTTTTTTGAAGTTCAGGATGGCACTTTACTCTTTTCTGGCGATAATGGTATACCTTTGGTGCGTTATGACATCCTGGATACTGGCGGGATTATTAGTTATGATTCCATGCTTCAGTTCTTAGCAGCATGGGGATTTGATCCTGTTCAAGAACTAACAAAGTCTGATACTCAGCACTCACCTAGAGGCATTCATCCACTACCTTTCGTCTATGTTTTCGGACGCTCTAACTTCACAGTTTCCTACTTTGGAGCGAATATCTATCCGGAAAATGTGACAGTGGGATTAGAGCAATCAGGAATTCCCGCATGGGTGACGGGTAAGTTTGTGTTGCAGGTGCAGGAAGATGCGGACAAGAATCGATTTTTATCCGTGGTTGTAGAGTTAGCACCAGGGATAGAAGGTAGTGAAGACAAAAAACAAGCGATCGCATCCTCTATTCTTTCACAACTATTGCGCCTCAACAGCGAGTTTGCTAACTACGTCCCACCAGAATATCAACTTCCACAAGTCACATTAGTCCCAATGGGTGATGCCCAATATTTCCCCATTGGGGTGAAACATCGTTATACGCGCAGGTCATAAGAAATTACTCAGCTAATGTTGCAATTTCGTAAACATCTGTTACATTAATTTACATACAGGTGCAATTTTTGCCACGTAAAATCTAGGAGTGCTAATTATGTCAGACATCAAGAAGACTACCTCCTCAGTTACTGAAGACCCAAATGCTTTGCGTTGGGGATTCACGCCTCAAAGTGAAAACTGGAACGGCCGTTTTGCAATGATTGGTTTTTTATCAGCTGTTCTACTAGAAGTTTTCACTGGACAAGGCTTTCTTCATTTTTGGGGCATTCTATAGATTGAAATAGGCTTTAAAAAAGATCCCCGACTTCTAAGATCCCCGACTTCTTGAAGAAGTCGGGGATCTTAGCCTTTCGCGGGGAAATTTAGATAAATTTCATCCTAGAGATAGATACTTAATTCATAAAAAATAGAGAGATTCATTAATGTATTCTTTTACTGCCGAAGATAGATGAATAGTTTCTATTTATTATTTAAGCTTAGTTTTTTATAGTTGGAAATTTTGAGATAACTCCTGATTTTGATGTAGATAATTTTGGTTTAATAAGCAAAGTTTAATGCCCATGGTTTGTGTAAAAGTAAAATTAATAACTATACCAATTTTTACAAATTAATTTAATTATTAATTTCAAGTAAAGATATAATCAATATTGGGTAAAGATTTCGGCTTTTTTCTCAAAACTCTTGACTAGATGTCGGAAAATTTCTAAAAGAATAACAGTAGGTTAAGACACTAAAGTGAAAAACTGTCGCTTTTTCGTTGAACTTATTTTCCACATTATTCCAGATTTATCAAAATCTGTTAATGAGTTAATATCTAGTCCTAGAATAGTCTAGGAAGTAGATTTGTATTCATACCTGACCTTAGCTGCCTCTAAGTTCCAATTTATTGCGGAACAGATTTCAACCACTTTTTGGTAATCAAAACATAACCGATTTAGATATTTTGAGGTTGAATTATTAACCTGTATCACAGAGTATGGCTGCGCCATACAAGCTATCAGTAACATCCTCAAAATAGGAGTCACCACAAGACTCTAAATTACTTCCCTATGATCCTCAACCAATTATCTTGGTTGAAAGCACTACCAACATCACACCAGGCTTCAGGGAAGTCTGTTCAATTATTGGGGTTAGCCAGTGAGGAATTCACTGGTTTTAAGTGTCTTACCAGAAATTGCTGTTTATTTAGAGTAGACAACAGCTATGCTTGCTGCATATTTTGTCAGGTTTGCTTACTACTACTTACCGACTATTTACGCTCGCACTTTGGGAGCGTCATCTTTAACTAAGAATTTTCTAACTGGGAAAAATATCAAAATCCCGTGATGTATCAAAAGCTTTTTAACTACTCTTTTCATTTTCACTCAGCCTATTAACATGGTGAAATGAGAGGAAGAAAAAGCCAAGATAAAACGGGTATCTATTCCCTAGATCGTCACAATACTAGGGGAAAACACCAAGCATTAGTCGCACATTACGTAACTACTTAATTAGCTGAACAAGGCTGATTAATTTTGTAGTGGCAAAACCTGATTCATGCAGGTTTTCGCCATAGCTGCAACGGATGAAATTACCCACATTTTCAGTAAATGGCAACTGGTAATCAATATGTCACACTCTTTTAGTCAAGGCAATACCTTTGAAAACTACGAAATGCAAGAAAGTAAGTTTTTAACGCCTTTTCAAAGGAAGGCTTTGCTGAAAAGCTTACAAGCTAATTTACAACCAGAATATCGGCGACGAATTGAGATTATGTTACTAGCAGATGTGGGTAAATCTCAAAGCCAAATCTGTGAAATATTAGGTTGTTCTCAAGAAATGGCACGGTACTGGATTGGTTTAGCACAAGCAGGTTTAGCACACAAATGGAATGAGCGGCCAATCGGTAGACCCAAGATTGTTAATGATCAATATCTGGAACGCTTGAAAGAATTGGTAAGCCATAGCCCTCGTGATTATGGTTATGCGTTTAGCTACTGGACAGCCCAATGGTTAAGCAAGCATCTAGCAAATGAATTTGACATTGTGATTAGCGATCGCCATATTAATCGCCTACTCAAACAAATGGGACTTTCTACCAAACGCAAAAGTTCCTGTCCTCCAGAAACTAATCCAATCAAGGATGCAGGAATTACGATTAGTGACTTGCAATCTAACTCCGCACCTAATTTCCATTGGTCATTAAATCTGATTCAGACCAATAAATAATCTTTCTTGGAGGTCAGGAAATGGCATCAGCGTTTTCCCAGGAACACTTAGCTCAACAACTCATTAAAACCCTAGGTGAATCACTTTCAGAGGCAGAAATTGAAAGGTGCTTAATCGGGGTGGAAATTGTTGAGCCACCAGTCGCAAAACAATTCTGGCAAGCAGCAACCGCACCTAACGGAATTTATCTTGTGCTGAGGGGTAAAGTCAGACTTTTAGATAGCTCTAACAACTTAATCACTACCCTGACAACAGGAGGATCATTTGGCGAATTAACTTTATTTCCCGAAGCAGAATTCAGTCCTTATGTCGCCAGAGCATCTGTAAATTTAAAACTTGCTTATTTTCCGCAAGCAGCGTTACAAGAAGTGATCCGCAAACATGCGAGCATTCGCGATCGCCTCAAAGAACGTGCCCAACTGTGGGATTTGCTGTTGTTATGTTGCCAAAGCGCCCTAATTCCTCACAATGGATCTGTAGAAGGCGTACTCAAAGCACTATCTTTATTTGAGCGGCACACTTTGAATAGTGGCCTACCCCCAGCCGAGCTATTTGCAGATACCAAGCTCTGGCTATTACATCGAGGGGAACTACTACATACTGACGGACACACATTAACACCGGGAAACATCTATGCGTATCCGCAACCAGGAAATTGGCAAGCGACGCAACCCACCACTGTTTACAGTCTCAAAAATGTTCATTGGCCCATAGCACTAGAATCTTGGCCACAATTAGCAGAGTTGGTTAACTATCAAGAACACCAAGATGCTACAGACAGCCGACCTGTAGAAGTAATTACCCCCAGCCGAATCGTCACACAACTACCGCCAGCAGATCCAGAACCCAAAAAAAAGCAAAAACGAGCTTATTTTCCCAGTCCTACAGTCAGAGCCGGGCAATGGTGGGGACGTTTAACTAGGCGGTATCCCTTCTTTGAACAACAAAGCGCCGCCGACTGTGGAGCAGCTTGCTTAGTAATGATTAGTCGTTATTGGGGCAAGCGCTTGAGTGTCAATCGATTGCGGGATTTAGCCAACATTAATCGGACTGGTGCATCACTGCGGGGTTTAACCACGGCAGCAGAAAGTATTGGTTTTACTACCCGTCCTGTCAAAGCCAGCTTGGATAAATTGGCACAACAAACCCTCCCCGCGATCGCCCATTGGGAAGGCAGACACTACATCGTCGTTTATGAAATCAGCAAAAAGCATGTAATTGTCGGTGACCCCGCAGTTGGCCAATGCACCCTCACCCATGATGAGTTCAAGGCTAGTTGGACGGGTTATGCATTGTTATTGCAACCTACAGCCCTCCTCAAAGAAACCGATGAAGCAAGTACACAATTTTGGCAGTTGTTTGATTTAGTCAAACCCCATTCCAAAGTGCTGCTAGAGGTCTTTATGGCTTCGGTGTTGATTCAGGTATTTGGACTAGTTACGCCTTTATTTACTCAGTTAATCTTAGACCGAGTAGTTGTACAGCGTAGCGCTCTGACATTAAACGCCATAGGTTTAGGGTTACTGATTTTTGGATTGTTCAGTGTCGTGATCAACGGACTGCGCCAATATCTGCTAGATCACACAGCCAATCGCATCAGTGTAGCGCTGTTAGTAGGTTTTATCAAACATACCTTTCGGTTGCCGCTAGCATTTTTTGAGTCACGTTACGTTGGTGATATTATTTCTCGCGTCCAAGAGAATTATAAAATTCAGCGATTCCTCACCGGAGAAGCTCTGTCAATCACGTTGGATTTGTTGACAGTATTTATCTATGTGGGATTGATGTTTTGGTACAGCGCTTCCATGGCATTAATCAGTTTAGCCATCATCCCACCCTTTTTTATTCTGGCACTCGTAGCTACACCATTCTTTCGCCGCATTAACCGCGAGGCTTTTAACGCTTCAGCTAACGAAAACAGTTATCTGATTCAATCCCTCACAGGTATTAGCTCGATTCGCTCAATGGCAATTGAACAAACAGTGCGCTGGCATTGGGAAGAGCTATTGAATCATGTGATTAAAAAAACCTTTGCCGGGCAGATAATTAGTAACAAAATGCAAATCTTTAGCTCCATAATTGAAACTTTAGTAAGTACAGGCTTACTGTGGTTTGGAGCATGGCTAGTAATTCAAAATGAACTAACTATTGGGCAGTTAGTTGCTTTCAATATGTTGTTGGGCAATATTATTCGTCCGTTTCAGAGGCTAGTTGTCTTGTGGAATCAATTCCAGGAAGTAGTTATTTCTAGTGAGCGGATTAATGATGTTTTAGAAGCCGAACCAGAAGAAGACTTACATCATCAACCACGGCAGTTTTTACCTAGATTAGAAGGAAGTATTATCTTTGATAATGTCACTTTTCGTTATCATCCAGAAAGTGATATTAATGTCCTCGAAAATCTCAGTTTTGAAATCCAACCTGAGCAAACTGTAGCCGTTGTCGGGCGTAGCGGTTCTGGTAAAACAACCCTCGCCAAGCTGATTTTGGGACTATATCTGCCGACAGATGGCAAAGTATTAATTGACGCCCAAGATGTGACTAGTATTTCCTTGCGATCGCTGCGTTCACAAATTGGTGTTGTCGATCAAGATACCTTTTTATTTGGCGGTACAATCCGTGAAAATATCAGTATTGCTCACCCAGAAGCCACTTTAGCAGAAATTATTGAAGCCGCAAGTTTAGCAGGAGCAGATGAATTCATCAAGCTACTGCCGACTGGCTACGAAACTCAAATTGGTGAAGGTGGCGGAATGTTATCTGGAGGACAACGCCAACGCCTAGCGATCGCCCGTGCTTTACTCGGAAATCCCCGCTTATTACTTTTAGACGAAGCAACTAGCCACCTCGACGCCGAATCTGAGCGGATTATCCAAAATAACCTGAAAACAATTCTCAAAGGGCGCACAAGTTTGATTATTGCCCATCGCCTGTCCACAGTGCGTCATGCTGACCTCATCCTGGTTTTAGATCGCGGCTTACTCGTCGAAAGCGGGACTCACGATGAATTAATTGCCAGAAGAGGTCATTACTTCTATCTCAACCAGCAACAACTGGCGCAAACAGCTTAAAACCTGGGAAGTTTTTAGTGCTGAGTGCTGAGTGCTGAGTGCTGAGTAGTACCCCGTAACTCAAGCTAGGGGATTGTGTACAAATAAATTCGGAGGCTTCAGAACCATAATGCTGAGTCAACAGTATTTACTTCTTCCCTCCTCAGCACTTAACACCTTCAACTCATTACTTTTGTGGTGAACAGTTAACAGTAAACTGTTAAATTACTTATGCCAAACCCATCTCAACATTTATCATCCGTACTTGCAAAACCAAAGCAAGATCAGCATAACCAGGTTGAAGACTCTAGTGCTGTTGTTGATTATCAAAGACAGATAGAAACTGAGGCTAACGATTGGTCTTACGGTACTGAAGAACTGTTAGATGCTTTACCAAAGCTCTGGACACGTTCATTACTGTACTTCTTGGTAGCATTTGCCGCTATCATCTTACCTTGGTCGATGCTCACCAAAATTGATGAAACAGGAAGTGCTAGAGGGCGTTTGGAACCTCAAGGAGCAACGCGCCAATTAGGGATTCCCGTTCCTGGTAGTGTCAAAGCTGTCAATGTTCAAGAAGGCGCAATGGTTAGAGCCGGCCAGGTTTTACTCGAATTGGAGTCTGATGTACAGCAAACAGAGTTGCAACAGACACAGACACAACTAAAAGGGCTAATAGATCGCCAAGCACAACTAAAGTTGCTCAAAAACCAATTGATGCTGGCGATTAATATTCAAGAGCAACAAAACCAAGCCCAAGAATTGGAAAAAATGTCTCAAGTTAATCAAGCGCAGCAAAACCTTGATGCGAGACGCAGTGCTTATAACTTACAACGATTAGAAAGACAGGCTTTAGTTGAACAAGCTAAACAGAACATTATTTCAACTCAGACTTCCGAGAAGTTAGTCAACAGTCGTTTTAATCGAGATGTTGCCGAAGTTGCCCGCTATCGTCAACTGTTGGAACAAGGAGCAATTCCCCAAATCCAAGTTGTAGAACTAGAAAAGACGGCAGAAGAAAGCCAACGTTTGCTTGTGCAAGCACAATCTGATATTACACAAGCCCAACTGCGTTTACGAGAAGAAATGAGCCGCTATCAGGCGACCATGAGTCAAACTGTAGCGGATATTGAGCAGGCCAAATTACGCCTGCAAGAGCAGCAAAGCAGTTATCAAAGCGTCGTCCAAGCAGGTAAACTGGCTGTGCTGAGAAGCCAGGAACAGCTCAAAGACATGGAAACGCAAATTAGTAACCTGGAATCAGAAATAGCTCAAACCAAGAGTCAGATTCAGGCTTTGCAGATCCAATTACAGCAACGAGTAGTGCGATCGCCTGTTGATGGCATAATTTTTGAGATGCCCATTCAAAAACCAGGGCCTGTGGTAGAACCAGGACAAATCATTGCCCAAATTGCGCCCAAAAATAGTAAGTTGATCTTGAAGGCGCAGATACCCAGCCAAAACAGTGGTTTCTTAGAAGTGGGAATGCCAGTTAAAATCAAGTTTGATGCCTATCCCTACCAAGATTATGGAGTGATGGAAGGGCGTGTTAGTTGGATTTCACCTAGCTCAAGAGTCCAGTCTAACAATCAAGGTAGTGTGGATACCTATGACTTAGATATCACCCTGGATCAGCCTTATATGCAAGCTGCCAACCAACGCATCGCGTTAACCCCTGGTCAGACAGCCACCGCAGAGGTAATTATTCGCCAGCGCCGAGTGATTGACTTTGTTTTAGATCCGTTTAAGAAATTACAAAAAGGCGGTCTGGAGCTTTAGATTAGCTCACAGTCAGCATCCCAGCAGGGGCGCAGGGGAGAGTAAGAATATAAGTTCTTTCACCTCTGCCCCTCTGCCTCTTTTTTCCCATACCTCTTCTCTGTTGCTTGTTTGCTTTTAATTGTTAAATATTATCCCTCTTGTATTGCTGATTTAAAAAGTTATAAAAGAGGTGGATTTGTAATTGATATACATTAAATATAAGAGCATAAAATGATAATTAAGCTAATAACTATTAATCAAGATATTAAAACTATCATCAGATAGAGACAATAAATAATATATCAAGTAATTATGATGTATACGATACAGATTTATCTGAAACCTGTCAAAAAATAATTTGTAGTTGGTTGGTAATTGGAGGAATTTAATTATGTCAAATATTTTAAAAGTTTCTACTGAAGATATTATTTACTATATAAAATTAGCTTGCCAAATTCCTAGTATATTAGAGGCGATCGCTACTCAGAAAATTATTGCTGATGCAGCAGATAAAGCCGGAATTGAAGTGGAAACAGAAGAACTACAAAAAGCAGCAGATAACCTCCGTCTAGCTAACCGATTATTTAAAGCAGAAGATACATGGTCTTGGTTAGAAAAACATCATCTTTCTCTAGATGATTTAGAAGAAATAGCCAAAATCAACCTGATATCTTCAAAATTAGCAAATCATTTATTTGCAGATAAAGTTGAACCATTTTTCTATGCTCATCAACTCAATTATTCTGGTGCAGTAACTTATGAAGTTGTCTTAGATGATGAGGATTTGGCTCTAGAACTATTTTATGCCCTACAAGAAGGCGAAATCAGTTTCCAAGAAATAGCTCGTCAATACATTCAAAATCCAGAAATTCGCCGTGCTGGTGGTTATCAGGGAATCCGCCGTCGTACAGATTTTAGACCGGAGATTGCCGCCGCAGTTTTTGCCGCTACTCCACCACAGATTCTTAAGCCAATAATTACACCAAAAGGAGTGCATATAATTGCAGTTGAGGAAATCATTAAACCACAATTAGATGACAATCTACGGTTGCAAATTATGGGAGATTTCTTTACTAATTGGTTACAGCAACAAATCGCCACTGTAGAAATCGTGGCACATCTGGAAAATATCAGTTCTCAATCATCAAAAAACCTGCTCAAACCAGCTTAATCAAGCCCGATACTACGTAAACGGGGCGGGAACAGAGGATTTTTGTTCAGGGTAGGTCGAAACCCCGCCCCTTGCGGCAGTCTTTTAACTCAGTATTCTGGGTTACAGTGCCTCTGGCGGAGCAATACCCGCTCCTACACTGATACTAGTGGTAGACTTCAACCCTGGTTTAGCAGTTACTTCAGACTTCTGGGATGATGGAGATAGAGAAGCAGATGGGGGAATTATCACCTCTGAATTCAACATCCTGCCAGTGTTTGCTGACTGAGAAATCAGGGACAATCCTCCTACCGCCCCAACCAC
Source organism: Nostocales cyanobacterium LEGE 11386 (assembly GCA_015207155.1). GTDB lineage: Bacteria > Cyanobacteriota > Cyanobacteriia > Cyanobacteriales > Nostocaceae > LEGE-11386. The sequence continues at coordinate 73,749 of JADEXK010000009.1, read as the reverse complement.
AAGGGCTGTATAGCCTAAATACAGATGCATAGGACGTATTTCTATTCCCAAAGTCCCGGTATTCTGTTTTGATTGAGACCAAGAAGGTATGACTGATTTCACCATATCAGCTGCTGGTAAAGAAGCAGCTAAAAGTGTGCCATTTAACCCCAAGGCATTCCCCATCACGCGAATAAATCCACGTACTAATGTATCTTCTGGTAACAACTCTAATTTGCCATTTTCTATAGCTTCCATCTGATGGATGGGTACGTGAGTGTAGATGTTCAGTTGGCTGAGAGAGAGACCTTGAGATTCACGGGATTGCTTGAGTTGCTGACCGATTTGGCACATAGTTGTTAAGCGCTGTTCGGCTACCATTTGCTTGGCTAGTTCAGCTTGGGAAAGTCTTTTATTGAGCCTCAGCCGCTTCATCAGTCCTACACCTGGAGAGTTAATTTCTGAATTGCTCATTGAGTTTACCGTGGCTGTTGATGATACGTTATCTGGGCTAGCATTTGTGCTAGTTTTTTGTGTGTTTACTTGAATATCTGATAAGTCACAAGTATTTTCTGGCTCAACACTGTCAGTATTTGTCTGTTCATGAATATCTGCAACCTGCTGATGTTGCGCGAATTGCTGGAAGGCTAAACCAATTGCCTCTCTACCCACAGCTTTAAACAACATCTTGGCTTGTTCCCCTGAAGCACCAAGCAACTTTTGTAAAGTAGCCATAGCCCGAAGATAAACGTTACTGCGATGAAGTTCAGCTTCAATTTCACCTAAGAGCGATCGCAATTCATCTTGAGAAATTTTAATACTAGGATTTCCCGGAATAGTTAGCAAATACACAGATGTCGTAGTCATGATTGAAGTCGCTTCTGATATTCAGGCAAGGAGTGGTTACATCTGTATAATTTCTCGCATAATTTTTTGGTAAATCCGGAGAAATTTGTATTATTTATACAGATTTTTGTAAAAAATAGCAAAATTACTTAGATGTAATCAAATTTGCTAAGTCTCCAAGATTCTGATTTAGCAAGTAAAAACATCTGACAAAGCTAGTATTTATCAAGCGATCGCTCAGAAAAAAATCTGCTTCATAGTTACTATATTACTTTAGTAAATTCACGTTACCATTAGTGTAATTTTTTACCAAACATCCTAATCACATAAATTCAGAATTAACATGCGACTCAGTTGAATTACCTTAATCCCCTAGTTGCTAACCTTTACTTGTTGGGCAAAAGACTTCACCCATTGCAGATATTGTTCTCCAGCCACTGAAGCCGTGTTATTATGATCTGCGGCTGGAACCAAGAGCAGTTTTTTGGGCTGGGGAGCAGCGTTATACAGTTGTTGGCTCATAAAAGACGGTACAGTTGTATCAGCAGTACCGTGAATGAATAAAACAGGCACTTTTAACTGTGGTATTTTTTTAAGAGAATCAAATCTCTGTGTCAAGATTAAATCTACAGGAAACAGCCGAAATAAGTTTCTGTAAGCCACTACATCCCGGATAGAGGTAAACGAGCTTTCCACAATCAATCCAGCAGCGTTTGGGTGTTTGACTGCCAAATCAATAGCTATTGCTCCCCCCATAGAATGTCCATAAATAAAAATTTGGCTAGGTGGAATCTGCTTCTCCTGTACCAGGTAATTCCACGCGACGGCTGCATCCTGATAAACCCGCATTTCATTGGGAAAAACACCTTCACTGCGACCATACCCGCGATAATCAATCAGCAGTACAGAAAATCCTAGTTGATAAAACCGATTGGCATGGCCAATATTAGCGCCAATATTAATACCATTCCCGTGCAGATATAACAAAACCTTGGCATCGGGTTGGGTAGCTTCAATCCACCAACCATGAATGCGTTCCACTTTACCAGAGCTAGCTGGTACAGGCAGCCACACCTCCTCGTATGGGAGATGGAAAAACTCTGGTGTAATTTCAACGGTACTAGAGGGAAAGAAGATGAACCGAGGCTGCCGAACAAACAGAAATAGACAGATGGCAAAGTAGGCAATAACCACAACTATTTCTACTATAAGCAGCAGCTTAAAACACAATTGCATTGAAAATTGCAGTTTGTTTATATTCATGCTCTAGACTTTTTACTTTAACAAATATTGATAAATAAAATAAACATTTACTCACCAAGCAAGGTGGGTACTTTCCCATTAAAATTAGACTAATCCCAACATTTTGAATAGTAATAATAATTACTTTAATTAAGCAATTTCACTGTTAGATAGTAAACTTTAGTCATTATTAGGAGAAGATTGTGACGCTCTTAAATGAGGCTCAAAAAGAGCAATTGAAGGAAATAACTCAATATTTACTACAAGTAAGACAAGAAAAATCCATACGTATAGAGGCAATAGCTGCTACAACAAATATCCGACTCACTTTCTTGCAAGCTCTAGATGCAGGACAATTTGCAGAATTACCTGAACCTGTTTATGTTCAAGGATTTATCCGTCGCTATGGTGATGCCATAGGGTTGGATGGTACAGCTTTAGCAAATACCTTTATAATCAACGATGTACCTCAAGACTTCAATCATGATAGTCAAATTTTAGACAAACGACCAGATATACACATACCCTTGTTTGTACCATACGTTCTGTTATTAGTACTTGCTTCTGTCGGATTGATTTATGTACTTAATCCAAAATTGACAGCCGAATCCCTAGCGAAAAAACAAAACTCAGTATCGACTCAAGAAGCAAAAATAACACCATTACCTGTTCCTTCATCACCCGAACCCGAATCTTTGGCTACTCCCGAAACCATAGCGTTGCCAGTCACATCCCCCAAACCGACTGCAAGTGAAAATATTGAAGTCAGTTTGGAACTTCAAGGTAAATCGTGGTTACAGGTGACAGTAGATGGTAAGACCGAATTTATGGGCAATTTAACAAAAGGAGAACAAAGAACTTGGACAGCCAAAGAACAATTGACTATACGCTCTGGTAATGCAGGTGCTGTGTTGATTTCTGTTAATCAGCAACCAGCAGAACCTTTCGGGAGTGATGGTGATGTCAAAGAAGTGACTTTTAGTCCTGAAAGTATCAGTCAGTAGTTCTGTAATTCGGAGAGGACAAGGGGACAAGGGGATAAGAACAAAAATACTCCCTCACTCCCTCACTCCCTACTCACAACGTCGGCTGTTCCAGATGCCAAGTAGTTGATTGCTCGTAAGCGTAGGCTACTTGAAGTAATTGGTCTTCTCGTAACACCTTGCCAATTAGCTGCAATCCAATTGGTAACCCTTGGTCATCAAAACCACAAGGTACACTTATACCCGGTAAACCTGCAAGATTTACGGGAATTGTCATGAGGTCTAGTAAGTACATACTCAAGGGATCAGTATTTTTTTCCCCTGCTTTGAATGCTGTGCTGGGAACAGTAGGACAAACTAATACATCAACTTTTTTAAACGCTCTTTCAAAATCTTGTTTAATTAGGGTGCGGACTTTTTGCGCTTTGAGATAATAAGCATCGTAATAGCCAGCAGAAAGGGCGTATGTGCCAATCATAATCCGGCGTTTAACTTCTGCGCCGAAACCCGTGGAACGGGTACGAGTATACATAGATAGCAGATTATCTGCGTTATCAGCACGCAAGCCATATTTCACACCATCATAACGAGCAAGGTTAGCGGATGCTTCCGATGGGGCGATGATGTAGTAACTAGGTACGCCATAGCGGAAGTTGGGACAGGAGACTATGTGAACTTCTGCACCCAAACTTTGTAGTTGGTCTATCGCTTTAGTCACAGCTTTTTCGACAACAGAGTCCAACCCTTCACCAAATGTTTCTTTGATCACCCCAATTCGCAGTTTTCCTCTAGCTTTGAAGTCTGGTTTTAAGCTGGCAGCGTAGTTAGGGATCTCCACTTTCAGGCTAGTAGAGTCTTGGGGATCATAACCTGCGATCGCATTTAATAATATAGCTGTATCTTCTACTGAACGACCAAATGGCCCAATTTGATCCAAAGATGAAGCAAAAGCTACCAAACCGTAGCGGGAAACCAGCCCATAAGTCGGTTTCATCCCTACTACACCACAGAAAGACGCAGGTTGCCGAATTGAACCACCAGTATCAGAACCAAGAGCAACCACACATTCTTCCGCCGCCACAGCCGCCGCCGAACCTCCAGAAGAACCACCCGGAACCCGTGATAAATCCCAAGGATTAGCCGTGACTTGGTAGGCAGAATTTTCTGTAGAACTGCCCATTGCAAACTCATCTAAATTGGTTTTACCAACAATCACCGCTCCGGCATCAGCCAATTTTTGTGTCACTGTTGATTCATAAGGCGGCACAAAATTTGCCAAAATCCTGGAGGCGCAAGTAGTGGGAATCCCCTTGGTACACATATTGTCCTTAATGCCAATGGGAATACCTGCCAGCAGTCCAATTTCTTCTCCAGCAGCGATTTTGGTATCCACAGCACGAGCCTGTTCTAACGCCTGTTGTGCCGTTACGTGTAAGAAACTGTGTAATTTCGGCTCTAATGCTTGAATACGGTCTAAAGCTTCTTGGGTAATTTCGACAGCAGAACGTTCTTTTTTAATTAGCTGTTCGTGCAACTCGCGGATGGATGCCATGATTGCTCTCTTTGTGACTCAAGTCATTGATTTTAGTATATTTCCAGGTAAATGGGGAATGGGGCATTGGGTATTGGGCATTGGGCATTGGGAATTAAATTTGTCCCCGTGTCTCCTTGTCCCTCTATCCCCATTCGCTTGACAAATCAATTAAATTTATAAATGTGCGCCAGGGGTTAGGTAAGATGGTCAAAATAGTTGCTCGTAAATTTGTAGGTAGAGAAACCGTTTATGACATTGGGGTAGAACGTGACCATAATTTTGCCATTAAAAATGGTTTGATAGCCTCCAATTGTTTCAATAAATCTCATTCAACTGCTTATGGATATGTTACTTATCAAACTGCATATTTGAAAGCTAATTATCCATTGGAGTATATGGCGGCGCTGCTGACTGCGAACAGTGGCGATACAGATAAAGTGCAGAAATATATTAATAACTGCACGAGCATGGGTATTCCCATAGATCCGCCTGATATTAATCGCTCTGGGCTGGATTTTACACCTGCGGCGGGAAAGATTTTATTTGGATTTTCAGCTGTGCGGAATGTAGGGCAGAATGCGATCGCCTGTATTCTAGAAGCTAGAAGTGAGGGCGGAGAGTTTAAATCACTCGCTGATTTTTGCGATCGCGTGGATCTGCGTGCTGTTAATCGCCGGACTTTGGAATCACTAATTTATTGTGGTGCCTTTGACAAAATTGAATCCAACCGCCAGCAATTAATCCGTGATTTAGAACTAGTTTATGATTGGGCGCAATCCCGTGCCAAAGATAGAGCTAGCGGCCAAGGAAATCTGTTTGATTTATTAGGTGGTAGTTTTGCAAATACTCATAATAAAACAGCGAGTAATGCTTTTGCAGCTGTTCCCAAGGCTGAATCTGTGATGGATTTTCCCCCACAGGAAAAATTACGCATGGAAAAAGAATTGCTGGGTTTTTATGTATCAGATCATCCATTAAAATCTTTAAGACCAATAGCATCACTACTGACTCCGATTAACCTTTCACAACTCAACGAACAAAGAGAAGATACAAAAGTTTGTGTGGTGATCATGCTAAATAATGTCAAAAAAGTGATGACTAAAAAAGGTGATCCGATGGCTATTCTACAAATAGAAGATTTAACTGCACAATCGGAAGCTATTGTTTTTCCTAAAACTTATGAACGCATTAGTTTTCTACTCCAAGTCGATGTGAGATTAATTATTTGGGGTAAAGTAGACCGAAGAGATGAACAAACTCAATTGATTGTTGAAGATGCCGAACCAGTGGAAACAGTGCAAATGGTAATGGTAGAACTAAATCCTCAACAAGCAGCCGACATCGAAGAACTACATCGCTTAAAAACAATTTTGCAAGAACAGTCAGGTGATAAAGAAAAGGCGAAAATGCCAGTGATCGGAATTGTCCAAGCTGAAAATTCCCGTAAGTTAGTTCGCTTAGGTTGGCAATTTTGTGTGCAAGACTCTCGCATCACAGTTCAAGCTTTGCAAAATGCCAGGTTTACGGCTCATCTCAAACCACTGATTGGTGGTTAATTGCCAAACCTGTTTCTCTACCAAGTTTAAAAGGGTGAGGTGCAACAAACTGGGTTTATCTCAGTAGTTTTTCAGTGACTTGCTAAATACTTTACAATTACCCCAGCAGTATATTACCTGAATAATTCAGGAGTTTAATCGTTGTTTTAGTTACTTATGCGGTTGGAGATTTACAGTGTTACATAGTATCTTTTTATGCTATGAGGGCTGAAGCGATCGCCAGGAGTAGGAGCTAAAACTTAATGATTGCCAATGATTTATATAAATTTGTTTCTTATTGTAAGAAAATTCAACCCCAAAGCCAGGAAGATATTCAACAATTTTTTGAAGGAGTGATTGTATTTCCTTACGATAAAGAACTTTTATTACAAGCTTATTTATTTTTACATATTAAAGATTTATTTCCTTCATGCTGTGAATTACTATTATTTGAAAAGTCGCCAATTTCCGATTATACAGATTTAGGTAAGTGTGATTTTGTCTATCTCACATTTCAAGGTAATTTGTTTTTAATCGAAACTAAATTTATTGATACAGAGGCAAAAGGAGCAACAGAGAGAAAAAGAAGAAATAAGCATAGAAACAAGGTATTTGAGCAGGTGATTACTTTAAAAAATAGATTTAGTCAATATTGGGATATTAGACTTGAACAATTAGAGTGTGGTGTGTTTACAACAGATCCGGAAGTTGCCTGGCGAGGAAATGGTGTTAATGTCGTCACTAAATCTATTTCTATAGAGCATCTGGAAAGGTGGCGAAGAAGTTATAAAAAGAGTAACTAATTTGGCAACAAGATTATATTTTAAAACCTTGTCTTAGATGAATGGTAAATCTGAAAGTTATGGTAATTGATTAGCTTGAGAAACTTTTTCATCAGTCACAACAAAAGTATATAGAGTATCAGCTATTTTTTTAATGAAACTCGCTGTAGGAACAGCTAATAGTAAACCCAAAAATCCGCCAATTTTGACGCCAATGAGGATCGAGATCACCACGATCGCCGGATTAAGTCCAGTAATGCCACCAATCAAGCGAGGAGCGACAACATTGTCGTTAATTTGAATGAGAATTAAAGCTGTTACAAAGACCTTAATTCCTAACCAGATATTTTGAGAGGCCAGTAACAAACTCACCAGGGTTGTACTAAGTGTACCTCCAAAGGGAATAATACTAGCGATGCCAATGCCTAGACCAAATAGCAATCCAAAAGGTACTTGCAAAACCTCAAATGTCAGTGATAAAACAATACTCAAAATCAATGCAATGATTGCTTGTCCGGCAAAATAGCCTTGAAAACTTTGTTGGAGTGAAGTTTGAATTTGTGTACTCCATTTTGAAGGAAACCAGTTAAATATTCCGTCCCAAAGCTTTTTGCCGTTGAGAACCAGAAGAATCGTCAGTACTACCGTCACTAAAAAATTCACTGCAATATTAATAGTATCGAGTGTGAGGTTAATAATTCGACTGGTTAAGGACTGTAGGGTAGCCGAAATTTGGTTTGTTAGCTGAATGGTGAGTCCACTTAAATCAATGGGTAAATTTTGTAGTATGGTTTGGTCATCTAGAGTTTGCAGTTGTTTTCTGCCTTTTTCAATCCAGACAGGTAAGCGATCGCCAAACTCAATCAGCTGTTGAAATACCACAGGCCCCAAAAACAAACCAATCACAGTTAACAGCGCCAGTGCGAACAGCAAGACAAGTGCGATCGCCCAAGTCCGTGTCATCCCGCGCTGTTCGAGAAAAATAATTGGGTAGTCTAGCAAGAAAGCAGCAAGGCTGGCTGTTAATACGATACTGGGAATAGGCTGCAAGTATTGCCACAGCAGAAAAATTAACCAAATATTCAGAAAAATTACGGGAAACGCAATTCCGAAGTTGAGCCAACGAGGAAGATTTTGACTAGAGAACATAACAAGCGTTGCTCATAAAAATCCAACATTATTCCGGAAGTTTAGACCAAATTGCGGCCAGATGACCTCCTTTATACCTTCTCCTTTGCTGGTTTGGCGATACCCTGCCTAGCTAAACTAGCCTCAAGTTCCTGAATAAATTTCATATCTTCTGCTAACAGTGGCGGGTTGGTTCCCGATAAGTCCTGATCTAGCATGGGTTGCTTTTCCAGAAAACTGAATGCTTGGCGAAATTGACGGGGACTAGCCTCAATTGGTGAATCAAAGTGACAGGCAATAATTTGGCGAAAATCCCAAGTTGCAACTTTATCAGCCCAGTCGAGTACTTGTCTGGGAGCTTGGGGTAAAATGAGGATTTGTAAAATTGGTGCTACAAACGGACGGCCATTTCCGCGTAAAACAGCGAATGACTGCTGCCAATTCTCTTGCCAACGTAACGGAAATAAACCAAAATAATTCTTTGGCGATCGCTGTGGGGCTGTAAAAGCATCGCGAAACATCTGCCCTAATTTAGGCATATCCAACGCACTAGGGCGAAAGTAAATCGCAAACAGTGAAATACGTTGCCATCCCTGGCGGCGGTTTTCTTGATTATCGACAATTACCTCAGAGGCATTGTTCCTAGCATGAAACAGTAAGGGGTAGGGATCTAATTGGTTGATTGCAGGTGGATCTTCTGGCACAGACAGTATAGAATCAGTCAGCAGCAGAGTTTGCGATCGCTTGTGGAAAAATGCCACTTCTACAAAAGATCCCCTACCCAAATTGATATCCAGCACCTCATAGTCGAACTCATCAGCAAAAGGTGTTTGGCTACTGTCTTCTGAAAGCACCTGAGTCCGTTTAGGAGGAAAACCCAGCCAACTTAAAGGCAAGTTTACGGGGAAACTCCACTGATGGGGGGCAATAAATACTTGTGCTTGTGGAAAGTTTCTAGCGAAGGGGCCGACGAAGACCTTATGTTCTAGACCAGAACTAGTTGGCAGAATAATATACTTAACATCACCATACTTTGTCACCAACTCGTTAACCAAACGGACACACTCAATAGTGGGAGCAACTGGTGCATAGACAAGAAGACCGCCTGCTTCTAGCTTGACGACAGTCATCCGAATCGGCACGACAGTGTAGAGGATACCGTGCAGCTGATCGAATGTCCAGATAGTATCCTTGACTATTTCCGAGCAAATTGTCCGCCGCTTACCGTAGGGATAGAGTGGTAACACAGGCCAAAATTGCCATGACCAATCTTGTGGATTGGTACTCAGTTGCATCCATTGCTGTGGCTCATTTCCCTGTGCGTTCATCGTTCAAAATACCTACCTTGCCACTTGCAGTTGTTTGGGCTTGGTCAACATCTTACTAAAGATACTCGCGTAAGAAATCGAAGGGGTCATCTTCCCAACACGGTTCGGGTGTCAGCCACAGCAAGTTATGATTAATATCAGCTTCAATTTCATCACTGTCTTCTCTATCAAACAGTTCTGTCATCGCTTTCCAATCACGTTCTTTCAGGGCTGTCAACGATGGAGCATATACTTGTAAATTTGTTGGATAATTCACATGTGAGATTTGATTTGTCTGCCGCAAAATATTAATTTTACGTGAATTCGATAAACCTCACCCCAACCCCTCTGTGACGCAAAGAGGGGCAAAAATATCCCTTGGTTTTGAACTAAAAATCAAGGTTTCAAAGCCTCTACGCCACTTGCTACAACGCGGGGAACCCGCGCAACGCAGTGGCTCCTCCTGGCAGGGGAGAGGTTTGGAGAGGGGTTTTTGATATTTGTCGGACTCACGTTAATTTTACGACTGGTAAACAATCATATTCTAGCTTGGACAATTGCAGTCACAGTACACATCATCAATCCGCTAACAATTGAAAATTTAGCGTTGTATATTTGCGGGATGATTTTGCTGGTTTTGTGGGATGGGCATCTTGCCCGTCCCTTGTATTTCCGGGCGGGCTGTCCGGCCCACCCTAAAAGAATCATCCCTTGATTCAGCAACGCCGAAAATTTTTTTACCAGTTTTTATAAGACTGTCTGATTACGCAATTACAAGCTGAATTCACTGAGACTTTCGACTAATTCCACGCCAAAAACTTCAGCAAAACACTGGGACACATTAGCGCTTACCTCTTGAACGGTAATACCAGGAATCCACTCGGCTAAACTACCTACAGGTTTATCAGCAATGCCGCAGGGAATAATGTTTTCAAAACCTGACATGTCGGGACAAACATTTAAGGCAAAACCGTGCATGGTAATCCAACGACTGACTTTAATACCAATAGCGGCAACTTTCCGCTTTTCTAGCCACACACCAGTAAAATCTGTCAAGCGATCGCCTGACAACCCATAAACTGCTAATACGCGAATTAATACTTCTTCTAATTGCCGTAAATACCAATGCAGGTCTTGACGATGACGGCGCAGATTTAAAATTGGATACCCCACTAGTTGACCAGGGCAATGATAGGTGACCTCGCCGCCGCGTTCAACTGTGTGAACATCGAATTTACTTTTATCTAGGTCAAATTTGAGAAATTCAAGGTTACTGCCTTGTCCCAAAGTATAGACGGGTGGATGCTCTAGCAAAATTAAGACATCATCTAAACTAGGGTCATCGATGCGCTCGGCGACAAGCGATCGCTGCCATAAGTGAGCATCTATGTATGGCATCAATCCGGCGTTATGTAGCAAACAACGGCTTTGGTGTGGTTCTGTACTATGGATCATGCCAAAAATCAACTGGTTCCCAGACCAAATATATTGCAAAATTACAGGTCTTGAGTCAACAAATGTCAAGCTATGCAAAGGATTTTAAAGGAACATCAAGGGAACCTGCATTAGAAAATACAAAGTGCTAGTTTGAATATATAACCTCAAAGGTGTTAGGAGGAATTCTCTGCAACAAGCATCACGCCAAACACAAGATGAACGAATGCACTGGCTGATGACTCTAATACATTGTTTGCATCTCGAAGCGGATAAAACTTCCAACTTAGAGAAAGCGCACAAGCAGTACATTAAAATTGTTCACAATTTGTTTTGACGGTAGTAAGTAGATTACCGCAACTTCTTTTCATACAAAACAAATTCACATCAAATATTAAGTGGGAGAGTTTACATGAAGCTTGTCATCCACGGCAAAAATATTGAAATCACCGATGCGATTCGGGAGTACGTACATCAAAAAATTGAAAAAGCAGTTAGTCACTTTCAAAATATTACCAATGAAGTGGATGTGCATCTGAGCGTCGCCCGCAATCCCCGAATTAACCCCAAGCAAGCGGCTGAAGTCACTATTTATGCAAATGGTAGTGTTATCCGTGCCGAGGAAAGCAGCGAAAACTTATACGCCAGCATTGATTTAGTAGCAGATAAAATTGCCCGTCAACTGCGAAAATATAAAGAAAGACGGCAAGATAAGAAAACTCACGCCCAACCAACTAATAAAGTATTAGTTCCCGAACCTGTAGCAGCAGATTTAATAGGCGATCGCACCCCCGAATTACCTAACGAGGTCGTCCGTACCAAATATTTTTCCATGCCACCCATGACGGTTGCAGAGGCATCAGAACAGCTACAACTGGTAGGACATGACTTCTACATGTTCCGCAATTCTGAAACTGGCGAGATTAACGTCATTTACGAACGCAACCACGGCGGTTACGGTGTGATTCAACCCCGTAATGGTAACGGTCATACTAACGGTAAGAATGGCAAGTCAGCCCAGACTAATCATTTTGTAGCGGAAAATTCTTACTCGCACAAGTGAGGGGAGTAGGGAGTGAGGAAGTGAGGGAGTGAGGGAGAATTATAGAAGCAATTTCACCCCATTCCCAATTCCCCATTCCCTATTTCACTGCTAACTCTTGCAAAGTCTTCAGCGCTTCTTCCACGTGGCCTTTAAAGTTCAACATGGAATCAAATACGTATTGCACAACGCCTTCTTTGTCAATCACATAAGTAACGCGGCCAGGAATTAAACCAAAAGCTGTGGTTGCACCGTATTGCTTCCTTACTTGGTTGTCTTTGTCACTCAAGAGTGTAAAGGGTAGATTGTGCTTGGCAGCAAATTTCTGGTGAGATTCGCTAGAATCTCCACTGACGCCAATTACTTCAGCACCAGCAGTTTTAAATACTTCATACTGGTCACGAAAGGCACAGGATTCGGCTGTACATCCTGGTGTGTCATCTTTGGGATAAAAGTAGAGAACAACAGCTTGTTGCCCGCGAAAATCTCTCAGGCTGACTGTTGAGCCGTCTTGGGCTGGTAAAGTGAAATCAGGAGCAGTATCCCCAACTTTAACTGGCATATTATTTTACCGATTTTGTTAAGAGTCAATCTCAGCTAATTCTAACCAGCGTTCTGTTGCTACATCAATCGCTTGCTTCAAGGTTTCTACTTCTTCGTAGAGTTTTTGTACTTGGGTATATTTCCCAGGAGAGACATTTACCAAAGCTTTTTCGGCTGCGGCTTTCTCTGATTCCAACTTGGCAATTTTACCTTCCAACTCTGCAAATTCCCGCTTTTCCCAGTTTGATAATCTGCGGCGCTTTTTGTTTTCGGTGTCTGGAGATGAAGATGTAGATTTAATCTCTTCTTTTGGTTTTTCCTTAGTATTAACAGCTTGCTGTTGTTTTTCTTGCTCCTCTTCAGCTTTCTTATAATCTAAATAAACTGAGTAATTCCCTGGATACTGGCGGAGATTACCACCTACTTCCAAGGCAAAAATTGTGTCTACAGTGCGGTCTAAAAAGTAGCGATCGTGAGATACTGCAATCACACATCCAGAAAAGTCTTCTAAATATTCTTCTAATACCGCCAATGTTTGTACATCTAAATCATTGGTTGGTTCATCTAGAATCAAAACATTAGGCGCACCAATCAGAATCCGCAGTAAAAATAAACGGCGTTTTTCTCCACCAGAAAGTTTATGAATTGGCGCGTATTGCTGGTTTCCTGGAAATAAAAATCGCTCCAACATTTGGGAAGCAGAAATTTGCGTACCATCAGCAATTTTGACAAATTCCCCTTCTTCTTTGATGTAGTCAATCACGCGCTGATTTTCATCTAAAGCTGTGAGTAACTCTTCGGAATGCTGGTCAAAATAACCGATGTGAATGGTAGTGCCAATTTCTACACTACCGGAATCGGGTTGAATACGTCCGGTAATAATATCCATTAAAGTGGATTTACCTGTACCGTTGCCGCCAATTATCCCGATACGGTCTTCTGGACTAAATTCGTAGGTAAAATTATTAATTAAAGTACGTCCATCATAGGCTTTAGATATACTATTTAATTCAATAACTTTTTTGCCAATACGACGACCAACTGTAGAAATATCAACTTTACCCTGAACTTGTTTAAACTCAGTTTCTCGCATACCTTGAATGCGTTCAATTCGGGCTTTTTGTTTGGTACTTCTGGCTTTTGGCCCCCGGCTTAACCATTCCAATTCCCGGCGTAATACACCTTGATGTTTGCGTTGGCTGCTAATGGCCGATTCTTCAGCTAAAGCTTTCTTTTCGAGGTAGTATGAATAATTACCTGAGTAGCTGTAAATATCACCTCGGTCTATTTCTATAATCCGGTTTGTGACTTTATCGAGAAAATAGCGATCGTGAGTTATCAGCAAAAGTGCGCCACGAAAGCGATTTAAATAACTTTGCAACCATTCCACTGAAAGCGCATCCAGATGGTTGGTAGGCTCATCCATCAGTAAAACATCTGGTTCTGATAGCAAAGCTGTGGCCAAGGCGATGCGTTTGCGATAACCTCCTGACAAAGTACCGATGACAGCATCAAAGTCAGAAATTCCTAACTTAGTTAAGATAATTTTGGCGTTAGTTTCCAATTCCCAAGCGCCAGTGGACTCCATACGCTGCATCACCTCAGACAGGCGCGACATCAGTTGACTATCTTCTGGATAGTGAGCCAGTTTATCAGAAAGCTCTTCATACTCACGCACTAAAGCCATGTGTTCGCCACTATCAGCGAAAATTTGCTCTAACACTGTGTGATTTTCATCTAAGTCTGGTTGTTGGGGTAAGTAAATTATTTTGGAGCCAGAACCAAAGTTAATTTGACCACTATCAATTGGTTCTAGTCCAGCAATCATCTTTAATAAGGTTGATTTACCAGAACCATTTGTGCCAATTAAGCCAACTTTATCAGTAGGATCTAAGCTAAAGCTAGCATCCTTTAAAATTTCCTTGATGCCAAAATCTTTTTTTACTGATTGTAGTGTAATAATACTCATAAAAATTAGTCATTAGTCAATCAATTTTTGGGATTTTAGATTGCTGATTTTAGGTTTTATTGCCATTCCCAATCCCACATCTAAAATTAGCATGTCAGTGGGTAAGACTTGATGTCCTACCGACACTGAACAAATTTTAAACAAATAAATCCAGGGGTAGATGTCCATACATTTCGTTGATTCCCCCTTCATTATAGGATTGACAAGAAATTAAAACTCCCCGATGATGCCCAGCATAGGAATCAAGATAACACATGCCATTTTTGCCATTTAATTTAATATAAACTGGCCCTTCTGGTGCAGCTAAATTGCTCGGAACTTCGTGTCCAAAAGCGTGGGAATAAGTTCTCATAGCCAGTAATGCTTCTTCTGCTGTATCAGCACAAATTCCTAATATTTGGTAATCAGAAATACTGGTTACCAAAATTAAAGCCCGACAGACTAAAGCTTTTTCTGATGGTTTGAGAATAGGTGCTATATCTAAGCAATTGAATTTATTCAGGATTTTTTTGGCTTCGGAGATTGTGAGGTTTTGATGATTGGGAGTTGACATAAATTAGTTTGTTATGTTCTAGTTTTGCTTTTGTGATTGAGGTGGGTGTAGCCCACCTCATTAGCATTATTTACTAAAATTATGGTTGGTTGGGAATATTCCCTAGGTTGAAAATGAATGGCACACTGCCTTTAGATTCACCACCCATAACCAGAACTTTTGGCATCTGAGCACCGCCATTTCTCCAAGCTTCAATTGCTTCTTTTTGCAGAACTAATTGCCCACCTTGGGCTTTGAGAGTCTCTGCTAACAGTCTTTGCGCTTCTGCCTTACCCTTAGCGCGATTAATATCCGCCTGCGCTTCTTGTTCAGCTTCCCGCGCTACATAGACGGCTCTTTGTGCACGCTGTTCGGCAATTTGTTTTTCTTCTACAGCTCTTGCAAACTCTGGCGAAAAAGTCAAGTCAACTACACTAGTATCTAGGACGATTATCCCATATTTATCTAGGCGATCGCCCAAAGCAAAATCAAAGTCTTCTTTTAATTCACTCCTTTTGGTAATTGCTTCTTCTACTGTTCTTCTAGCAGCAGCGATTTTGAATGCTTCTTGTGTCTGGGGAGCGATGATTTTCGAGACAATGTTTGCTAAAGTTCCTTGTTTCCTTCTCACCTCAACTACCTGTGTGGGATCAAGGCGAAAGTTAATGGCAAATCTCGCAGACAAATTTTGTAAATCCTTAGTAGAACTTTCGGCTGGTACTTCAAATTTTTGCACCGTCAAATCATACACATCTACTACTGAAATGAAAGGTGGTTTAAGGTGAATACCCTCTAATAAAGCACCATCCCTAGCTTTACCTAAGATGCTGATTACTCCTGCTTGCCCTGGGTTGATAATGATAAAGGAATTGAGTCCAATTAGCACAGCTAATGCCAACACAATTCCGAAAATTGTGGTTTGCCAATTCCCCAATTGCTGATTTTTCAAGGTTTTATCTCCTTTTGCATCTTTAGGCAACTCCTGTACTATGGTGACACGTCCTCTGCCTGTCTACCCAGAAACCAGGCTACAAAAGCGATATCCTTCTCCCCCTCTCGTGGTAATATCAGTTTCACGCAACTGTAAATGATTGTGGCTATAGCATTTAAATTTCATCGGATATTAAACCGACGTAGACATTCAGTGCATCCTCTTCAGCGCCTGCTTGACTACGGACACGAGTATCGTCAACAGATTTGGCTGGCAATTGGTTGTTCGATTCTCAATAAACTTTTTGACTTAGCACCACCAGCATTAATTGGGATTGCAGTGGATGTGGTAGTTCAGCAGCAGGATTCTATCATTGCTCGATGGGGTGTTCAAGATATCTTTGGGCAATTTTTAATTCTGGCTCTGCTCACAGTTATCACTTGGATTTTAGAATCATTTTTTGAGTATCGCTACAAGTTATTGTGGCGCAACTTGGCGCAGAAGATTCAGCATAACTTACGTCTGGATGCATATAAACACCTGCAAGAGTTGGAATTGGCTTATTTTGAAGAACGCAGTACTGGCGGTTTAATGTCCATTCTCAGTGATGATGTTAACCAACTAGAAAGATTTTTGGATGTAGGAGCCAACGACATCATCCAAGTTGCCACAACTGTTGTAATTATTGGCGGCGCATTTTTTATTTTGGCTCCTAGTATAGCTTGGATGGCAATTTTGCCCATGCCATTTATTCTTTGGGGTTCGGTAGCCTTTCAGAAATTACTAGCACCACGTTACGCTGATGTGCGGGAAAAGGTAGGTTTACTCAATGGACGTTTGTCTAATAATTTGAGCGGTATTACTACTATTAAAAGTTTCACGGCTGAGGAGTATGAAGCCGGACGTTTAGAAATAGAAAGTGTAGCTTATAGACAAAGTAACGCCAAAGCGATCGCGCTGTCTGCGGCTTTTATTCCCTTGATTCGGATGTTGATTTTAATCAGCTTCACCGCATTACTGTTATTTGGCGGGATGGAAGCAGTGGCTGGCAGAATGTCTGTAGGTGCTTACAGTTTATTGGTGTTTTTAGTCCAGCGATTACTTTGGCCTTTAACTAGATTAGGGGATACCTTTGACTTATATCAACGGGCAATGGCTTCTACTAATCGCGTGATGAATTTGTTGGATACTCCCTTGACAATTTATACAGGAAATACCGCTTTACCTGTGGATGCGGTGCGGGGGGAGGTGGAATTTAATCATGTGAGTTTTGCTTATAAAGATAGATTACCAGTGATTGAAAATCTGTCTTTGCGAGTTCCCGCAGGAAAGACAATTGCGATTGTGGGTTCGACTGGTTCAGGTAAAAGCACTTTAGTCAAACTTTTATTGCGGTTATATGAAGTTAAAGCTGGCAAAATTACTTTAGATGGCATTGAATTACAAGATTTAAACTTGCGGGATTTACGGCGCTGTATTGGTTTGGTGAGTCAAGATGTATTTTTATTTCATGGTACAGTAGCGGAGAATATTGCCTATGGCAGTTTTGGTGCTACAGAAGCAGAAATCATCACGGCGGCTAAGGTGGCTGAGGCGCATGAATTTATTATCCACCTGCCCCAAGGTTATGAGACAATTGTTGGGGAACGCGGACAAAAGTTATCTGGTGGACAACGACAAAGAATTGCGATCGCCCGTGCAGTACTCAAGAATCCGCCAATTTTGATTTTAGATGAAGCCACTTCGGCGGTGGACAATGAAACCGAAGCGGCAATCCAGCGATCGCTGGAACGGATTACAGTAGATAGAACTACCATTGCGATCGCTCATCGTCTTTCAACTATCCGCAATGCTGATTGTATTTATGTTATGGAACATGGGAAATTAATAGAGTCGGGGACTCATGAGCAGTTGTTGGAGAAAGATGGTGTGTATGCAAGTCTTTGGCGTGTACAAAGTGGTTTAAGATAATTCTCACGCAAAGGCGCAAAGACGCAGAGAGATTATGATGTTTGGTAGTACTCAGCCGGAGACAGGGGATAGCAAGTGGCGTAGTCAGTTGGATAAGTTTGTTAAGGAAAATCAACGAGATTTGGCGGCGCTGTTTTGGGGATTGTGGTTGGAGAATGGTGATAGTAAAGGAACTATTGGCATTGATTTACAGCCAACTCCGCATTTTGTTTATTGTCCTCAAGCCGCAATAGAAGATTTAAATCATAAAGTTGAAAATCGGCTTCAGGAAATTTTGGGTATTGTCGAGAATCATCAGCCTGAGGTGGAAGTTGTGATGATTGGGATTGGTAAAGGTGAAATTAAGTTAATTCAGTTTGCACCGGAACCACCACCACCGGATTGTTTTGAGCAAGTTGCTCAGGATGTAGATGGGTTGTTGGAATTGTTGGAACAGAGGATGAGTGAGCAGGATTTTTAAATTTCTTAGATTAAGCCTGCCGTGAGAAATTAGAACTCAAGAGTAAATGGAGCGCAAGACCTAGCGCTCCAGGTATATTATGATCCTAGACAAAGTTAAATCAAATTAACTTTACGTGAATTCGACGGAACCTAACCCCAACCCTTTCCCTACAAGGGAAGGGTCAAAATCTTGACTTTGACACGAAATAATCAGCTTTTTAAGCCTCTCCCCGCGTCGGGGAGAAGTTTGGAGAGGGGTTCTTAGGAATCTATCGAACTTACGTTAACTTTGATCCAAGCGTAGTACTGCCATAAAAGCTTCTTGAGGTACATCCACTGTACCCACAGATTTCATCCGCTTTTTACCTTTTGCCTGCTTCTGTAACAGTTTCTTCTTGCGGCTGATGTCGCCACCGTAACACTTGGCGAGTACGTCTTTCCGCAAGGCGGGAATGTGTTCGCTGGCAATTACTTTACTACCAATAGCTGCCTGAATTGGCACTTTAAATTGATGGCGGGGAATTAATTCTTTGAGTTTTTCAGCCATTGATCGTCCAACACCATAAGCTTTATCTCGGTGGACTATCATCGCCAAGGAATCCACAGGGTCGCCGTTAATCATAATGTCCAGCTTCACCAAGGGATTTTCCCGGTAGCCGATGAGGTGATATTCCATACTGGCATACCCGCGCGATCGCGACTTCATCTGATCAAAAAAGTCGGTGACGACTTCCGCTAAGGGTAACTCGTAAGTCAGTGTAGTGCGTCCTTGGGCGAGATATTTCATATCTTTGAAGATGCCACGTCTATTTTGTGACAATTCCATCAAAGTACCGACGTAAGTTTCCGGCGTAATCATCTCTACTTGAACATAAGGCTCTTCAATCTTTTCGCGATCGTTGGGAGCAGGTAAGTTGCTGGGATTATCTATGAACAGTTCTTCACCTTTGATAGTAATTACACGATAAACTACCGAAGGTGCTGTAATAATTAAATCTAGGTTGTACTCTCGCTCTAAACGCTCTTGGACAATTTCCATGTGTAGCAAACCCAAAAACCCACAACGGAAACCAAAACCCATAGCGCTAGAAGTTTCTGGTTCGTAGTGCAATGCTGCATCATTAAGTCCCAGCTTTTCTAAAGCTTCCCGCAAGTCTTCAAATTGGTCAGCATCAATGGGGAACATGCCGCAAAACACCATCGGGTTGGCTTCTGTGTAACCAGGTAAAGGTTCTACGGCTTTGGCTTTCGTGAGGGTAATGGTGTCTCCCACCCGCGCATCAGCTACAGCTTTAATAGCGGCAGCAAAATAGCCTACTTCTCCAGCGTGCAGTTCTTCAACTTGCTTCTCGGTAGGAGATAGCACGCCTAACTCGTCAATTTCGTATTCTTTACCGGATGCCATAAGATAGACGCGATCGCCTTTTCTTAAGGTGCCATCCATCACTCGAAAATAAACAATTACGCCCCGATAGCTGTCGTAGTAGCTATCAAAAATCAATGCTCGTAAGCGTTCATCTACCGTATTTTTTGGTGGTGGTATCCGCTCTACAACTGCTTCTAAAATTTCATTAATGCCAATTCCCTCTTTGGCAGAGGCGAGAATCGCACCACTGCAATCTAGACCAATAATTTCTTCTATTTCGCTGATTACCCTGTCTGGTTCTGCCCCAGGCAAATCAATTTTATTTAAAACTGGGATAATTTCTAGGTCATGTTCCAGAGCTAAATAAAGATTGGCCAAAGTTTGTGCTTCTACGCCTTGAGACGCATCTACAACTAACAGCGCTCCTTCACAAGCCACCAGACTCCGGGACACTTCATAAGAAAAATCCACATGACCTGGTGTATCAATTAAGTTTAGTACATACTGTTGACCATCTTTGGCCTTGTAGTTCATCCGGGCAGCTTGCAGCTTAATGGTAATGCCGCGCTCCCGTTCCAGATCCATATTGTCGAGAAACTGTTCCTTCATCTTCCGCTCATCCACAGTGCCAGTGGCTTGCAGTAGGCGATCGGCGAGGGTTGATTTCCCGTGGTCGATGTGAGCAATAATACAGAAATTGCGAATGCGAACGGCGGGAACGTCAGTCATATACTATCTTTGCTGAAGCAGCAACCAAGGTTAAACAAGAAATTTACTTCATATATTTTAATGCTTTCTTAGCCAATACGCTGCTATTGAAGAGTTAATCAGTTATTTTCTCTTTGCACCTCTAGGTCTGCGGCTGTTATTGACTTTCTAGATAGGAACTACGCTTACAAGCAAATCAGGTTTTCCGCCGCTTTCAATAAAGTCTATTTTACATGCGGGGATTGACCTACTAGAAGCGTACAATAAATATATATAAGTAAATAATGTAGATCTCGTAGGTAGTTACACTCCGTAACTGCTTATAACTACTGATTTACTCACAAAACTTCTGGAGCTGTTGTCTAGCAAGTTTGATGAAATTTACCATTTAAAACCAGATGCTGTTACTTTGGTTTGATTTCGGGGAACTATATAACTGTGCAGTAACTCTGCACTACAAAAATAGTCAGTAAACTCAACCGAATGGTACATAATCACTGCTCGACAAAGCTTTAGACGCAACAATCTCTGAGTATATAAACCTATGAATATGAAAGAGAAAGCTACCGAAACGGGTCACAAACGAGCCGATAAGGTAGAAATCGCCGTCCGCCTGGACTCGGAGTTACTAGAGCAAATTCAGCATTTAACTAATGACCCGAGTAAAGTAATTGAGGTGGCGATTCGTCAATGGTTACGCGGTGAAGTTTCTAGGGATGATGAACTGACACGCACCCCTCATCGGATACCAATTCCACCCAGGGGTGAATGGAATGATTGACATCGATAAACAAGCTGTAAATAGAAAATAAAAAGAATGTAAAGTTTGTCAATCTGGATTCCAAACACGCCAAAATACCCAAAGTAAGAATGCCAAAGCTGTAATAATTTATGCCAATTTTATTTAACCAGCTTTAGCAAAACTGTTTTGAGTTGCCATTTGTCTATCCAACTCGATTAATGACTATTACTGCTAACTCCCAATTGCCGAACTTATTTCCCCAAAATCTGGAATATTCAACGAAAAAGACCGATGGCTCCTTACCGACTCTAGGAGCCGAATTGGTGTACACGCAAGATGGGGCAGGACGCTACCTAACATTTTATTGGCAGCATAGCGAACTGTTGGGGTTAAACCCTAAGCAAATAGTTAATGAGTGCAATGAAGACGAAATTTTTGTCCCCGTAGACAATAAGGCTTATTTGGAACGGTTGCACCGGATTTTAAATAGTTTGGTGCCAGAAAAGTTTCAATGCTGGTTTAGCTACCGTCAAGAGTTATTTGAGTTGGAGTTGGCAATTTGCCCAATTATGCCGCAATTGGGAACTGCTGCTACTACAGTTTTGGTAATGGGACGGTTAGTGCAAGCTACACTCAACACACAAGAAATCAAGGCGACACCACAAGCGCCCACACAGGTAGAGTTAGCGATGCGATCGCAGCAACACCAGAAGCTGGTAAATAAAATTACCAGAAATATTCGGCGGACTTTGGATTTAGACGTAATTTGGCAACAAACAGTTGACAGTTTGGGGAAAGCGCTACGGCTAGAGCGCTGCATTATCTGTCCTTATCAGCCCTCTAGCTCTAGAGTCCGAGTCATAGCAGAGTATCATCAGCCAGAGCGCAGCTCGATGTTGGGCTTGGAAATAGATGTAACATCAGAACCAGCCTTTGCTCAGGCGTTGGCAACTTTAGAACCAATTGTGATGGCAGTGTCGGGGTACAGCCTTTGTCCCCAGCAAAAAATCTTAGTAGTGGCGACATGCTATCAAGACCAAGCCAACGGACTAATTGCCATCAGTCTCCGAGACGAATGTGACTCGTTGACAGATGCAGAACTGGAACTAGCAAAAGAAGTTGCAGATCAACTTGGCACAGCGATCGCTCATGCTACTTTATATAAAGAATTAGAAGCAGCCCGTCAAAAAGCCGAAGAAGCCTCCCGTCTCAAAAGCGAGTTTCTCGCTAATGTATCCCACGAAATTCGGACTCCCCTCAACGGCATGATCGGATTTTTGAAGCTGATTTTGGAAGGCATGGCAGATGATCCAGAAGAACAAAATCAATTCCTAGCCGAAGCTCATCATCTATCAATACATCTGCTGAATATCATCAACGACATCCTCGACATAGCCAAAATCGAAGCAGGCAAAATGGAGCTAGTTTGCTCTCCAGTCCAGCTAGACGAGCTATTTAATGATGTAGAAAATTTCATGCGTCCCCAAGCAGAGATGAAAAACCTCAGCTTCCGGATGCAAATACCTCCAACCTCAGATGAAATTATTGTTCAAGGTAATTATCAAAGGCTGCTACAAGTTATGCTCAACTTGGTGAGCAATGCCATTAAATTTACCCAAGAAGGTGGTATTACCATTAGTGCCGATTTAGTGCTGAAGAAGGCAAAATTTCAAGACCAGCAATTTCCTGGCATGGTGAGAGTGCGAGTAGCAGACACGGGTATCGGTGTTTCCCTGGATAAACAAGATAAATTGTTTCAATTATTCTCTCAAGTAGATGGCTCTCGTACTCGCCAGTACGGCGGTACAGGTTTGGGACTGGTAATATCCCAAAAGCTCATAGAGGCCATGGGTGGTGAAGTACATTTTTACAGTCTTGGCGAAGGACTTGGCTCAACAGTCACATTTACAGTGCCGCTATATCAACAACCAGTCTTGGTTTCGTCTAGTGATAGCAACTGAGATGATCTGTGGTTAGTTCATCAATAAAGCAGCAGTTAATCGTACTTAAAAGCTTCAATCCAGTTACTAGCTACATTGCGAGTTGCTACGATACGGTTGTTTGCAACTCGAAAACCAATGCAGTTTAGGAATATGCGAAAATCTAAAACTATTGGTTATTGGTATAGTGATTGTTAACTATACAGATGGAGAACCCTATAAAATTAAGTCTGGCTATTTTTATGTCATGCTCCTAGAGCCAGCAGAGGTTAGTGCATGAGTGATGAAAACCTGATTTTCATCTACCCGCCTCTAGACAAAATACAATCTAAGGGCAATTATATCTAAAATTGAGTTAACAAACGTTGCATATTAAAGATATTCCTACCAAAAGAGGTCTCAAACAATGGAACTGACATCTGAAAATGTTGAAACAGTCTTGGATGAAATGCGCCCTTATCTGATGTCTGATGGCGGCAATGTGGAACTTGTAGAACTTGATGGGCCAATTGTTAAACTGCGGTTGCAAGGTGCTTGTGGTTCTTGCCCCAGTTCCACAATGACCCTGAGAATGGGTATTGAGCGCCGACTACGGGAAATGATTCCAGAAATTGCAGAAGTTGAGCAAGTGATCTAGGGAGTAGGGAGTAGGGAGTGGGGACTAGGGACTCGGTACTAGAAAAGTAAAACCTATTTTTCCTCAGCCCCTCCGCCCCCCTGCTCCTCTGCTCCTCTGCTTCTTTGTCCTATGCCCCATGCCTAATCATCTACTATGTCCCATCCATTACACATCGCTTTTATCTGGCATCAACATCAGCCGCTGTACAAGTCCCCTGGCAGCGGCGTTTCGCTTTCTTCTAGTCAAAAGTATCGCCTGCCTTGGGTACGATTACATGGAACCAAGGATTATTTAGATTTAATATTAATCCTTGAGAAGTATCCCAAGTTACATCAAACAGTAAATCTAGTACCATCCTTAATATTACAACTCGAAGATTATATTGCTGGCACTGCTTTTGACCCGTATCTCACAGCTAGCTTGACACCAGATGAACAACTCAGTCAGCAGCAAAAAGAATTTATTATCCAACATTTTTTTGATGCCAATCATCACACCCTAATTGATCCTCATCCCCGTTATGCCGAGTTATATTACCAAAGGCAGGAAAAAGGAGAAGCTTGGTGTTTGGCTAATTGGCAATTGTCTGAATACAGCGATTTGCTGGCCTGGCATAATCTGGCATGGATCGATCCGGTATTTTGGGATGACCCACAAATTGCCGCTTGGCTAAAGCAGGGTCGGAATTTTACTTTAAGCGATCGCCAGCGTATATATTCCAAACAGCGCGAAATTCTCAGCCGCATCATCCCCCAACACCGGAAAATGCAAGCGGCAGGGCAATTAGAAGTCACTACCACGCCTTACACTCACCCAATTTTGCCTCTGCTAGCCGATACTAACTCCGGTCGAGTGGCAGTGCCCCAAATGACATTGCCTGAGCATCGGTTTCAATGGGAAGAAGATATTCCCCGGCATTTACGCAAAGCTTGGGAGTTGTATAGAGAACGTTTTGGCCAGGAACCACGAGGTTTGTGGCCTTCTGAGCAGTCAGTCAGCCCCGAAATTCTGCCGTATATTATTAAACAAGGCTTTAAATGGATTTGCTCAGATGAAGCCGTCTTGGGATGGTCGCTGAAACACTTCTTTCACCGTGATGGGGCAGGAAATGTCCAGGAACCAGAATTAATCTATCGACCGTACCGCCTGGAAACCCCAGCAGGTGACTTGTCAATCGTATTTCGCGACCACAGATTATCAGATTTAATTGGTTTTACCTACGGGTCTATGCCACCAAAACAGGCAGCAGCCGACTTAGTAGGACACCTGCAAGCGATCGCTAAAATGCAAAGAGAACGCCCAAGTGAACAACCTTGGTTAGTTACCATCGCTTTGGATGGGGAAAATTGCTGGGAATTTTACCCCCAAGATGGGAAACCGTTCTTAGAAGCTTTGTATCAAACCTTAAGTAACGAACCTCATCTGAAACTCGTTACAGTCTCAGAATTTCTCGAACAATTTCCTCCCACTGCAACTATTCCCGGAGGACAACTCCATAGTGGTTCTTGGGTAGATGGTAGCTTCACCACTTGGATTGGTGACCCCGTGAAAAATCGCGCTTGGGACTACCTAGCACACGCCAGGGCGACACTTGCCAAACATCCCGAAGCCACTGAAGAAAGTAACCCAGAAGCATGGGAAGCTTTGTATGCCGCCGAGGGTTCCGATTGGTTCTGGTGGTTCGGTGAAGGACATTCTTCAAACCAGGATGCCATCTTTGACCAATTGTTTCGAGAACACTTGTTGGGCATTTACAAGGCTTTAAATGAACCAGCACCGTCTTATCTCCGGCAACCACTGGAGGTTCATGAAGCTCGAGCTGATCATAAACCAGAAGGATTTATTCATCCCATCATTAATGGCAGTGGTGATGAACAGGACTGGGACAAAGCCGGACGCATAGAAATCGGTGGGGCGCGGGGAACAATGCATAATAGCAGTGTTATCCAACGACTTTGGTATGGGGTAGATCACTTGAATTTCTATTTGCGGGTGGACTTTAAAACTGGTGTTGCCCCAGGACAAGACTTGCCAGGCGAGTTGAATTTATTGTGGTTTTATCCTGATCGGACAATGCACAATAGCCCAATTCCCTTGGCGGATGTGCCGGATATCGCACCACTTAATTATCAGTATCACCATCATTTGGCAATTGATTTGCTGACGCAATCGATTCAATTTCGCGAAGCTGGAGAGCATTATCAATGGCATCCTCGTTTTAGCCGCGCTCAAGTAGCTTTCAACAATTGTTTAGAGGTGGCAGTACCGTGGGCTGATTTGCAAGTTCCGCCCGATTATCCTTTGCGCCTAATTTTAGTGTTGGCGGATGAAGGGTGTTTCCACAATTATTTACCGGAAAATGCTTTGATTCCGATTGAAGTACCTTAAGATTTTCCAAAAAATTAAAAGCTTAAATCAAATTTTGTAGAGACGTTCTGCCAAAACGTCTCTACGACAAATTTGTGATTCATTTATAAAACATTCTGCAATTCTGCAATTGAGTTTGCCACAATAATACTACGCAAAATTTGCTTCAACCTTTCTAAATCAGAACTTTCATCGGAGAAAGTCAGTAATATTTTGTCAGATAAATTATTTTTTACTCGATATAAAGTAAAGTTTGATTCATCAATCACATGTAGGCAAAATGCTAAGTGTTGAATTTGCACAATATTTGTATTTGATATTATAATATAATCAAGAATATAATTAATTTTATGGCTCTTGTGATTTTCCGGCATCAAGAGAAACAGGTTAGCATTTACCAACATTTACTATATAAGTAATTCCCCAATCCCCTACAGCAGTGTTTTCTACCACAATTAAGCGAGAGCCAATCTGAAAATAAGGGAAATTTCGGGGCAAACTTAACATAATTTGTCGTGCAGTCGCGCCTGTCAGCTCATGATCTGCTGCTTAAATCCCGATTGCCCAAATCCCCTAAATCCCGATAGAAAGAAGTTATGCCAAACTTGTAGCACCCCGTTGGTGCCACTTTTGCGAAATCGCTTCCGTGTCATCCGGGTACTTTCTGATGAGGGGGGATTTGGCAGAACCTATTTATCTGAAGATACAGATAAATTAAATGAACGTTGTGTTATCAAGCAATTAGCGCCAAAGTTTCAAGGAACTTGGTCGCAAAAGAAAGCCGTAGAGTTGTTTGCTGAAGAAGCAAAGCGATTGCAAGAACTCGGAGAACATCCACAAATACCAACTCTGTTAGCTTACTTTGAGCAAGATAACTGCCTATATTTGGTACAACAATTTGTGAATGGGCAGAACTTGTTAAATGAGTTGCAGCATCGGAAACCCTATAGACCTGGGGAGATTCAGGCAATTTTGCTGCATTTATTGCCTGTTCTCAAATTTATTCACGATCGCGGTGTGATTCATCGAGATATCAAACCAGAAAATATTATCCGTCGTCATGGTGATGGGCGATTAAGTCTGATAGATTTTGGTTCTTCTAAGCAATTAACGGCAAGAGTACAAAATAAAATTGGCACATCAATTGGTTCTCACGGTTATTCGCCCTTGGAACAAATCAGAGATGGTAAAGCTTACCCAGCTAGTGATTTGTTTGGTTTGGGGGCTACGTGCTTTCATTTGCTAACAGGAGTTTCCCCTTTTCAGTTGTGGATGGAATATGGATATGGCTGGGTAACTAATTGGCGGCAATATTTGCGAACTCCATTGAGTACTGATTTGGATTATGTTCTCGATAGGCTGTTGAGAAAAGATATCCAGCAGCGTTACCAGTCGGCTGATGAAGTTATTAAAGACTTGACTCCCAAACAACCATTAGCACTACCACCAGCAGGTAAGTCTTCTGGCAAAATCCCAGTAACTCAAAGTCCAGCTTTACCAGTTAGATATACAGTACTGAAAAATCTAGTCTTGGTAAGTGCTTTGATTCTGTTATTCGGAATTGGAGATTCTTGGTATCAGCAATATCGCCGTGTTCAGACTGTTTTATTTTCTAGGCTAAGTCAGCATAATAGTAGTTCAGGTACGGGTGAAGCTGTTTTAGATCAGTCGCCCAGTATGACATTAAAGAACATTTCTTTAGCTAAGTCCCTGAAAGGTCATGAAAACTTGGTATTATCTGTGACCATCAGCCCCGATAGCCAGATTCTTGCCAGCAGTGGCGATCGCACTATCAAAGTGTGGAATCTCGCCACAGGACAAGCAATATCTATCCTCAAAGGGCATTCCCAAAGGGTAAATGTGGTAGCGATTAGCCCAGATGGGCGCACTCTAGTTAGTGGTAGTGATGACAAAACCATTAAAGTATGGGATTTACCAACTAATCGGTTAGTCCGCACCTTGAGGGGGCATTCCGACTCAATTCAGGCGCTAGCCATCAGCCCGGATAGTGGAACTTTGGCTAGTGGTAGCGATGATCACACGATTAAACTGTGGAATTTAGCCACGGGACAGCTGAGGCGGACACTAAGAAGGCATACATCTTGGGTGCGTTCACTTGCCATCAGCCCGGATGGTGCGACTCTTGCTAGTGGTAGTTTTGACAAAACTATTAAACTGTGGAATTTAAACAAAGCAGTTTTTATCCGTACACTTGGGGAAGATGCGGAAACGGTAACATCCGTTGCTTTTAACCCGAATGGTAAGATTTTGGCCAGTGCTAGCCGCGATCGCACGATTAAACTGTGGAATTTAGCAACTAATCAAAAAATTCGCACACTCGCAGAAAATCCCGAAACTGTGACCTTTGTTGTCTTTAGTCCAGATAGTACTATTCTTGCCAGTGGTAGCCGCGATCGCACAATTAAACTCTGGAATTTAGCCACAGGAGAAGAAATTCGTAAACTTGTGGGACATGCCGATACTGTAACATCTATTGCCATTAGCTCAGATGGCAAGACTCTAGTTAGCGGTAGTGAGGACAATACTATTAAGATTTGGCGGGTATCTCAGTAATGGGCGTTGCATAAATGCGAGATAATGCAGATGAATACGGGTATTTGCTAATACTTTAAGTAGTCATATAGTAATAGCATCTCCATTATCATGAAATAACTTTGAGTGTTGCATATAGCTTGCAATTGAGTATCTCATTTGCATAATATGATTTCAAACCAAACCGCAACGGCATGAGATAGCACAGTGTGAAAAATAACTAGCTATATCGGCTTGTATTGCTTGCTTTGTTCATCGTTGTAAAGTTATAAATTGCAACACATCAAATAATTTTAATTGCAATACGTTTCTCTAAACGATAGCCGTCACCCTAAATGGTGGGGTTATATATGACAAGCATGTCTTTGCAGACTTGTCATATATAGCTCCAGACTTTAGCCTGTGAACTTATCTAAATTGTGCTGAAATTGGTTAATTTACTGCGATAAATCAAGCATTTTTTGCATCGTAAAATAAACAGCTAACTATCGATTTTATCAACAATGGATGTTGTCCAATGATTCAAATTTCAAAACTACCTTGGTTATTAGTTGCCGTATCTGCTTTTTGCAATTGCATTGGTAATATTCTGCTCAAGCAGTCACGTTTAGCGATAAATAATTCCAACTTTCTGATAACCATCGCTTCACCCTGGTTTATCGCTGCTCTCATTTTTTACAGTACAGGTTTGCTTTTATTGGCCAAGGCACTTGATCAACTTCCGATTTCTATAGTAGTCCCCACTTCCCAGGGAATTGGATTCATTTTGGTGACTTTCTTCTCCTACTGGTTATTTAATGAAAGTTTAACATTCAACCAGTTAATTGCTGTAAGTCTCATTTTTGCTGGAATTGTTGTAATTACACGTTGACCATCTTATTTGTAAAGAACTTTCAAATAAAGGCAATATCAATGCTCAATTTTATTCATTTACTTAAGAGACAATTTATCAAGTAAATCTTATTGCTGATGTAATACTCATGTTTTTTTAGTTTGGCAATTTATTTTCTGTAGTTTGTAGACCTTATCAATGTTAGGACACTGGAGGATTATAATGACATTTCTCAAAGGTAAGACAGTTCTTTTGACAGGTGCATCACGTGGTTTGGGGGTATATATTGCTCGTAATTTGGCAAAAGAGCAAGCAACTATAGTTGGCGTTTCTCGTTCAAAATTAGGGTTAGATAGAGTATGTGAGCAAATCAAAGCTGTTGGTGGTAAATGGATAAGTATTCCCTTTGACATGACAAATGTGGCAGAACTTTCTACTCTAGCGACGCAAATCAATGAAGTTGCAAGTCCAGTTGACATCTTAATTAATAATGCTGGCATAGAAATTTATCGCAATTTTGTAGATTATTCTCTAGAGGAAATGCAGTCAATCGTGTCAACTAATCTACTTGCTGCTATGGAAATAACCCGTTTATTACTGCCAAGTATGTTGGAACGGGGTAGTGGACACATTGTTAATATTGCTTCTGTAGCTGGAAAAAAGGGAGTTGCTTACAACAGCGTTTATTCTGCGAGTAAAGCTGGTTTGATTCTGTGGACTGATGCTATACGCCAAGAATTGGCTGGTACTGATGTAAATATCTCGACAATTTGTCCAGGATATGTCAGTAAAGTTGGGATGACTGTTAATACTCGTATACCAGTACCCCAGCTAGCGGGTATCTCCACACCAATTCAAGTGGCGAATGCAGTCATTAAATCTCTTAAACAAAATCAGGCAGAGGTAATAGTCAATCAAAGTCCGATAACAGCAAGTTTGACTAAACTAATGTTTGCAACTGGACAAATATATCCAGAATTTGTAGATATAATTTATCGCTTGATTGGCGTGGTTAAACTAAACCAAAGCCGTGCAGAAAACTTGAACAGTATTGAAATACTGCCTAATCAACTAAAGAAACAGTTAAAGAAGACTGGAATTGCATAATAGAGATGCATGAAATTTTAGATGTAGAAAACATTGATGAAATTGAAACATTTGTCAAAAACTTTAATTGGATGAAAATACATGGCTAATAAAATATTCAGTAGTGCAATATTTATAAGTATTCCTCTTTTGATGGAATTACAAAGCTTGAAAAGTAGGTTGTTAATTAAGTTATGAACTTGATTCGCCTTCTTTTTCGTACTTCTTCTGTTCATCTTAGTCTTGCAATCTTGGCTGGCATTCTCGGCGGCGGCACTGCTGCTGGTCTCATTGCCTTAATTAATAAGGTATTAAGTCAAAACCAGCCATCTACAAGTACTCTAATTTGGAGTTTTGTTGGACTTTGTCTGCTGCGGCTAATTGCTAATTTTGCTTCTCAAGTTTTGTTAATTCATCTCTCAGAAAAAGCCATTCTCGACTTGCGGATACTCTTAAGTCGCCGCATTCTAGCCTCACCTCTACGTCACTTAGAACAAGTTGGCGCTTATGGTCTTTTAGCTGTCCTCACTGAAGATATTCAAACAATATCTAGCATGGCTATTACTATTCCCTTTTTGTGTATAAACATCGCCATAGTAATTGCCTGCCTGATTTATCTAAGCTACCTCTCTAAAATGGTTTTTCTGATAGGTATTAGCTTTATGTTCTTGGGAATATTCAGCTATTCATTACCAATGATCAAAGCCTTGTCTTTTCTAAAATTGGCTCGTGAGCAGGAAGATAGATTATTTAAACATTTTCGCACTGTAACTCAAGGCGCAAAGGAACTCAAGCTACATCGCCAGCGACGGCAAGCATTTCTCTCTGAAGACTTGCATCCCACTGCCTTAAAGTACTGCCGTCATAATGTTATAGGTATGAGTATCTTTGCTGGCGCAGCCAGTTGGGGACAAATTCTGTTTTTTGTAGCTATTGGTTTGCTCTTATTCATTATTCCAACCCTTAACAAAGTTCACCCTACAGTTCTATCGGCATATGCCCTAACTATCATCTATTTAATAGCACCATTAGAATACATTATTAGTATGATGCCTAGTATATTTAGAGCTTTAGTTGCTTTAGATAAAGTAGAATCTTTGGGTTTGTCATTGGCAAATTACTCACATGATAAAGCCTCTAAGGATTCGCTTAATTTAAATAAAGATTGGCAGGCTCTAGAACTAGTGAATGTAACCCACACTTACTATCAAGAGCGAGAAGAAAGTAACTTTACGCTTGGACCTATTAATTTAAAATTTCATCCAGGAGAAGTTATTTTTATTGTAGGAGGTAACGGTAGTGGTAAGTCTACCCTTGCTAAATTAATTACTGGGCTTTATGTCCCTGAATCAGGAGAAATTTATTTAGATGGCCAGCCTATTAATAATCAGAATCGAGAATGGTATAGCCATCAATTTTCCGTAGTATTTTCTGACTTTTATCTTTTTGAGCGCTTGCTGGGTTTGGATAGTACTGATCTGGATATTCAAACTCGCAAATATCTTGTTCAATTACAACTTGACCATAAAGTTCAAGTCAATGATGGTGTGCTTTCAACCATTGACCTTTCTCAAGGACAGCGTAAGCGTCTTGCTCTTATTACTACTTACCTAGAAGACCGTCCTATCTATATGTTTGATGAGTGGGCATCAGATCAAGATCCTGTATTCAAGGAAATTTTCTACACTCAACTGCTGGCAGATTTAAAGAATAGAGGGAAAACTGTACTACTTATCTGTCACGATGATCAATATTTTTACTTAGCAGATCGGATTATCAAGCTGGAATATGGCCAAATTAAAACTGATAATTCAGTTATGAAAAAGGAGCGAAATAATGTTTACAACTAAATTAGTATTACCATCTGAGCAGCCTAGTAAGTTGTTAGGAAAGGAAAGAATTACATTAAGACAACAACAAGACAGAGCTTTAGAAGCAGATGTAAAATCTGTTTTGTATTACAGAGCATGGATTAATGCTAAAACTAATAATCTTTTTGATAGCACAAGAATCTTAGGAATAGTAGCGGCTGCCAAAGGAGCCGAAAATTATTTACCTTATACTATCCCCAAAATCATTCAACAAATCTCCGAAATAGGAATGATGGCTGATATAGTAATAGGTCTGAATAATGGCTTTGAATGTTCGACTGTTATCAACGGTTTTACTTTGCTTCCAGATGTCCAAGTCATTCATTTATATACTGGGGAAAAGGTAGCAAATAATATCCCAGCAATCATATTTGACAATTCGATGTGCAAAGGTAAACCCTATTGCATAAATAATATCAACCCTCAGCAATCGAGGCACAGGATATTTGTTGTTCATCAGAAAGAAGGACAATACGCAGCAGGTAAAATTCGAGTTTTAGGAGATATTTATGGCTCATTGCTACTAGAGAGTATAAATAATGAATGGATACCACCCGCGATTTTAATGACTTTTGATGCTGAATCTCAGTTTTTAGTGGATCAAAGATATTCAATTATTGATTCAGATTCTAATGGCTTAAAGCTAATAATAAGAAAGCTACAAAAACATCAAGAAATAGATATTTTGGGTACAAGGAATAAGTTTGCTGTATACCAAAAATCTATAGTCAATGGAATTGAAGTTTTATTACCGAATCTTAGTGAGAAATTGCCTCCTCTTCAATGGTTCGTAGATATTACTCATGGCAGAGTTAATGGCATTCAGTATAAACCTGGAGGAGGTACATTTGGTAAAACTGATGCGATGGTTAGTTTGTTATTAGTGATTTCTGAAAAATACCCAGGTATCAGATGTGAGGATACTCAACTCAGTGTATTAGCTAAGTATGCAGGCTTTATAGGTGACATATTTATAGATGTTATTTCTATGAATAGGACTCCCAGTCTCACAGATATGACAATGGATCAGCCACCAAAAAAAGCCTGGATAGAACAAATGTATAGATGGCTAGCTTCCACGTATGGATTAAAATTACTTTACGGTGAACATAATGTTAACATGTTTGCCAGCGATGGCTTTCCTTGGTTTATTGTAACTAACCCAGTTGCATTTATAAAAATGGTGATGGGAAATGAAAAAATACAATTATATATAGTAATTAAAAAATTAAGGTTTCTGATAATTGCTTTTTTGATATCTCGGCAAATCAGTACAAGAAGTAGAAAAAATCCTGACGTATTGCAAGGAAGTGCAGCAAAAGCTTTTTGGTAAAATATATCATGCTTAAATTTGGCAAATATTATAGTCCGGGAAATAAAATAGGCTTGGGTGTTGCATATGGGTTGCAATTAACTATTTCTTGCAGAGTAGGCACAAAGGTACAAAGAACAAGAAAGGTGATTTTGGCATTTCATAGTCTGATTCAGCAACGCCAAAAAAAGAGTTAAGCCAATTAAATTTCGCATTTGTGACTTATTTAAGTAAAGTTAATCAGTTTGAGGTAAATTAATGAACCAAATAGCGATCGCTATTTTTGCGGTTTTGGCAGTTTTTGTAGTTCTTCAAACCCTTTGTGCGCTGGCTTTTACATCATCGCTCCATTTGCCAAAATCGCAGGACGTGCCAGATGAGTTGTTGCCCAAGGCGGTAGTTATCCTTGCCCTGCGAGGTGCTGATCCATTCTTAGCTGACTGCATCCGTGCCTTACTACACCAGAACTATCCACAGTACGATTTGCACATTGTAGTTGATAGTCAGGAAGACCCTGCCTGGAATATCGTCAACAAAACAATCCAACAAACAGGAGCAACGCACTTCCAAGTCAGTCCTTTAATTGTGCGGCACAACACCTGTAGTCTCAAATGCAGTTCCCTAGTGCAAGCCATCTGTGCATTAGACGATTCTTATCAGGTAGTGGCTTTCATCGATGCTGATGTAATTGCCCATCCCAACTGGTTATGCGAATTAGTTGTACCCTTAGCGGAAAAGCAGGTTGGAGCCACTACAGGAAACCGTTGGTATCTGCCACCCAGCGAAAAATGGGGTTCGTTGGTGCGATACATATATAACTCGGCATCAGTCGTCTCTATGTATATCCATAGATATGCTTGGGGCGGCTCTATGGCAATGAAACTCTCTAACTTACGACAATCCCAACTTTTAGATATATGGACGCAAAGCCTTTCTGTTGATGCACCAGTCCACAAAGCTTTGCAAAAAATCGGTTTAAAAGTGAAATTTGTGCCTACTGTGATGATGATCAATCGTGAGGAATGTGATTTAGCTCAATGCTTGCGCTTTATTAAACGCCAATTACTCATGCCCAGGCTCTATCATCCTAAGTGGATGCTATTTGTCTTTCAGGTCTTCATACCCTCATTAGCTCTGGTGATGGTAATAGGACTAATGCTGATTTCCCTAGTCAGAGGAAATTTTGCAGCAGCAGCGTTGTTCGGAGGTGGATTCGTCAGCTATATCCTGGTAATGGTCTTGCTGATTACACTGTTGGAACAAGGTGTGCGGCAAGTGCTTTGGGAACATAGCAAACCGATGAAGCGTTTTTCGTGGTCATTCTTAGCAAAAGTTTTGCTAGCGATTCCACTGGCACAATTAATTTCTACGCTGGCGACAGCATCAACTATGATTAAGCGAAATGTTGAGTGGCGTGGCATTGTCTATCAAGTCAAAAACCCTTACAATATTCGATTAATTGCATACTATCCTTATAAAAAGTCGCTTCAACCACTTGATAGTAAAGCTTCAATTGGCTAACTACTAGCTTAGTAGGTCAAGATTAGCATCTGATTAACTAGTGATTGCACCCCTCACTAAAATAACTGTACTATCCACACCAGAGGCGATCGCTTCAGGAATATTACCTTGAATTGCCTGCTGTAATAATCCTTCACGAGATGCCCCTAACACAACAACATCATAATTTTCCGTTTTCACCAGGTTAATCACACCTTCGGCAACCGATTCAGCTTGCACTGGTATGGCAACTACATTGCTGGATAATTTACGGCGGCGCATCAGTAGGCGGATGGCTTGTTCTAAAACTGTCATGTCTGGCTTTAACTCAGATGGCTTAAACACCTGTGTCAGACGAATTTGGGGGTTATTCCCCAATGTTGCCAAGGCTGGTAACAATTTAAGTGCCACCCTAGCATTTGGGCCTCCAGCCATTGTTACTAGCCAACGGTTGAAAGAGTGCTGAGTGTTACCTAATTTAACTAGCATCACGTCGCAGGTCGCCTGGCGAATAATGGTGTCTACAACATTGCCAAAAATTCGCCCAGGGGTGGAAGTTTGACCTTTCCACCCCATTAAAATTAGATTGATGTGTCGCTCGTTAATTGTTTCCAAAATTGCTTGGGCGGCATCATGGGCAACTCGAATCTGGGTATGTAAGGGAATGCGCCATTTTTTCGCTAAAACTTCTGCCTGTCGTAATAAACGGCGACTTTTGGCTGTTCTGACTGGTGTTTCGGCTGGGGAACTGTGGCGTGATACCAATATCACTTGTACGCACTCTATTTCATAGTGGCGATCGCGGGCAATAGCTGCGGCCATTTGTAAGAGGATGGCTGCGGTTTCGGGATTAGCAACTGGCACTAATAATCTCCCTCTGCCGATATTGGGCGATCGCGTTTGATAAACTACATAAGAAGGTTCTAATTGTGGTGCTGGGGTGGC
Source organism: Nostocales cyanobacterium LEGE 11386 (assembly GCA_015207155.1). Lineage (GTDB taxonomy): Bacteria > Cyanobacteriota > Cyanobacteriia > Cyanobacteriales > Nostocaceae > LEGE-11386. The sequence goes on along the minus strand of JADEXK010000009.1, from coordinate 37,709 downwards.
GTTGCCATAATTAAGATGTTCGGCTTCTGCCCGGATGATGTCTGCACGGGTAATAATGCCCACCAGTTTCCTACCTTCGACTACTGGTAAGCGACCAATTTGATAGCGATCCAACAAATACAGTACATTACTCAAGTTGTACTTGGGTTGTACAGTCATTGGGGCAGGTATCATAATTTCCCTTAATAGGGTATCGTTGGGGAAGTTGCGATCGCGAAGCGTATACGTATCAGTATCACGTTTTTTAATCAAATCCGATTGCGTGACAATTCCTACTAATTTGCCGTTCTCTACCACGGGAAAGCCGCGATGATGGGAACGAGAAAAGACTTGCATTGCTTCGTCTAAGGTCATGTCTGCATCCAAAGTTTCTACCCGTTGCTGCATGACATCGTTGGCTGTTAACTTGGTTAATATGCCTTCGGCAGAAACTGCTTTGGTAATTGTGATGCCTTTTAACTGCAATAGTTTGTCATACAGAGATCCAGGCATGACTTTATCGGTCACCAAGTAAGCTGCCACAGATACAATCATCAAAGGTAATACCAGATTGAAATCTGTAGTCATTTCAAACACAATCACAATTGCGGTGAATGGTACTTTGGAAACGGCACTAAAAAACCCCCCCATGCCTGCTAAAGCATAAGTTGTCGGGGAACCTACTTCCAAAAAATAAGTAGCAGAAACACCAACCAAATGTCCTAAACAAGAACCCAAAATTAAACTAGGAGCAAATAACCCCCCAGGCGCGCCGGAACCAAATGCTATCAGGGTAAGGATAAACTGAGCTATAAAGGCGATCGCCGCCAAGGATATATTGGCATCACTAGTTATCATATACTCCCGTAAGCCTGTATAATTACGGAAAGGCTCAGGCAGCATGGCCACGACAATACCGGAAATACATCCAGCTAAAGCTACTCTTAAGGGCAAGCTAAGATGTAAATTATGATAGGCTTTAATACTGGCAACCACGCCACGATTAAATAATGCCCCTAGTAACCCAGATAAAATGCCCAACAGTAAAAAAAAGGGAATTTCTGGGAGGGTGAAGTTACTAGAGTATTGCAGCAATTGCGGGTTTAACTGGAAACTACCGCCACCCAACAACCGGGATACTACCCCACCAATGAACGAAGCAATAATAGCGGTTCCTAAAGTCAGCCCTGATAAATCATGGAGTAATTCCTCAACGATGAACAATACACCCGCGATGGGGGCATTAAAAGCAGCCGACAAGCCAGCACCTGCACCAGCCGCAATCATCTGTCTGCGATGATCTGGGGAAGTGGGAACCCATCGACTCATTCCTGCTGCTAAACCTGCTCCCACATGGACAGTGGGGCCTTGTCGCCCCAAAGTCATCCCGGAACCGAGGGTAATAATGGCACTGAGTAACTTCACCAATGCCACCCGCCAAGATAAAGTAATCGGTACATTGGCCAGAGTGGCTTTAACTTGCGGGATACCGCTACCTGATGCCTCTGGTGCAAATCTCTGCACTAACCAGCCAGCTATAAAACCAAAGCTTAGACCGATCGCAGGTAATGCGACCCATGCAGGTAAAATTTGGGTAGTCTGGACTCGCCATGTTCCCAAAGATCCCGATCCTACTTTCAGGAATACCGCAGATAGGGCAGCTACAAGACCAATAATAGAAGCTTCTGCGATCGCTAAACCTCTTCTAGGCTGCAACCAGTTGCGAAAGCGCACAGTAAGAACAGGAAGCGCCATAAAAATTAAAAATTCATACTATAAAAATAAATGCAACTAACACAAAAATTTATCTTTGGTACACAGATACTGAGGAATGAACCTGGTTTACGGTATCTATTACAGCACGGTGCAAATAGCACAACCATTTGAAATCAATCAAAAGCTGAACTGTGGGCTTTTGGACTTTTGACTTCACGGCGGTACAAGGACGTAATTACTGACAAAAGTAATGGGACAGGAAGTAAAATTTTTGATTCCTTGCCCTATTTATATCCTAAAAAAGTTGCTTTTTAATAACTTCTGCCTGTGGTGGATAGTCCTTCTACTATCAATGATGGAGTGTAACAAGAACCATTCCAATCAGCATCACCACCCAATGCAACTAATTGTTTGAGAGCTGTATACACATTACCTGTAACCATCGTATCTTTAACACGTCCCATTACATGACCATTTTTTACACGATAACCCAAATCGATATTGATGGAAAAATCACCAGAAATGCCATTGCCACCACCAAGCATCTGATCGACAATTAAGCCATCGTCCATTTGTTGAATTAAATCTTGTAGTGATCCAGAACCCGGCTGAATCAAGAAATTAAATAAACCGGGGGAGGGATAACTACCAAAACTAGGGCGAAAACCATTACCAGTGGTGTTAATGCCTAATTGGCGACCAGTGGTGCGATCGCAATAAAAATGTTGTAGAATCCCGTCTTGGATAAATACTAAAGGAATCGTAGGAGTACCTTCATCATCAAAAGGGCAACTGTAAGGGCCAGCTTGTGGATCTTGGTAGAGAGTAAGACTAGATGACATGACTGGGTGACCGAGTTTTTCTGCCCAAGGTGAGGCAAACTCTAAAATACGCTTGCCATTCAAGGCTGCTTGTGCTGTACCCCAAAGCATATCAGCAGCTTTAGAAGTAAACAAAACTGGCACACGACCGCTAGGGGATGGGACGTTTTCTTGAGACCAATCTAACCGTTGTAAAATTTGCTGGGCTAATTTATCAGGGTGCAAAATATCTCGTTGAGTTTGTCCATCAGCAACACTCAAAAAATCATCACCTCGTACCCATTCTGCCGACATATAGCAACTAAGGGTAGTGTCAGTGTAGTAACAATCTAAACCTTGACTATTAATAAGTCTAGTAGTTTCCACATCACATTCCCAGTCACTGTTGCAAAGAACATCGGGATATGCTTCCCGGACGAGGGCGATCGCTTCTTTGCCCCAGTTTACCAACACTTCTAAAGGTACAGCTTCCCCGATATCTGGATAAAAGGGCTGAGATTTATGGGCTAATTCCACTGGTTCTGGTTGATTAAGTTGACTCAAAGCCAAAGCTCGTTCCACCATCGCTTGTGCTTGGACAGAACCGTAAGCTACGGTGAGTCCTGGACGCCCATTTAGCCACAGCCGCAATGCTGTGCCTTCAGATTGGCTGGTTTCTAACTGCTTGAGTCTATTAGCCTCAAAAAACACCGGACGAGACAGCGATCGCGACTGATACACTTCAGCAGCTTCTGCTCCCGATTTGATGGCTAGTTCTAGCAGCTGTTCTGCTAGTACATCTTGTGACAAATTTTCAGAACCCATGACCCTCGGTGAATTGTGGATTTTGGATTTTGAACTGCAAATGAACGCAGATAATTATCCCAAATCATTGCTGTCCATCCACGTCATTTAAAAACGCAGATGGACGCAGATAATTATCCCAAATCATTGGTATCTATCCGCGTCTCATGCAAGCAGAGAATTTTCCCAAAATCATCAATGTGTATCAGTCTGTATCAGTATGTGGCTTTCTAAGTGCTGAGTGCTGAGTGCTGAGTGCTGAGTCTTGTAATACTAATCTCCTTGTCCCCTTGTCCCCCTGTCCCCTTGTCACCTATCACCTGTCACCTGTCACCTGTCACCTCTACTAAAGATTCACCTCTTGCAGGAGCCAAAAACCAGCAAAGGATTCTGCTTGGGGTTCAGACTGTACACCAATAAAATGCACACCATTAGCTTTTTGCTTGGCTTCTTCAAAACCTGTGGCTTCTGCTAGAGTTTGGGGATTTTTGATATTGGCCAAAATCCAACTTTCAGTAGCACCGGTTTCTAAAATCAATCTCCCACCTTGTTTGGTATCAAACCTCAAGAAAGCCAACTCCAAACCAGACATCCAGCCTGCTATGGGTAAAGCTCTCGGTGAGAAAATCAAAACCCCAGGAATGCGGGTTTCGGGAGACAACTGGGCTAATTCTAGAGGGAAAGCTTCACCAAAGCCAATTTCCCATTCTGGCATTTCGGCAAAATCAGCAGCTTGTAAGCTGACAAAAGCCCACTGCTTGCCTTCTAAAGCATCTGGTAAACGTTGGGGTAAGGGGCTTTCCAAGCGCACCGAAGGATTAGTTCCTTCTTGATATCCTGGTTCTTGAGGATAAACTTCCTCCATTCGCTGTTTTAGCCATTGGTTGAGAACTAAAGTGCGGCGGCTAAGTTGGGCAGGGATACCCACATCCTGGCAAGCTTTAGTAATCATGTTGTTCATTTGGCGACGGAAAAAGCGGATTTTGATTGGTGCTTCGCCAGCTTTGGTAATTGCTTCCTGCAACGCCGTCCGCAACCAACCGGAATTTACTTGAGTACTAGAGCAATATTGAGCATAGCGAAACAAGGAATCAGCTTTTGTGCCGATATCTAGAGGACTCTCGCAGACTAAGACTTCCCAAACTTTTTTCTGATTTGCGTCCAAAATTGGACGAGAGTAAAAATCAATTTCCCAAATGCTACCCATTTTTTGCCGTGAAAATCTGGCGACTTCATTGTTTCTTATCATTTTCATCATAAGAGGGAATGGGGAGTGGGGAGTGGGAGAAAACTTCTAATTCAAAAATCCCAAAGTAAGTCAGCCTTAATCGCGTTGGTAAGGAGATTCCAAATCACTTATTGTGGTTGGTATTGATAGCATTAATGACAGGGCGAAGCCCATCGCGTTTAGCTCAACGGCGTGATGAGGACGAACTACCACTAGACTTTTTGCCACCTGTCACGGTTCGTGGTGCTGATGGTTTAACTGATGTCTGTGGTAAAGGTTTAGCAGTAGAACGAGCTGGACGCTTGCTACCTTTAGGTTTGGGTCTGTGTTTGCGTCCATCAGGAATTGCTTCTGGCTGGGTTTGGACATTGGCGCCAAGGCCAGCAACCACTTCAAATGGCAAGCGCTGTTTAATCAGTTTTTCAATATCTGCCAATAGCTGGTATTCATCGACGCACACGAGCGAAATAGCTGCACCTGATGCGCCAGCGCGACCAGTACGACCAATGCGATGAACATAATCGGCGGGTACATTGGGCAGATCAAAGTTGACTACATGGGGTAGTTCGCTGATGTCAAGACCTCGCGCTGCAATGTCGGTTGCCACTAGTACCTGTAAACTGCCGTTTTTGAACTTCGCCAGAGCATGAGTACGTGCCGACTGGCTCTTATTACCGTGGATAGCCAGTGCTTGAATACGATCCTGGGTCAACTGCTTCACCAGACGGTCAGCACCATACTTAGTGCGAGTGAACACTAGGACTTGCTGCCAATTATCTTGCCGAATCAGGTGAGTAAGTAATTGGCGCTTCCTGTCACGGTCTATTTTATAGACTTTCTGTACCACTGTATCGGCGGTAACGTTGCGGCGTGCCACCTCAATTTGTGTCGGGTGATGGAGTAACCCGGCGGCAAGTGCCTTGATTTTTTCGGAGAAGGTGGCGAAGAATAGCAAGTTTTGTCGCTGTTTGGGCAGAAGCGAGAGAATGCGGCGGATATCACGTATAAAGCCCATATCTAGCATCCGGTCTGCTTCATCTAGCACCAAAACCTCAATATGTGACAGGTTCACTGTCCCCTGCTGCACGTGGTCTAGGAGTCTTCCTGGGGTAGTAACCAGAATATCCACGCGGCTCTGCAAACGCTGCTTTTGCTGACTAATGCTGACTCCGCCAAACATTACCATTGACTTTAGTTTCAGGTACTTGCCATACTCACGCACGCTTAACTCCACCTGTGCGGCGAGTTCACGAGTCGGGGTGAGAATTAGCGCCCGGATCGGCGAACATCCATTAGATGTGCTTTTAATGTTCTTGTCGGACGACAACCGATGCAGGAGCGGCAGGGTGAAACTGGCAGTCTTTCCCGTCCCCGTTTGGGCACCAGCTAGCAAATCACCACCCGACAAGACGGCAGGAATCGCCTGCATTTGGATTGGTGTGGGTTTGGTGTACCCTCGCTCGGTGACGGCGCGGATAATTTCATTGGACAAGCCAAGAGTAGAAAAAGACATAAAACTCCAGAATTAACATCGGCCTGTCGCCAGTGGCGGCATCAGTTTGAGGCGGATGAATGGTTTGAAGGGCTTTCTGGGCAGTAAACGCCAAGACTGAAAACGAATGCCGCAGCTCTGCATTTTAACAGAGTGTAGTTCGTTGTGTCGTAATGTTTTCAGACTTTATCCCCTGTACACTAGAACAGACAAAAACTCTTTGTGTCTTAGTGGTTCAAGATTTTTTACCACCAAGGCACAGAGACACCAAGTTTGTTCCATTTCGTTACTTCGACTTAGCAGTAAGTAGTTTACTTCTCTTGTGCTGTTTCCCTCTTGGCGATTAAACGGCGCTGGGGCACTCGCAGCAAAGATATACCAATTATGAGTAACCAGATTTCCCATAAGATGAATCCTACAGGTGTAATTGCTAACACAGGTATATTGGGAATTACTGTTGCTAATAGCTCACTTTGTCCTAAAAGTAGTAGCGGTACAGTCATCAACCCCCACCAGCCAACCCAGGATTTAAACAGGGGCGATCGCTTCATTGCTATTCCTATCCCCAATGTCCAAAAAACCAGTAATGACTGTCCCAAATGTTCCCCAATCACCACACCGCCATACTGATGCACTGCTTGATAGACAACACTCACGGCTTCGCGTGTTGCTGTACTGGTAGTTGAATTGGTATACAGATTTGCTAAAACGGGAATGACAAATACCCAGCGCATTAATCCTACAGATTGGAGTATCCCGGAAAGTACTCCCATGAATGTGGCTGTAGTCAAATAAGGATGATCTTCACTAGCCATGACTTTGTGCAGCAGCGTACTGGCGGGGATAAATAACAAGGCCGCTAATCCAAAAACAAACCAAGTTAAAATTAGACTCGTCCCACCCGCTTGAAATTTAGTCAGCACATAATCAACAGGCTGGCGCAGGATAGCGTCATATTCAAAGTTTTGCATCAGCAGTGTGTAGGGGATATTCAGCAGAACGACTAACAGAATGAATAAAATACCCGTGGTTCTGACTAGTTGTAAGCGGTTCATTGCTCACCTCCTTGATTGCTGAGATCCCAGTATTTAATCAGCGATCGCTCTACCCTCAACAAATGAGCTATCTGAACCAAAGTGCCAATTAGTAACTTTTGCACTATGAGTGGCAACCCGACAATAATTGTGTCTGCTTTCTTCAGCAAAAGCGCAAAATACAATAAATTGGTGGGCATACCTTCCTGGTTAACTTGGCCATCAATCGCCAAACCATACATTCCTCTAATAAATTTTTCAAATTCACCGGCTGGTAGGTTTTCGCTAGTAAAGGTAACCCAACTATCAGAGGAATTGCAGAAACTGTGGGGCATCCCAGTAGGAATATGCAGACTCTCTCCTGCTCTTAAGATGCGTCGGTTACCCTTATGACCAACTTCCATTTCGAGACAGCCCTGAAGTACAGTAAATGTCTCACTCATGGTGGTGTGATAATGTAGGGGACTACCTTTAGCTCCAGGGGGCAAATCAAAACGGATCTTCGTGTCAGATCCACCTCTAAAAATAGTCATGCGATCGCCAGTTACAGGATTTATGATCTGTTCTGGTTGCCCGGTAGTATTGATTTTTGAGCGAGTTTGTTGATTGATAGAGTTCATTAGCAAAAATATCCTGGCGGCTACAATTTAACTACGTTTCCACAATAAAATTTCTGCCAGGTTGTGAATTGACACTTGCTGCCAAAAAGTTGACTCCTCGCGCCATTCTCGCATTGAGCAAATTCATGAAAGAAGCTACTTTTTCGGTTTACATCACGCGTAGTATTGTGCAGTATGCAGCCGTCAAATATGGTGTCGATGCTGATAGCCTGTGTGCAACCGTGGGTATCGATCCTGAATTGTTGAAGCTGCCTGATCAACGCATTACAGGAACCCTACATAGTGCTGTGTGGCGGGAGGCAGTCAAGCGTACAGGTGATAAGCATCTGGGTTTACACTTAGGTAAAGCCTTTAATTTGGCAACATTTGGTATCGTTGGCTATGTATTAGTTAATTGCTCAACATTTGAGGAAGTGCTAAAAAAACTTTCTCGATATACGCACTTATTTAGCCAGGGAGCTTATATTCATTTCACCGTGTCTCAGGGGTTGGTATTGTGCGACTGCGACATTGTGAATCACTTGCAAAATTACTTGTTAGAAGAACCCCAATATGCAATTGAAAGTACCTTTGCATCACTGCTAACAGCCACAACAGTTTTGACAGGAAAGCCTCTGCGTCCCCATGCTGTCTGGTTTCAGTATCCACGTCCGGTTGATTGTTCTGAATATGAACGCATTTTTCAAACAGGTATTCATTTCTCAATGCCGACTAATCGGATTATTTTCGCTGCTAATTGCCTAAATTGGTCTATTTTATCGGCTAATGCCAACTTACTGACGGTTTTTGAGCAACATGCAGAAGCAATGCTACATACAGTCAACCAAGCAGATAATTACACCAGAAAAGTAGTACAGGCGATCGCTCAACAATTAACAGGAGAACTACCATCAATAGAAGCGATCGCCCACAGTTTAGCAATTAGTGTCCGCCAGTTACAGCGAGAATTGCAAGCTGAAGGCACATCCTACCAACAACTTTTAGATGAAACTCGTAAAGAACTTGCCCTCAAACATTTGCAAAATCCCCATACTCCGATTCACGATATCGCTTTTGTGTTGGGGTTCTCTGAACCTAGTGCTTTTCACCGCGCTTTTAAACGATGGACAGGACAAACTCCACGTAATTACCGCTTTCTGAGTGCTGAGTGCTGAGTGCTGAGTCCTGAGTAAAACTACTAATCCCCAATCCCAGCCTATTTTTCATGTGTTCTGGTGTATGCAGTTCATCAGGGCTACTTGTTAGCGCCAAGATGACAGGCGATCGCACAAAATTCCCTGAATCACCTGTTGCACAGACTCTTGACTTAAACTACCATCTACCCGCACAATTCGGGATGGATAGGATGCGGCTAACTGTGCATATCCTTGTTGAACACGCCGATGAAAAGCGATTGCCTCTTGCTCAATACGGTCTAATCCGGCTTCGTCACCTTTTTTACGGGCTAGTCCCACTTCTACATCCACATCTAACCAGATAGTTAAGTCGCTTTCTAATCCCCCGGTAGCAATATAATTAAGTTGATTAATTAAACTCATGTTCAAACCCCGACCATAACCTTGGTAGGCAGTAGTAGAGTCGGTGTAGCGATCGCACAATATATATTTTCCCTGTGCTAAATTTGGTTTCAATTCTTGTTCCACATGTTGCGATCGGTCAGCAGCATACAATAATAATTCTGTTACCTCAGCAATTGGTTTATTCTCTACTTTTTCTAGTAACAGGTGGCGCAGATGCAATCCTAGTTCTGTTCCCCCTGGTTCACGAGTGACAACCACAGAGATACCTAGACTTTGCAACCATTGACAACAAAGCTGCATTTGGCTAGTTTTGCCGCAGCCTTCTACCCCTTCAAATACAATTAATTTACCACCCATGCTTTTTAAGTTGGTTTTAATATACTCATTAACTGACGTTTGAATTATATTTGACCTCCTCCTCTTTGAGCATCTGTTTAGTATCCTGCTGCATTATAGTGCTGAGTCAGAAGAATAATACTCAGGACTTTCGCACTTGTTACAAGCCCCGCCTCTTGTGGTCACTGAGCGGCTCGAGTGAGCCTTCGCCGAACTCTTGCGATGCCCTAAGCCTGCCGAAGGGTCGAAGTGTGGTCACTGAGCCTTGTCGAAGTGTGGGCGGTTTTTTTACTCAGCACTTTTCATGCTGGTATCTTTTACCTTGCGTCAAAATACTGGTTAAAACCATAAATTTCTCAGCAATGCCTAAATTTTCTTAGTTTTATATACACAAAAAAGCACTTGAGATTTTTGCCTACTCAAGCACTTTTTTGTATGGATTTATACCAATTCATTAGTTTGATGCAACACTTGAAATCAGCAATACTGCTTTAACGAGACGCATTGCCAGAGTAACTTGTAACAATCATTTGGTGAATTGGTAACACTCCTTGCACTATTTCAATAGTAGCTCTTCTGGAATAAAATTGAACAATTTATTCGTGACAGTTTGTCAACTGACCTTAGTTAAAAATGATTCACAGTGAACATTGGCAAACAAGTTTTGTTTAGTGTATAAATTTGTACATTTTTGTAAAATATATTACATAGGATTACAAGTAATATTAATTACCATACTAGATTTTTCTTCATTTCTGAATTAAAGTACACTAAGTACATAAAAATAGTGGGTTTTATGGAAAGTGTCCAAAATGTTAATCAAGATTCTAGGGTAGTAGAAGATAAAACTCAGGAGCAGTTGCTACAAATTGCTCCTAAAAAGATAAAAAAAGACATTTTCAAAAAACTTAGAGGCGGATTATTTTTAACATTGGGATATATGTTGTCTCCACTATCTTGGTGGAATGACCTGTTTTTCAATCTGCCAATTGCTTACTTTTTTGGGTATATATGTAGTTTATTTTTACCCACATTACTAATACCTTGTACGATTATCGGGTACTGGCTCTCTAATGTTTTGGGAATTCTTTTAATGCAATTCGGTTCTATGGATATTTTTCAGAAAGAACCCAAAGAGCGTAATCTCAAAAAAGAGTTATTCAGTTGTCTAATTTCTTCAACTGTTTATACCCTAGTAATTGTCATACTGATTCAGTTGAAGATTCTCGATACTCCAGTTTTCTTCTCCAATAGTTAATTCGTGTAAGTCGGAGAAGGGGTCAAAGAACTTTATTTGCCCTTGCTCCCAAGTTTTTCAATTTTGAATTGATTTCACCCTAGTTTCTTGTTCCTAATTAGTTAGGTGAAGCAGATTGAGCAACACTCCACCAAGCTAAACCATAAGATTGAGTTTGTTCGTTGACCTGTTGGCGAAACTGGACGCGAATTTTGTAATTTCCAGTAGCAGGAACAGGGCAAAAGATATGTTCTACACTATCAATTTCACTGACTGAGGAACAAATAGCACCAGCATCTGAATTTTTAGCATCAGCTTTTACTAGATAGAGGTCGAGATTATTCAAACCGCGATCGCTAAATTTTTCTCCCACATCATACTGCTGATTATTATTAGTATCATTTAGCTCCACTAAGCGATTCCAACTCAACGTAACACTCACAAAACTGCCCTGCTTTAGAGGTTTTGCCAAGGCATAATCAACAGTAGATCCAGCATCCACCGTGCGATAATCCCAACCAATAGCAGGGACTGTGCTTGATGGCTGCCATTGACCACCACTAAATTGCTGATAAGCACGATAAGCATTTAAATGGCCTGTTCCCATTTGAGCATCCAAGGGAATTTTCGGGTCTTGATAAGCATCAGAAGCCAACCAGTCCTGATTTTGTTTATCAATCAGTGTCCGAGTCATTCCCAGGCGTAAGCCATCACCACTATCTTGGATTTTATCTGCTGAATTCAGCAATACTGCTTTCATCACTTGCTGACGACGACCATCAAGACTCCAATTAAGTTGTTTTGTCCGCATCTGTCGGTCACCAAATTCTTGCAACAAAGCCACAGTAGCCGTGACCTGAGGAGCAGCAAAACTTGTACCTGTGACCTTGTTCAACTTACCATCTGGATTGAGCATAGGAATATTACTACCTGGTGCCACCAAACTAATAGAACGACGCCCATCAATATTAAACTCCTTGCCAGCTAGCCGACGGTTAGCGCCCCGGTTAGCACCCGCCAGATTAGAAACATCAACTTTATTAAAAATCTCTCCTCGGCGGGATGAAAAAGCAACGTTGATGCCGTTAAAATTATCTGTAGGAATAGGAATACCACCTTTACCCTGGTTGCCAGCGATCGCATACAAAACATCATGAACGCGACTAGACCAGTCAATACATAAAGTTAGTAAAGCATTACCGTCTAAAACAGCATCTGTCCGGGTATCGCGGCTTAAAGGTTCACCAAAGCTAAAGTTAATGGCGCGGACATCATTACTATTTTGTAACGCTATATGTTGCGCCGATAAGCATTCCTCTGGTTGTCCCATGTTTTTTGTCGATCCGACGGCAGACGAATACAGTCGCGCTTGGGGGGCAACTCCTGGCAAGGCTTTATCTCTACTGACCATCACACCAGCAACATTGTAGGCGTGAGAGTCAACACCAGTGTTAGATTTAGCTGTCTCGTCGCGTAAAAATACACCTGCTAAAGATATGGCACGATTTTTAGACACTGCCTTATCCCAACCAAACATTCCCGGACGTCCAATTTCTACCTGACCAATAGCAATTTTGCGCCCCAGTAAATTATAAGGAGGTTGATGTAGTTTCAGAGCATCGATCCCGTTAGTGCCCAGAGAACTGTTTAAAGCTGAAGCAAGTACAGGCGCAGTTAAACAAGAAGCACTCAATCCCCAAATCATCCAGCTTAGTTTTTTGCCCATCTTTAGTTGTTAGTAATTAGCTATTAGTTATTGTTTATCAAGATAATTTCGGTTGCATATCTGTTTGGGAGTATTTCTTTTGCACCCTTAACAGAAGGGGATCAAAGTTATCAGCATTGGTGCAATATTTTGTTACAATGCTTACAGACGAGAACGCTTTAAAACCCACTAACCATGACCCAAAACCCATCTCAAAAGCCCATTGTGATTGCTCCATCTATCCTATCAGCCGACTTTAGTCGTCTGGGTGACGAAATTCGTGCCGTAGATGCGGCTGGAGCAGATTGGATTCATGTTGATGTAATGGACGGTCGTTTCGTACCTAATATTACGATAGGTCCTCTGGTTGTGGAGGCAATTCGTCCAGTGACGACTAAACCACTGGATGTCCATTTGATGATTGTGGAACCAGAAAAGTATGTAGAAGGCTTTGCTAAAGCTGGTGCTGATATTATTTCTGTACATTGCGAGCATAATGCTTCGCCACACCTGCACCGGACTCTCGGACAAATTAAAGAATTAGGGAAGAAAGCTGGAGTTGTACTGAACCCTGGTACTCCTTTAGAGCTAATTGAGTACGTTTTGGATTTGTGCGATTTAGTACTGATTATGAGCGTTAACCCCGGCTTTGGCGGTCAAAGCTTTATCCCCGGTGTATTGCCCAAAATCCGTAAGCTGCGTCAAATGTGTGATGAACGCGGTCTTGACCCCTGGATTGAAGTGGATGGGGGACTGAAGGCAAATAATACCTGGCAAGTTTTGGAAGCGGGAGCAAATGCGATCGTTGCTGGTTCGGCTGTATTTAATGCCAAGGATTATGCTGAAGCTGTGAACGCTATTCGTAACAGTAAGCGTCCTGCACCAGAATTGGCCAAAGTCTAATTGAGAGATTTGCTTAACCAGACGCCACAAATAGAATAGGGTGGAAATTCCACCCTATTTTTGTAGCTTGTATTTTCCAGTTGTGATTTTGTGATTGATGTATCTATGTATTACTTCCGGCTACCCAACCACTTAGCCGCAGCAATGCCAATAATCCCTGCAACGATAGGATTACTGAGGAATTTAATAATACCTGGTTGCTCTGCTAGCACTTCCCGGAAAATATCGGGGTGGTTGTGATAGGCAAAAGATGCAAGTCGGCTGACATCATCAGCAGTCATGCGGTTGGGGTTGCGGGTAGAAAGATTTAGCTGTTGTTCCAGATGACGGTCATCCAATCCTCTAGATTTCAAATGTTTGAAAAAAGCCCTAGCAACATCATCCCGTTCATTGGGTTTGATTTGCGCGATCGCCTTTTGTAATTCTGGCTCCATTTGACTTGGAGGAATCTGCTGTGGATTTACAGACCTGCCAAATAACTGACGACGTTGATCAGTTGTTGTCCGTTGGGCAAAATCATCAAAGTTGTCATAGGAAACATCATCGAGAGATTCAACATTACCCTCAGACAAATCTCGCATGATTTGACGTCTGTACTCTTCGCTGCTTGTCACTTTACTTATCTCCTTAATCAGGTTAAATTTTCCTACTTACCTGAAGACTTGACTTTAATCAAATTAGCTATATTGAATTTGATTAGTTGCCCTGTCATATTGAGTAGTCAAAATCAACTGTTTGTCGGGCCCATATACCAAAACAGTTAAGTTTTGATCAGGAAAGTTTTTCCGAAAACCTTGAACTAGGGATTTTGCTAAAGGTCGCACCTCATTAGGACGAACTTGAGGCGAGATCACAACACCTAGCTTATTGTTATCGCGAACATACGCATCTTTAACTAATCCCTGAGATGTTGTTACAACCCAGTTACCAAAACTTTGTCCAGATGGGGTATTACCTCGCTCTAATTCTGCATAAGTTACATCACGACCAATTGCTGGTGGGGTAGCTGTGCGGTCAACTTGTGAGACAGTACCGCCGCCGCAAGCAGTAGTGATAGTCAGCACTAAAATTAGAATGAAAGCTGTCGCAATTTTGCGACTCTGCTCAAGCAGAATCATTGTTCACCTCCTGTAGCAAAACAGTTGCAAATTTAGTGGTTTAATTCACATTAATAAAATGCACTATTATAAGTAAGCTCCCGAAACCACAAAAATTCAATTTAAGTTACTAAGTTTTTGTTAGTTTTAGAATTAAGCAATATTTAAAAGCTCCTACTCCCTAAAGTCAGAAACAACCCCTAGATCCCTTTATTAATTAGGGATAAAAGGGTTAAACCGAGGTTTTATTCACTTGTTATCTTTGCAAAAGAAGATTCACGTCAATTAAATCTCTAAAACTTTTGCAAAAATCCAATTATTAATCAAGCTTTTTCTTTACATTATCTTTCACATCTTCGACAGCGTGGCGGACTTCGCTTTCGGCTTGTTTAGCTTTACCTTCAGTTTTATCTTCTGGATCACCAGTAATATTACCCAATGCTTCTTGAGCCTTTCCTTCAATGTTTTTACCAGTGGCTTTGGCCCGATCTTCTATACTCATATTCCACTCCTAATTTGATAAAGAATTAACTTCAAAGTTGTAAATTAACTTTGAATTTCTTTGTTATTACCTTTACAAGTTAGCTTAAAGTTTTTACTAAAGCCTTCCGCCGTAAGACATATTAATTATCTACGTAAAAAGAGAGAGAACAGAAATAAGTTAAGTATTT
Source organism: Nostocales cyanobacterium LEGE 11386 (assembly GCA_015207155.1). GTDB lineage: Bacteria > Cyanobacteriota > Cyanobacteriia > Cyanobacteriales > Nostocaceae > LEGE-11386. The sequence goes on along the minus strand of JADEXK010000009.1, from coordinate 22,567 downwards.
TATTTTTATGAATGTTGAAAAAATAATAATACCAGGCTATTAAATATTAATTATCTCAATAAAAAACCCGGTTCTTAGAAAACCGGGATAGTGCAGATATGGCAATAATTGTGGGAACTAATCTAGAAAACCCATGAGAGCTTCAGATTCGTCAGTAATATTTGATGCCATTGGACGATTACCGAACACTGAATAGCTTTCGGAAATTACTAATGAACTCGAACCAATAGGACGAATTCCAGATAGGTTGATACTATCAACAACTTCAAAGGTATTGGCGCCAATAGGACGAATTCCCATGACGTTCATTGTTTTAACTACTTCTAAACTACTAGTACCAATGGGACGTATTCCCGAAATTGAGACTGTCTCTGCAATTTGCAAATCACTGCTAGCAATTGGACGGACTCCAGCTACGGCCAGTTTCCCATTTTCTTTATGCACTGGTAGGTCAGTACCTTGTTCGACTTTATCTGTATTCAAGCTCTTATCCTGGTTATTTTCAACATCCACTGTAGTTTCCCCCTTCAGCTTGGTATCTTTTTGTCGAGAACTAACTGCTTTACCAGTGCTGCTAATACTCATAAACGGACACCTCTGGTTTATTAACTGAATTTTACAATAATTAAGGAAAACTGAAATTTTTCCTATATAAGAGAGTTTAACCTTAATAAACCTTGTATATATATAAATATTTTCAAATCTGTTACATAAGTAAATTTGAATAGTAAATTTTTGTAAAATAATATTTCTGTTTATCAGTTTGCTGATCCAAGCGCAGCAGGGGCAAGGCGGTATCGCTACCATGAGATAGGGTATTTCCAACAAAACTGTATGACAGAATTTTGTCTTCAAGCTCCCTTTAGTCCGACAGGTGATCAACCACGTGCGATCGCTCAACTAGCTGCAAGTATCCAAACTGGCAACCGTTATCAAACTTTACTAGGAGCTACGGGAACAGGCAAGACATTTTCCATAGCAGCAGTAATTGAGAAAATTGGTAAGCCTACATTGGTATTAGCCCATAATAAAACCCTGGCAGCACAACTGTGTAACGAGTTGCGAGAATTCTTTCCTGATAACGCAGTTGAGTATTTTGTCAGCTACTACGATTACTATCAGCCGGAAGCATATATTCCGGTTAGCGATACCTATATTGAGAAAACAGCTGCGATTAATGATGAAATAGATATGTTGCGGCATTCAGCCACGCGATCGCTGTTTGAACGCCGTGATGTGATTGTGGTGGCTTCCATTAGCTGCATTTACGGTTTGGGAATCCCCGCAGAATACCTCAAAGCTGCCATCCCCCTCAAGATAGGCATGGAAGTGAATCAGCGCCAAATTTTGCGAGATTTGGCATCAGTGCAATATAACCGCAACGACATAGAAATGGGTCGGGGACGTTTTCGTGTCCGGGGTGATGTCTTAGAAATTGGCCCAGCTTACGAAGACCGAATTATTCGTGTCGAGTTCTTTGGTGATGAAATTGACGCGATTCGTTATATCGACCCGGTGACGGGTGAAATTATCCGCAGTCTGGAAGCAGTGAATGTCTACCCAGCGCGTCACTTTGTCACCCCAGAGGAACGGTTAGAGGTAGCTTGTCATGACATTGCTACTGAATTAAACCAGCAAAAAGCCGAATTAGAGCAAGCTGGGAAATTATTAGAAGCACAACGCATAGACCAGCGTACACGCTATGACTTGGAAATGTTGCGTGAAGTAGGTTACTGCAATGGTGTAGAAAACTACTCTCGCCACCTAGCAGGAAGACAAGCCGGAGAACCACCAGAGTGTTTAATCGATTACTTTCCTAAAGATTGGCTATTAGTGATAGATGAATCTCACGTTACCGTACCGCAAATTCGCGCTATGTATAACGGTGATCAAGCTAGAAAAAAAGTGTTAATTGAGCATGGATTTCGTCTGCCTAGTGCTGCTGATAATCGACCGTTAAAAGCAGAGGAATTCTGGGAAAAAGTCAACCAGTGTATTTTTGTTTCCGCTACACCAGGAAATTGGGAATTAGAAATATCTCAAGATCATATTGTTGAGCAAGTAATTCGACCCACTGGAGTAATTGATCCAGAAATTTTTGTGCGTCCCACAGAAGGACAAATCGATGATTTATTAGGGGAAATAAAAGACAGAGTTGATCGCCAAGAACGAGTATTAATTACCACATTAACTAAGCGCATGGCAGAAGATTTAACCGAATATCTGCAAGATAACAGCATTCGAGTTAGATATTTGCATTCAGAGATTAATTCCATTGAGCGCATTGAGATTTTGCAGGATTTGCGCGGAGGGAAATTTGATGTTTTGGTGGGGGTGAACTTGCTGCGGGAAGGCTTAGACTTACCAGAAGTTTCTTTAGTGGCAATTATGGACGCAGATAAGGAAGGGTTCTTGCGTGCCGAGCGTTCCTTAATTCAAACTATTGGCAGAGCGGCGCGTCATATCCGGGGACAAGCAATTTTGTATGCTGATAATCTTACAGATAGCATGATTAAAGCCATTGATGAAACCGACAGACGGAGAGGAATTCAGATGGCGTACAACCGGATGCATGGGATTACACCCCAACCGATTGTAAAAAAATCGAGTAATGCGATTTTGTCTTTTTTAGAAGTATCACGGCGACTGAATGCCAATGATTTAAAAGTTGTCGATGAACACATAGATGAACTGCCATTAGAACAGATTCCAGAGTTAATTGCCAAGTTGGAAGAACAAATGAAAGCAGCAGCGAAAAACCTGGAATTTGAAGAGGCGGCAAAATTCCGCGATCGCATTAGGCATCTGCGAGATAAAATGCTGGGGCATTAAGGCTTATATCTAGCATTAGCAGCGAAAATCGCCTGATGTGAGAAACATCAGGCTCATAGCCAAATATAACCCTTAAATAGCTTGGATTTGATGAACCTCACCCCAACCCCTCTGTGACACCCGAATTAACGAAGGAAGAAGGAAGATGGAAGAAGTCTTCTTGCCAAACGGGTTTAAATCCCCCACCAAATCATAGATGTGGTGGTCTGCAATTGGTGGTGGTGGGTTTCAATCCCCTACCAATTTTCCTTCTGACTTCTGACTCCAACAGCACTTCCTTCTTTAATTTTGTTCATCTACTTAAATAATGGTTGAAGTTGATTCAAACTTGGCAAGTTTCCGCATAACAGCACTTGGTCACTAACTCGTAAGTCTGTGTTGTCATCAGGATGGCGGATAAACTTGCCATCTCGTCGCATCGCCTGCACCTTTACTTCTGATTTCTGGTGGATATTTAAATCTGCAATGGTTTTACCTAGAACGAGAGAATCCGTATTGATTGTAATCCACTGACAAGCGCTATTTTCCCCAGGAACAGCCACTTTTCCTTGAGCAAATTCTTCTAAAGCTGCCAATTCCTCTGATGCTCCTACCACCAACAGGCGATCGCCTGCTTCTAATCTGGTTTGAGCATTGGGGTAATCAATTTCTTCTTCGTTAGCGCGGCGAATCGCCATCAAGCTAACTCCTGTTAAGTAGCGCACATCTGCTTCTTCTAAGCTCATACCAATCAGAGGTGAATCAGACGGTAGGGGATACCAACGGCGATTTAAATCGCGAGTTGCTTGCTGCAAATCACGGGCAACTTCTGATGGCGATCGCTCTGGTCGTAATGCTAAATAATGATTGTTGCGAATTTGCTGCATTTCCCGTTGTGCCACCATTGATGGCAAGCCTAAGCCAGTTAATAAATAAGTTGCCATTTCTAAACTGGCTTCAAATTCTGGTTGTACTACTTCCCTCGCTCCCAGCTGATAAAGTACTTCAATATCTTTATCTTGAGTGGCACGGACAACTAAATCTAATTCTGGACACAATTCTAAAGCTCGTTTCAGAGAAAGACGGGTACTCATGGCATCAGGAAGGGCGATCGCCATTCCCTTGGCATGGTTTACCCCAGCAGTTTCCAGCACATGGAGACTGACACAGTTACCATAGACATAAGATACTCCCGCCTCACGTAGCTGTTGAATTCTTCTTTCTGATTGGTCGATGACCACCACAGGTAGCTCATGTTGTTGTAACAACTTGACTAAATTCTTACCTACTCGCCCATAGCCGCAGACTACTACATGACCTTTTGAGGGTAAATCTTCTGATACATCGCGCGGATGGACATCTTCTAAATATGGTTTCAGCCAGGGCATTGATTCGGCAAAGTTAAATAAAAATGGTACCAACCGCAGGACAAAAGGAGTCAGCATGAGTGTGACTGCTGTGGTTCCTAATATCAACAAATAAACTCGTCGAGAAACTAAGCCCAAAGCCTGCCCTTCACTAGCAAGCACAAAGGAAAATTCCCCAATCTGTGCTAGTCCTAACCCAGCAATCAAGGCTGTTTTCAATGGGTAACGAAACAGCTTCACTAGGGGTGTGATAATGAGAAACTTACCGACGAAAACCAGTGCCACTAAACCTAAAATTAATTCCAGATTGTTCCACAAAAACACTGGGTCAATTAACATGCCAATGGCAGCAAAAAATAAACTAGCAAAAATATCTCGCAGTGGTTCTACATAAGTTAGGGTTTGGTCGGCGTACTCTACCTCAGAAATCATCAAACCAGCGACAAATGCCCCCATTTCAATGGATAGCCCTAAATGTTCTGTCAGCAGGGCAATACCTAAACACAGGGTTACTACTCCTAATAAAAATAGTTCTCGGCTTTCAGTGCGGGCGAGAATTCGCAACAAACGCGGTATTAGCCAAATTCCCGCCACTACTGCACCTCCAGCAAATAAAGCCAGCCGTAGTAACGCTGTCAGCACTGCAAACCCAATAGTTTCTGCTGGTTGATTGAGGGCTGGTAAGACGGCAATCATCAATCCCAATGCCAAGTCTTGCACTACCAAAATCCCTAGCATTACTTGTCCGTGGGGTGTTTCCGTTTCGTTGCGTTCCATTAAACACTTGAGGACAACTGCGGTAGAAGATAAAGATAAAATTGACCCCAAAAACACGCCCTTAGCCGGTAAATCTTCCCAAAATCCCGTGATTCCGCACAAAAAAACTGTGACGGCGATCGTCAGGGCAATTTGTAACCCACCACCTCCCAAGGCGATCGCCTTCACTTTTTTCAGTTCTGCAAAGGAAAATTCTACCCCCAAGGCAAATAACAAAAAAGCAACCCCAAATTGGGCTAGAGTTTCTACTTGAATAACTTCTTTAATCAGCCCCAGTCCGGCTGGCCCGACGATCATCCCACCGATTAGATACCCTAGCAGCACAGGTTGCCGTAACAGCGAAGCCAACAGTCCACCACAAGCGGCGACGGCGAGAACTGAAACTAAATCAACAATTAGTCTAAAATCTTCCTGCACAAGTTTTTCAAATAACTATTAAGACCTATTAAACTCAGGATACAAAGTTTTATATATCTGCGGGTAGTTTAGCAGTGTTGACTTTTCACTAAAAAAAGTGCTGCTGGTGTAGCGGGGTGCAGCCCGTGTTAAATGCTGAAGTGATCCAGAAAAAAAGGGAATTTTCTGGCTCATAGCTTGCGATGTATTATTTAATACTTTTATTCGCTCTCAAACTGGTCGCAAGAGAGAAGATTCAAGTAAGCCTCAACCAACACTATATATCCTGGGGTTGAATTTGTAATATTGGTGGCAGTAAAGCACACCACTACATTTACGTGAATTCGATGAACCTCACCCCAACCCCTCTGGGACACCCAGAGGGGCAAAAATCTCCCTGGTTTTGAACTAAAAATCAAGGTTTCAAAGCCTCTCCCCTGGCAGGGGAGAGGTTTGGAGAGGGGTTTTTGATATTTGTCGAACTCACGTTACATTACCCTGAGGCAATTTTGATATTACTAGTAATGCCAATTTTTTTGAGGAGGAATTTATGCCAGTAAATTATGAAAATGCAACATTTTATTCTGTAGAAGAGTTATCTCAACCTACTAATATCCCTATTAGAGAATTAAAGAATTTTGTTGATCATGCTGTGCAAACAAATCTTCAACCGAAAGATATACAAGGTATACCTCATATTAATAAACATGACCTAGACATTCTTTTTGAAAGCTTTTTCTTATTCAAAGGTATACCAGATGATCGAGAATATAAAATCCCCGATTATTTAAATAATTGTACATCTCATTGGGCTACCACCTTAATCAAAATGTACAGCAACAAAATAAACTTTCCTGCTGCTGTATCACCAGAACAAGGTGAATTTCTCAAAAGTATAGTTTGCAATATTGACCCAAATAATATTTTAGAAATTGGTTGTTTTACAGGTATTTCTACAATTTGGATGGCTGCTGGATTGGAACAAATAGCAAGTCAAGCTACTATTCATGCTGTTGATTTATTTAATGAGATTTTGCCGTGGCTACCTCATCGCTATGGATATTTGAGTGATCCGCTTGATTATGCTCAAGCTTGTGCATTATCTGCTCAGTTATCACATAGAATTAAGTTTCACAAAATGAATTCTCTAGAAATGGGCAAAAGATTTAATGAATTGATTAATCAACCGATTGATTTTTTATTTATTGATGGTGACCATACTAAAGAAGGTTGTATGAGTGACTTTATGAATTTTTATCCTTTTGTATCTAAGGGAGGATATATCATGTTACATGATATTTATCCTGAAGATTGTGGCTGGGATGGGCCAAGATACGTCATCGATGAATGGATTAGCAAAAACGCCAATTTGGGGTTAGTAGAAATTAAAACGAGTCCTTGCAATTTTGGTATGGCATTGATACGTAAATTAGTATAAAAGTGACTTGACGCTAGTCACCTGACTCAGGCTAATTTCAATACAGTTCGGTTAAGGCTAAAAACTAATCTGATCTGTATTAGACTGACAAGCCTAAAACGGTTCATGATGATTGTCTTGTGGAACAGGCATCTTGCCTGTTCCACAATCATTTGTTTATGCAACATTTTAGACTAGACACGCTACTACGCATCAATATTTAGCCCTGTATTCCCACACTGTCCCCTGTCCCCTGTCCTACTCTTCTCCCCAAGTTTGTAACTGTAAATACACAAATACCAAGGTCACAGCTAACAAAACTGTAGCGGCGGCGGCGGCGTAACCAAAATCAAATTGAGCAAAAGCCTCTTGGTAAATGTAATAAACCAGCAAGTTAGTAGAATTGAGGGGGCCACCACCTGTAATTACATAGACTTGCTCAAAACTGCGTAAAGTAAAAATCGCTGTGGTGACTGTGGCAAATATCATCGTAGGTCGCAATCCAGGCAGGGTAACATGCCAAAATTGCTGCCAAGCATTCGCACCATCGAGTTCCGCCGCTTCGTAGCGACTAGGGGGAATTGCTTGCAACCCTGCCAAAAACACCACCATATTGAAACCCAATTGCTTCCAAATACTTAATATAATCAGGACTGGCATTGCCCAAACTGTACTTCCTAGCCAAGGAATCGGTTCAATGCCAAATAAAGCTAAAAACGTATTTGCTGGCCCAGCCGTTTGAAATAGCCAGCGAAAACCTAAACCAGCAGCAACTAAGGAGATAATTGAAGGCAGAAAATAGGCACTCCGCAGCATTCCCCGCAAGGCTAGAGATTTGTCTAATAATACTGCCAGCCCCAAGGGAATTACTAAACTAGGAATGACTGTGGCAACGGTAAAATAAATCGTGTTACCCAGAACTTGCCAAAAATCAGGGGTAAGCAGCAAGCGCCAATAGTTTCTCAAACCTACCCAATAAGTACCTGATGAGGTAAAACTACCAGCAGTAAAACTGAGGTAAAACAAATAAGCGATCGGCCAAATGATGAAGATACCCAGTAAAATCAGTGCGGGGGACAGAAAAGTCCAAGCGGCAAGTGTATCATTATCTAACCATGACTTAGTATATGTTTTTGCCATCTATAATTTTTCCTCTTTGCTGTTATGACTCTTTGCCCTGATTCTACCGTTAGCCTGGTTGCTCCCAGCATTAGTAATCACCATTTTTCCCTAAATACTCCTTTAAAATTGGGGATTATGGCTTCTGGTAGTGGCAGTAATTTTGAAGCAATTGCCCAAGCTATTGAAAATGGGCAACTCAACGCTCAAATTCAAGTTTTAATTTACAATAATCCTTCAGCGAAGGCAGCAATTAGGGCAGAAAATAGAAATGTGCCAGCAGTATTGTTGAATCACCGCGACTATAAAAGCCGTGACGCGTTTGATGGGCAAATTGTCCAGACTTTGAGGCAATATGATGTCGAATGGGTGATTATGGCTGGTTGGATGCGACTGGTGACACCTGTGTTAATTGATGCCTTTCCCGAAAACATCATTAACATTCATCCAAGTTTGTTACCTAGTTTTAAAGGCATCAATGCGGTAGAACAAGCCTTAGCGGCTGGGGTGAAAATTACTGGCTGTTCAGTACATCTAGTTTGTTTAGAAGTAGACAGCGGCCCCATATTAATCCAAGCAGCTGTGCCAGTGTTATCAGACGACACACCAGAAACACTCCACGCCCGAATTCAAATTCAGGAACATCGGATTTTACCACAGGCGATCGCTCTGGCAGCCATCAGGCGATCGCTTCAACCAAGATAATCTAATTTTTCTTGGTGTCTTCTTGCTCACCACCAAGACACCAAGGCACCAAGAAGATTTTATAATCAGCCTAACTAGCGCTTAAATTTGCAATGGTAATTTGCTTATCTACAAGGTTTTGGTTACTATCAGTGTCAAAAGGTTCTGGAGTAGGAACATCAACATTTTCGTGATCATGAACTGAGTCATTCAAGTCATTGATATCTGCCGAGACTGCTTGATCCGAATTAGGGCTGATGACACGAGGATCAGAAGATTCATGCACTGATAAATTAATCGGTTTTTGTGGCTTGTTAGTCATTTTTGCCTCTTTAGTGCAGTACTAACTACCTATATAATCTAAGACTTGGTAAGTAACCGTGACTTCTGGCAATAGATGTATTTCTTACACAAATAAAATCAGTAGATGGAATTAAACCCGCCGCAACTTCCAAAAAAAGCTAGAAATCCAATTAGTCATCATGTGGGCAACAATAGGCACTAACAAGTTGCCACTTAATAAGGCACCATATCCCAGTATTAAGCCAATAATCGTTGCCCAAATTACATATGGCCATTGCTGGGGGCCACTAAGATGCAAAACACCAAAGGCCAGACTAGATACAACCACAGCTACATTATCTAAGCCTAAAGCCGGCAGCATTACACCTCGAAATAATAGTTCTTCACTTAATGCCGGCAGTAACCCCAGCCAAATCAAGTCTGGTAAAGCTAAGGGTTTGAGTACTATTTCTAAATAATAGTCTGCACTTCTACGGTAAGGAGGGCAAAGCCGATAAGCTAAACCACTCAAAATAGTAATGATTAACCCCAACCCCATCCCCAAAATTACATCACTGACTGACCAGCGCCACCTCAAGAGGTAAAAGTTGCCATAGTACAACCATATCCTGGCGACTACCCACAACAGAATTGCAGTTACTCCCATAGCTACTAGTACTTGGGTGCGTGTCAGGTATGGAATTTCTGGTTCTTGATTTTGTTGATCAATCACGGGTTTTAGGGGGAGTAGAGATTGAGGAAATTAGATGATGACTGGCTGTAAGGAGGATATTTGGGGACGGAGGACAGAGGGATTGATCCCTGCTTTGTGGGCTGCTAATACGCCTACGGCTTCTAAATATGAGTTTACTTGTATGGATTTGATTCCCAAAGGTTTAGGGGGAACTTGGATGAAAGTTTTATTTTCTTCCACTGTAATTATTTGGCATTGCCTCTGACTCAAACTCAGTAAGGCACTACTACCACAAGCGTTTGCAGGTGCGATCGCGGCATCTACTTGATCCGCCCAAATATCATCTGGTAAGGATGTCATGGACTCTCTTTCAATCATAAATTGGGGAGCACCGCTTAAGCCGACTAGTACACACGGTAAAAAAGTATAACCTAATTCTTCGGCAGCCGAACGCGGTGATAAATTTGGGTCTGGTGGTGCAGTGGCTAAAGCGGGAGAATGGGCGCACGGTATTTGGAAGGTACGCACAATCAAATGACTAATTACGGCTTCTGCACCAGCTAAAGTATCTACGCCTTTGCCATAACGATAGTTTTGTACTGCCTCTTCATCCATATCATCTGGGAAACGAGCGACAACTGCGATCGCTTCTGCCCCAGCTTTTTTAATTAATACTTCAGCCGCCCTCAGTAAACTATCTGGGTTGCCAATTGTTCCCCAACTAGCCCCAGATGCAGACATGCGTAATTCTACATTTAAAGGTGCATCACTAATTACATAATCTGTCAGAGTTAAACCCAGGGTGGCTCTAGCTGCATCGGCTGCTTGGAGGTGTCGTAGCCGCAGTTCAGGTTCAATACCTTGGTCTAAAAGCAAACCTATTTTATTGGAACGTACAGGGCGTAAACCCCAGCATCCAGCAGCAAATTTGTCAAGCCCGTAACCTTCTACATAGAAAGCATTGGGGATATTCCAGTACAAACTTGCACCATTGAGGACATTGGGGTGAGTAATCAGGCGATCGCAAACCTGTGATATGACTTTTGCTACTGGCAAAGCATCACCGGCATAACCACCAATCGCTGCCCCCACGCCAGTAGGTACAATTAAAATCGCAGTGTACGGGCGTTGATTCACTCGACTAACGAAGATTCTACAGTCACAACAGCTTCCACAATACCTTTTGCTTGTGCTTCATCCACAGAAGTAATTGCCCAACGCAGAGGTTCACCCTGTTTTTTCAATTCAGCTTCAATTACCTGTTGCAACTCAGTAGGAGTTTCTTGTAAATCAATTTCTGCGGTAATAAAATGAGTTGTCATCACCTTAAATCCTTTTTCTTGCCAGTTTCTAGAATAACTGATATCAGCTACCAGTCATCAATTAACATGAGACATCGACCGAATTCAAATATACCTTTTATATCACCCTTGTAGAAACGTTCCATGGAACGTCTCTACATTCTTTGTCGCCAGATATCTATGACATTACTGATAACTGTTCACTGATTACTGGTCTTTACCAAATTGCAACTGATAAACAACGTCTTCCTTTTCCGTTTCAACTTTCAAATCAGAACGGGGATAAGCAACACACAACAAAGCATAACCTTGTTTTTGCAATTCTGGACTAACCCCCATCCCATCAGCTTGGTCTACAGTTCCCTCAGTAATTTGACCAGCACAGGTAGTGCAAACACCTGCATGACAAGAACTCGGTAAATCTAGACCAGCAGCATCAGCCACTGATAAGATAGTTTCATCTTCAGGAACTTGCAAAGTATGAATTTTACCTTGGTGGTTAATTTCAACGGTGTAAGTCTTGGACATATACTAAAAAATAGGATGCAACAGACAAATTTATTATCTTATCTGAATTAGCCAACAATATTATAGATATTAAATAAACTTTTGACTTTTGACTGTCCAGCAGGGCGCGATCGCTACCACCGAGTAACCTAAAATCAAACTAAACCCCTCTTTGTATCTTTGCGCCTTTGCGGCTTTGCGTGAGACAAATCAATATTTGCAATCAGCCTGAGACTACTTTGACTACTGGTTCACCTCAGACGAACTATTAAATTTTCCTTGCACTGACTTATGCACAATTGACCGCTTGTGGGTCAAATACAGCAATAGACACTTTGGCTTTAGCGTCCAGAAAGAAATTTACGTGAGCGTAGGTGCTAAAGCTGACGGCAAGTATGACGAAGAAGCTTGGGTAGAAGTTTGGCGATCGCGTGGGATGGAAATTTAAAAATATGTGGATATTTGCTGTAACTTATAGTACCTTTAAATCTCCGATTTCAGCGCAATTGATTGCTTGCTGATAAAATCCCTATCACTTTCAATGGATCAGCAATTTCGTCTGCTGTGAAAGTATCAAGAAGGATAGTAACCCTTGCGGCAATTTCATAGAAATTTCTCCGTTTAGCAATTAAAATCCCTGCATGAGGTTGACTGCTTTATTTACTTTTTTGACAGAATAAAAACTAGGATGCTCCCGAATGAAAGTAACAAATTAGAGTGTCAATTCAATTGGGTATTTTCTGGCTCAAAGATACACCACAAACAAAGAATAAAAGCTGAAATATCGCAGACTCTATCAACATCATTTATTCTTTATCTTTTGTTTTAGCCAGCAACTACGCTACCCAACAGTAATCTACATCCTTTTTTGGTAGTGCTTATGATGACCATTTATTACCCACATCAAGAAAATTTTTGCCGGGTGTCTATCTGAAGACTGATACCAATTCGTGTTTAAATGTGCGATTCTGAGCGAAGCGTAGAGGTATGGAGTGCGTCTACGCGGCGCTCAGAATGCAAAGTTACTTCTGTAAGTGCAAATTGATATGAGAGAGGAGATGGCTTAAACAAGTTTAGCTGTTTTGATTCTTCACAATTTCCTCTAATTTTTTTGATAAGTTTAAGATAGAGCCAAAAGACTTATTGTCTTGAATATCAATTCCTTGATTAAAAACAAAGGAACGAGCTATGGATACTGCTGTTAAATATGATATTGAGGTTATTAAGGAAGAAGCACGTCAACTGGTCAATAAGGGATTTATTGACCGTCAACAGCCCATTTATTCCCTATGTAAATATATTCCTCATCGCGACTGGCTATTGTTTGAGATTGAGCTAGAAAAGAATGAATTTTTGCTCAGAGATAGGATTATTGACCTGTTGAGTAGTGAAACCTGGGAAGAAGATTGATGCTGTTAGTAAAAGTTAATCCACATTAACAGTATCTACAACAAATTAAGATAGAAAGCCCTCGAAATGATTCGGGGTTTTTAAATGGAAATGATTTGTAAACAAAATAAAAATGGCAGACACCAGGTTTTATTAGCTATTAGCTAATAAACCAAGTAAATTTTACTCAAGAAACGCTACTGTTAAAATCTCTTAGGCTGGCACATTTTGTCTGCCAATCCATCCGGTTATGGTTTGGCGTTGGCTGGCGTAAATTCGATGATTTTCTCGATTCTGACGGTTTATGGGTAATTCTTCTACTACACTTTCTGCCAGCGAACTAGAATTTTCCCAAGTATATACTGGCATATCTTGCCAGCAATGCCGACAAAACCAGGCAATTCCTGAAACGCGTATATGAGGCAAAAGTATCCCAGAACAACAAGGACAGTAATTCATACTTTTCTAAAATCCTGATGATAAAAAGGTGTATTTAAAATCGGGGCTATCAATTAATCAGCCCGTCGTCATGCAAAAAACTGTTTATATCTCAAGAATAGTTATGAAGTATGAGGAAGTTGTGAGGAAACTTAAATTAATCAATTATTTGTAATTTTTATACACATTAAATTTGTGATTTCCTCAAATGCACTTCATCAAAATTTATAATTAGCATCAACCATAGTAATTTTGATAACTAAATTAACGTGAATTCGATGAACCTCACCCCAACCCCTCTCCGACGCGGAGAGGGGCTGAAAATACAAAGAAAAATTAGGCTTTTAAAGCCTCTCCCCTGCCAGTAGAGAGGTTTGGAGAGGGGTTTTTGATATTTGTCGAACTCACGTTAAATTAATCTTGATATAAAATAACCCCACCCCGTTTTTGACTGACGCCAAAATTATCCTCTCCGCTTCAGAATACCGTGTACACATATCTTTAAAATGTCTTCTTATCCACCTAAATTGCGCTATTTAACGTGAATTCGATGAATCTCACCGCAAGCCCTCTCCGCTTCGGAGAGGGGCAGAAATATCCCTGGTTTGGAACTAAAAATCAGGTTTCAAGGCCTCTACGCCACTTGCTACAACGCGGGGAACCCACGCAACGCAGTGGCTCCTCCTGGCAGATGAGAGGTTTGGAGAGGGGTTTTTGATATTTGTCGAACTCACGTTATTTAAGGTATCTAGGCAGGATCAAAATAGTGAGGGGCAACTCTAGAAGACTTGTGTATACACCGTAGGCATAGAAATAGGAGAGATTAGGGGTAGGGCTTTTTGTACTAGAATTATGGGTTTTCAATCAGACATTATATCCGCACCCAACACTTAAACTGCTTCTGTGTTCTTTTCTCCAGTACGAATACGTACAACTTGCTCAACAGGCGAGATGAAAATTTTGCCATCGCCAATTTCGCCTGTGCGGGCAGCAGCAATAATTTTGTCCACCACCATATCAACCTGACTGTCCTCAATCACGATTTCCACTTTAAGTTTTTGCAGAAACTCAACGGTGTACTCAGAACCGCGATAACGTTCTGTTTGCCCTTTCTGCCGACCGAAACCCCGGACTTCAGAAACGGTCATACCGACAATACCAGCGTTGACTAAAGCAATTTTCACTTCATCAAGCTTAAATGGGCGAATAATTGCTTCTACTTTTTTCATCATCTCAACTCCTTAACTTCTAATTAGGTTCGTTTATCTATCTAACCAGATTCACTGTCTAACACTTTCACCATTAGCGCTATTCTTAGACAATTTGTAAAAATTGCAACTTTTTTTAAACTGTATACTGCCGAAGTAGTTCTGACATAAGTACTGGCAAAAATTGATGGAGATAATCGTTGAGGTTGTGATATGGGAAAGTGGTCTTCTAATGAGGTGTTCGTATGTAGTTTTTGTGACTCAAAAATAGATAAATTCCACTAACAGTAAATCAGGTCAGATATTCAGGGATTAAGTTGGGAAAATTGACGCAAGTGCTGAAAACCCTGAGCAGTTGTCACAGAATCAACTAACGATTCTGATGTTCAAACAGGGGCCGTACAATCAAATATCCAGCACCAAAAGCGGTGAGCATGATTAACAAAATAGTGATGGCTAACCACCAGCCACTGAATTCCTTTACTTCTGTCTCCTTGGGGGGATAATAGCTGACTTCTTGCTCTTCTATGAAGACTGTTTCTGGGATTGAGGGATTTATTTCTTCTACAAATACAGAAGAATCAGGATGATGGCTTTTGCCTCTTGGTACTTCGGTGACGACGGATGAACGGGAACGAGATGCCTGTTGACGTGAACGAGCTTCAGTTACCGGCTGTTTGGCTGGACTTTTCACACCTGCCGTAGGGCTAGCTTGGTGAGAACTAGGCTTAGTACTAGAATCTGCAAACTTTTGCAGGTGTAAAAAAGACTGAACAACTTTGGTAATTTCTTGGCGTAGTAATTGATTTTCTTGTTCTAGCTGGTGATTTTTGGTAGTAAGTGCGTCTAATTTGACTTGTGTTGACTGTAACTCTGCTGCCAACTCTCGGTATACATACAGTGGCACAGAGGGAGGGTAGGTTTGAGAAGTTGGTGGTTTTGCTGGATGGCGGTGAATCGAACTTGGGGTTGTTTGCATAGATGAGTTAGTATCAAAAATTAACATGCTGAGTTTATTACAGAGATGCTATCAAAGTATAGTCGCCTCTGAAACTAGCCCAAGAATAATAGAAAAATACCCAGAGAGCAAAGATTTTTTATTTACTTTTGGATATAGTTCAGTAGTCAGTGGTAAGTAGTAAAAGTGTCTCACAGTTAACTACTGGCAAAATACAGATTAGTTAATTTTGTAACAGGGGGAAAAAGTGTCCCACAGGGCCTTGCCCTTTACCAATATCTAGAGCGTAAGTGAGTGCAGTAGTGACATACTCCTTTGCCTGTTGTACTGCTGGCCATAAGTTCATGCCAGTCGCTAGATTTGCGGCGATCGCAGCTGATAGTGTACAACCAGTACCGTGGGTATTTTTAGTCTCTACTTGTTTGGTTGTCAAAGTTTCCAGCTTTTGTCCATCAAACCAGATATCCACACCACGCAAGTTGCCCTGCATCCCGCCACCTTTGACTAAAACGGCTTTCACTTTGAGATTTCGGTGTATGACTTGAGCCGCCGCCCGCATATCATCTAAGGTATTAATTGGTAAACCGCTCAAAATCTGCGCCTCGTAGCGATTTGGCGTCACAATAACCGCCTGGGGAATCAAAGCCTGACGCAGAGTCTTGATAGCATCATCATCAATCAGTTGCGCCCCTGTACGTGATACCATCACCGGATCAACTACTAAGTTATTAATTTGTAATGCTTCCACTTGCTGGGCAACAGCAGAAATAATTTCTTGATTCAGCAACATTCCTGTTTTAGCAGCTTGCACGCCAATATCTTCCACCACTGCTTGAATTTGGGCTACCACTGCCTCAGTTGGCATGGCATCAACCCGCGCTACCTCCAAAGTATTTTGTGCCGTGACACAGGTAATAGCGCTAGTACCATGAACACAGTGAAAGGCAAAGGTACGTAAATCAGCTTGAATTCCTGCACCACCACCGCTATCGGAACCAGCAATGGTTAAAGCCACAGGCACTTTAGAGGTGATTTCAGCATTCATAAACATAAATTAACGAGATGGTAGTTGCTTGGCTTTCGCCGCCAAAGGATTCGGTTGTGGATTTTTTATTTGTTCTTGCGGAACCACCGTTAAGTAAGGAATGAGTTTGGCTTCATCAACCCAGCCCGAATAATATTTGATGCTGGTTGATTTAGGGGCAATCTCCAGTAATTCTAAATCCCCACGCATGACATGCCAATTGATGGGAGCATCCGGTGAAAATTGACCAGTACCAATGCCTTGGGGGCCGCCACCGAATAAATTCCAAGAAACTTCATCAAATCCTCGCACAAAGCGAGCGCCATGCCAATGCCATTGAAAACCAGGCCAATCAACAGGTGGTTTCCCTGGTGGTAAAAAGCGTTGAAACTCATAAACACTTGCACCCTCATCCAGATTTACTGTAAAGCCTTGAGGATGTCTCACCTCATAACGTCCCTTACCAGTCTTAAAATCAATAGGACTCCACCATAAAACTTCTACAGTTTCCCTATTATTACGAGATAAAGAAGCAGCAGGAGTTTTATTGATGGATGTACTGTAAAGTGGTAATTCCTCAGATGGTAGTTTAGCCATTGCGGCAAATCGCCAACAAGTCCAACTATCAAAACTATCAGCAGTTTGCCACTGCACTTGACAAACACCGTTAGCAGTACTCACCCAAAGTAACTCATTTTCTAACCAAAGTTTGTCAGGAATTGCCCCTACCAATGGACTATTGTGAACAGTATAGGCAGTTAAAGAACCAGAATTAGGGTTTTGCAAATCAGGGTGGTAAGCAACTAATCCTTTAGCGGGAATGTAAGGATTTCCTTCTCCACTAATTTGAGTACCCATCCAAAAAGTAGGACTATTTGCATCTCCTGTGATGGACAAATCAGTAATTTGTGTAAACCCAAGTTCCTCTGGTTGAATGAGAGTAAATTTATTAGTCTGTGGGTCATAACTAACAATAGTAGCAATGCCGTTATTACCTTCACCTTGCTCGAAAGAAACTGACCACCAAATACGGTTTCCATAAGTCACAGCACTTGTAATGTGAGGGAAACCTAATTGATTTCCCGCCGCCGAATATCCCATTTTCACTGCTGCTGCTTGCAAGTCCTTAAGTGTGTATAGTGTTTGTCGCTGTGAAATTTTATTGTCAGGGGTAACTAACTCAAATACCACTTTATCTGCTGCTGGTTCTGGTTCCTGATCTCTAGCAATGAGATTATTTTCGTCTAGGAAAAATTGTGGCTCTCTAACAACTCGATACTGAAAACTTTTACTCTGAAAAACAATATTTTTAAAACTAGGTTTTATTAACTCTTGGGCTAATTGTGCATAGTTACTTGGTGGCTGCAAATCCTTTGCTAATGTTCCTGATTGCAATGTCCAGGTGTTATTAGCGCGACAGAAAACAAAATCCTGTCTTAAAGTTTGAAAATTAATCGTATCGGCATCTGCTAAAACATTATATATATGGTAGTTAAATCTGTCATAAAAGTTTTCATTTTGCGGGGAAACAGGTAAAGCAACAACTATAGCCTGAGGACAATTTTCTGTTTGAGAAGAATTATTAGAGACAGAAACACAGGAATTTAGTAGTAAAATAATGCCGAAAACTGGAATAAATAGTTTCATGTTAGACATTACTATTTTTGTAGTAATATTGTTGATTTTGCCTACAAAATTAACTACAATATCTCTTAAAAATATTCCAGATTTCATTCAACGAAGTCAGAAGTCAGAGGGAAGAAGAATGATCCTCCTTATTTCTTCTTGTTCATATATTAAGCAATATAAAATAATTGTAATTCATTTCGTAGTAATTGCTCTCAGCCCTTATTTGTAAAGCCCTGAGGAGATGGCTGCGTTTACCGCACAGCGTCTAGAAGAGAGGACTAAAGTCCTCACTACAAACCTTTGATTATTTACGCCGTCCTAGTTATATCGACTATTAGCTACTATTTTTGTTCCGTACTTAAGCTTTGTAACACACCTTGTAAATACTTACCCCATTCTGCGGCTAAAGGAACTTCTGTAAACGGAACACGTACCGACTTGGATGGGGAAAAGAGAAACTCTAACTCAATAACTCGCCCTTTTTGGGGATAATTGTCCATTATTGCTACTTTGCCATCTACCAAAAGTCGTACTTCTTTAACATCTAATAAGGAAAAAGTTTCTAAATTAATCGGGCCTTTAGTTGTGGGTTTACCCCAAGTAAGATTGTGTTCTTTTTGACCTAAAACCGCATAAATATCATACTTGGCTTTGTCAAATTTCTCCGCCCAAACACGATATGCTTCAACTTTTTGATACTCCCTTGAGCCTTGCCAAGCCAACCAGAAAAAGGCTGCTAATAAAGGTAACCATAAAAGACCACGTTCCATACACTAAACAGTCCTAACTCTTGAGTAAAAATTGTCCAAAATACACCAATCAGGCATGAAGATAAGTTATGGTAGTGAGCAAACTGGCAAAAAGCGGTGATGAGTTAATATGAAAAGACTTATATTATTGTGCTTGTTTGTCATCGGGTTGGGGGCTGCTGTTTTTGGGTTCCTAAATTTTCAGGTACTGGCAGCTAAAGGTGAATTTGAGACGATTTTGCTGGATTTTCGCGAAGATATACCTGCACAGGTAGTACAACAGAATTTACAAGTGATCGCTCAAGAATATAATGTTAAACCCCGATTAGACAATCAATTTTCAGCGCGGGATAATGTATATATTATCGAAGGCGATCGCCAGCGACTGAAAGAACTGAAAAAATCTCAATTTGCCCAATTTACACAATTAATTGAGCCAAATTATATTTATAGAAAGATTCCCCAACCAGGTGAAGCAACTTGGTCAAGAGAAATTTTACCATCTCAGGATGATGAGGCACATCGCTCATTAAAGGGCCCTAACGACCAATATTACAGCAAACAGTGGAATCTGCACAACATCGGCATGGAAGGCGCATGGGATCAAACCAAAGGCGCTGGTGTGACAGTAGCGGTGATTGATACTGGTATTACTCGCGTGCGTGACTTGCAAGAAACGAAATTCGTCAAAGGCTATGATTTCGTTAACGATCGCGAAACAGCCACCGATGACAACGGACATGGTACTCATGTTGCTGGTACTATTGCCGAAGCTACTAATAATAACTATGGCGTAGCTGGTATTGCTTACGAAGCCAACCTCATGCCATTGAAAGTACTCAGTGCCTATGGTGGCGGTACTGTTGCCGATATTGCTGAAGCGATTAAATTTGCGGCTGACAAAGGCGCAGACGTAATTAACATGAGCTTGGGTGGTGGTGGCGAAAGCCAATTGATGAAGCAAGCAATCGAGTATGCTCACAATAAAGGCGTGACGATTGTTGCCGCAGCAGGCAATGAAAACGAGAATGGGGCAAGTTATCCTGCTCGTTACCCCTATGTTATTGGCGTTTCCGCATTCGGCCCAGACGGAGAAAAAGCCTCCTATTCCAACTTTGGTGCAGGGGTTGATATCTCTGCACCTGGGGGTAGTGATGCTGGTACAATTCTGCAAGAAACCATTAACCCCGACAACGGCGAAGGAGTGTTTTTAGGACTCCAGGGTACAAGTATGGCTTCCCCCCATGTTGCCGGTGTAGCAGCATTAATTAAAGCTGCTGGAATCACAGAACCAGATGAAGTTTTAAAAGTTCTTAAGCAGTCAGCACGAGTAATTCAGGATGATAGCTTGAACTATTACGGTGCGGGACAACTAAATGCTGACGCAGCAGTTAAACTTGCCGTCACAGGACAAATCAGTTTCCAAGACTTCTTCAGGTGGTTACGCGATAACGGTTATCTCAACCCCCGCTTTTGGATTGATGGCGGTGCTGTCGCACTTGTACCCAAGCTGCTTATGGTAGTTGGTTCCTATCTACTAGCTTGGTTTTTGCGAGTTTACTTCCCCTTCACCTGGGGTTGGTCTTTATCCAGTGGCTTAATTGCTGGTAGTTCTGGGTTATTCTTCCTCAAAGGAATCTATATCTTTGACCTACCCCAATGGCCTTTCCGAGTTTTGGGCAGTTCCATTCCCGAACTAGGCAACACTCTACAAGGCACCAACGCCCTAAATCCTGTATTTGCCAGCGTGCTAATTCCCATTGTGTTAATAGCATTACTGTTAGGACATCCTACCTGGAAATGGTTCGCAATTGGTTCCACCCTAGGTATTGCAGCATTTTTAACAGTCAGTGCTGTTTATGACCCAGCCATTTGGGGCTTAGGAAGTAGTTATTTAGCTAGAGGCTTCCTCGTCACCAACGCCTTACTATGTTATGCGCTAGCTCGTTTAGCATTGAAAAACGAAGGTCAAACAGCATAAGAGAGGAATGGGGAATGGGGTGAAATTGCTTCTATAATTCTCCCTCACTCCCTCACTCCCTCACTCCCTCACTCAGCACTCAAAAAATATGAGCATTACAGTTACAGGCACAATTCAACGCCGTGATATTGGCACTGGCGCTTGGGCGTTAGTTACAGATGAGGGCGTTACCTATGAAATTCTCAGAGATACTGACAAAAACCTGCTCCAAGCTGGACAAAAAGCCAAAGTTATAGGACAGGTACGCGAAGACATCATGACGATGGCGATGATTGGCCCTGTCCTAGAAGTCAAATCTTTTGAAGTAATTTAGTTCTGACTAGCAGTAGAATTTAGAACATCTTGTAGACGACTTCTAAATTCCCCTTTGGGATGCCCCCCTTTGACTTCACCTATAATTTGAAATTCTCCTTCTGGAGAATCACAGATAATGTAGGTAGGCCATCCCATATCTGATTTATCTGGATACTGGGACAGCAGAATCTGACGATACTTGCGGTAGGCAGCTGTATCTTGCATTTTTACATCGATAAATTGCAAACCCAGCTCTTCAGCCACCTTTTTGTCATAAAAAGACATTTTGTGGCAAATGCCGCACTCTTCTGAAGAAAACTTAATGACAGCTAAACTCATGTGGCTCTGCGCCTTTCTGGACGTAGGCAGTATACTTTAGCATAAGCTCTAGGGAGCTTAACATATTGCTAGAAAAGGAACAATCAAATTCTAAAAAAATTTAATAGATTAATCACATTTCTGAGGAGATATTTCTGTGTGTGGTTTATGTATGGCAGGTGCAGGGGTCAGCGAACAAACCGGAATATGTCTTTGTGTCCGGGTTTGGTGATTAGTTTATGTCCTAAGCTATGTGATAGCTGCTATAGTTTTCAGTCTACTAAGCAACAATAGCAAGTCAGCAAAGAATCTAGAGAACCAGCCAAAATTTATGGTATGCTAAGTTTAACTACAATATCTACATCTACCTACAACAGTGTAGTTTTTACTCAATAACTAAGCGATGCTTAAAGCATTCCTAAGAGCGATCGCAAAAAAGCAAGATTGATTTACTATTTATTCAATAGTGTTAGGGTGAAGTAGGCTAAGAAACGTTACAAGTAATCAAAGCATTCTAGAAGCCTCGTTGTAGGATAAAATTCTCCCGAAATTTTCAGGCTAAGTTTTATCAACAAATCATGACATTAAGAACAATAAAAAACTATCTACAGTAGAATATTTTCATATTTTTGCGTTAGAATATTGCCCTAAGCAGATACTCATGAGTAAAGGCTATTAAGCAAAAGATTTTTTCAAAAACTCCATGTAGTTTTGACTAGTTAGGGGAGTTAGTTATCAGGGTGCATCTACCAATTAAATGTTCTTAGCTTAAATAAAGCCCTCCGGATAAATTTGTCCCAAGGTCATTTATTATTCTGTTTAAATAAAAAATCCCCCAGTGGTGGCAGCCAGCCAGGGGAGTTAGTTATCAGGGTGCATCTACCAATAAACTTTTCTAGGACTAAACAGCATGTTCCGGATAAAATTGTCACAAATAGGGCTGTTGGTGAGACTCAGCATCAACAAAAAATCCCTCAGTGGTGGCAGTTGGCTAGAGGAGTTAGTTGTCAAGGCGCATTCATCAATAGTCTGTTTTAAAAATAAGAGTCTGTTCTGGACAAAATTGTCATTAATGATATGATGGTTGCTGTTCAATGAAAAAAATCCCCCAACAGGTGTTAGCCAGCTAGGGGAGTTAATTATCAGGGTGCATCTACCAATTCAATCTTCGTGATGCAACTACCATTTTCCGGAGAAAATTATCATCATAGTTGTTGTGCGTTG
>JADEXK010000178.1 GCA_015207155.1 Nostocales cyanobacterium LEGE 11386 | reverse complement strand
GAAACGCCACGGGAACGCAACGAACGCCTCAGCGCTGAATTAGAAGCAGCTTGCACTAAGTTTGGTCTATGGCACGGTCAGATTGACTGGTTGTCATTCAGTACGAAATTGTACCGGGGTAAGGATTTGGTTGGCTTTGTTGGTTGTAACGACGAAGGCTGGTACTCTCGACCAAGGCAGTACGGACAGAATAGGATTGCTGGCAGTGCAGAAACTGTGATCGCTCTGTTGGGAGTAAAGGTAGCATTAGCAGCTTAATTGTTGGTCACTGGTAAGCGCTTTTGTTTAGGCAAGAGCGCTGTTTTTATTAAGTAGGTAAAACGTGAAACTTATATCGATGTTAGATGAAACAGAAACTTTGGATGGTCGAAAAGTATTAATCATGGCTGTAGAAATACAACCGTTTGTCATCCTAGTTTATACGAAGAAAGAACAAACCTACGAAGGGATGAAAAAGTTTATCGGAGTTGACAGCATTGTTGAGGCTGTTAACTACAGAAATGATCTAATGCTACGCAAAATCTTATGAAATTTGAACGGAAATTCTGATGAGCAATAGTAAGCTTTTGGAGCAATATTTGCAGCAAGTAATAAATCAGTTTCAACGCGAACAATTCAATAAAGGTCGGTTGCAAGGACAATGCGGTTATGATAATCAAAACATCGGGCATATTGCACCTTGTCCTTATTATCATGCTGGATACGTCTGTGGGATTCACGAAAGGCTGTTAGAGGAAAACAACGTTAAGCCTCAAGACTGGAATAACTGGGAATTAATTGCTCATGTACAAAATCCGCGTTATCCGTTATCATCCCCAGCTACTTACGAATTAGTATCAGCTTTACCAGTTTTCAATTAAATTCAATCACTTAATTTCAAAAGCGGTTTGTTAACAGCAGACCGCTTACTCAATAATTGTAAAAACAGGAAATCTACCATGCAAGTCACAATCACAATTCCCAGAGGTTGGGGATACCCAAGATTCACATTTGGGCAGCGTACAAAGCAAGGCATTGTAGTTGGAATTGAGTATATCCCTAGTGATAGTTTGATAGGCAAAGAAGGTGGTTCGGGTTGGCAATACGGTTTGCTACCTGATAAGAATAGCAAAGATATCATTTACTTAACTGAAAACCAAATTCAACAGCTTTCTCCTAAAGAATCAGAAGAAGAAATTTTAGATGAGATTGATGCATATCTTAATGAGGTCGCAATACTTCAGGCACAGTTGGGAGAAAAATTGGATATTAGAACTCCGTTTGGTGATGTACAACAAACAACCTCTAAACCAGTTCAAACCAAAAGTATTTCCAGACGGTCTGCGGCTTAAACAACAGATATCAGAAGGAATCGCTACGCGAAAGATCAGTGATGTGTCTGCTGTTAAATCATGAGAAACATATTGGTTGGCTTGGTGTTAGGCATTCTCCTGACTTCAATTGGAGCAAAATTCTTGATTTCTAGTTCTTTGTTCAAAACCGCTTACTGCAATTGGGACGCAGTAGAGCGACTGTTTATTAATTCCAAATATCGCTGAAATTTCTTGGCGCTATCGTAAGAATTCAGTACCCAGGAGTCAGAAGCCAGAATTATCAGGGTTTAGAAATATTAGCGTACTCATCAAATACGAGAATTTGAAATATTCTGACTCCTGTATTCTGACTCCTGAATCCTTACGTGCTATCTCCAATTTTCGGGAGGTAGTGCCAAATTTAATTAGCTGGAACAAAAAAATGAACAAACCAAAAGAGCTGCAAGAAGCTTGGGATGCTCTGATGGGCATCGATAAAAAACATTATGTACCAACTGGATTTTATGCTTTGGGCGATGCGTACTTGATAAGTGGTAAAAATCCCCAGTATAAAAACCAAATTATGCTGGTTGAGCATCGTGGAAAGTTACAAATTAACCATTGGGATTACACTTGCAAAAAGTCTGATTGCGGCAAGCAACCGACAATTACAAGTAATGGAGATGACGGCAAAGGCAATCTCAAACGCAAGGCTCCGTCGCTGACAATTTATGAGTAAGCGCAAACCCCCAATCATTAAACACCCAATCAAGCTGCAAAGAGGCAGTTCCCACAAGATAGTCTACAGAACTATCAAAAATGTTCAACACCTCAAAAATAGTCATTTATTAGGAACTGCAACCATTAATAACCAATCTCAGATGGTTCGTAAAGAGGCTACTTATTGGGTTGTCGTTTAGATATCAAAAAGCGTAGTTTCTCGGAAATCTAAGAAGCTACGCTAATTTTTTGTGAAAATTTGAGGTGAATAGACAATGGTACAAGCAATTGCTACTTCCGAAGCATTCTTACAAGATGCAGTAGTCGAACACTACAACTTTTCTAAATTAAACAAAACCCGTATTCGGTTCAAAATCCAACTGAAGAAAACCACTAAGAGTAACGCTCCGAAGTGGACTGATGTTTTGCAAGCTGATAATGAGGAAGAATCAGATTTACTCAAAGTAAAATCTTCCGAAGTTGGGTTGAAAGGCATCAAAGTATTTAAAGCGTTAGATGAAGCTGCCAGTCAATTGAGGCAAGAAATAGCCTCTGTGCAAGAGTGGATGTCCGCCGATGGTGGCGATTGGATTTGCCCGATTGATTTAGCTCCCTTGGTTTGGAGTCAGTTGCTCAACATTCGGGATGTAATTGCGCCAACTTTACGTGCTGGGTTGAAAGGTAGCTATGAGCAAGGTTTAGCAGATTACACGGCACGTATTGATCACTTCATTTCTTTGAATGTCTGGGAATTACCAACAAACAAACAAGAAGAAGTCAAAGCGAACTTGCTCAAAGCTTTTCCACTACTGTCAGAGCTTGAGGACTATTTGCAAGTAGTAATCGGTCGCCCCGTTATTATTCCGGCGTTGTCCGAGCAGTTGAACACCGAACAAGCCAAGTGCTTGCAACAAATCACCCAGTTCATTCAACAATACGACCAAAACCTGGAACAACGGTTGCGGGAATCTGCGATCGCCGGTGGTGAACAACTAGCCGCACAGCTACTTGAAGAGTTAGCCGACTGGCAGCCAGGGAGAAAACCCGTACAGTTCAAGAAGAAGATGGAAAAGCATCTTCAGAAAGTACGGGTGCTGCTGGCGAATGCTAGTCCCGAAGCTGGTGGTAGCTTGCAGTCGATGATGGAGCATCTAGATTCGATTGTGAACGATCCGGCGGTTGAGTCGAAGAACTTGGGTGCGGATGGGCGATCGCAACTTCAAGCGAAAGTGGATGCAATCTATTCCAAACTCGTAGACGAGCAGCGCAATCTGCAGCAATTAGCTAGCAACGATGTTGGGTTAACTCAAGCCACTGTTAGGTCGTTCAAGTTT
>JADEXK010000177.1 GCA_015207155.1 Nostocales cyanobacterium LEGE 11386 | reverse complement strand
GAGAAAAAGGAAACAAACCAGTGCAGATTCTTCAATGCCTAATCAACAGAGTCAAAATAACTTTTTTGCCAAATTTGATAGAAAAAAACGTCGGCGGCAACATCGTCCTTACCTAAACTAACGTTAGGGGATTGCCACTTTGGTGGAATACTTACAGGCTCTGCAACCGGAATTAGTAGTTCTGGAAGCCACTGGTGGAATGGAAGTTGCAGTTGCAGTAGCCTTAAGTAGTGTAAATATAACAGTGGCGATCGTTAATCCTCGCCAAGTGCGGGACTTTGCTAAAGCGACAGGTAAACTAGCCAAGACGGATGCTATTGATGCAGCAGTATTGGCGCGCACTTTGCAGATGCCATCCGGCCACAAGTGAGAACCTTACCTGATATACAGGCACGAGAACTTGGTGAACTAGTAACTCGCCGTCGCCAAGTAGTAGAGATGATTACAGCCGAAAAAGCGCGTTTGGCTCCAATGACAGGTGCAATGCAACAAGATATTACTGCTCACATTGAATGGCTTCAGCAGCGACTTCATGACTTGGACAAGCAACTGCAAACACTGATTCGTCAAACACCAGCTTGGTGTGAACGGGTGGACTTACTTAAAAGTGTACCTGGAGTGGGAGATGTTCTTTCCAGTACATTGCTGGTAGCACTACCAGAACTTGGTTGCTTGAGCCACAAACAAATCTCTAACCTTGTCGGTTTAGCTCCCATTAATCGTGATAGCGGTCAGATGCGTGGTAAACGAACAATTTGGGGTGGTCGGGCGCAAGTGCGAGCTGCTTTGTACATGGGAACTTTGGTGGCTGTGTGATTTAATCCTGTGCTCAAACAATTTTACGAACGTCTGCGCCATAAGGGAAAACCAGCTAAGGTCGCTTTGACTGCTTGTATGCACAAGTTATTGATTATTTTGAATGCAATGGTCAAACATCGTACGTTCTGGCTTTCTCAAGCTGTCCAGTAAAGTTGAAAGTTTAACCTGTTAACCTCTGGTTCTGGAACTTTTCTGGTTCTGGAACTTTATGGCAGGGGGGTTGACTTTTAAGACAGTCGCTTTTTTCAGTCGTTTTTACCGACTTGGCATCCAGTTTTCAAATGATAATAGATGGCATTGCATATTTCACGCATATCCGTTGTGCGTGGATGTCCTCCAGATTTTGCTGGTGGAATCAAGAGAGCCAGAATTTCCCACTCCATATCAGTTAAGTCCGTAGGGTAAGACTTTCGCGCCATGACCGACTATTTATGTAAATACACTAGACATGAAGTATCTTATCGGTCTCATAACTCCTTTCTCCTGGCTTTTAGATTTACTTTATAAATAGCCTCTAAGTTGTTAAGCGGCTTGGTGGTATTTCTTTATGTTTTTATGAGGAGTAAAATTCCTTCTTAGCTACACAATAGGATTGTTCAAGCTTCGTTTAAGATCGCGGATGGCGGCACTAGTATTTCTGTCATAGGCAATTTGCACACAACGAGCGACCGCACTTAACAAATCAAAGTCAGGGAAATAGCGGCTGTGGGTTTGCAGTTGATAATCTTCACCTTGTAGTTGATGAATCAATAACTGCTGATTCCTAAATAACCAAACTTCAGGAATACGATAGGGGAGATAATCTTTGACATCAGAATAGCTGGTGACATCAATTTCAATTACCAAATCGGGAGGTGGATCTTGTTCCCAGTCAATACGTTTTTTACCTGATACAGCTTGCCAGTTATCGATATAAAAGCAATAATCGGGTTCAATCCCGCTTTCTTGGGGTAAGCTCATGGTGACTGGTGTAAACGCATCATATTCTTGCTCATCGTGATCTAATAGCGTAGTCACAATGTTGGCCAGTAAATGGGCATCTCGACCATGTACTGGTAATGGGGACATCAGCAATACTTCTCCACTACGGTATTTTATACGCGGAATTGACCCATCTCCTCGTTGTTCACATAACTGCTGGTACTCTTGCCAAGTAGCAGGTAAGCGTACTACAGCACCAGGAGGCAATTGAGTCTTGTCTGGAGAAACAAGGGCAAACATGACTGGCATCTCCTTTTTCGGCAGCATACTGTCATGATAACAAGGAGACTGATATTGATTATTTTAAATTACGCCATGCAAGATAAATCTATATATTATCCCCAAGATATTGAGAAGGTTGCCGACAAAATTAAAAAACTACTGTCCCTTTCTCAATCACCTAACGAGTCAGAGGCATTCGCGGCTTTCTCTAAAGCTCAAGAGATGCTAACTCGTTACAACTTGACAATGGCAGACTTAGCAGATTCTACACCCCAAGAGATAGAAGAACAAATTATCAATGAATCCCAAAGGCAAAGCTCTTGGAAAGGGATATTGCTGAATGCAGTTTGTAAAGCTAACTATTCTTTTGCTTATCGGGTTAAACAAAAAAACCGAATCAAGCAGATAATTTTTGGGCGACCTGTTAATAATGAATCAACCCGAATACAGTTTGAGTATTTAGTGCAAACAGTTGACCGACTAGCGAAGCAAGTGGACGGCGACCGCACTTTCAAGAATGCTTTTAAGTTAGGTGCTGCACACCGACTTTATGCACGAATTTTGGAGGGTATCGAGAAACAAAAACGTGAAGGTGTAGCAGCTTGCGAAAATTCAGCAGCAATTTCAGCTATTGTGATGCGATCGCTCTACGAAAAACTGGATGCAGAGTTAAAAGCCTATTCTGAAAAGTTAAATCTAAAAAGTCGAAATCAAAGGTTTTCTTGTAGTTCAGAAGACGGATTTATTGCTGGACAGATGGCGGGGGATAAAGTTTCACTCAATAAGCAGATTGGTGGGCAAGGTAAACGCTATCTACCCAAAAGTTGCTAAAATATTTTTTTAGAGAGCAAAAAAAGGGTTATGACCACAGCAGTCAAAAAACTTACCCTTGAAGAGTACCTTGCCTATGATGATGGCACAGATACCAAGTACGAGCTTGTGGATGGAGAGTTGGTTGAAATGCCACCAGAAAGCGATAGAAATAACTTAATCTCTCTCTATCTGCTGTCACAGTTTCTCAAGTTTGTCCCGATTCAACTCATTCGCCACAAAGATACAGAACTGGTAGTGATAGGCAACCGGACTCGCGTGCGACTACCAGATTTGATGATTTTGACACAAGAATTATTCGAGGCGATCGCCGGCAGACGAGCAACCATCACCCCAGATATGCCTTCGCCAGCAATGGTAGTTGAGGTGGTGTCCCCAGGAAAGGTGAATGAGGATAGAGACTACCGCTACAAGCGTTCTGAGTATGCGGCACGGGGTATCCCGGAATATTGGATTGTTGATGCCGAAAAAGCCCGAATTACTTTGCTGACTCTGGTTGATGGACTATATGAAGAAACGGTATTTCAGGGAACGGAGCCAATCAAATCAGTGACTTTTCCTGTGCTGGATTTGACCGCAGCGCAAGTATTAGCGGCTGGTCAGGTCTAAAAGGTCTAAAGTGCAAAAGTGCATTAATGTATTTGTCTTTCTTGGGGGGAAAGTAGCGAAGACACTGTTGGCGAATTCAAAAACGCCTATGCTCGGTTAGTTAATTCAGCAATGTAACGATTAAGAGCTTTAAGTGCCGTTTTGTATCCAGTGGCTTGCTTACCTAACCTGAGTTCGGGTTAAACATAAGAAGGTAAAAGCCATTCCAATTGAAGGCTAGGTTTCTTAGGTTGATGACAATAAGCGATTAAGCCGCACAGAACATTAACACAAAAATTGACTGGGCTGCG
>JADEXK010000008.1 GCA_015207155.1 Nostocales cyanobacterium LEGE 11386 | reverse complement strand
GCTCTATGCACCCCACATAACCGTTTAAATTCTGATGCTGGCAGGTCTTTTATTTGTTCGTAGCTCATTGCTCTTTAATTTTTGACCTGTATTTTTTCATGCTTACACTATTCGTGCAAGAGGTCTAATATGTCTGTTAAGATGTTCCAAAACACAGATCCAGGAATGTGAGCATTTTTGTATGGCTGTGACATCATATCGACTTCGATAATGCGGAGATTTGGCTCATGCAGGTGATTTGCCAGCCATTCAGTATCAACTAAAACTTCGGGATGAGCATACTGGGAGATGATTTTTGTTGACATGCTAAAGTCTTCCTTAAAGGTGAATTCATTTCTTATACACAGTTAAAATAAAGCTCATGTTCTGACCCCGCCTAGTCCTCGAACGAGTACACTTTAAAAATCATGGCGAACTTGCAATCTTTATTTCCCCGCATCACCCATGCCCAAAATGAACAAGAATTGCGATCGCTGATTTTGGTAGAAGTTAGTGAATATTTTGCCGCTAAACGCTCAGGATTATTTTTTGTCGAGCAACTTCCCTTGCTGGAAGGCAAGTTACAAAAAGTTATGCAACTGGCGTTATCTACCAAGTACAATCCTGTTGTGCGCTACTTGGTAGAGCGACACGCCCCGGTTCACGAAGCTTTGGTAATATCACCGAAAGCATGGCAGTTGATTTGTCCACGTGCTGACCACTGGCATGTCATGGTGGGGCCAATTGTCAATCAAGGTCAATTAGTTGGTGTGATTGGCTTGACTCGTACCCTGGGAATGCCTGCATTTGATACGCAAAATTTGCTTGATTTGAGCGCACTTTGTCTGCATCTATCTGCTTGGGTAGCAACGGTGCGCTCGCCAAAGTTTTCTCAGCACAAATTACCATACCCACAATTCCAGACAAATCGCCTCACACCCCGCGAACTACAAATTGCCGAACTAGTCGCTCAAGGGCGAACCAGTTCACAAATTGGTGCTGAACTTTGGATTACTGAAAATTCCGTAAAGCAAGCCTTAAAGCGGATGTTCCGTAAGCTGGAAGTTTCGTCTCGCGCAGAGATGGTGGCTCGGTTGTCTGCAAGTACTATGGCACACTATCAAAAAGAATTGTTTTAAACTGTTTCTTTATCCACCCAACTCACCTGCTTTTGAACTCCATACCCATCTTCAATAGTGTGGCCTGGATAGGAATTTGCCCGTGATTGAATGACAATCCAGCAAAGTTCTTCCACATCTGAGGTATTACGAAAACAGCGTTCTCCTTCAGGATCTACCCGTACCACTGTTCCTTCGCCTATGGGAAACACGCGCTCATCAACTTGGAACTCTCCATATCCCCGAATAAAAATGTAAATTTCTTCGTTTAGTCTATGCTTGTGATAAAAGGGTATCGACTGCCTTGGTAGTAGCATATTGACAGAAATCTCTGCACTAGTGAGGTCAAGCAGTTGTTTCAAAAATACCTTACCTTCGAACTTAAAGGGAACCCCTGGAGCTTGAAATTTAAACTGATGCAATTGAGAGAAAGTTCCTAAATTCACAGCAGCAAAGTTTTGCCCCGTTTTGGTAGATAGGGAAGATTGAGTCATATTTGTTAACTTTTAATTTGCAAGTTAAAAGTTAAGATAGCAAAGTAACTTGTAAAATGCAAGTAATCTAATTAATCCGTTAATCATGCAGTCACGACGATCACCATGTCCAATAGCTTGTACATTAGATTTAATAGGCGATCGCTGGACGCTGCTGATCATTAGGGACATGATGTTTTTCCATAAGCAGCGTTTTGAGGAGTTTTTAGACTCTCCTGAAGGAATTTCTACAAATATCTTGTCAAATCGGTTGAAATTGCTAGAAGAGCTAGGTTTAGCAGAAAAACAGCTATATAGTAACCATTCTCGACGGATGAGCTATCAATTAACAGAACGAGGTAAAAGCCTCCGCCCTGTGTTGAAAACGATGATTGCTTGGGGACTCAAGCACATTCCTGAAACTCAGATTCCTGATGAGTAATTTTAAACTAAGCGACACTCATATTTACTACGGAGGCAGCAATTTTATCAGTTATGCTCCCATCAGCTTATGGGAATAAAAATGGTGGGTAGCTAACAAGTCTTAAATAGGGCGACACCCAGATAGAATACTGTGCATATTTACTACTGAGCCGATAACTGCGATCGCAGGTACTGTAAATCTAGTATAAGCTGTTACGAGCAGGACAACATTCTCTTGCTTATGGCAACCGACTACGCCATTTTTGAGGATTTTGAGAGCAATGAAAAACTGAGTAGACAATGAGCGTATAGTCAAAATACTCGTAGAAAACAACGTAAGGAAAGCGGCGAACGACAGCCCTTCTATAACTTTCATAAACTACCGGATACATTGTTGGGTTTCGTCGAACAAAATGAAGGCAAGCATCAACACAACGAAGAAACTCTTCACCCAAACCAGGTTCCTGATTTTCATACCAAGTGTAAGCCTGAACTGTATCCTGTTCTGCTTCTGGCAGAATAATCAAGTTTCTAAACATCGCTGCTGTTTAGGCGAATTCTCTCTTTGACTTCCTCCCATGAACTACCTGAGTCAGGATTCTGCAAGTATGCTGCTTTTCTCTTAGCAAGTTCTTCTTTCTGCCAGTCAAGCACAGAGATTTGTTCTGGAACAGAGGCAATACTATCCCATAAATCTTCCACAAGCTGTAACTTTTCCGAGAGGGTTAACTCAAAAATTTGAGTGAACTCTTTGTTCATGCTGACTTTACCAAGGAAAACCTGTTTTTTCTAGTTTATCAGTTATACTCTCCCATGAACTTCTGTAGTGTAAATAGCTAGTTCATGTACTCTTAAATAGGGCGACACCCAGATAGAATACTGTGCATATTTACTACTGAGCCGATAACTGCGATCGCGGGTGCGCCAAATCCAGTTTCCTCAACTTGCCCAATAATCGTTTCTAAAGTCCCGATCAATTCTGCTTGTTCTGGTCGTGTACCCCAACGCACCAAGGCAATGGGTGTCTCTATACTCAACCCAGCTTGACTTAACTGTTCCACAATGTAAGGTAGATTGTGAATACCCATGTAAATCACAATGGTTTCCGAACCGTGAGCGATCGCCTGCCAATTTACCCTCGGTCTATACTTACCTGCCGACTCATGCCCGGTTACAAAAGTTACAGAAGAACTATGCAGTCTATGAGTTAAAGGTATCCCTGCATAGGCAGGAGCCGCAATTCCTGATGTAATTCCTGGCACAACTTCTACAGATATCCCAGCTTGGACTAAATCTGCCATTTCTTCGCCACCGCGACCAAAAATAAACGGGTCGCCGCCTTTGAGTCGCACCACTACTGCATGATCTTGCGCCTTTTCAATGAGCAGATGGGTGGTTTCTTCTTGTAATAATGAATGTCTTCCCATCCGCTTACCTGCGTTGATTTTCTCGGCTTGGGGATTAATCATAGCCAGAATTGCTGGACTGACTAAGGCATCATAGATAACTACATCCGCACATTCCAATAAACCCTTACCCTTAAGGGTCATTAGTCCTGGATCTCCAGGCCCCGCACCTATTAAATAAACTTTACCTAAACACCTTGGCGCTTCTTTCTCTGTGCGGCTCATGTATCTATTAAATCCCAAATTATCTCAGCTAATTCTGCACTTGCTCCCAAAGGCTCTGCCAGTTGGAAAGTTACAGTCGGAAATTGTAATTTTAGCGTTTCTACGGACTTTGCGATTGCATCAGTAATGCCACCTGTAAATAGAAAATATGGCAAAATCGCAATCTCCCTCTTGCCAGCAGCCACAAGCTCTTGTACCTGCGATTCTAATTTAGGCGGTACAGCCCAATAAGCCGCCACTGCTCCCAATTTGGCTGCGATTGTTTCTATTACTTCTAAGGAACCAGGACGACTGCTACCATGAGCTAACAAAATGGAATTTTCAGCTTTCATCGTAGCCATTTGCTTGGCTAGCAATGTAACTAAACCGGGATGACTGCCTAAATGTGGTTGCAGATTAATCATGATATCTTGACCAACAGCCTGTTGTGCTAGTGCAATTTCCACAGGAATATCTTTCGTTACATGGACGCCCGGTAGCAGAAATAACGGTATTACCTTTAAGCAACCAATCCCATCAACTAAAGCATTATCGGCAAATTGTTTAATCTGCTGATGCAAAGGCTCAGTTTGTAATTCCAAAGCAGCTATACCTACCAGATGTTTGGTATTACCCAGTTTATGAGATACCAACCTTGCTAATTGCTGCATAGCAACTTCTGGGCGTGGGTCACGACTCCCGTGGGATACTAGTAAATACGCGGATGTCATACCAATTAAAAAAAAGAGTGAGACACAAACACA
This sequence comes from Nostocales cyanobacterium LEGE 11386, assembly GCA_015207155.1. Lineage (GTDB taxonomy): Bacteria > Cyanobacteriota > Cyanobacteriia > Cyanobacteriales > Nostocaceae > LEGE-11386. The sequence goes on along the minus strand of JADEXK010000008.1, from coordinate 116,910 downwards.
GCCAAAGTCTAATTTTCTTAATTACGAATTAGTAATTATTTTCAGGGTAACAGCTTGGCAGCTTGGAAACTAAAACACTGGTATGTTGCCACACTTGAGTTCCACCAGCCCAAATTCTTGAAGGCAAGAATCCTTGAGGAACAGACCAACCAAAAAAGAATTGCTGACTATAGTGGGAATTATGAACATTCCAGCCAATAGCAGCGCAAAACCGACCATAATCAGCGTCAACGCTGTCATAAATTTGCTTCTGGACACTAAATCCAAAACGTCCTTGGCTGTACTTCATCCACAGGTGGTCAATTGTCTGTAAAACCTCTTCTGGCAGCTTTTTCAAATCACTACAAAAAAGATAGCTGTTAATTGGCTTCGAGAGTGCTTGACACATCACCACCCAAGTTTCTTGGTCTGCTTGTTGCCATTTCCTGACAGCGAGGAAATCGCGCAATTGGCTGTAATCAACTTCTACCTTGAAATTATCTGGCTGTGTTGTGGCTAAATTTAAGGCTTGCAGAACTTCCGCAGCCGATTGATAACGTTGAGAAAGGGCATTGTGTAGCAGTTTATCAAGAATTTGACCGAGTGCATGACCTACCCTATTTTCACTTAATATATAGTCACGCCATACCCAGCGATCGCTAATCACATCAAACAAATCAAAGGGAGAAATTCCTGTCAATAAATGAATACAGGTGACACCCAAACTATAGAGGTCACTAGCTGGTAAAGCTTTACCCCGCGTTTGTTCAGGCGCAATATATTCTGGACTACCTATTGTTGTCCCTGTATGTAGCAACGCTGTAGTGGTGATGTGTTTAGCAACTCCGAAGTCAATTAAAACTAGATCACCTTGAGGAACGCGACGCATGATATTTGCTGGCTTAATATCGCGGTGAATCACTCGGCGGTCGTGGACGAATTGCAGCACTGGCAACAAATTTTGCAGTAATTCCCCTATTTGGGATGCGTTAAATACTCCTTGCTGTTGTAATTCCTGTGCCAGGGTTTGTCCTGAAATTAATTCCTCCACCAAATACAGCTGATGCTCTTGTTCAAAGTACCCTAATAGTTGAGGTATTTGGGGATGCTGCAACTCATCTAGACGAACGGCTTCCTGACGAAATAATTCTACTGCCTTGTGAAGGCTTTCTCTATCTTCCTCTGGAAAACAGAATTGTTTAATGACACACCTGATTTTGGAGGGAAGGTGTTCATCCACAGCCAAAAAAGTTCTGCCAAATCCACCGTGTCCTAAGCAACAAAGCAGGCGATAGCGGTCTTGGAGCAACAATTGTCCACCACATTTGGGACAAACTTGAGCCGTGTCAGAATTTTGTAAATATAAACAGTCAATGTTGGGACAGAGTTTCATTACAAGGTAGAACGTTTTCTGGGCTTGATGATCAGTATTCCCAATTTCTTCCCGACTCTCCCCCGGCTGCTTGCCTTATTGCTGCTCGGCAGTGTAAGTATAAAAGTTATTAAATGCCCCCACCGTTTCAAATCTGTAAGCAGGTATCCAAGAACTGAGTTTTAAATCTGTACTGTAAATACTAAAAATCATAAAATCTTGCTTTTGCGTAGTCAGAGCTAGGATTTCCCGCATATGGGGATTGGCTGTATCTACTAGTTGTTCACATTTAGAATGTATTAAATTTTCCCAAAAACTTGTAGTTTTTTTGCAAACATCTTTTTTTAAATATTCTGTCAGCCGTTGCGCTGCGTACTCTTCATATTCAGCCTGCGACGGATTAGTTTTCGCCATTGTCACTCCCAAAGTGGCTAATCCTGCTGCTCCCGCGTATGCCATAATAGTCAGTGCTTTCATGTTTCCTTACGGTAACTCAATATTGTCATTGGACTCCCAAGACTGGAAATCAACAAAGTCCGTTCCTTAAAAAAAAACTCTTGATTACTTCTTCAAGGAAATGTTATAATGAGCGATATCGAAATGGCGAGCGTAGCCAAGTGGTTAAGGCAGTGGTTTGTGGTACCACCATTCGTGGGTTCGAGTCCCATCGTTCGCCCTTACAAAAAGTATTTTTGTTGATTAAACCCAGTAGGTACTGGTTAAATCGTGAAATTTTCAATCAGTAAAGAGGCATTACCTAAGATTGGGCTAATTTAGGCAATATTCATTAATTACTCTTGACATTAATCGATATTTCTTAGATATACATATCATAAGGCATAAGTTTCTGTTTGCAGCCATGAAAACCCTCTAAAATCAACATTAGCCTCATGATTACATGGCTTAAAATTAGATATGGATAACGCTTAACCTGACAAAGGCTTGTTGACACAAATTATCCAATTCCTCAATTACGAATTGCCTTACAGGTTCGCGAGTTTGCCAAACTTCTTCCAAGAAATTACGCGAACGACGCCAAGCGCCAAGATGGCGACTCGCTCACGAATTACGAATTAATATGACTGTATTTGCCTCTGAACGCCTCTTATTCACTCCCATTACTCCCGATAACGATGCAATACCGCTAATTTTTGCCTTTCCTAATGAGTACAGCGTCGGTATCACTAGCCTTGGCTATCAGGTGGTGTGGGCTACTTTAGCTATGCGTAAAGATGTGCAGGTGAGTCGTTTATTTACCGATATTCAGGAACAACTTCCCCGCAACCCGAAAATAGTGGGATTTTCGATTTCCTGGGAACTAGATTATGTAAATATTTTAAATTTACTGGAATCTTTAGAAATTCCTATTCGGGCTACTTTCCGTGATGATTCACATCCTATAGTTTTTGGTGGTGGCCCTGTTCTCACTGCTAACCCGGAACCTTTTGCAGACTTTTTTGATGTCATCTTACTAGGTGATGGAGAAAACCTACTGCCTAATTTTATTGAGGTGTACAAAGAAGTTAGAAACGCCTCTCGACAAACTCAATTAAAAGCACTGGCGCAAATTCCTGGAATTTACGTTCCTAGTTTGTATGAGGTGGAATATCAGACAAAAGATGGTGTAGTGAAGTCTATTAAACCAATTTTCCCAGAAATTCCCGCAGTGGTGCAAAAGCAAACCTACCGAGGAAATACTCTTGCAACGTCAACTGTGGTGACGGAAAAAGCAGCATGGGAAAATATTTACATGGTGGAAGTGGTGCGGAGTTGTCCAGAAATGTGCCGCTTCTGTATGGCAAGTTATCTGACATTGCCTTTTAGAACAGCCAGTCTGGAAAGTTCTTTAATTCCAGCCATTGAAAGAGGGTTACAAGTTACAAATCGGTTGGGTTTATTGGGTGCTTCGGTAACTCAGCATCCAGAGTTTGAGGCTTTGCTGAATTATATCAGTCAGCCAAAATATGATGATGTGCGTTTGAGTATTGCCTCAGTGCGAACCAATACAGTAACTGTGCAGCTGGCAGAAACTTTAGCAAAAAGAGACACGCGATCGCTTACTATTGCTGTAGAAAGTGGTTCAGAAAAACTCCGCCAAATCATCAACAAAAAGTTGCATAACGATGAAATCATCCAAGCGGCAATAAATGCTAAAGCTGGAGGATTGAAAAGCTTGAAACTCTACGGTATGGCAGGAATTCCCGGTGAAGAACCAGAAGATTTAGAACAAACCGTAGATATGATGCTGAGTATTAAAAAAGCTGCCCCAGGACTGAGATTAACACTAGGATGTAGCACCTTTGTACCCAAGGCCCATACACCATTTCAATGGTTTGGGGTGAATCGCCAAGCTGAAAAGAGGTTACAATTTTTACAAAAAAAACTCAAACCTCAGGGCATAGAGTTTCGCCCCGAAAGCTATAATTGGTCGATTATACAGGCTTTGATATCCAGAGGCGATCGCCGCCTTTCTCAACTGCTTGAATTAACCCGTGAATTTGGCGACTCTTTAGGTAGCTACAAACGAGCTTTTAAACAACTCAAAGGACAAATCCCCGACTTAGAATTTTACGTCCACGCCAATTGGTCAACAGAACAAACCTTACCTTGGAATCACTTGCAAGGGCCGCTACCGCAGTCTACACTACTGAAGCACTTGGCTGATAGCTTATATGGCAGCCATGATGAAGAAATGAAAAGTAAAAAAACGAATTTCTTTAAATCTGATTTAAAACTACATGGCATAGCCTGAAAGTTATACTGTATAAGACTTTGGTGCTAAACTTTAAATTGGAATCAGGAGCAAGTCTCATGTTTCAAGCTTTGCCAAAAACAGTAACTTTTGCAGAATTCCTCAATTGGCAGCCAGACGGTGAATGTTATGAACTACATGATGGAGTAATTGTTGAAGTGCAGCCAGTAGGAGATCATGAAGAGATTAATGGTTTTTTAGCTGGCGAAATCACTCTAGAGTTCAAACGATTAAAACTTCCTTATCTCATACCCAAGCAAGCATTAATCAAAGTTCCTGCAAGAGAATCTGCTTATTCACCTGATGTAACTGTCATCAATCAAAAGCATCTTTCATCAGAACCAATGTGGAAAAAGTCTTCGACAGTGACTGAAGCTGCATCTGTTCCTTTAGTTATTGAAGTCGTCAGGACTAATTGGCAAGATGATTATGCACACAAGCTAGTTGACTATGAAACTTTTGGTGTTCCTGAATATTGGGTTGTTGACTATTTAGCTTTGGGTGGTAGGCGGTACATAGGTAATCCCAAACAACCTACGATTTCTATTTACTATTTAGTAGAAGATGAATATCAAGTTAAGAAGTTTCGAGGTAGCGATCGCATAATATCACCTACGTTCCCAGAATTAAATTTGACTGCTGAACAAATTTTTCAAGCTGGGCGACCTTAATCAAGAGCGATCGCCTAGCCCTGCTTATGTGGGAATATTAGATAATCTTTCTTTGACACTTTCCATAGACAAACTGCCTACAGTTTTTACATTTGCTTATCATCTTACGAATTAACTCAATGCAAACCACGGCAGATTATTATTGTGCCTATTGTGGCGAACCAAACTTAACCTTTATCGATTTAAGCGCTGGGTCACAACAATCTTATGTAGAAGACTGTCAAGTTTGCTGTAACCCCAACATTTTGTATGTGCGGGTTGATGAAGATACCCTAGATATCGAGATTGATACTGAATGCGAAGGCTAAATTTTAGGTTTTTCTTTCCATGCTGCACTTTCAACATTCCTCAGTGATTAATGCGCCACCCGAAGTAGTTTGGAAATTTCACGAAAGACCGGATATTTTGCAACTACTAAACCCACCTTGGCAACCAGTTCAAGTAGTCCGTCGCGAAGGAGGGCTGGAAGTGGGTGCTATCACCGAATTTCGTTTATTTTTGGGGCCATTACCTTTAACTTGGTTAGCACGTCACACTGAATGTGAACAAAATCGTCTGTTTATCGACGAACAGATATCTGGTCCTTTTGAGTCTTGGGTACATCGACATGAATTTGCGCCAGAAAATGGGAAAACCAGGCTAACTGATGCTGTTGCTTTCTCAATGCCGGGTGGTGACACAATTGAATTTATCAGTGGTTGGTTAATCAAAGCGCAACTAGAAGCGATGTTTCGTTATCGTCATCATGTGACAAAACGCGAATGTGAGTCACGATAACGTGGTGAGATTACTGTAAATTGAATCGGTTAATTCCAGTGTTGAAGCATTGGTAAACCGTGGCATTATCTAATGAGTCTTGTCTACGTTCCTGTACAGTGCCACATAAATAACAGGGAGACAAATTTGTGTGGTCAAAGTTGAAGTTATATCTAGCGGCATCTGTGAAGAGAAGTGACTTTTGCTAGCGTAGAGATATGAAAAATTATTGCTCATTCACTAATTAGCTTGCACACGAAATAATATGGCTCATTTAGATATTCGTCGCTGGGAAAATGTTAACGGTGATTTTTATGTAGATACTACTTGTATTGATTGTGATACGTGTCGCTGGATGGCACCTCAAGTATTTTCTCGTATCAATCAACAGTCGGCAGTATATCACCAGCCACAAAATGAAGTAGAAAGATTAGCAGCACTCCAAGCACTTTTAGCTTGTCCTACTAATTCTATTGGTACAGTTGAGAAGCCATATGATATCAAATCTGCTCAACAAAGTTTTCCAATTTTAGTAAATGAAAATATCTATCACTGTGGTTATCATTCGGAAAAATCTTATGGTGCTGCTAGTTATTTAATTCAAATTCCAGAAGGTAACATTTTAGTGGATTCTCCCCAATTTTTATCACCTTTAGTCAAGCGTATAGAAGAAATGGGTGGAATTCGTTATATGTACTTAACTCACAGGGATGATGTAGCAGATCATCAAAAATTTGTTGAACATTTTCAGTGTCAGCGCATTCTCCATATTGATGAAATTACTGCGGATACTCGGAATGTAGAAATACAGCTAACTGCAAAAGAACCATTTGCTCTAACTCCAGATTTGCTGATTATTCCCGTTCCTGGTCATACCAAAGGACATACGGTTTTACTGTACAAAAATAAATTTTTATTCACAGGCGACCATCTTGCTTGGTCAGAAAGCTTGCATCAGTTGGTAGCATTTCACGATGTCTGTTGGTATTCTTGGTCAGAACAGATAAAATCAATGTATAAGTTAGTTAAATACTCATTTGAGTGGGTACTACCTGGTCATGGTCGAAGATTTCATGCTGATGCTGACACCATGCGTCAGCAGATAAACAAGTGTATTGAGTTAATGGAATCAATCAGAAAGTAGCCATTAGCTTACAATGCTTCAAATTGCGTTTGAACAGCTATAAGAAAATTACAAAAGATACTTATTTATCCTGATTTTTTAGACCTTGTTGAGAAACCCATTTCATCAAGCCAGGAAATAATCTGTATAAACCCTGCGACACATTTGCAGAACCCACCATTACTTCCGATTTTTGATGCTTGACTGCATCCCAAATAGCATTTGCCACATCTTCAGGCTTCTCAATAACAGGATTTTTCAGCATATTATCAAGCTGTTGACGGCGGCCGGTGACACCTTGCTCATCCTTACCGCGAAAAACTGCCCGTTCCATAAAACTACTTTTGATCAAATTTGGATAAATCCCACAAACAGAAATACCTTTTGGCTGTAACTCTGCTTGCAATGATTCTGTCAATCCTGTCACCCCAAATTTACTAGTACAGTAAGGAACTAAATAAGCAGTAGGTACTTTTCCCCCAATAGAACTGACATTAACTATGGTTCCACTTCCCCGTTGGAGAAAATGAGGCAAAAGGGCATGGATAGTATGAATATATCCCCATAGATTAGTATCTATAATTTGGTGCCAATCATTGAGCGAAAACTGTTCCACTGGCCCTGATGCAAAGATACCTGCATTATTTACTAGCACATCAATCTCAGCATAATGCTCCAAGGCATTTTTCACTAATGTGTCTACCTGGGATGGGTCTTTGACATCGCAAGTAATAGTTAATGGTGCTGGACGACCAAGGCTTTGTAATTCCTGTGCTGTGGCTGCCAAAGAGTCAGCATGACGAGCTGCAAGGACAAGGTTATATCCTTTTCGGGAGAATAAAAGTGCAGTTGCTTTACCAATGCCTTGAGAAGCACCTGTAATTATTACTGTAGGAGCCATATTCTAATTTGAGAATGTTATTTACTATCTATTTAGTTTGGGCAACAAAGCTCAAAAAAACCTTCTGACTTCCGTTAGATTTTTGATGACATCTAGAACAGTATTTTGTCACTATAATTCATTACAAAATTTTAGCTAGTAATGAATGATGAAAAAACATCTACTCAATGAAATAATTATTTAATAAAAATACTTTCGTGCAAAAATTCTCTAAATCTCATCCTTTAGACTTGCTGACAATTTGGCACTAGAGACAGATAGCACTAAATGACCAGATAAATATTATGAATAATGTAATTAGATTTTTCAGGAAAATCCACAATGCAACTTTATTCTAGTGATGCAAATAACACTACATAAAATTGGCAAGAAGCGTCATGCCTTTAAGTTTGGTTTTACGCCTCAGTCTGAACTTGGAAGCGTGTTGCTGATCTAGTAGGAAAAGAGGGAACAGAGGCATTTTCTCGCGATTGAATAGCTTGGGAAAGGTTGAGTCTGACATCTTGCATCAACCCTTGGCGATTAAAATCGCAGCTATACAAACAAAGTCCGCCTCGCGGACTCAAGGAAAAACAAGGGTTTTGAACCCACGTAGGTGGCCTTCCCTCCGGGAAGACGCTACGCGTCACGCCTGTGTAGCTGTGACTTCCAGCCAGGTGCAAGATATTAGGAGTAGGGAAATGGGTAAGGGGGAGAATTTTTTTCTCCTGTTTCCCTGCTTTAGGATCTCAATGGTAACAATACAGTACGAAAGACTATGTTGATGCTTCACACTTGTGGCTAATTAGTGACCATCCTTGCTTACCAGAGATAACAATAGCAACATCTTCACCTGGACGACTCAATAAGATCAGTTGTATGTGTAATAATATTTAAAGTATCTTAACATTTCTACATATTTTAAAAATGTTGGGATTGTCTAGTGTAGAACACTAACCACTAATAGATATTTTCTGGCTCGTGGTTGGTGCTTTTACTGTGACTATATTTTGATAATTTTCACCTAAATGCTACGCGGAGTAACAGCGTGATCCAGTTAGAACAACCATATAAAAATCAAAAATCAATCACCCCAGAAGCAAAAAATAACGATTTATTTGGGGGAATTTTTATAGCTATTGCCATTATTAGTATATGGGCTATTAGCTTGGGATTATTACTATCTGTTGATATCTCAAAACTAAATTTTTGGATATTGTTGCCAATTATCCTGTGGCAAACATTTTTATATACGGGATTATTTATTACTTCTCATGATGCTATGCATGGGGTAGTTTTTCCTAAAAATACCAAAATCAACCATTTTATTGGGTCATTGACTTTATCACTTTATGGTCTTTTATCATATCCAAAACTGTTAAAAAAGCATTGGTTACATCATCATAAACCAGTAAGTAAACTAGATCCAGACTTTCACGATGGTAAGCATACGAACTTTTTTTCTTGGTATATTTATTTTATGAAAGGTTACTGGAGTTGGCAACAAATTATTACTTTAACTATTATTTATAACAGCGCAAAATTTATATTTCATATACCTGGTGATAATCTAACTTATTTTTGGGTAATCCCTTCCATATTAAGTTCATTACAATTATTTTATTTTGGGACTTTTCTTCCTCATAGTGAGCCAAAAGGCGGTTATATTCAGCCTCATTGTGCCCAAACTATTAACCGGCCAATTTGGTGGTCATTTATTACTTGCTACCATTTTGGCTACCATAAGGAACATCATGAATATCCCCATATTCCTTGGTGGCAGCTACCACAAATTTATAAAATTTTTAAGTAAACAATAAAACCACGGAGGAGTCAGAAAAAGATGAATCTGATACTCGTCTTGGATGCAGGAATTGAGTAGCTTAACGTTTGGAGTAAAAAAAATAAAATCCTATTTGGTAGTCACGGATTCCTCTCTTGTTCAGGGTGATCAAGACTGAACTCAACACAGGGGAAATTGCACCTATCTTGTTCGGTTCTACGACTGTCGCTAGTACACAAAAGACTATAACCTCATAAGTAGTGATGAAATACTTAATCTAAACGCCGTCAGCCGCTCTGAAATTAAGGGGTGAAAACCTGTGTACGAATGGATATTGCCAAGTCTGAGTGAAGTTTTAGCCGAAAGTCAATCAATCATGGCTGAATGTTCACCAACCAAAGCAGAGCGGCAATGGCGCGTCAGTTTAGCAGCGACAGAGCAACTGCTAATCAACACTTTAGCAACCACTTCACCTGATGCTAACCAAGGATTAGTGTTAGCTGCACCAGCACCCCTATTTAGTCAGCCTAAACTAACTCAAAGCTTACAAACTGTCACTTTTACAGCCAAGCCATTTAACCCCTTAGCACTGATGCCATTTCACATGCCAACGGCGATCGCCATGGCAGAGACAGAAAAGGTTCCCCACGAATCAGTGCTACCCTTGCTACCTGCTGACCCACTGGCAACAGAGCAATTTTGTTTGGTTTTTACAGAGAAATTTCGCTTAGTCCTGGTTTTAGCAGAACACAAAAGCGGTAATAAAACATTTTCATTTTCTTTTGAGCCAGAAATAGTCCAGCAGGCTTGGCGATCGCTAGGCGCGCGGGTAATGCTGAGTAATCCAGAATTTTTGGCTGAACTGGATACATTAGTACAAAAATATGCTCCTGTGACAGCAGATTATCGGACTGTGATGCAGTTTAGCCAGTTGTTGCTTCAAGAATTGACAAAACCAGAAGAAACTAAGGAAGCATCACAAAACCCTGGAGACTGGGGACAAAAGACTGAGCCTCATCTTTATTGCCCAATTTCCCATCCCCAATCATCAATCCCCAACACTCAATCTCCAGTCCCCGACATCGAATTACTCCAAGCTTTTGCTCATGAAGTTCGCACCCCATTGACAACCATTCGCACCATGACGCGCCTGCTGCTGAAGCGGCGAGACTTACCAGCTAATGTAATTCATCGGTTAGAAATTATCGATCACGAGTGTACCGAGCAAATTGATCGGATGGAGTTACTGTTTAAAGCAGCAGAACTAGAAACTTGCACCTCGGTAAAATCTCCAAACACTCAACTTACACCCATGTCGTTAGATCAAGTGTTGCAGCAGAGTATTCCTCGCTGGCAACAAGCAGCGCATCGGCGGAATTTGACTTTAGATGTGGTTTTACCCCAGCAACTGCCAACAGTGGTCAGTAATCCGAATATGCTGGATCAAGTACTCACCGGGTTGATGGAGAATTTCACTCGCAGCTTACCATCTGGCGGTCATATTCAAGTACAGGTGATCCCGGCGGGAGACCAACTAAAATTGCAATTATCACCCCAAATCCAATGCCAAGACACCAGTAAAGTAGCCGCAACTCCACCAATTCGTAAAGCCCTTGGTCAACTGCTGATGTTTCAGCCAGAAACAGGTACGATTAGTCTGAATATTGCTGCAACCAAGCATTTGTTTCAGGCTATTGGCGGTAAACTGATTGTCCGCCAACGCCCACACTATGGGGAAGTTTTAACTATATTTTTGCCCTTAGAAGTCAGCAGTAAGCACAAGTTAGGAATTAGAAGTTAAGTAGGACAGCGTAAATAATTAAAGGTTTGTGGAGAGGACTAAAGTGCTCTCCATCTCCTGTAGTAGAACTACTGATTTTTTAAAGCGATCGCTCTTGGTGTTTTGCGGACTCTTGGTAGCTGCACAATAAAGGTAGACCCTTCATCCAGCTTACTTTTAACATAAATAGCACCACCACAACGCCACAACAACCGTTTGACAATCGTTAAACCCAAACCAGCTCCACCCATATCTTCAGTGACTCCCGAACGGACTCGATAAAAGCAGTCAAAGATTTTGGGAATTTCGTTTTCACTAATTCCCATACCTGTGTCGCGGAATTCTAACTGCACATAATCGTTGTGAACACGCGTCCTTACCCACACTTGGCCACCATTGGGGGTAAACTTAATGCTGTTATGTAGCAGATTAATCACTATCTGCCTCAGTCCACCCATCACACACCACACACCAGGAAGTTCAGATGGTATGGTGTAAGCCAACATAATGCCTTTTTCATGCGCTACAGGCTGGTAAGTACTCACTATCCCAGGCACAATATCTGCAAGATTTACCAACTCTAAGTTCGTCCCCTCCAAATTATGCTCCAGAGCCACCAAATCCAATAAACCTGTAATCAGAGTACTTTGGCGATCGCACTGGGTATTGAGCATTTGTAAATAACGTTGTCGCTGCGGCGGTTTAAGATTGGGCGAATTTAACAACGAAAGTGCGGTTTTCATGTGCGTTAGAGGTGTCCGTAGTTCTTGACACACATTACTTAAGTATTCATCCTTAAGTTGCTCTTGGTGTTGTAGCTTTTGATTTTGCAGTCGCAACTTAGCGAGGCGTCTAGTCGAGATGTAGCGATTAATTTCCTCCTGTCGCTGGAGTTGTTTGGTCAACAGCTGACTCATAATTGCTGATGTGGATACACTTGGGCAAATCAAATCCGCAGGTACAACAGCCGATGATTCTGGTAACCTCGCCTGCTTAATGCCATCTAACACTCGCTGAATGACTCTTCCTTCAACAGTAGTTATAGCTAGTAAAGGCGGGTGTTTCTGGGTGTGCGCCTTCCCCATACCGGGGGTTTTATTTTTCAGCGATCGCTGTGCCACCATTAAATTACAAAATTGCGGCGACAACACCATCAAAAAGTATTCCCGCCGCAATAGCCTATTTGGTGGGAGTTGCACGCAGACATGATTGGATGCTGTGAAATTTGCATTTTCTCCCATCTGGCAAGTGTAGATCACGCCAGAATCACTCATCGAAGATTGATAACGCAATAATTCTGCATCCCAAATTTTTCCTGGTGGTAGCTTAACCCAAAAAGTTGCGGTGATCTGTTGCTCAATCAGTAAGTCTATTTGTGCCCTCACCAGAGATAGTAGAGTAGCCGGATTGAGAGGCAATGGTTGGGGAGGCGCTAGCGCTCCCAAAGCCAGCCGATAAACAGACAGATCCTGACGCGGAGAATCATTCATGAGTACAGCACAACAACAAACAGGAAAAAGTAGTTATGTCATCGATTTTCACCCCTATGTGTACCTTTTTTACAAAAAAGCTACGGAAAAAACATAAATTATAAATTCACAAGGCTGAGATTCTAGGTAGTAACCCGGAAAAGGTGACTCGTAAAATTTATTTTTTTTCTCGGCGCTCTCTGTGCCTCTGCGGTTTAAAGCAATTTATTTAACCACAGAGGCGCAGAGAACACAGAGTTAAGAGGTGGAAAAGGAATGTTTTGATTAATATTTTTACCCACCTTAAAAGGGTTATGGAACTTACGCAAGAGCTCTCCCAAACCCTCTTTTCTTTGTGCTCTTCTCTTCGAGACGCTGCGCGCACGCTACGCGTAAAGCCTACGGCATAGCTGCGTTTAGAGCGGAGCTTATGCCTCCGGCACACTTCGTGAACGCTTTAGCGATACGTTTTTTCCTGATTTTGCGTAAGTCCTGGGTTAATTCTAGCTCGCTTTTAGAGATGGATAATCTGTGTAACCATTCTCCAAATTTTGATCTTTCATACCATAGAAAGTTGCAGGATTTGGAGAGTTCAACTCGGCATCAATTGCAAAACGTTCAGGTAAATCAGGGTTAGCGATAAACAGCTTACCGAAGGAAACTAGATCCGCTTCATTTGTCACCAAAATTTGATTTCCCTGAGATTTGTTATACCCTCCGTTGGTGATGATTAAGCCTTGATAGAGGGGGCGAAAGGTGGAAATTACGGGATTGAGAACATCGCGGGTTGCTAAATCTTGTTCATTTGGCTCCATTAAATGAATATAGGCAAGCTGAAATAGATTCAGCTTTTTAATCACGTAGCTGAATGTCGCTTGAGGCTGAGAATCTTGCATTCCGTAAAATGTATTGCTTGGTGATAGTTTGATCCCGACGCGATCGCTTTCCCAAACTTGGCAAACTGCCTCGACCACTTCAAGGAGAAATCGCGCGCGGTTTTCAATGGAACCGCCATATTTATCTGTTCTCTGATTTGAGCCGTCTTGCAAAAATTGATCGATTAAATAACCAAAAGCACCATGTAACTCAACGCCATCAAACCCTGCGTTCATGGCATTTTTTGCACCTTGGCGGAACTGCTCGATAATTTGCGAAATTTCGTCAGTTTCTAGAGCGCGGGGTGTTTCTAAGGTAACTTTGCCCCTTGGGGTGTGGAGTGTTCCCGTTGCGGCGATCGCACTAGGAGCTACAGGTAACTCACCATCCAAAAGAAATGGATGTCCGACGCGCCCACTGTGCCACAGTTGCAAGAAAATTTTGCCTCCTTTGGCATGAACGGCATCGGTAACTTGTTGCCATGCTGTTACCTGCTCAGGTGAGTAAATACCGGGGCAGTTGATATATCCATTACTCAATGGTGAAATCATCGTGCATTCAGTGATAATCAACCCGGCTGAGGCTCTTTGGGCATAATATTCTGCCATCAAAGGAGTCGGAATTGATCCCACAGCCCGGAGGCGAGTCATCGGGGCCATGACCATCCGGTTTTGTAGTGCCTGACTCCCCATTTGAATGGGTGAAAACAGATTAATGGTAGAACTCATGACTTTTCTTTGGTTTAAGCGCAAAGGTTCAATTGGTTACCACTTCAGGCTAAAATGACTGCTGCACAAAAACAATTAGGTACCAAATGGTGCGTGAAAAATTTTGATGGTACAAGAATTTCCCGAACCAGAATTATTCACACTCAATTGCCCGACTCAACAAATTCTTGATGTGATTACAGATAAGTGGAGCGTGATTGTGCTGTACTGTTTAGCCTACCGTTCACGACGATACAACGAAATCCAGCGCCGCATTGAAGGAATTTCGCAAAAGGTGCTGACTCAAACGCTGCGTAAACTAGAACGGCATGGGTTAGTGGAGCGTCAAGTATTATCACAGATGCCTCCAAGTGTGGAATATTCTCTGACACCTTTGGGAAAAACACTAATTGAGCCTTTACTAGCGATCGCTAATTGGTCCAGAGAACACTTTTCTGAGGTAGTGGCATCACGCAATCACTACGATCAGCAAGACTGATCATAGTTATGATTAAGCGCAAATAGTGAAGAGGCGATCGCATAATACGTAAAACAATTTTTGGAGCATTATCTTTCTCCTATGTTATGGCGTTTCCTAATCTGCTGAAGTATTGAGTACATCGCTAATAAAATGGGGCAATCTTTGCGTAACTCTGCGCTACCTTAGCATCCCTCTGCGTTGAAAAACATGATTCCTGTACCTCACTTTACTAGGAATCGCTATATGTTTGCAAAAATTTAATTACAGTTAATGATATGCATTGAGCAAATAAGACAGTTATCCCTATGAATCAACTCAAAACCCAACTCACCCTTGAAGAATTCCTCACACTCCCCGAAGCAGACATCCCCCATGAACTCATTGAGGGAAAAGCTGTCCCCAAATTCAAAAATGATGAAATGTCACCAAAATTCTTTCATAGTTCGATAACAGGTGCGTTATTTATACTCTTGTCTGCATGGGCACAAGGAAAGGGACGGGTGGTCATAGAATGGGCAATTAAGCTAACACGAAATCAACAA
This sequence comes from Nostocales cyanobacterium LEGE 11386, assembly GCA_015207155.1. GTDB lineage: Bacteria > Cyanobacteriota > Cyanobacteriia > Cyanobacteriales > Nostocaceae > LEGE-11386. The sequence goes on along the minus strand of JADEXK010000008.1, from coordinate 101,739 downwards.
GACTGGGTTCCTGTACCAGATTTGACTTATATTTCTTATAACCGTCTTGCTGCTGATTGGTTACAAGATGATGCTTGTCCTGTTGCACCCGAATTAGTGATTGAAATTATCTCACCTGGTCAAACTTTCGGAGAAATGACAGAAAAAGCTACAGATTATCTGAATGCTAAAGTTCAACGAGTTTGGATTATAGACTCTAGAGCAAAAACTCTGACTATTTTTTATCCAGATGCTCTCCCTCAAACTAAACGCGGTACTGATGCTTTAGCAGATTCTTTATTTACAGACATACAAATTACGCCTCGGCAAATCTTTCAACAAGCAGGAATTTCCTAACGAATAATCTAAAATGCTATTATTATCAACGCTGTAAAATTAAATGATTGCGTTCAGTTAATCTGGCTTCCCAGTTAGGCTCAACTACAATTGTGCTAATTTTTTCAACTATAATAGCAGTCCCACTAATTACATCTCCTGGTTGTAAATCTTCCCGTTGATAAACAGGCGTATCATACCATTTGTTAGCAGTAAACATTCTAACTGTTTCAACAGCTTTGGGGGCTTCATTTAGAGGACGGGTACGAGTAATTAAGGGTTCTGCGGGAGTATCCATTTTCTGAATTACTTCTACTGACGCAGATTCGACAATTAAGGTTTTCTCTACTTGAATAAAACCGTAACGAGATTTATGTTCATCTGCAAATTCTTGTTGCATCACTGCTACATCACTGGCAAAGTTAATATTTAATGTGGAGTTAGTTCCTGCATATTTTAAATTAACTTTTCGGACTACTTCCTCTTTATTACTCACATTTTCTGATGTTAGTTCACCTCTAGCCTGATTTTCTAAAGATGCCATTAGCTGCTGTAATTGTGGAATTAGAACTTGAGTTAAAGGCTGTTCTACGCCACTTTCTCTAATTGCTCTAATATCAGCTAAACCCATACCATAAGCAGAAAGAACCCCAGCATAAGGGTGGAGAAATATCTTTTTCATCCCTAATGTATCGGCAATTAAACAGGCAACTTGCGCCCCGGCACCACCAAAACAACAAAGTACATATTGGGTAACATCATAACCCCGTTGTAGACTGATTTTTTTAATAGCATTTGCCATATTTTCCACAGCGATCGCTACAAATCCGGCTGCTACTTGTTCGGGAGTCCGATGATTTCCTGTACCATCTGCAATCTCTTGAGCTGATTGGGTAAATTTCTGAATAACAATATCTTTATCTAAAGGCAAATTACCATTTAATCCAAAGACAGAAGGAAAATATTGGGGATGAATTTTACCTAACATCACATTGGCATCAGTAACTGCTAATTGCCCTCCTCGTCGGTAACAAGCAGGCCCAGGATTTGATCCCGCAGATTCTGGCCCGACACGATAACTAGAACCATCAAAAAACAGAATTGAACCGCCACCAGCCGCAATAGTATTAATTGCTAATACGGGAACTCGCATCCGCGCCCCAGCAATCTCGGAATCTAATTGACGTTCATACTCTCCTTTAAAGTGGGCAACATCTGTACTTGTTCCGCCCATATCAAAGGTAATAACTAACTCGAAACCTGCTCTTTTACTAGTTTGCACTGCACCGACAATTCCCCCAGCCGGGCCACTTAAAATACTATCTTTCCCTTGAAATTGTGGGGCTGCGACTAAACCACCGTCAGATTTCATAAACATTAATTTTACTTGGGGTAACTGACTGGCTACCTGGTTAATGTAGCGACGCAGAATCGGAGTTAAATAAGCATCGACGACTGTTGTATCTCCTCGGCTCACCAACTTCATTAAAGGACTGACTTGATGGGATATAGATATCTGTGTAAATCCAATTTCTTGGGCAAGTTGGGCAACTTGTTGTTCATGATAAGGATAGCGATCGCTGTGCATAAAAACAATGGCACAACTGCGAATCCCTGTATGATAAACTGCTTGTAAATCGTTTTTTACTTGGTGAATATTGACAGATTTCAATTCCTCACCATAGGCATCATAGCGCTCATCAACCTCAACTACCTGTTCATACAGCATGGTTGGTAAAATGATATGACGAGCAAAGATATCAGGACGATTTTGGTAGCCAATTCTCAGGGCATCTTTAAACCCTTTAGTAATGAAAAGTGCCAGGCGATCGCCTTTTCTTTCTAATAGGGCATTTGTTGCTACTGTTGTCCCCATTTTTACTACTTCTATAACTTCAGTAGGCATGGGTTCATTACCTGCAAGACCGATAATATCTCGAATACCTTGAATAGCTGCATCTTGATATTTTTCAGGATTTTCCGAAAGTAGTTTATAGACGATAATCCATTGATGCTTAGGAATAGGAACAATTAAAAAACGGTCAGGATGGCTTGAGAGTTTGTCTATAATTAGCTGTTCATCAGTAACAGCAACTATATCTGTAAATGTACCGCCTCGGTCAGCAAAAAATTTTAACATTGTTTATTTATTCAATAATCTAGAAGTAAAATCATACTATTTGGGATTTTAAATTTTATTCACATAGGTCTTGAAGAGAAAGATTTAAAAAGTTGATGTTAAAACTTAACTGGCTAAAGAAAAAGCTTCTTCAACTGCCTTGGGTAACTCAATAGGTATAAAATAAGTACTTGGGTATAAATAATCTTCGCCTGATTCATCAATCACCCGAATCATATGATGTTGAATAGCATGAACATCAGTAATAACCTGATAAATTTTTCTGATTTCTAAGGAAGCGGGGTAATCTTTGTTGCTAATGCAAACAACAAACTTAGTTTTTGTATCTGCCGACTGCATAAATGCTCCTATACAAAGCGTTTAATTTTTATTTCTTTCTTGCCGATTCCACGTGCTTCATACCAGTGTAACTCAACAAAAAGATCCCCGACTTCTTGGAGAAGTCGGGGATCTGAGCCTCTCGCGGATTAATGCGATCGCGGTATAAAAACAATTTATACTGAATATACTAGACTGAATATATACTTAAATTGTTAGCAAGAAAGCTATCAAGATGATACTGAGTGTAAAAGCAAATAACAAGGCATATTCAAATCTGCGACTAAAATATCCCACAGCCGCAACCAAGCTAATAACAAGTATAGCTATGCCAATGTACTGTTCGCGTTGCCAACCTTTAGCAATGAGTGGATCTTGCTGAATCGGTTCAGTAGAGGGACTTTCTTGAATTGTACTGGGCAATGGTGTTTCAGGTTGTGAAAACATAAGATATACATTAATTATGAAAGTACGAAGATATGAAATAGGTGATACCGAAGCCATTATGAAGTTGTTCTCTGACACAATTCATGAAGTGAATATTCGTGATTACACAAAAGCACAAATAGATGCTTGGACATCAATAAATATGGATGTTGAAGTTTGGATGAACAGCTTAAAAAGTAAGTTGACTTATGTAGCCCAAGAGGATGATAATATTCTTGGCTTTGGAGAACTAGAGGCAAATGGACATATTGACCGCTTTTATTGCCATAAAGATTTTCAAGGTCAAGGAGTTGGTACTAAAATCTTAGAACAAATTGAATTAACAGCCAGAGATTTAAAGATTCAAAAGTTATTTGTAGAAGCTAGTATTACAGCTAAACCTTTTTTTGAAAGGAAAAATTTTATTGTTGTGAAAAAGCAAGAAGTAGAACGCAAAGGGCAAAAATTAACAAATTTTGTCATGGAAAAGATGTTATTTAATGACTAATTATTTTGCAATAACAGTTTAATCATCATTTTAAATCTGTTAATCATCTAAATTTTATTTTTTATAAAAACTACATAAATATTAGACTAGACTTTGTTTTATATACCCTGAGAAAGAAAGGGTAGTTATTCCATTAGAAAGAAGTTATTACAACTCCTAATCTCTAAAGTGAACCCAGGAAGAATGAAATAACTGCTTGAGCAATCTTGGTTATTGAAAAATTACCACCCATAACAAAATTAAACATTAAAAGTCAAAAAAGGCATCTTTAGTTTTGGCATAAAGCATAGTGGTAATTTCTACTGGGAAATAGCTCAATCTAGCAAAAAATTGCCAATTTTTATTAATTACCTGTATTTTCATTCAGGAAAACCATTATGACCACACAGGAGCAACTACACCAATGGCATGAACTGGGACAACAGTTGCGTGTAGATAGTATTCGCGCTACAACCGTTGCTGGTTCAGGTCATCCTACCTCGTCTATGTCGGCTGCTGATTTGATGGCGGTTTTACTTGCTAAACATTTCCGCTATGACTTTGACAACCCAGCTAATCCCAATAACGATCGCTTGATTCTCTCTAAAGGACATGCAGCACCGCTACTTTATAGTATGTATAAAGCAGCCGGGGTAATTAGCGATGAAGAATTGCGATCGCTGCGCCAGTTTGGCAGCCGTTTAGAAGGTCATCCCACGCCAGTTTTACCTTGGGTTGATGTAGCAACTGGCTCCCTAGGACAAGGTTTGCCGATTGGTGTGGGAGTAGCTCTGGCAGGTAAATATTTAGATCAACTTCCATATCATGTCTGGGTACTTTTGGGTGATAGCGAAACAGCCGAAGGTTCGGTTTGGGAAGCTTTTGATCATGCCGCACATTACACCCTAGATAATCTCATTGCCATTATTGATGTCAATCGCCTCGGTCAACGTGGTCAAACCGAATTGGGTTGGAATACACAAGCCTATGCTAATCGTGCTAGAGCCTTTGGCTGGCAGGCAATTGAAATTGATGGTCATAACTTAACAGAGATTGACCAAGCATTCAGTGCGGCGTTAACCGTTAACGATCGCCCCACAGTAATTATCGCCCGCACCAAGAAAGGTAAAGGTGTAGCTTCCCTAGAAGATTTAGGTGGTTGGCATGGCAAAGCGTTGAGTCCCGATGACGAAAAACAAGTGATTGCCGAGTTAGGCGGTGAACGCCAAATTACTATTCAAGTAGATACACCCGAAGAACAAGGACAACCGGCATCAACAGGTAATCCTCAACCCCTGCAACTGCCTACCTATGACAAAGGCGCAAAAGTCGCAACACGTAGGGCATATGGTGACGCTTTAGTAGCACTAGGAGCCGCTAAACCCGATGTCATTGCCCTAGATGCAGAGGTGAGTAATTCTACTTACGCCGAAGATTTTGCCGAAGCTTATCCTGAGCGCTACTTTGAAATGTACATTGCTGAACAGCAAATGGTAGCAGCTGCGGTTGGCTTGCAGGTGAGAAAATACAAACCCTTCGCGTCTACCTTTGCTGCCTTCTTAACTCGTGCCTACGACTTTGTGCGGATGGCCGCTGTTTCTCGCGCCAACATTAAATTAGTGGGTTCCCATGCGGGAGTATCCATCGGACAGGATGGCCCTTCACAAATGGCATTGGAGGATTTAGCCGCTTTTCGAGCAGTTTGGAGTAGTACTATACTTTATCCCAGTGATGCTAATCAAACCGCCAAACTAGTAGCGCAAATGAGCGATCGCGATGGCATTGTTTATCTGCGCACCACACGGGAAAAAACACCTGTAATTTATGGTGCTAATGAAGAATTTTCCATTGGTGGTAGCAAAATTATTCGCAGTTCTGACCGAGATCAAGCAACCGTGATTGGTGCAGGTATTACCCTGCATGAGGCACTTAAGGCTTATGACAGACTAAGAAACGAAGGCATCATGGTACGCGTCATTGATGCTTACTGTGTCAAACCCATTGATGGACAAACAATTCAGCAAGCTGCACGGGATACTAAAGGTAATTTGGTAGTTGTTGAAGACCACTGGATAGAAGGTGGACTAGGCGCGGCTGTGCTGGATGTGTTTGCTGGTACTAGCAATACTCCTATATACGATGGGCCCCAATTGCGATTAATTAAATTGGCGGTGCGCGATATGCCAGGTTCTGGCACACCAGAAGAACTACTTCATGCTGCCAAAATAGATGCTGATGCCATTGTGGAAGCGGTGAAATCACAAGTTAGACAGCCAGTAGGAGTATAAACATTAATGTCTAACTCTCTCCTTTGGTAGGAGTGGACAGCAAAAGTGAAAGTTACTTTAAAAATTACTTCTACCAATTGGAAACAAGAATGTGACAGATACAAAATATGGCAACCTAAATCATATCTGTCACCTCTTAATTACGAATTGGTATTACTGTAAGCAGGAGGAAAAAAATGCCTGACAAGTATCATACCGGAACTCAGGACGAACACTTTAACCTCATCAGTGTTCTCTACCACGCCTTACAATGTGCAGCTTGTTGTGACAAGTATATTGAAGACGCACAACAAGCAGGCGATCGCGAACTTGCCCAATTTTTCCAACAAATCAAAGAGCAAAATCAAAATATGGCAGAGCGAGCCAAGCAGTTGCTATCACAGCGCACTGAGCAGCTTGTAGCGCACTAAATCAGGACTGGGAAAAAGCAGGGGAGCAGAGAAGAGTATTAATATCGGTTCTTTCTCTTCTCACCCCTGCATCTTTACCATACTCAGTGCTGAGTCAGAAGAACCAAGCATTTTTTCCCATTAACAAGTGGAAGATAAACTGAAACTGTTACTCTTCCTGACGGAAGAGTTTTAACTAGGAAAATTCACAAGTATTTATAGCTTAAGTTATATATAAATAGATAATTAGTTTGGCTCAAATTTATCTAATGAGGTATGAACAAAAAACTATAAAATATCTCACTTTAATTCAGCCGCCAGCAGGAGGAAAATCAGCATCATACTCTTTACGCTAATGGATAGATATAAACAATTTCCACAACTTGAAACTTATGCCTCTTTATAAACTGGAAGAATTTGACCCTAACTATCGAGAAACCTTTGGTGGTGATGATGTTAAAGCTTTGGATCTCTATACCGAAGGGGGTATGATAGTCGGCTCTGTGGCTGATGCTTTAGTTGACCAAGATGGACATTTTCGCTATCTAGTGATTGATACAAATTTAGATTCAGTTAGCAAAAAAATATTACTGCCAATTGGACTTTCTCGCATCAATTATCCAGCAAAACGTGTTTATGTTGATGGACTGAGTAAAGAGCAAGTAGAACGTTTACCTGAATACAGAGAAGATGTAACTGTTGATGAAGATTATGAAGAACAAATCCGCTTTGTTTTTCGTCCTTTAACCAACGATGGTACTAATAATCGCGAGACATTCAATTACCAGCAAGAACCAGCTTTATATAATTTAAATGAACAATATCATCAAACACTCAGACTGTATGAAGAAAGATTAATTGCTAATAAACATCGGATCAAGAGCGGAGAAGTAGCAGTTGGTAAGCACATTGAAACACAAACTGCACGGGTGACAGTACCTATTAAAAAAGAACGTGTTTTAATCGAGCGAGTACCACCAACCGAAATAGGAACAGTTGTCGATCCAAACGCGCTTAAGTTTCAAGAAGGGGAGGTAGCACGCATAGAATTGTATGAAGAAACCCCGGATATTCGTAAAGAGGCTTTCGTGCGCGAAGAAGTTAGACTGAAAAAAGTGGTGGATCAGCAAACAGTAGAAGCAGAAGATACAATCCGTCGAGAACAATTAGACATTGATACTACAGGCGAATTGCGTGTGGATAAAACGGGTACTAATAGACCAGAAACTGTTTAAGTCGCTGTATAAAGAATTTGTTGTGTAGATGGATATGAAAAGCCGTGCAGGCAGGGTATATTTTACCTCTGTCTGTACTTTCAAATGTGTTCATTTAAATTAACGTGAGTTCGACAAATATCAAAACCCCCTCTCCAAATTTCTCCCCTGCAAGGAGGAGCCTGCGTTGCACGGGTTCACCGCGTTGTAGCAAGTGGCGTAGAGGCTTTAAAACCTTGATTTTTAGTTCAAAACCAGGGAGATTTTTGCCCCTCTGGGTGTCACCTACCTTGTACACACAAATCATCTGAATCCCCCTAAATCCCCCTTCAAAAGGGGGACTTTGATTCTAATTCCCCCTTTTTTAAGGGGGGTTAGGGGGGATCAAAAGACTACAAGATAAGGTGAACAGACTTGTGTGTACACCGTTGCTGGGTGTTACAGAGGGGTTGGGGTGAGGTTCATCGAATTTACGTTAAATTAAATATGCAGAATTATTATAGTGAATTTCGATTCTTGATATCACAAAATATCTATAACTTTGGATATCAATAAATTGAGGAAATTAAGTCAAAAGAAGGAGGTAAAACCTTGTGTAAATATTTATCTTATTTAAGTAAGAGATGGCTTGGAAATTTAGAGGTAAGATATAATGACTCTCCACAAATTAGTAGATTTTGATCCAAATTACCGCGATAGTTTTCAAGGTAATGATATTAAAGGATTTGGTGTTTATACAGAAAGAACTGATGAGAAAATAGGCACTGTTAGTGACATTCTAGTTGATGATGAAGGTCATTTTCGCTATCTGGTGGTTGACTTAGGTTTCTGGATCTTTGGTAAAAAAGTATTATTACCGGTTGGTCGTTCCCGCATTGACTATAATGCTAATCGCGTCTACACCATTGGCATGACTAGAGAGCAAGCTGAAGCTTTGCCAGAGTTTGAAGAAGGACGCATACTTGATTACGACTATGAAGAACGGGTACGCGGAGTTTATCGCGATCCTAAATACCAAACTAGACCTGTAGAAGCATCAACCCCGATGCCGACAACTACACCAACCTATAGCCGTGACACCTATACTTATGAACACGAACCTTCTTTGTATGGATTAAATGAGCAAGATCATCAAACCCTAAGACTATATGAAGAACGGCTAATTGCTAATAAGAGACGGCAGAAAACTGGTGAAGTAGCAGTTGGTAAGCACGTCGAAAGTGAAACTGCTAGAGTTTCAGTACCGGTAGAAAGAGAACATGTTGTAATTGAGCGCATAACTCCAGACGACGCTGGTAGAGTTGTTTCTAGCAGCGAAGCTAACTTCCGTGAAGGCGAAGTTGCTCGTGTAGAACTCCATGAAGAAACGGCTGACGTTCGCAAAGAAGCAGTTTTACGTGAAGAAGTCAGAGTTAAGAAAGTTGTAGAGAAAGATACAGTGGAAACTCAAGAAACTGTACGTCGTGAAGAGTTAGATGTGAATGCTCCTAATCTTCCAGTTGAAGAGCGCTAACTCAGAGGATGTTTAAAAAGTCTAAGAGGGTATAATTTTGTCATTCTGAGTGGAACGTAAAATCTGGGCTTTTGCCGACATACTGAGGTATTTCACTTTGCTACGCTGCGTACCCTACGGGAAGCAAGCTACATACAATATGACTAGAGATACCCTTTTAAGACAACCTCTAAGATAGCAGGGGAAATGCTCATACTAGAAAATCTCTTGATGTCCAGATTTGATGATTAGTTTATGTCCTAAGCTATGTAGCAACTGCTATACAAACATAGTAATCACTCGTGAGCTAATTACTAATTAGGGATAGTACAGGTAGGGCTTTCCTCAGCTTTACCTGTACTTGTAATCACTCAAAAGGATAAAAAATAACTAATTTTTATAAAAGTAATTAATCAATCTTAATTATGAATAGCCAACCGATGGCGAATAACCTTAAACAAGTCAACCAAAAAACTAGTGTAAACACCCTGCTAGAAACATTGAAAAACAAGGTGCAAAACTTTGCTGTAATAGACAGGCAAGGCCAACTAATAGGCAAAGTCAAGAATATTATTTTGAATGCTAATCATCGGCTAAACCTTGTAATATCTCAACAGCAAGACACGCGATCAGTAAATGAACATCGTTTATTCCTATTGTGGAGCCAAAAAGTCAATAAAATTGATAATGAAGCTCAATCTGTTTTCATAGACCTAGACAAATCAGAAATAGAGTTTATGCCTGAATATTTAGGAACAGGAACACCAGGCGAACAAAAAATATCGGATAACTCAACTGAGTTAAATACGAATAGCCAAATTATCCCAAGTCAAGTTGAGTCAGCAAATTCAGAAGTTGATGAAGAAAATATTATTCGGTTAATAGAAGAGCGACTGATAGCTGACAGCAGCAAACATAAACTTGGTGAGGTGATTGTTCGCAAAGAAATTGAAACTCGGATGGTACAAGTACCCGTCCGGCGAGAAAAATTAATTGTAGAACAAGTTAGCCCAGAAAATAGACAACTTGCAGAAATTGATTTAGGGCAAGGGGAAATTTCTGGTTTTGAATTGATTGCAGGAGAAAGACCTGAAGAGGTAATTTTTGATGGTAGCTTAACAGTGAATGGTGTATTTAGTTCACCAAAAATTGCCAGTTTACTTTTAAATGCGATCGCTCTCGAAAAAGACCACGGATGTAAGCAGGTGAAAATTACAATTGCTGTGGCTAATGAGTCGCTACAGAAAAAATACCAGGAGTGGTTTGACCGTTGTTCTCGAGGTCAAAAAACCCAGCCTGAAAAATAATCTTATACACTAATACTGCTTAGTTAGGCTGGAATAATATATGCAGTAATACTCACCTTGATTTAAATTGAGGTGTGTATCTTTTTTGAGTAAATATTGCTAATAATAATACTAAAAAGGTCAGCATTCCTGCTAAATATAATGGATAACCATAGGTTTGGGGATAAGATTGATCAATTAGTAATCCGGCAATTACAGGCCCAATGCCATTAGAGATACTTAAATAAGATGAATTTAAACCAATGGCGGTTCCTTGTTCTTGCGGTTGAGCATTAAGAGAAATTAAGGTGTTGATCATAGGTTGAACTAAAGAATTAAATAGGGAAAAAAGTATGCTAATTACCACAAAATAAATAATGTTTGACCAAACCGGCATTAGCATAAATGATAAACTGCGGACTAATAAAGCTAAAAATAATATATTAATTATATTGAATTGACGACTAAGCATTGCAACTCCCCAAGTCTGCATAATCACACCTAGCACACCAAACAATAAAAACATCAATGTTAAAGACTGACTATTTTGATCCAATACATTAATAAAATAGGGTTGAAAGGCATAAGTGAAAATTGTAAAAGTAGTGCCAATAAAAAAGTTGATGAATAGAAGTACACCAATTTTAGGTATAGCTAGACCTGTAATTAAATTACCTAAGCCTAGGTCAAATATATTTTGCGATTTATCAGCCTTTTTTGGCAGAGTTTCTGGTAATAGAAAGTTTGTTAATATTAAAGCCAACAGTGCCATTACTGCCGAAACTAAAAAAGCCGCTCCCAAAGAAATCTGCTGAGCTAACAAACTCGTGGCTGGGCCTAATACAAAGCCTAACCCAAATGCTGCTCCATAAATTCCAAAACCTTTGGCCCGATTTTCTGGAGTAGTAACATCGGAAATAATGGCTTGAGCAACAGAAGTGTTACCACCAGTAATGCCATCTAAAAATCGTGCTAAAAACAAAATACCTGCCGTTGTGGCAGTGCCAGCAATTAAATTTGCAATTACAGTTCCAGCTAAACTAATAATCAGTAATGGCTTGCGTCCAAAGCGATCCGATAGTTTACCAATAACGGGAGTCGCAAAAAACTGAGCTATGGAATAAGTCGAAAATAACAAACTGGTCTGAAAATCGCTAAGATTAAATTGTTTTCCATACAGATAAATAATGGGAATTAAAATTGTAAAACTGAGGGAATTAATAAAGGCAATTAAAGCTGTAATCCACAATTTTTGATTCATTAGTAATATATAACTTTTAGGTTGTTAGTTTAATTTGTGAATTCTCTTTAATTAATTATCATGCTACTGGTTGCAATCTCCTAGCCCATAATTTATTTCAGCGTGGTTTACTGAGTATATGTAAGACTATGAGTGTAAGTACTTGCTTTCTTCTGCTTGTAGTCTATTTGATATGAGTAACCACAGTAAACAGGAAAGCGGCACAGATCCTGCCTTGCTTTCCTCTCCACCCAAACTTGTTTAGATGGGATATACAGGGGGCGGTTTTAATGAAAAAATTTTTGAGATATCTGAGTTTCGGGCTGCTATCTACATTGCTAACTGCTACTCCTGGACTAAGCGCTGAGCGCATTAGCTTTTTTTACCCTCCCTTTGGAGAGTTTTCTCTCAGCGTTGACTCTTTAGAAATTTTTGCGAAAGAAGGCAAAATCACTGATGAATTGGCGTTTTATGCCAGCCGTACCAATCCTCAACAACTAGCTCAGTTACGGGAGCTACTCCAGCAACGTTTCAATGTCACGCCCACCCTTGTATCACAAGTTACTTACTCACCCATAGGCGAAGATGTTGTACAACGTTTGGGAGATTTACTGCTCACCGATTCTCGCCAAAATGGTTTTTATGCCCTACGAGGGGCTTTAATCTTGGCTGCTGCTGATCCAGAAGGCTTAACAGTTGTAAATTTGCTGCGTAAGTTTCCCTCGCGTACTATACGCCTAAATTTTACAGCAGGGCTGAAGATAGTCGATGATTTGTCTCAAGTACTGAAAAAAAGGGATGAGGTGGTTGCTTGGGTTCAACAAGAAGCGATGCGTTCTGTATTGTTAAGCGCTACGCCTAACACTGCAACTGCCAAGACGGTTGTTGACTTTTCTCAACAGCCAGATTTGCGATCGCCTGGTTCATTTACTTGGCAACGCCAGGAATTTATACTCAGAGATTTTCAGCGCGATCGCGTGATGCCGATGGATCTCTATTTGCCAGAAGCCACATCCAGAAGCAGCCAAGCCGATCCCTCACCTCCCTTTCCTGTAATTGTCATTTCTCATGGCGTTGCTTCAGATCGTTTTGCTTTGGCTTATTTGGCCGAACATTTAGCATCTTACGGTTTTGCTGTAGCTGTACTGGAACATCCTGGTAGTAATGCCGAGCGTGTGCAGCGCTACTTGACAGGTTTGGCAGGGCCACTAGAAGCAAAAGAATTTATCAACCGACCTTTGGATATCAAGTTTCTCCTTGATGAACTCGAGATGATGGCAAAGTCAAATCCTCGTCTCCAAGGAAAACTTAATCTTCAGCAAGTCGGGGCCATTGGTCATTCGTTTGGTGGGTACACTGTTTTGACTTTGGCCGGAGCAAATATTAACTTTGAACAACTGCAACAAGACTGTAATCCTGGCATTTCCTCTTTTAATTTGTCGCTTTTTTTGCAGTGTCAAGCAACTGAATTACTCCCGGTAAATTATGAACTCAAAGACGATCGCATTAAAGCAGTCCTGGCCATTAATCCGTTATCTAGCTCCATTTTCAGTCAAAGCGGCATTAGTCAAATTCAAATTCCTGTCATGCTGGTAGCAGGTAGTCAAGATATTGCTACTCCGGTAGTATCTGAGCAGATTCGCCCCTTCACCTGGCTGGCTACCCCTAACAAGTATTTAGCTTTAATCGAAAATGCTACCCACTTTAGTTTGATTGCCGAACCAACTCCGGAAAATGATGTGTTACCGATACCGCCAGCCTTGCTAGGTCCAGACCGTGCGCCGGCTTATTCCTATCTCAAGGCTTTAAATGTGGCTTTTTGGGAAACTCATCTGCTCAACCGCCCGGAATATAGTATCTATCTCCAACCAGCTTATGCTCAATATCTGAGTCAAGCTCCTCTCAATCTCAGTCTGTTAAAGTCGTTGTCAGCAGACCAATTAAATCAAGCATTGCAACAATCAAATCCTTAAACCAATTTGGGATTTTAAATTCCCAGCTTTTACCACCAAGGTGTTCTCAGAATCTCAAAAAATTCTCACTATGCTTTATAGTAATTAATCACACATTAACTAGAGGATATTACTTACTTATTTTTTTTTAACTTTATACACTGTACAAATGCTAGAATCCTCAAGTACACAGTTAGGATACCTCGATGCCAGTTGCTGCTAACTCCATTAAGTTTGGTACAGACGGCTGGCGGGGCGTTATTGGTGATGAGTTCACCTTTGAACGCCTAGCCCTGGTCGCGCCAGTTGCTGCAAAAGTATTATATAATACATATTTTTCTACAGTAGGTAGCCAGACAATTGTGATCGGCTACGATCGCCGATTTATGGCAGAAGATTTTGCTCGTGCTGTCGCCGATGCGGTCACCGCAATTGGATTTGATGTTTTACTCAGCGACACCTATGCCCCAACCCCAGCTTTTAGTTGGGCAGCAAAACAACTTAATGCTTTGGGGGCGCTGGTCATTACAGCTAGTCATAATCCTGGTACATATTTAGGATTAAAAGTCAAGGGTTCCTTTGGCGGTTCAGTACCGCCAGAAGTGACAAAAGAAATAGAAACCTTGTTATTTGACGGTGTACCGACCGTAGCCACTCCTGGCAAACAAGAAAAGTTTAATCCCTGGCCTAGTTACACCACAGCACTAGAAGGCAAAGTTAATATCACCAAAATTCGTCAAGCGATCGCCTCTGGCAAACTCACACTATTTGCTGACGTGATGCACGGTGCGGCGGCTGGCGGATTGGCGCAACTACTAGGCGATGGTGTCCAAGAAATCAACAGCGATCGCGATCCTTTATTTGGCGGTGGTGCGCCAGAACCTCTACCAAAATATCTTTCTCGTTTATTCGAGGTAATCAAGACTCACCGCCAAACAGATAAATCAAGTTTAGCGGTGGGGTTAGTATTTGATGGAGACTGCGATCGCATTGCCGCCGTGGACGGAGAAGGTAACTTTTTGAGTTCCCAAATATTAATTCCGATATTAATCGACCACTTAACCCTACGGCGCGGCTTTAGCGGCGAAATTGTCAAAACTGTAAGCGGTTCTGATTTAATTCCTCGTGTGGCAGCATTACATAACTTAGCGTTGTTTGAAACACCTGTAGGTTACAAATACATTGCCGACAGAATGTTAGCCGCAGATGTATTGCTGGGTGGTGAAGAGTCGGGAGGAATCGGCTATGGTAGCCATATTCCCGAACGCGATGCCCTGCTTTCAGCACTGTACGTGCTAGAGGCGATCGTTGAATCTGGGCTAGATTTAAGCGATTATTATCGCCAATTGCAAGAAAAAACAGGTTTCACCTCAGCCTACGATCGCATTGATCTGCCCTTAGCCAGCATGGAAGTGCGATCGCGTCTTTTACAACAACTGCAAACCCAACCATTAGCAGAAATTGCTGGTAAAGCAGTAGTTGATTGCCAGACAATTGACGGCTATAAATTCCGTCTAGCTGACAACAGCTGGTTAATGATTCGGTTTAGCGGTACTGAACCAGTGTTACGCCTCTACTGCGAAGCTTCTACCCTTGAGCAGGTACATCAAACTCTTGCTTGGGCAAAAACCTGGGCAGAGTCATAGTTAGAGTGCTGAGTGCTGAGTGCTGAGTGCTGAGTAAGTCCACTAAAGTGGACTTTTGCTATGAGACTCCCAATTCATTGGGAGGCGGGAATGATGCAATTGTGCGTATACCGTAGCCTTACCAAAGAGCATGACTAAAAAACCCGCTACAGCATTGCTGTAGCGGGTAATAATTCCATGTTTAGGACATGGAGTAACTGGAAGCAACTGGGTTTATACTCAGCACTCAGCACTCAGCACTCAGCACTTTAGTATTCTAGGAAAACCACTCTACAACAGCTTCTTCTTTAGTGTTGGTATTGCGAGACGGGGTTTCACGATTAAATTTCATGTGAATTGATCGTGTTTGCTCACCATCAGCCGCAACCGCCAAAATTGGATAGTCAATTAAACCATCTTGGAAGGACATTTGGAAGCGGAATGTCCCATCTGGATTTAGCTTAATTGGACGACCACCAATGGTGACAGTAGCATCAGGTTCGGTAGCACCATAAACAATTAACTCAGCATCAGCAACTAACCAGAATTGGCGGGGACGCATGGGTACGGCGGAAGCTGAGAAACCAACGCCTGACATGCCTACACCAGACATGGTTAAACCAGAAGCGGTGGGAACTGCCCACATACCTACACCAGATGGGAAAACGTAGGAACTGATCGCTTGTTCGGGACGTGCTGAACCTGGTACTTGCTGCATGGAACCGAAGAGAGAACCAGCAACGCGTTGGGCTTCGGCAGATTCGGCCATGCCAAATATTTGGTCGTAGATGGGGTTCCCGTTGACTCCTGCTGCTGCTGCTACCTTCTTGGCAGGAGGAACTAATTCGTAAACGGTCTTACCACGTAAATCTTCTTCAAAGTTGACGGTGACGAAGACATCTTCAATCCAGTCAGATGGATATACAGGAGGAATGTGGACTCTAGCAGAACGAGCTAATACCAACCAACGACCATCAGCAGCACGGTAACCGATATCGATAACATAATCGCGATCGCTCACGGGAATTGGGATGTACCATTCCCTGGCCAGTTCGTCAGCCGGATATTCTTGGATGCTGTGGGGGCTTTGGTTGTCAAGGTTGATGTCGGTAACATCATAGATTCGCAGTGCTAGTTGCTGTCCCCCTTGCCGCCTTAGTTCCGCTTTGTGTTCATTGGGAATATCCCAGTAAGTATAAGCCCACTGAGGATCGCGGGGTAAAAGGACAATCCGGCTTTCACCATAACCGGCTGGTAAATCTGCCAGTCCTTCATCAACATCAGCCAGAGAACCACCAGTCCGGTCTTCTTGACCTAATTCAAATTTTGCTGCTTCCACGGTTTCCTGTGCCTCCAGTGAACGAGTTGGGCTAAGCGACACTTTGCTGCGCTGGACTTCTTGAATCGATGCCAGTAGTTGAGATTTACGCATTCGGCTGTAACGAGAGATGCTATATTCGCTGGCAACTTTGCGTAGTTGCCGTAATGTCATCTCTTCTAGTGGCGGGCGTTCTTTTGCCATTAATTTGGCCTCCAGTAGTTTGACAAGTCAATGATTTCCCCGGGTTAGAGAATACTTTATAAAATGTCATCCACCCCAGATGATTTTTTTTAACGTGAATTCGATAACCTCTCCCCAACCCCTCTCCGAAGCGGAGAGGGGCTTAAATATCTTGAAAGCTCAACGATAAATTAAGGTTGTGAAGCCTCTAACGCCACTTGCTACAACGCGGGGAACCCGCGCAACGCAGTGGCTCCTCCTTGCAGGAGAGAGGTTTGGAGAGGGGTTTTTTCCACTTGTCGAACTCACATTTTTTTATCTCTGACTTCTGGTTTTGCCCAGTTTTTAAGATTTTTAGTCTGTTTTTAAATTGAGGGTTACTACTCCATTCCTGGGTAATGCCAAGATCAGCATTTTTTCGGGATCGGAGGAGTCCTGTTGTTAAGTAAATATTAACCAGTAAACCTTGGTAGGGATCAAGGGGTCTCAAGGTGCTTTTTTACCTGCTGTACGAATTTTCAGCTTTTTCGGGATCAATACGTCATGATTTCATGACATTATGGCTGATTAGTGCCCATGGAGACTATTTAAATGTCATAATTTCATAACATTTAGGTTGAAGATTAGCTGAAAACCCCAATCCATAAAGGAAGAAACAGGAGTAGCAAAAGTGTAGAGAGGATAATACTGCTAGCAATTAAATCGCGGTTGAGGTTGTATTCTTCCGCCAAAATTAGACCAGCAAAAGCCGAGGGCATTCCTGACATCAAGACCATTGCCAAGCGGCGATCGCCTGATAAGCCGAGTAACCAAGTTGTGAGTAAACCGACGAGTAATGGCATGATCACAACCTTGATCACAGAGGGGATCACCGCAAATCGAAAATTTTGCCATCCCTGGAGTTGACCTAAGCGGATACCAGTTAACAGGAAGGCACAAGCAATGACGATATTAACCGACCCTTGAAGCCCTGATTCCATGACTTCTGGCAGTTGTACTTGCCGAGTGAGAATCCCAATCACAAAAGCCCATAAAGGCGGTACAGTCAGGAGATCCCGCAGTTGCATCCACCAGCGATTTGGCGATTTTGCATGACTGAAGTAACTGGCAATTAATACTCCTAGACCATAGGGGCCAACGACGTTGTGGGTGATGCTATAAAGTACAACCCAGTTCAGAAAGTCGGTTTGGATAAAAGCAGGAGCGATCGCTAAACCCACAAAACCTGTATTTCCCAACACAGCAGCCAGCACAAAACTGCCTTGAGTGGAAGGGTCAAGCCAATAACTAGCAAGTGATGCATCTAAATCTGGCTGCAACCAGTGGCATACGATTTTTCGCCATCCCCACACAATTAGTAATGCCACCAACAAACCCACCAGCAGCGCCCCTATAGTCACTACCGATGCTAGTAGGGGCCAACTCTCCACACCACTCAATTCCGTCTGCTGAGATTTTCGCGCCAGTGCTAACAGTTCTAGTGGCACTCCTACCCAGTAAAGAGCACGACCGAGGAAATGTGGTAACCACGTAGGTAATATTTTCAATATTAATAGCCCCAGACTCATCCACAGAATCAAGGGTGTATAAGCATGAACTAAAGTTTCTGTCATCAATAAAGATTAAGAATTTAATCACAAATTACGCAAAGTCCTAGTAGGCATAGCTGCGCTGATGGCGTAACCTGCCGTGGGCTGCTATTACGAATTATGAATTATGAATTACTAAAAATTCATGCTGATCTGATTAATCACTGACATATTCTGGATGCGCCACATACCTGCTTGTCGAATTAAAGAATATCGGACACGCAAAGTTTCATCAGAAACATTTTTTAACTGTGCATTTTCATAGAACTGTGTTAATTCCCTCACTGTAGCTACTGCCACTGCTTGGTCCGCATTCTGATTGACATATTCCACCTTCACTGTGTGGTTGTATGACCGATAGCGGTTCTGTGCCCTTTCCTGTTGGGCAAGTAGTCGCCATTGAGATAAAGATGAACCGGTTAAAATATCTTGTAGACTGCTAATGTCATAGTTTGGTCCTAAGGCTGCGGCTTTAGTAGATAGCCAAACTTGAATCACTTCTTGTGCGGTTGCATCTGTTAAAGAACCTGCTGGTGGTTCCAACTTACTGCTTTTATCAGGAATAGTTATTGGTGGTTCATTGATTTGTATAAATAACTGTTCACCTTGCAAAGATGGTGCGGGGAAAAACAGATTTTTTAACCATCCAAACGTTGTGGAAACTAACAGCCAAAACACTAATATACCTGCTAAAGAAGCAAACACTGTCCAAACAAGTCGTGTTTTCCCTTCTAAGGTGTTAGTAAAAGCTCGTCTCTGAGAATTATTTACGCCGCCCTCACGGCTGACAACTTGACTAGGTTTTCGCCGCCTACGCTTTTTGACTTGACGAGGTGGAGTAGTCTTACCTGTGCCATTTAGGTTGTGATTAGCGGCTGTAGCTGTACGTTCAGCAGGAGAATCCACATTTTTCTTTGGTTTTGCTTGATTAGTAACTTGACCTAGTGGTGTATTCCAGTTAGTTGGCGAGAAGTTGGCATCTGAGGGTCTTCTGTGGTTTGGTGTTTCTGGTAAATCTGGTTCAGGTATTCTCCCGTGAGGGAATTGTTGAGAATCAGCCGGGGAATGATTGCTGTGAGGGGGATACTGGGAAAAAGCCTGACGATTGATCACAGCCCATTCATTAGTGGTTTCTGCATCCGTAGGTAGGGCTTCTAAATAAGCTTGCACCTGTTGATTGGCAAAGTAATCTTTCAGCGAGGCTTGCTGGTTAGCTAAATCTCGAAAATGGGGAAAAACTTCATGCTGTAACCACTGTTCGGCGTATAGACATAGCCCCGGTAGCAAGTCTGGAGAGTCTAAGGATCTTTCCCGAATAAAAGCTAAGGCTTCGTATTCTTGACTTAGTTCTAAAACACGGGTAGCTTCTTCGGTTTGCCCCAGTAATAGCGCACATAGTGACTGTTCTAAATGCACATCTTGGCGCTTACCCAGACGCATCAGCATTTGCTTTGCCTGACGAATCAAAGCGGGTTGACGTTGAGTGAACCCTCTTGCTAGTAGGGCATAAACTGCCAAATAAGTAGCTACAGCCGAAGGACGTTTGCTTTCCGCTTCAAATAGCTTGTGCTGTTCTGCAACTGTTAAATAATTACGTATTTGTTGGATAAACCGTAAAAAATCATCTATATTTAGTCCTGATTGATCATTGCCAGTGCCATCAATTCCACCGCGATCGTTCAAGATGTTCTGTAAAAATGTTAAGCCTTGGCGTCGTTCCGCAGTCTTTTCTTCTGGTAGTGCCAGCAATTCCAAAATCCGATATGGGCGCAATTTGTAAAGGTCAGCTTGCATTTCCGCCTGCACGCTGGCAAATAACCCTTCACGGGCTAGTAGTTCTTGGCCAGTTTCTAGAGAAATCGCCGCATTTTCGTAGTGACCTTGTTGCCATTGCTCCCGACCAAGTTCTAAACAAGCCAACGCCACCGTCAGCACAATATCTGGATATTCAGAATTTTCGAGGAATTCTTCACTTGCCAGATTATTGCCCATTCTGGCGACTGCTACGCCACTGGCATTAGCTAGGTAATTATGACCTAATTTCAATACAAGTTCATATTCTCCCAGTTCTTGCAGAATTAATAAAGCACCAACTAATTCCTCTTGGGAAATGTCAATGCTCAGACTCTGGGTGTCAGGATCATCTTTGTTGCCGTCTGTGTGGTTTCCCACGGCAAAAGTAGCATTAGCATTGCCGTCAGGGCCATAGGCATGGGCAAGATAAAGCTGATTGTAACTGCTACGTTCCTGCGGATTTGATAAAACCACGTAAGCTTCTTCTATAAGTTGTTTGCGAGAAGAAATTGCTGCTTGAGAATACTCTCGTCGCGGCAATTGCACAATGCGATCGCTGTATGACTGCCGCAACTGTTCATCACTTGCCGCTAACGGTAGTCCCAAAATTCGGTAGTAATCTAGCGGAATTCGCACAGTCTACTTCCCCTGCACCGTGATCAACATAATTCACCTAGAGCATTCCAGGCATGTAAAACCGTGCCATAATAATACGGTGAACAATACCGTGTCGAACTTACACTATAAGTGTATATTGCAACAATTTATTTTGTGCCTTCCTAAAATTTGAGTCATATTCTAGTGTTAATTTTTTGCATTTGCCTAGGAAACGCTACTACTTTGTTTTAATTCTTAGTATTGTTGCCTTTAAGAATTCTAATCAGCCTTCAACACCATAAACCATAATTACCGTTATTTAGTAGTAATTTTGTTGTATTTATAAGCACTTATAATTACTGCTTGTTCACGTACTTCTCTAAGAATGTAGTTAAAGAAGCTTTGCTGGCAAGGGTAGATGTTGATTGAAAGTATAAAATTATATGCTGAATCAACCTTAATGACAACTATCTAGCTAGATCCCAAAATTTCCCTGTCCATTTTTTATAAATTGTTAATGGATATGCAGAAACCAAGCTATCCTGATTGATAGCCTATGAATAGGAGTCAGAAGTGGGAATACTCAGGGGATATCTGTTGGCATCGGGGTGAGAGCCTCGCCGAGCGTGGTTGGAAAAATGCAAAATTCACCCATTGTTTCCCCTCTATTGCTTTTAACTCTTTTTGGTGCATAAATTTTGGTGGTTGACTCTACACTCTAGCTTGTGAAAAGCAGATTTTGTTTGAGAGCAACTTATTTAAGTTGGTAAATTTCAGTTTTACATAGGGATACTAAAGAATAATGGTTCAAGAACGCACGTTACCTACATTTAATGCTGCCACTACTCAGATCACCAAAGAAGAAGGGTTGCGGTTGTATGAAGACATGGTATTAGGGCGCTTATTTGAAGACAAGTGCGCTGAAATGTACTATAGGGGCAAAATGTTTGGCTTTGTCCACCTATACAACGGACAAGAAGCCGTTTCTACTGGCGTTATCCAAGCGATGCGACCAGGTGAAGATTTTGTTTCCAGCACCTACCGCGACCACGTTCATGCTCTCAGTGCTGGTGTCCCAGCTAGAGAAGTCATGGCAGAATTATTTGGCAAAGCCACAGGTTGCAGCAAAGGACGCGGTGGTTCCATGCACATGTTTTCTGCGGAGCATGGCTTACTAGGTGGTTATGCTTTTGTGGCTGAAGGCATTCCTGTAGCAGCCGGAGCAGCTTTCACAAGCAAATACCGCCGCGAAGTCATGGGAGACAAAAACGCTGACCAAGTAACAGCTTGCTTTTTTGGTGATGGTGCTGCTAATAATGGTCAGTTTTTCGAGACATTGAATATGGCAGCTCTATGGAAATTGCCAATTATTTTCGTAGTAGAAAATAATAAATGGGCAATTGGGATGTCCCACGAACGGGCAACTTCCCAGCCAGAAATTTACAAAAAAGCCAGCGTGTTTAACATGGTAGGCGTGGAAGTAGACGGTATGGACGTGTTAGCAGTGCGAGCCGTCGCTCAAGCAGCTGTAGCCCGTGCCCGTGCAGGTGAAGGCCCCACATTAATTGAAGCACTTACCTACCGTTTCCGGGGTCATTCCTTGGCAGACCCAGATGAAATGCGTAGCAAAGCCGAGAAAGAATTTTGGTTTTCCCGTGACCCAATTAAGAAATTTGCCGCTTATTTAATTGAGCAAAACTTAGCGGATGAGGCAGAACTCAAAGCCATTGATCGTAAAATTCAGGAAGTAATCGACGATGCGGTTAAGTTCGCCGAAAGTAGTCCTGAACCAGACCCTAGTGAGTTGTATCGCTTCGTGTTCGCAGAAGACGAGTAAAGAGTGCTGAGTGTTGAGTATTCAGGACTCAGCACTCCACACTTCCCCTAAATAAGGACTAAAACTTGTGTTTACTATTGCCATTGAACAGCAACAATCCAAAACCTATATCCTTACAGATGAAAGTGTTGGCTCTCAAATCGAAGTAGTACCACAAAGAGGTGGTATCATCACCCGTTGGCGTATCCAGGGGCAAGAAATTTTCTATCTGGATACTGAACGCTTTACTCATCCTGATTTAAGCGTCAGAGGTGGCAATCCGATTTTGTTTCCTATTTGTGGCAATTTACCGGATAATTCTTACATCTATAATGGGCAGCAGTACACTCTTAAACAACATGGCTTTGCCCGTGATTTACCCTGGGAAGTAACTGAGCAACAAACTCAAGATCAAGCTAGCCTGACTCTTGTACTCAATAGCAACGAACAAACCAAGGCAGTTTATCCTTTTGATTTTCAACTAGTTTTCACCTATAAACTGCAAGGCAACACTTTAGAAATTCAACAGCAGTACAAAAATCTCTCATCCGCACCCTTGCCATTTTCTGCCGGGTTTCATCCTTACTTTTTGACTGGTGGTGATAAAACTCAGCTAGAGTTTAAAATCCCCTCCCAGCAGTATCTAGACCAAAAATCCAAGCAAATTCACTCATTTAATGGTAATTTTGATTTCAACCGTGATGAAATTGATGTTGCTTTTGGGGATTTGACTAGTCAATCTGCCACGGTAATAGACCATAGCCGTAAGCTAGAACTTACCCTAGATTACGATCAGATTTATTCTAAACTGGTATTTTGGACACTCAAAGGCAAAGACTTCTACTGTTTGGAACCGTGGACTGCCCCCCGCAATTCTCTCAACACGGGCGAAAACCTGACTGTGTTAGCTCCCAAAGCCAGCTGCACGACATCTGTCAGATTAACAGCAAATTTTTTCTAAAGCCCTTTACAAATCTATAGATGTTTATGCTATTATAGCAAAGTTGCGAAATGCAACTGAAGGGTCGCTAACTCAACGGTAGAGTACTCGGCTTTTAACCGATTAGTTCCGGGTTCGAATCCCGGGCGACCCATATTTATCTCAAAAACTACAGAAATTCTGAGTCATTAGTGACCAAGAGATCATCGGGGGTTTGTTTATGTTTGACAGCTAAGAGTCACCATTCCTTTATAATCAGGCTTAAAGGCGTAAAGTTTTTCAACATAAACACCCGTCACTAGTTATAATTTCCTATAAGTTGAAAAAAGTCTTAAGATTAGCGTAACAATTACATTAGCGTAACAATTACGCTTCTCTCACACCGACTAGCTGAAAAATACATTAGGAGGACTATCTATGGCGCTCGTACCAATGCGGCTGCTTCTGGATCACGCGGCTGAAAACGGTTACGGCATTCCAGCTTTTAACGTCAACAACTTGGAGCAGATTCAGGCAATTCTGAAGGCGGCAGCAGAGACAGATAGCCCCGTAATTTTACAAGCTTCTCGTGGCGCTCGTGCTTATGCAGGTGAGAACTTTCTGCGCCACTTGATTTTGGCGGCAGCAGAAACCTATCCTCAGATTCCCATTGTCATGCACCAAGATCATGGTAATGCACCTGCCACTTGCTACTCAGCAATTAAGAATGGCTTTACCAGCGTGATGATGGATGGTTCGCTGGAAGCTGATGCTAAGACCCCCGCTAGCTACGAGTACAATGTCAATGTTACCCGTGAAGTGGTAAACGTAGCTCATTCCTTGGGTGTCAGCGTTGAAGGTGAACTTGGTTGCTTGGGTTCTCTGGAAACTGGTGCTGGTGAAGCTGAAGATGGTCACGGATTTGAAGGTACTCTTGATCGCGATCAACTGCTGACTGATCCTGACCAAGCTGTGGACTTCGTGGAGCAAACCCAAGTAGATGCTTTGGCAGTTGCCATCGGTACCAGCCATGGTGCTTACAAGTTTACCCGCAAGCCGACCGGGGAAATTTTGGCAATCAGCCGCATTGAAGAAATTCACCGCCGTCTGCCTAACACCCACTTGGTAATGCACGGTTCCTCTTCTGTGCCAGAAGACTTACTTGCACTAATTAACCAGTATGGTGGTGCAATTCCTGAAACTTATGGTGTACCTGTAGAAGAAATCCAAAAAGGCATCAAGTGCGGTGTGCGTAAGGTGAACATCGACACTGATAACCGTCTGGCTATTACCGCAGCTGTGCGTGAAGCTTTGGCAGCAAATCCCAAGGAATTTGACCCCCGTCACTTCCTCAAGCCTTCGATTAAATACATGCAGAAGGTTTGTGCTGACCGTTATGAACAATTTGGCACTGCTGGCAATGCTAGCAAGATTAAGCAGGTTTCTCTGGAAGATTTTGCTGCTAAGTATGCCAAGGGCGAACTCAAAGTTGTTACTAAGGCATCTGCTACAGTTTAATTTTGCCAAAAATTAAATAGGGGCACAGCACTGCTATGCTCCTTACCTAGCACAATTTCTCCTGTAGGAGAAACTCAGGTGAAATAGTTCACTACTAAAAGTTTTGATATTGGTATCAACAAACCGGGTGACATTGAAGTTTCCCGGTTTTTTACTTCATGGCTGATTGACCAAAAATAGGTTATGGGGTGTGGGGTTGCAGGTGCAAAAAAGACGGGAATGTTCATACCCGACCAGGACAGAGCAAGTACATTAATGTATGGAGTCAAAGAAAATTTGCAAAGTCTGATTTTAATATGAGGTTCCCTACACCCGACATCCCTTTCATGTAATTTTTCAGTCTTGAAACATAGTTGAGGATTAACCTGTCGGGGTTAAGTGTATTCTAGTTAACAGTTAACCTCAGTCCATCTATCTGTATCATGCTCGGCAGATTACTAGACCAGCGTTACCAAGTAGTCGAACCATTAGGCAAAGGCGGGTTTGGTCATACCTATATAGCCCTAGATACTCGCCGTCCCGGGAACCCTACTTGCGTCGTCAAACATCTTAAACCTGTTACTAGCGATCCCGAATTTTTGCCAACAGCTAGACGCTTATTTAATAGGGAAGCCGAAACTTTAGAAAAGCTAGGCAACCATGACCAAATTCCCCGGCTCTTAGCTTACTTTGAGGAAAACGAAGAATTTTACTTGGTGCAGGAGTTGATTGTTGGACATCCACTGTCGTCAGAAATGCCACCAGGGGCAAAGTGGAGTGAAGAACAGGCAATTACACTACTGCAAGAAGTCTTACCCATCCTCGAATTTATTCACAGTAATCAGGTGATCCATCGCGATCTTAAACCTGACAATTTAATCCGTCGTTCAGACAACAAAATAGTTTTGGTAGACTTTGGGGCTGTTAAGCAAGTCAAAAGTTACTCCATCATGACTCCAGAACAGCTCAAAAATGAGACGATCGCTATTGGTACTCCAGGTTATATGCCGAGTGAGCAAGGACAAGGCAGGCCACGTCCTTGCAGTGATATTTATGCTCTGGGAATGATTGCGATCCAAACTCTGACGGGTTTGAGTCCCATACAGTTGGGAGAAGATTCTGTTAGTGGGGAAATAGTATGGCAACATCATACCGAAGTCAGCGACCAATTGGCAGCTATTTTAAATAAAATGGTGCGGCATTACTTTAAATATCGCTACCAGTCAGCTAAAGATGCACTGCAAGCACTCGCCTCGATTACCCATGCCAATACACCAACAGCTGTTGCAGCCGTCATGAATCAGATGGTAGGTCAATATTTGACAGATGGCTACATGTCTGCAACCAAAGTGATGCATTACATTCAGGAACTGGCAAAGCCCTGTTATATCCCGCCAGATCATGCAAATCACTCATGGTCTATACAGCCATTAACCTCAACAACCAAGGTGATGCAATATCTTCAGGAGTTGACCAAGCCTTGCTATATCCCACCAGATAACGAAACTACGCCATTAGTTACCTCAAGCGCTTCCGCCAATCCATCTACATTACTCAACAGTTATCGGCTGAATTTACACTCTATTCGTCAGTCTCCACGATTGTTAATTGGGGCAGGCGTGGCTATTATTTTAGTTACCCTTAGCATAATGTCTGCTAATCAATCACCACAAGCATCATTAGAGGAGCCTGCTCAACAGAAAGTTCAGCAAGTAGCAAGTAATCAGAATGCATCTGCACAAAAACAAAGTTGTCGGGTTGTTGCTAGCTCATCAAACTTACGCTCTTTCGTTGGGTCTGGACGCAGACGCCAAAAAACAGGCAAGGTGATTAAAGCAGGTACTATGGTGACAGCTACAGGAAGAGAGGAAGCTGGTTGGATAGAAATTAGTGAGCCAGAGCCGGGTTGGATTTGGAAGAGTCGGACAAAAAACTCTTGTCCTAGCAACAAATAGCAAAACTTCCACGGTAACTGATGATTAAAATTTTACAAGAATTCAATATTAAATCCCAAAGAAGATATATATTACAGCAATTACTGGGATAGTCAAGTACACAAATTTCCGTTATATTCCCGTAAGTATTTATTAGTAAAGATTATTTATGAGAAGTATCTGGAAAAAGCTCAAGGTAGTTGCTGGCCGCAGTTGTACGTTGGGCAAAGCCCTAGCTATAAGTGTCATCCTCACCCAGTTTTGTGGGGCAAATTCGTCTGCACAAGCGGCAGATACGGTTGTGGTACGTTTTGGTCTGTTTGCAGAATCTATCTCCCTTGCCGAGTTGCAAAAAGCTGCGGACACTGGAGAATTTCCTAGGGGTTTAGAACTTTACACCAAAGGATTATCTGAAGAACAACGTCGCTTCTTTGTCCAAGCATTGAGGATGAGAGTACCTGTAAATGTTGTAACTCTCAGTAGGTTACTCAATACCCAAATTGGGACAACGATTCTCAGCAACCTCTCTGAGGCCCTAGTCCGCAAGGATCAGGCGGGAGTACAAGCATTGAGAGCAGCATTGGTGTTAGGAGCCAGTGAACCGCAGGGTCTTTCAATACTCAATTTTATTGCTGCCTATCCCAGTCAACGCCTGGAAATTAATTTACCCAAGGCTTTACAGGTTGCAGGAAGTTTAAATACGGCTTTTTGGCGCACCCAACAGTTTATGTTGGCGATCGCACCCCAACTCGACCCCAGAACACCGCAGCTTTCTTTGCCTTTTGACCCCACCCAACCAGGAATAGGTCAAGTACAAGTACTCAACTTTAATTGGAGTGACCAAAAACGCGATCGGGATATTCCTGTTGATCTTTACTGGTCAACTGCTGCAACTGCTGAAAAACCTGTTATTGTTTTAAGTCACGGTTTAGGGTCTGTGCGTACTGATTTGCTCTACCTCGCAGAACATTTAGCATCTCATGGTTATATAATTGCGGCTTTAGAACATCCTGGTAGTAATGAGACAAATACTAACTTAGCAGCACAAGGTACAACCAGGCTTTTAAAGCCCCAGGAGTTTTTGGAGCGTCCTAGAGATGTAAGTTTTGTCCTTGATGAACTAGAAAAGCTTAACCAAACAGCTAATAACCCGTTACAAGCAAAGCTGGCGACCAATAACGTCATGATCATTGGCTATTCTTTTGGTGGTAGTACAGCCTTAGTGTCTGCTGGAGCCGAGTTACAGCCGACATTTCTCAAACAACGGTGTCAGGGTAATTTGGCTAGCTTGAGTCTGGGAGAAACTATCCAGTGCGTTGCTCAAGAATTACCAGAAACAAGTTATCAATTGCGGGATGACAGAATCAAGCAGGCGATCGCGCTCAATCCCACAACTTCTCTGATGTTTGGTCAAACTGGCTTAACTAAAGTACAAGTACCTACCTTAATATTAGCTAGTTCCGCAGATAAAACCACCCCAGCCTTGACTGAACAGATTGTAGGATTTAATCAAATCCCATCTCCTAAATGGCTGGCTGGTGTAGTTGGGGGTACTCATTTAAGTGTCAAAGACCCCAGTACTACTTTGGATCAAGTAGGAAGACCAAATACACCTTTTAGTGGCGGTGAAGTTGTTGGTGAACAAGCAGCAGATGTTCGCAAATTCGTTAAAGCTATAGTTTTGGCAATGGCTGCACAGCTGACTCCAGAAGCTGAAAAATATGCTGTATTTCTGACATCAGATTATGCTCAAGTAGCTTCAACTCCTAAGTTTCCATTTCGCCTAGTGACGGAGATTCCTTCTGTTGCCATCCCAATTGTGAAAGAGTTTGAGGGTAACTAAGATATCTCTAATGACCTACTAGTGCAATTAGGTAGAAGCAATACGATATTATATGAGATTATTTATCAAGTAAATTTTAGTTATGTAGCGTGCGTTGTGCAGCGCGACAACGCATCATCTATCTCAATGTGTCACAGCAAAAATATTTATTTTGGCAATCTTTCTTTTGGTTACTTTGTACAGTAACACAAGATAACAAAACATAAAGAACATTCATGCCGCGTTGTGTCTTCTCAATAAATAGCTTTTACAACCATTAAAAAAGCACAAAATAATTTTGAATCTATTTAAATAAATTCAACTATTTTTAGATGAGCTTATACATTTATCGGTACTTTGTGTAGATTCATGTGAAGAATTTAGCCAAAATTTTGTGAATATAACTCGTAATAAAATAAATTTACGAGAAATTAGGCTTGTAAAGATTGCTAAATCATCACTATACCGTTTTAACCTTCGTGTAACTCCATCATGGGAAGTCTTTGGATAAGCTCTTGAATTACATCCTGTGTAGCTTTACCTGTTTGGTTACAATACTGCTCAAGTAGCTGTGCTTCATCTAATGCTAAGTCTATAGTAATTTGTTCGTCTACCCATTTTTTACTAGAAGTGTGGGAACTGGAAATTTTATGCATTGAAACCTCATTATTTTTACAATTTGCATGAACATGATTAATATTCTCCAACATGCATCATTTTTGCAAGTGAAAATCTAGATTTTAAGATTGAACTTAAGCTTTTTAAGCTAGTTTAAACAAATTAATGCGGTAAAGCTAAAAGCTAACTTGTAGAACCTAGATTTCCAGATTAGTTTTAATTTTCCACGAGCAGTCCTCAAACCACAAAACAACGTATTTTTTACAAAATATTCTCAATAATCAAAAAAACCTTTAGCTATATCATAAAAATAGTATTAAAAATATTAAATTTTAGTAAACTTTATATACCTGGATGATTGAATTTGAACGTTGACTTGTAGGCCATAACGTCCAAGATATCTGAAAAAGAAGGAGTTACACAAAATTATCTCAATAGCAACCCATCCGCACCTAAAATTTTTAGTAGCAGAAGTAGTTGCCAAGATGGCAAAAATATGTGATTGTAAAAAAAATCATAAATCAATGATTTTCAACGAATACTAGATTGGCACATGTTGTGCCTGGCAAAGAAGTGATGGAAACTGCTGACAGTACTTGGATACATCGAGGCTAATCCCGTGGAAAACAGTGATTCCTTTGCCCAAAACATGATTGACAAAGATGCGTTAATTAAAACTAGAAAACTTTTAGACCAAGCAATAGTACAAGCCTACTATGCAGTAAAATCGGAGCGCAGACCACCAGATAGAACCTATACACGTTGGGTGTGGCGACTAGCAGGTGCTTACCATTTGAGCTGTCATACTTCAAGACTGATGGAGAAAGCAGCCGAGAACTTCTCGGCTTTGGGTCGTCATGATTTGGCACAGTGGGCTACACAGAAAGCTAGAGAGGAGGCAGGTCATGAACGACTCGCCCTCCTCGATATTCAGTCAATGGGGTATGATGCTGAAGCTGTAGTGCAAGTACTCATTCCATCTACGACCAAGGATTATGTAAATTACTTTACCCAAGTAGTGGAAGCAGCCAATCCAATTGGTTGTATTGGACTTTGTTATGCGACTGAACGCTTAGGGACATTTGTAGGTAAGGAGTATATTCAGAAGGTAGAGGCATTGCTATCACCAGGGATCAATGCCACACGGTGGCTGCGTTTACATAGCAATCTTGGCTCCGAAGTGAATCATGTAGATGACATAATCGATATCGTTGCACAGCTTACTCGTGAAGAGTGTATTTGTGTAGAGAGAGCCTGTTATGAAACTGCTCTTTTACGCTTTGCACCACCCAAAGAAGACTACATATCAGATGAAGAACTCCAAGGTATATTGAACCCGCTAAAGCTATCTACACCTCTCCAAGTGAAATCTGCATGTTAGTCGCTAACATAAAAAATGAATGATTTTTAGATAACTAGTCTAAACGATCACTCAGATGTACCTTACTTAAACAACTTTAAGGAGAATCAAAACAATGATCACAGTAAATGACACAACCGAACAAAATTCTTTAAAACTGAAGCTTTCCCAGAACTTCCTTAAAACTAGTTTTGCTGGTTTTGAAAGCAGTTTTGATGTGTTGAATGATATCGAAATAGATGATTTAGAAAGAATTATGGCCACTGAATTCGCGCAAGGATTACCCAGTGATACCGAAGTTGATGGTTTTTAAATTCAGCTTATCTACTATTCAGTAGTTTGAACTTAAACCGTCAATTCCCCTAATTGTCTAGCCTCTGTAGATTAAGGAGTCAAAGCACCTGTAAAACCAGTTAGCCTTGACTTCCTGTAATACCTAGACAGTTAGGGGTTTAACATTGAATAGAGCGGAGAAAGCCTTGTGCTTATTAACCTAATTTATGTCAGACAAGATTGATAACAGGGGACAAGGAATAGACTTGAAAGTCCTTTGTTATACAGGTTTTGTGATTAGTTTATGTTCTAAGCTACTTGGCAACTGCTATAAATTAGGCTAGATCAGTTATTTATTACTAGCATATGCTCCCAAAACTTTCAGCGTTGCAATAGTCGCTGTAGTTAAACCTGTAATTCCTATAATATTCATCCCTTCATATAGTTTCTCAGCTTTCAAAATTTTCAAGCAATTACCTGTTGCTACATCCCACAATCGAATTGTCTCATCATCACCACCACTAGCCAGAATCTGATTATCAGGACTAAAAACGACTGACCAAAGTCTGCCCGTATGTCCTTGCAATGTCATGAGAGATTTACCCGTACTAACTTCCCACAAATTAACTTTATTATCTTGACTGCAACTAGCTAGTACCTGGCTATTTGGACTAAATGCAATCGATTTTAACCAACCTGTACTTGCTTGCAAAATTTTACAGCATTCACAACTTCTGATATGCCATAACTTAATCATTCCATCATAACTACTACTTACTAGTAGTTTACCATTTGGGCTGAAAGTAACAGATGTAACCCAAGTTGTATGACCCTCTAGTGTTTTTTTACACTCACCTGTCCTGACATCCCATAATTTGATTGTCTGATCTAAAGAACCACTGGCTAGCATTGTTCCTTGGAGACTAAAAGCAACTGACCACACCGCAGCACGATGACCCTGAAATGTTTTCAGGCATTGCCCTGTGCTGACATCCCACAATCTTAAGGTTTGATCGTCACTACTACTTGCTAGTTTATGCCCATCTGGACTAAAGGCAACTGACCACACCGCAGCATGATGTCCCTGGAACGTTTTCAGACATTGCCCTGTGCTGACATCCCATAACCTGATCGAAGAGTCATGACTACTGCTTACCAGCGTATGCCCATCTGGACTAAAATCAACTGACCGAACAGCAGCATGATGTCCCTGGAATGTTTTCAGATATTGCCCGGTATCGACATCCCATAATCTTATCGAAGAGTCATGACTACCACTGGCTAGCGTCATCCCATCTGGGCTGAAAGCAACTGAAAGTACTTGATTAGTGTATCCCTGCAAGGTTTTAAGGCATTGACCTGTACTAACACACCACAATCTTACAGTTTGGTCATAACTGCCACTGACTAAAAAATTTCCCTGCTTACTGAAAGCTACCGAAAATACCCAACCGGAATGTCCTTGGAAAGTCTTGAGGCATTCACCAGTACTAACATCCCATAACTTTACTGTCTGGTCAAAACTGCCACTCGCTATCAAGTCACCTTGAGGATTAAAGGTAACTGAATAAACTTCATTGGAATGTCCTTGAAAAGTTGTCAGGCATTCACCTGTGTTAATATTCCATAACTTTACTGTCTGGTCTTCACTACCACTTGCCAGCATCTTACCATCAGGACTAACAGTAATTGACCGTATGCCATCACAATGTCCTTGAAAGGTTTTAAGACATTCACCTGTGTTAATATTCCATAACTTTACTGTCTGGTCATCACTACCACTTACTAGCGTTTGCCCATCTTTAGCAAAGGCAATTGAAAGTACCCAACTTGCGTGTCCTGAAAAAGTTCGCAGAGATTGACCATTGCGAGTATCCCATAGCTTCACTGTTTTGTCATCACTGCCACTAGCTAGTGTGTAACCATCCGGACTAAAAGCAACTGACCAAACTTCATGCTCATGTCCACACAAAGTTTGAAGGCATTCACCAGTAATAACATCCCATAATTTTACAGTATGGTCAGTGCTACCACTAGCAATAATGCTGGTATCAGAATTAAATGCCAGCGATAAAACCCAGTTAGTATGTCCCTTACAGGTGAGAAGTTGTTTCCAATCTGAAACTTGGTACAAACGAATCTCACCATTGGTATCACCTATAGCCAAAAATTTGCCATCAGGGCTAAAGGCTACCGACAAAATACCACCGAAGGTTTCAGCAAAAACAGATTTGGCTAAATTAGCATTTTGAAAATTTACATTGTGCAATTTCACGTTCTGTAGGTCTGCTTGCCAAACAGTTAGATTAGAAAAATCATAGCCCTTCAAATCTATTTGTAGTTGACAAAGCAAATTGAGAAGATTTCCACCCGTGTACCCTGGTTCATGAGGTGATTCGTTTTGCAACTTAGCTAAAATGGTAGTTATTCGTTTTTCTATACCCCTTTTGCTTTTAAAGATGACAAGCAGAGCATTGATAAGTGGTTGAATGAGCAGGCGAATCTGGGCTTCTTTCACGTAATCTTTTGCAGTCGCTTTCATCAGGGCGTGGCTTCTCAAAAAATCGATATTCTCCGTGACAATTTCTTGACAAACCTGCTCTATCAATGCCTGAGTTATATACTCCATAACTACAGGTTGTAAAGTGAAAGTTGCTATACTTCTCTCAACTAGCGTAGGCGTAGCCTTTTCGATTAGCGATCGCCTCACTAAAGATTCTAGAGACTCCAGTAATTTTTGTGTTGGTCTTGGTAATACAATGTCTTGTCGTAACTCGGATAAAGTAACTGACTCACGATTAATTGCTAGCCAATAAATTATTTCCTTCTCTAAAACTGATAAGCGTTCAAACTGCTGATCTAAAATATCGTGAATGTCTCCAAATACAGATGTATTTTGGGCCAAAAATTCAGTTACATTACCATCAAATATATCTTGAATGGTTGTGGCAACTATCTTCAAAGCTAATGGATTACCTGCATAACGTTCAATCATGACTTCCCATTCATTTTCTGTTGCAGATAACCCTTTAATTTTCAAGATTTCTTGTCCCTCCAGTACACTTAATCCACTCAATGATAATGAGCGAACAGGCAGTCTTTTGCCTTCCAATAATGCTATTTCTTGAGGTTTTTCCCTGCTAGTCAGAACCAGGCAGCTCGTATGAGATGATTCTCCTAGCTGTCTAAAAAGCTCACCATATCCTTCATATCCTTCTCGATATTGTCCAGCTCTACTACCACTGCGGAGAATTGATTCTACATTATCAAGTATTATTAAACAGCGAGTATTTTGTAAGTAATATATCAATCGCGATATTTTATCACCTAAATTTTCTGATAAGTTACTTTCCGTTTCTTGGTCATCAGATAGAACTTGTATCAGGTTAATAATAATAGATTTAACAGGTGGGGCTTCTCGTAGCGATCGCCAAATTATGTATTCAAAATCTGACTGAATTTGCTGGGAAATCTTCACAGATAAAGCAGTTTTGCCAATACCACCCATTCCTAATAGTGCTACTAATTGACAGCGTTCATCAAGAATCCATTGCTCTAAAGTGGTGAGTTCGTTTGTACGTCCATAAAAAATTAATGGATCGGTAGCATTTCCCCAATCGATCCGAGTATTTGAATTTAAATAATCACTTTTATCTATTTGCGAATTAAACACTAAAAATAATT
The DNA here is from genome assembly GCA_015207155.1 of Nostocales cyanobacterium LEGE 11386. Taxonomy (GTDB): domain Bacteria; phylum Cyanobacteriota; class Cyanobacteriia; order Cyanobacteriales; family Nostocaceae; genus LEGE-11386. Next base: position 67,163 of record JADEXK010000008.1, on the reverse strand, counting down.
TGTCAAGAGTTTTTTTGTCTACGCCTCCTTCACGATTGAGTACTTTTGAGATTGTACTAGAATATAATCCAGTAAGTGTACTCATTTCTTCCAGCGTATAGCTATTTCCATAATTTTCTTTTGCTTCTAATTTACGTTTAGCTTCTTGAAGTTTTTGTAAACCTCTAGTAGTAAGTGTAACGCCGCGTTTGCGTTTCAAATTATTTAAAGGCATATATTTAAAGATAAATAACTTAATATTGATTTTAGGTGGCTTTGCAAAAATAACAGTTTTAAATCATTTGTAAAATTAGAGGAATTTGGTTTCTATCCTAGACTAAACTACCCAGAGGACAATTTATAAATAAACTGAGTATCTGACTTTTATCAGTTTTTACTAATCCAACAAAGTTGCAAGTATACAAATGCTTATATTTAATTAGTTTTGTTTTTATTCTTATTATGTTTACTATATTAAAACAGTTGTATAATATAATTTTTACCCAAAAATCAGAGCCAGTTACCTACATTAATAAACACTAATGCTGCATCTTTTTTGAATGACCTTTCGATGCGTAAGAATCAATAAGCTGACAACAAACTGAACAGATAGATGGTTTCGTTTACCATGCTTGCGGATCTTAGTTAATACATATCTTTGGATATTGCAGAGTAGCATATTTTTATTCTGTAAGGCTAAACGAGTCTAGAAATGCCATACGTATAATTATTTGTTTAATCTGTATAAAAGTTTAATTAGCTCGTGTCCGTAAAAGAAACAAATATGCCGCTTGGACACGAGCAATATCAATCTTATGCAGATATCAGTTGAGCATTCAACAAACGTGCTGATTTTTCATGTGTATGATTCGTTGTCCTTATTTGGCTTTACTCATTAGTACAATTTTGAAACTTACTCTTCCAAGTAACTACGTTTTAGTTAGAGTATTGATTTTTGACTACCAATAAACATGAGTTTGTTGAGAGGAATCCAAAATACCAGAGACTTCTTCCTTTTCAACATTTTCGGACTTTTCAGCTTTTTCAACATTTTCAACTTTTTCAACCTCAAGAGAGCGGAGCAATTCCCGGATAACATCGGTTGCTGGCCTTCCTGTCATTGCACAGTAGCGTTCTAGTTTTTCTCTTTCTCCTGAGGTGAGATTGACTGTGAGTCGTTTAACAGCCCATTTTTTATTCATGTGTTACTTTTATCCATAATATATCATTTCCGTAGAGGAAATTATACCTCCGTTTAAAAGCCTGTCCTAATTTGAGTTTGAGGCTATTTACAGTGAATAAATCTGAATTTCGAGATATATGGCTATAATTTGCATACTCAAGCGTTATTTCTAGTTTCTACACTGCTTTGGGTGCTTTTTTCTATACCATGTATCAAATCCTCTTACTCTTCCATTGCAGGTTTACCATAAATGATTACTGTATTAGAGTTTAAACTAAAAAATATATGGCTCACTCAGTAACAAGCTGTGCAAAAGTTTGTGATTTGATAATCGAGAAATTTTTCAGATATCTCAATCATTATGAATAGTGACTATTGGCTAATACTTCTATTGAGTCAATATCTCAAATCAAATTTGGAATTTTAATTAACGTTGTTTTGACAACTCCAAAGTTAAATTAAGCAACACGACGACCTTGACAAATAGTTGAAATTAGACATGGCACCATACCATCATCATGAACGGTGACAAAATCTGCCCGTTTACCAACTTCTAAACTGCCTCGGTCATGGAACAGGTTAATGGTTGTAGCTGGATTACTAGTAAATAATCGCATAGCTTCGTAAATAGGCTTACCAGTTTTGTGAGCAATGATAAACATGGATTGCAGGAGGCTTTGAGGAACGTAATCAGAGGAAATCACATCTACCAAATCGGACAACACCAATTCCATAGCTGAAATATTACCTGAATGAGAGCCACCCAATACCAAATTAGGCGCACCCATCAAAACTTGTAAACCTGAACTGTGTGCTGCCTTTGCCGCTTCTAAGGTGGTCGGGAATTCAGCTAAAATTACTTGATCTTCCACAGCTTCTTGGACATGCTCAACTGTGGCGTCATCATGACTTGCCAAGGAAATACCTTTGGCTTGGGTTAGTTCTACTAAAGCTTTACGGTTTTTTTGTGCATGGATTTGTTGTTGTTGCTGACGAATTACAATAAATTCTTCAATTTGCTCTGCTGTCACCCCGTGTTTGCCCATGTAATATTCTTTAAATTTGTCTAAACGGACAAACTGCCGTTGTCCGGGGGTATGATCCATCAGGGAAATTAGCGACAATAGTGGATGATCCGCGTATTGTTCGGTAATTTCATAAACCTTTTCATAAGCCAATTCACAACGCAGGTGTATTCGATGTTCCACACAAAAGCGTCCTGCGGCTTGCCCCTGAGAGATAACATCAATCATGGGGGCAAAATTAGTTAAACGGGGGGAACCAGCTGCTACATCACCAATAGCGATCGCATCACATACGGTTGTTACTCCTGCACTAGCTAAATCGCGATCGTGGTAAACGGCGGCGGCTGCTAAAGGCCAGCGAATTTTTGGGCGGGGAGATACACAGCGTTCTAAGTTGTCGGTGTGCAGTTCAATTAATCCTGGGATGAGATAATCTCCCTGACCATTTTGTCCATGAGTCATAACTCCTGGCTGAATCTCCGCAATCAGCCCATCTTGAACTACAAGAGTCCCCAGTAATTCTTGGTCTGGCAGTTGCAGGCGATAATTGGTGTATATTTGCTCATTCATAGCTCATATCAATTTGTAATTAAGAAAATCGGCGTTGCTGAATAAAGATATGAATTTGTCTCACGCAAAGTCGCAAAGGCAAGCCAGTGCGTTGGGCGGCTCCGCCGACTTGTAGCAACTGGCGCGCAAAGTTACAAAGAAAAAGAAAAGTAATTTTGGCATTTCATATTCCAATTCAGCAATGCCAGAAAATCAAATGTCATCTAGGTTTTTGGGTTGGGATCTGTGGCTTAATTATGGAGAATTGGTATCAATTATCGTGAGTAAAGGTTAACTCTCGGTTACAAAGTTGCGAGCGCACTTCTTGATCGTGAAAAATACCAATTAAAGCGCAGCCCATAGCTTTCCGTTCTTCTAGAAGTTCCATTACTACTTGGCGATTAGTAGCATCTAGGGCTGAGGTGGGTTCATCCAGTAACAAGATTGGATAGTTGACTACAAGGGAACGGGCTATATTAACTCGTTGCTTTTCGCCTCCAGAAAAAGTAGTTGGCGAAAGATGCCACAAACGTTCTGGTAAGTTGAGGCGATGAAATAAATCCTTAACTTTGACAAAGGCAACTTCTGGTTTTTCCCCTAAATCGAATAATAATTCTGCGGCCACTTCCAGTGCTGGAACTCTGGGAATCACTCGTAAAAATTGGCTGACGTATCCGATGGTTTTTTGTCGCACTTCTAAAAGTTCATGAGGCGGAAGTTGACACAAATCAATCCAGTTTCCTCCATGCTTGACCCAAATTGAGCCACTATCAGCGCGATAATTGCCATATAAACAGCGCATAAATGTAGATTTACCGGAACCAGATGCGCCCGATAAGGCTACACATTCTCCCGCGTTGACGGTTAAGGAAACTCCTTCAAGTACTGACAAACGTACACCTCCTTGTTGATGTAATGTGAAGGTTTTTCGCAAATGCTCAACTTTTAGAAGGGTGTGAGCGGAAATATTAACGGGTGGATGATGATTAACTGTTAATGATTGCATGGCTGTTTGAGAGTGCTGAGTGCCTTTCTGAGTGCTGAGTGCTGAGTAATAAATACCAGTCCCCAGCCCCAAGTTCCTAGTCTTTTACGGTGTTAAGGCAGCGCTGACGAGAAGTTGAGTGTAAGGATGCTGTGGATCGTCAAGTACTTGGTCTGTTAAACCTGATTCCACTACTTGTCCTTGTTGCATCACTAGTAGGCGATGGGCTAAAAGTCTGACAACGCCGATATCATGAGTAACTAAAATTACACTGAGGTGAAAATTTCGGACTAGCGATCGCAATAAATCTAATAACCGCGCCTGTACTGATACATCTAGTCCCCCTGTGGGTTCATCCATTAATATCAACTGGGGTCGCGTTACCAACACACGGGCAAGCTGTAACCTTTGCTGCATCCCTCCAGAGAAAGTGCTTGGCAAGTCATCCATTCGCGTCGGATCAATTTCCACTTGTTGTAACCAGTGAGCCGCTTCATCCCGAATTTTGCCATAATGTCGCACTCCAATATTTAGTAATCGTTCGCCAATATTCGCTCCTGCACTCACTTTCATCCGTAAACCATCGCGGGGATTTTGCTGGACAAAGCCCCATTCGGTTCGCATCAACCAACGGCGTTGATGTTCTGGTAGTTGGGTGATTTCTAAGTTTTCTCCGCTACGATTAGTGTAAATAATATTACCTTGGTCGATAGAAATGTGATTAGCGATCGCACTTAGCAAAGTAGACTTACCCGATCCTGATTCCCCGACAATGCCAAGAACTTGACCGGGATACAAGTCAAAAGAAATGCGATCGCACGCCTGGATTCTCTCGTAGGATTTACTTAGTTGGTTAACTTGCAAAAGAGGCTTCATACTAATTCGTAATTAAAGACACACATAAAAAAGCTTGCTCTTACCAATCTGGTTAGTCATCAGCTATCCCTCTCATCGCCCTCATCCCCCTCATTTTCCTTGTCGCCGTTGACAATAGTCTGTATCTGAGCAGATCCACATCCTCCCGCCTTGGTCATCAACTAATACCTCATCTAAATAACTTTCCGTAGAACCACATAGTTTGCAGGCTTGATTCCATTGCTCTACGGTGAAGGGATGGTCTTCAAAGTCTAGGCTTTTGACTTTGGTATAAGGTGGGATTGCATATATCCGCTTTTCCCTACCAGCGCCAAATAACTGGAGTGCAGAACTCATCTGCATTTTGGGATTATCGAAACGTGGTATGGGACTGGGACTCATCAGATAACGGTTATGCACCATTACCGGATAGTCGTAGGATGTGGCAATGTGTCCATGTTTGGTAATATCTTCGTAGAGTTTGACGTACATTGACCCATATTCTTCTAAGGCGTGCATTTTGCCTGTTTCTACAGATGAGGATTCCAGCCAGCGCAAGGGTTCGGGAATTGGTACTTGGTAGACCATAATCTGTCCTTCTCGTAGTGGCGTTTCGGGTATGCGGTGGCGTGTCTGGATTAGTGTTGCTGCTGCGGTTCTCTCTGTTGTCTCTACACCACAAACCTTTTGGAAGAAACGGCGAATGTTCACAGCGTTGGTTGTGTCGTCTGCTCCTTGATCGATGACTTTTAGCACATCGGTTTGACCAATTACGGAAGCTGTGACTTGAATTCCACCTGTTCCCCAGCCGTAAGACATGGGCATTTCTCTAGAAGAAAAGGGAATCTGATGTCCGGGAATGGCAATGGCTTTGAGTAGGGCACGACGAATTGAGCGTTTGGTTTGTTCGTCTAAGTAGGCAAAGTTAAAGCCTGTTTCGGGTTGCAACATGGGCGGTTCTTTTTTTAACGCAGAGGGGCGCTGAGTTTTGTAGTTATAGCCGTAGTCACATAGGTGAGGACAGTGTTAATTGCTCAAAGCTCTGAACTTATACTCAGCACTCAGCACTCAGCACTTTGCTATATGTTAGTTTTGTAAGTAATTATTTAATTGAATATCGGGCGACTTCTTGTCCGGTTACGTATACAGATGCGATCGCCGTAGGTAATGGATTATCAGGTGATATCAAGAGAAAATCTGCATCTAAGCCGGGGGAGATTTTGCCTTTGCGATCGCTAATTCCTACCGCCGCAGCTGGGCGACTGGAAACCAAGGCCCATGCTTGCTCAAAAGACATTAAGCCTAAATCGTGCAGTTTGAAGGGGGCGTGAAATAATGAAGGATAGTGGTAATCTGAGCAAAGGCAGTCTAAGACATCGTTTTTAGCCGCATCAGCTACACTCATCAATCCTAAGTGAGAGCCACCACGTACTAAGTTAGGCGCACCCATTAAGACAGCTGCACCATAAGCGCGGGATTGAACGGCTAAGGGGACACTAGCAGGAAATTCCGCGATCGCTACTCGATGTTGCTGACTCAGGGCTACTTTTTCTGGGGTATCATCATCGTGGGAAGCCAAGGGAATGGCGTAAGTATGAGCCAGTTCAACTAATTGTTTTACTTGCTCGTCTCCCTCATGTCGTCTTTCTCGTACTTGATTAAGTAATTCTTCGATTTCTGTTGTGGATAGGGATGATCGTTGCCGTAAACTGTTGAGATATCGATTCAACCTTTGTTGATTTCCCAATGGTGGTAGGTGATCATTAATTGATAAAAGTTGAACGCGGCCGGATGCCAACCAATCACACAACTCTTGATGTCCTTGAGTATTAGCCTCCTCATGCCTAATATGAATTTGATGATTGCAGTTTAAAACCTGCTTTCCCATGCCTAAAATAAAGTCAATTACAGCACGGGCTGAATCTCGACTCCGCAAACCTGGTTCATAAGAGTCTGTAATTGAGCAGAAGAAAGTTGTAATACCTGCGGATAAAAGATTACGATCATTGTCGGCGATCGCTATTGGTAGAGGAAAGTTAACTCCAGGACGAGGGCAAATCATTCGCTCAAAGGCATCACCATGTAAATCGATGATTCCCGGTAGCATTTGCAGTCCTTTGGCATTTACTAAATTAAATCCATTAGGAGTACTTGCCTGATTAATACTGACAAATTGCCCATCTTCAATTAAAACAGTTGCATCTTTAATCCAACCATCAGGAGTGAGGACATCTACTCCTTGAATAGCATTCTTTACTGTTGTTAGTGTTGGTGTTTGTTGAATAGTTTGTTGTGGCATCACTGATTTTCCTCACATTAATTTTGAATTTTAGTCTTAAATAACTACACTCAATATTATTCTTAATAACTAATAAATCCATTCATCATTATTAATTTTTTGGCACTCTTAGCAGTTAGTTTTGATCCTTTTTAACTTCATTTTCAAAAAACTCCATACCTTCATAGGGAGCTTTTCTCGTAGCAGCAATTCTAGAAAACAAGTCACCCACATGCAGTTCTAATTTATGGTGATCCGGATCGAGAATATATAATGAATCACCTTCACTGATATTTTGTTTCCACTGTTTAACACCTAGATTTATCAGGCGATCGCTATATTCTAAAAAATTCTCTTCAGCAATGCTAAACGCAATATGCGTATACTCAGCTACCGAACTTGTGCGCGTATGCTCATCTAGAGACAGACACAACCACAAATCACCTGCCAATAAATAAGCACCTTTGTGCCATTTAGCGATCGCTCTACAACCTAGAACTTTGGTATAAAACTCAAAGGATTGTTCTACATCAGAGACAGACAAAGTTATGTGATTAAGTGCCGTAATCATTTCGCTTCTTCCCCAGCTTGCGTACACAACTCTTTAACCCTCTCTTTGTCCTCTTGGTGTAAGTCCTGCTGCTGTCGGATTTTGCGTACCAAATTTAACTCTGCTTGAAAGTCAATATAGTGAGGAAGTTTTAAATGTTGGACAAAACCCTGAGCTTCCACATTGTCAGAATGAGCAAGCACAAATTCCACATTTTGCGCCGGACTTTCCACAGTTTCACCCAATTCTTCCGCTCGCATTGCCCTATCTACAAGTGCCATTGACATAGCCTTGCGTTCGTTGTATCCAAAAGTCAGTCCATAACCACGAGTGAATTGGGCAGGCAACTCCTTGCTACCTTTAAACTGATTGACCATCTGCACTTCCGTAATCGTAATATCTGCGATCGCTACTTCAAACCCCAATTCTTCTGGACAAATCACCACCTCGACTTCCCCCATGCGAATCTCTCCGGCAAAAGGATGATTTCTGCCATAACCTCGTTGGGTAGAGTATGCCAGCGACAGCAAAAAGCCCTCATCTGCACGAGCCAAATTTTGAAGTTTCGCATCCCTTCCCGCCGGAAAATTCAGGGGTTGACGGGTTAAGTCAAAAGGTGGGGATGAAGAAGAAAATATAGTATTCTCTTCCTTATCCCCTTGTCCCCTTGTCCCCTTGTTCTCCTGTTCCCCCTCCTCCGCTTGCATCAATCCTTCTTGATCCAACGTATCAATTACACGGGGAACAGGTTCAGTAATAGCTTCTGCTTCCGGTGCTATGGGAACTTCACCCTCTGCTATTAGCTTAAAGTCCAGCAAGCGATGGATGTAGTCGAAGGTCGGCCCTAGCTTCTGCCCTCCTGGAACATCTTTAAAAATAGAGGAAATCCGCCTCTGAATTTGCATTTGGCTGGTGTCTAGAGGTTGGCTGTAGTAAAAGCGTGGCAGTGTTGTCCGATAAGCTCGTAATAAGAAAATTGCCTCAACTAAATCACCCCAGGATTGTTTCACGGCCAGGGCTGCTAATTCTCGGTCATATAAGCTACCCTCACACATCACTCGTTCGACAGCTAGGGTAAGTTGTTGTTCAATCTGGTCTAGGGTTAATTCGGGAATAGCAGGATTACCCCGGCGTTTGCTTTGTAGCAGTGTTTCTGCATTCTGGATTGCTTGTTCGCCGCCTTTGACTGCAACATAAGGCATGAGTTTTTATCTCCTTTTCTAAGTGCCTTTCTCAGTGCTGAGTGCTGAGTGCTGAGTGCTGAGTACTTTTCTGAATCTGAGTTCACTTATGCTGGACTTTCCTGTTTAGTGTCTTTATTCAATACACATTTAAAACTCCAGCCATGCTGCTCAAATCCCAGTGCTTGATAAAATTGGTGAGCGCGAGTGCGTTTGAGGTTGGAAGATAGGGTTACTTTATAACATCCTGCTTCTGTACTGAGTTGGAGTGCTGCTTGCATCATTTGAGTGCCAATACCTTGACCCCGAACTTTAGGAGTAACAGTAACTGCATCTAGCACTGCAAATTTGTGATAGCCCCGATGCATCATTGTGATTACATAAATCAGGCTAAAAGTACCTACTGGCTCCTGATTTAAATAAGCTAGATAAATTTGGTAGTTGGGAATCTGAGCGATCGCACTCAAGATTTCCTCTGCATGATTTCTTGATAAGGGTGGCTCACCATCCATTTCTGCATAAAGTTGAATTAGTACTGGTAGGTCATCCCTACTCACAGGACGAATATCAAGCATGATGCTCAACCTCAGATTTTGCCGTCCGTGGTAGACCCATCACTGCATTTGTAGTTAATAAAAAAACATCTATACCAAGTGGATATACCTGATTATTCTTTGTCCAAAAATCCCAAAATTGGTAGGAAAGTTTAGGGGTAATAGTTTGCTTGTCTAAAATCCCTGGGCCAGTCAGGATTACAGGTTGCCCTCCTTCCCAACTTTCGACCTGTATTAGCAGTGTTGTAGAAGCTTCTGGTTGTTCTGCTGTACCCCAGCTAAAACTAGATAATTCTGGCAAGGCTGCGACATCTTGAATGATGGCAAAGTCTGCCTCTTGAGGTTGCTGTGTAAATTTACAACCAGTATGAAATAATAACCAGGCTTTAACTGGGGGAGCAAAACTAGGTTGCAGCCAAACTTGGACATCTAAATCTAATAGTGTCAAACAAGCTGCGGCGCAGGCAGGTGTTAAGCCGGATGGCACAGTCATCTTAGCAGTTATTAAGTACGGGCTTCCCGGCCTGGCATTGGCATCAAGTAGCGCCCGAAATGTCCTTTGGGCATCGTGAATCGGGTCTTCAAAACCTGGTAAATGCGTTAGTGTTGTAGTCATTTTGGCATTTTTAATTGATTTACCCTTCCCCCCTCACCATCGTGAAGAAGTTCACTTTAGTGGCGGCGGTTTGCCGTTGTTTAAGTTCTTGCTGTTGCTGGCTTGCTGTTTGTAAGGGTCGAATTACCTCAACTAAAATCTGTTCGTGCCAATCTGGACTTTGCAGTAAGGCATCACAGAGGGCCGCTAATTCTGCATGACGGTGCGATCGCCCGGCAACATAACCAAACCCGGTAACTGCTTCATCTTCTAATTGACTCTCTAGCTGCACTACACAACGAGTCATAGTAATTTCACCTAAATTAAATGGCTCTCCAGTACCCCCAGCGCGTCCCCGAACCATTGCTAATCCAATCTCTGGGGAACGCAAAAAGCTATAACTGGGCAATTTATCTAATTTATTTACTAATTCTTCTAGTTGTATTAATTCGGCTTTCGCGAGTGTTGCCATCCAAGCTTGTCGTTGCTTTACGGTAGCCATAATAAAGATGCTTAATTCTTAGTGTCTTGGTGGTTGAGAAAGACTTTTTTGATCACAAAGACACAAAGTTGTACCTTTTGAAGTAACTTTAAACTATTCTTAAATTTGTATAGACATCTAGATGAAAATAGATTAACCCAATTTTAGTAAGTTGACAATGTAAATATTGATAATTAATTCATGAACCAGGAAGTGATGCCCATCTATGCCAAGATTGCTGCTCAGTTGCGGCAAAATATTCACCAGGGAGTTTATCAAGTTGGAGACCAATTACCGACAGAAGCTAAGTTAGCAGAACAATTTGCAGTCAATCGCCATACTCTCAGACAGGCGATCGCACTACTAAAAAACGAGGGATTGCTGAGAGTTGATCGGGGACGCGGGACTTTTGTCGCCGCTAAGACTATCCGCTATCCCATTGGTAAGCGTGTACGTTACAACCAAACCCTTAAAGTCCAAGGTTGGCAAGCTAAATTCCAAATAATTCGTACCTTGGAAGTACCTGCGGACATTACTGTTGCTAAAGGAATGGAGATTAATCTTGGTGAACCCGTGGCTTTAATTGAACGTTTGAGTTTCGCGGACGAGGAACCGATTAGTATGAGTACAGGATACTTCCCCCTAAACAGGTTTCCAGATTTCTTAGAGCTAAAAAACATCAAGATTTTACAAGAACTGCAATCAATATCTCAATATTTACAACAGGTATATGCATGTGATCATATACGCCGCAGTACCTGTGTTTCTGCCCGTGCAGTTCAGCCGCGTGATGCACAGTGGCTGCAACTTCCACTTAATCAACCCATTCTTTTAGCCGAGTCGGTGAACGTCGATCAAAAGGGTAATGTAATTGAATATGGCGTGACTCGATTCCGGGGCGATCGCATGGAGTTGTTTTTTGAAAATGACTTGACAATCTGATAGCAATTTTGTCAGTAATAATTACCTCAATTTTGACTACAAAATTTCTTGTAATTCCTCTAGAGAATTTGCCACAACAATATTACGTAAAATCTCTTTCAATCTTGCTAAATCAGAAACTTGGGCAATTTGGGACATCAAATTTAACCCGTCACTGCCAAATTTCGCTTCTAAACTAGTCTCGATGCTAGAAATTATTCCTTGTCTTTGTCCCCGTGCTTCACCGCGTGCTTCACCGCGTGCTTCACCGCGTGCTTCACCTAGCGCTTCACCGCGTGCTTGTCCCTCGCGTAATATTTCTTGATACCAAGGCGATTCACGTAACACAGCCATATCCCACCTCATAATTTCTTGAACTAAGGCCGTCTCTAGTACAAACGTAGCAAAAAAGGCTAAAACCGTCTCAAGTTGGTTTAACTGTTCGTTGCTACGTAAAATTTGCAAGGCTTCTCGAATTGTAGACTCATCCTCTCCTCCTTTGAGAATTGGGACAAAGGGAAGCAACGAAGGTAACGGTTGTTGGAAAGCTATGTTTACATCTACTTCCCATAAATTAATCACTCGGTAGTCTTGACGCACTTGTAAACCCCCAATATTTGATGTATATGTTGTAGGAATTTCTGCGTCTGTAGACTTTAAGATGTTAATTAATACGGGGTAACTTGGTAGATCGTACTTCTCTTCTGCAAGTCCTGCATAAGCACGCATTCGACGCGGCATTTTGGCACTGTAGCGTAACTGTAGCTCGTTGAGTACGAGAAATTCTTCATCATCTTCAGGACTTTGAACGCGGATTAAAACATCACTTTCTCGACTAATCCATTGAAATTCGGAATTAAGAATTTCCCTGGTTATAATGTCAGGCATCTGTGTTACCCATCTCACCCAGTTGTTGGGTGCAAGGCTAATTAACTTTTTGGTGCTGATATCTGCGGATTTGGTCATTGTCGATATTGGATAGTGGAAGCGATCGCAGTTATAAATTTAGACCAGCCACTGTCTCACCTTTGCTGATATTAAGTCAATGGTGGCAGTGGCAACGATTAAAATAATCAGAATTGCACAGACTTTTTGATATTCAAAAGCTCCAAAACTCTGATACAAAGAAACCCCAATTCCACCCGCACCGACAATTCCTAATACAGAGGCAGAACGGACATTTGACTCAAATCTATAAAGAGTAAAAGAAGTCCACAAAGGCATAACTTGAGGAATTACACCAAATATAACTTCTTGCAGATGAGTCGCACCAGTAGCCCGAATTCCTTCTACTGGTCTGGGGTCAATTGCTTCGACTGCTTCCGAGAACAGCTTTCCCAGTGTCCCCGCCGTATGCACAAATAATGCCAACACACCAGCAAACGGCCCCAATCCTACTGCTACAACAAAGATGAGTGCAAAGACAAGTTCGTTAATGGCACGCATGGCATCTAAGAGTCGGCGTGTTGGTTGCACAATCCACACCGGACACATATTATTTGATGCTAAAATCGATAAAGGAACTGCGGCGATCGCTGCCATTAAAGTTCCCCAAAGTCCCATAGATATAGTAATAATAGTTTCTGTTAAATAATATTTCCAATCACTAAAGTTTGGCGGAAAATATGAACTGATATATTCAGCCATATTGTCGCCACGTTGTAACAGTAATGGAAAATTTAATTCGCTTTGTTGATAAGAAAAAATTAAGACAATAATCAAAGCTAGTAGAAAGAAAACCCGGCTGGTACTGACGAGTTTTGCTTCTTGCTCTAACATTGCTACTACCGCAGGAGATGCAGTTGCCATAAGACGATGAGATTTTGGCATTTTTGATATTTTTTATTCCAGTGATAAAAACATTAAACAGTTATCAGATTTATGATGCGGTACTTCAAATCAAGCAACAAAAATCGATAACTGTTAAAGCCTGATTATTTTGCTTGAATTTCCTTCAGTTGCTGATTGAGTTCTGCTAGCTTCTGCTGTTTGTCTTTCTCTGCCAAATTATCTTGAGATTGCGTTTCTTGAATTTCTTTAGCTAGTTCCAATTCTCGAATTGTATTCCAATTCTTATCATCAGCAGCAACAAAACCATCAACCTTGAAAGGACTTAAAACTTTTGCATCTTTATAGTTGTAGAAAAAGTTTTGAAATTTCTTCTTAATATCTGCGGGTAAATCCTGGCGATAAGCGATAGGATCACCAGGAATTAAGGTTGATGTCCAAATTGTTTCAATTCTTTGACGAGCAGCAGGGTTAGTTTCTTGTAGCCGTGCTAAAGCCTCATTACTAATAGTAGCAATATCTATCTGTTTATTAGCAACTGCCAGGGCACATGCTTCGTGATTTCCGGCAAAAATTAAACGCTTAAATACTTGTTTGGGGTCAACATTGTTTCTCGAAAAAATGTAGTAACTTGGTACTAAAAAACCTGAAGTAGAAGTAGGATCGTTAAAGGCAAAAGTGAGGTTAGCCGCATTTTTAAGTACATATTTATCACCACCTTGTGCTTTCGCTTCCTTCAGAATGGGATTTTCTTTGTTGGTAATTAAATGTGAATAATAGCCTTTTGTTCCACCTTCACTCACAACCTGAGCAAAGGCTTCGGCGTTGGCAACCTTGGCAGCTTGAACGTATGACTTACCACCTAACCAAGCAACCTGAACTTTACCAAAGCGCATTGCTTCTACAACTGCTGCATACTGGGTGACATAGAGAGGTTTAATGGGAATGCCAATTTCCTTAGACATTGCTGCGGCAAAAGGTTCCCATAGTGGCTTTTGATTAGCCTGAGATTCTGTAGAAAGGACACCAAAGTTAATTTCTTGAATATCGGCAGCATCTGAATTAGAACTAGAAGAGCAGGCCGACAGCAGTTTGGTACTGGTTAAAGTCAGAGTAAATAAAGCAGCTTGTTGAATAAATAAACGTCTGTTCATGCGTAAATTCCCGAAATTATCCTAAATTTAGCAGTTTTTGATGCCTTTAGATAAATGTCAGCTATTTAAGTTATGAAAGTGCCTTAAGCTGGTTATTTAGTTCATCTAACTTCTTCTTGTCTGCTTCACTCAAATTCTCTTGAGATTGCACATCTACAATCTGTTTAGCAATATCTAGTTCCCTAATTGGATTCCAAGTCTTATCATCAGCCGGGACTAGAGATGACCACTGTAAAGGTTCTAAAATATTTTTATCTTTGAAGTTATAAAAGAAGTTGCGAAGCTGATTTTTTACATCTTCTGGTAAATCTTTACGATAGGCAATAGGGTCACTGGGAATTATGGGTGATGTCCAAATAATGTCAATATTCTTATAAGCTGAGGAATTGGTTCTTTCTAAACGTTCTAAAGACTCATTATTATTGGTAGCAACGTCTACTTGATTATTGGCAACAGCAAGAGCAGTTGTTTCGTGACTGCCGGAAAAAATCAACCGTTTAAATATTTTTTTGGGATTAACTTTGTTTTTTGTAAATACATAGTAACTCGGCACTAAGAATCCAGAGGTCGAGTTTGGATCATTAAAAGCAAAGGTCAGGTTAGCAGCATTTTCAATTACATATTTGTCGCCACCTTGCTTTTTTGCTATTGCTGTGATTGGATTTTCCTTGTGAGATATTAAGTGAGAATAGTAACCTTTACTGCCATCCACACCTACAGTTTGAGCAAAGGCTTCTGCATTGGCAACTTTTGCCGCTTCAATATAGGATTTACCACCATACCAAGCTAAATGAACTTGACCAAAGCGCATCGCCTCTATGACACCTGCGTATTGAGTAGCATAGAAGGCTTTGACAGGTATGCCAATTTCTTTAGACATTGCGGCAATGAAAGGTTCCCACAAAGGTTTTTGATTAGCCTGAGATTCTGTAGAAATAACACCAAAGTTAAGTTCTTTAATATTCCCGTCAACTTGACTTGAATTAGCACTACAAGCCGATAAAACTTTGGCAGTTGCTAAAGATGTAGCAAACAAAGAAGTTTTTTCAATAAATAACCGTCTTTTCATTGGTAAATCCTCCAGTATTTAGTAGGTGTGCTGCGATTACTGAATCAGACTATGAAATGCCAAAATTAAGTTTCTTTTTCTTTACGTCTATGCGCGAGATAAATTCATAATTTCAATCAGCAATAAGCAAAATAAGTAGAACAGGGTAAATAATTAAAGGTTTGTAGTGAGAACTAAAGTTCTCAAATCAGGACTAAAGTCCTGACTACGAACTGATTTTCGGTAAATTTACATTACTTTACATAATTTGTTTTTTTCAAGTCGTTCTACTTATGCTGTATTTTTTATTGATGGTGATGAAGACATTTTCTGTTTGCGTTTATTTGGAAACATCTGGGAATTAAACCAACATTTCTCCATGTCCTCTCATCACAAGTTCTTCTACTGCTGTACCATAAAGTTCATTGAGCTTAGTATCATTCAGTTCTATAGTTGCACCATCAAACATTACCGCTCCATCTCTGAGCGCGATCGCTCGCTGAAAGTAGCTGCGGACTATTTGAATTTGGTGCAGGGAAGTAACTACAGTAATGCCGTTTTCTTGATTCAACTGCACAAGTAACTCCATGACTTTACGTGCAGATTCAGGATCAAGAGAGGCTATGGGTTCATCTGCAAGGATGATTTTGGCTCCCTGCACAAGACATCGCGCGATCGCTACTCGTTGCTGTTGTCCTCCAGAAAGCATAGAAGCTCGTTTGTAGGCATGTTCTAGAATGCCGACTCTCTCTAATGCAGCAAGTGCTTGTATTTTTTCTTCTTTAGTAAATAAATGTAATGCCGAGCGCACAAAAGACAATCTTGCTAGGTTACCGACGAGAACATTCTCGATAACCGTCAATCTATTCACTAAATTAAACTGTTGAAAAATACAGCCTATCTGACTCCGCAAATACCGGATTTTAGAATGTAATTTCCCCTGGCTTTGCAGAGCAATTCCGAAAACAAAGACTGCTCCTGCATCTCCATTTTGTAAGCCATTGAGATGCCGTAAGAGTGTAGATTTTCCCGAACCTGATGCACCAACGAGAGCAACCATTTCTCCTGCGTTAATACTACAGGATATTTGATTTAGTGCTAACTTCCCTTTAAAACTTTTTGATAGGTTACTAACTTCGATAGTCACAGTAGTTACCATTAGTTGACATTTAGATGTCTAGACTAACTCTAGAATTGCTTAGTTAAGGAATAATTAAGTAAAGGATAACTGGTGATTTAGGTAGCACTTTCTTTGAGCGCACTTTTTTGGTAACTTATAAAATCTTTTTTCTCTGTACTCTTGATGCTTTGGTAATTCACAAGTAACAAATTTAGCTTGCATACGCAAAAATTACAGAGAAAAATCTGTAGCTCGCTTCCTGTCGGCTCGTGCGATCGCAATTTGGGAACATGGAGCCAGTTGAGAAGCTATAGTAAAATACTGAGTATCATACATCAATGTCCATAATCTTCTGAGTAAGCTGCCAAAGCTTGGGGTATTATGCTTTAGATCCCTTTTGACATCAATGTATTTGCAACTATTTTTTGATAGCGATCGCACATCAATCAATACTTTTTAACATTTCGTTTGTGACGATAAGTGGTAATATATACTCACTCACTACTTTGTAGACTACATTTTTTACCTAATTTTGCTGCTTTATTGCAGTTTAGAATTATAATAAATAGATAAAGATAGCGATAGCGTGCACATAATAGGCTAATAGGCTAACTAATGCTAGCTAGCTGGTTATTGCTGCTGGTACATACAGCAGTTTAGGGCTAGCAGCAAAATGCCAGCTTTGGTGAAAAGCTAGTCGAAAATTAGGCAAGTGTAATTCATCACGGTAATTTAGCCACCTACCTCAGCAAGACTGGGGTTAGGTTACAAACTTTATTTGTTTGTACATTCAAATTTGGATCAATAACTTTTGGGGTTAGATATATCTAAACTGCCCCTAATCTTGTAGTTTCATCTATTAAGTGACCTAATTAACTTTGTTTGGTTCAAGGATTTGTACTCAAATTCATTTTTTCTTTCTGCATCCCATGATTTGGATGTGAAATTCATAGGTTACAAATTTAAAGTTGTAACCTCATTGCTGACATTAAGGTTAAATTAAGTATCATGAATGATTGTGACTTTATATTAAATATTTGCATTCTTTCAATAGCCTATCTATCCAGCATTTACTTGTGGATAGCGTTTTCTCAGCACTCAAATGAGTGACTGATGACTGCAATAATAAATTGCGATCGTTGACTCAGCCTCTTATAGGGGAATAAATACTATATTTAGAGGCGCATCTGTAAGAGGTAGTCAGCGCCAATTCCTATGAGTAAGAGAAAAAATTTTATCATTAATCTGAGATGGGATTAAATGTTAGTTTTTTACCAGAAAATATTACAGGTAGAGAGATTCAAATTGGCTTACTGGGAATTGTCATCGGAGCTTTAGTCTTTGTAGGTTTTCGTTTAGTTGTTATATGGATAAAGTTACTTTTGAAACAGTTAGAAATTTTCCAAATTAGCGATGTTTATCAAAAGTTAATTAAGCCTAATGAGAGCTTAATTATTGCTGCATCTGTCATTGCTGTTCTTGAGTTAACTACATTTATAATACCTAAAAATAGCTGGACTAATTCATTAGAAATTATCATTAGCTTAACTTTAGCGATCGCCACGAGTTGGTTAGCTTCTAGATTATTTAAAAATTTCTTTGATTTTTATTTATTAAACGCTGCTTTCCAAACCGGACAAAAAATCAGCAGTGAGTTACTTATTCTCTTCAAATGGTTAGCTAATCTTGTTATTCTGTTTTTAGCTATTCTTATCTATGCTCAAACTCATCAAATTAATCTTTTAGGATTACTAGCCAGTTTAGGAATTGGTGGTTTAGCAGTAGCCTTTGCTGCTCAAAAAACTCTAGAGCAAGTTTTAGGTGGTATTGTTCTGTATCTTGATCGTCCCTTCGTAATTGATGATTATATTGGTCTACCCGATGGTGTATTTGGGAGAGTTGAATCTATTGGATTAAGATCCACTCGCATTCGTACCTCTGGTAAAGGAACCTTAGTCATAGTCCCTAATAGTTCCCTGACTCAAGTAAATATTGAGAACTTTACAGGTGCGAAAAAAGTCATGTCAATTCTTTATTTGACCTTTTATCGAACGCTTAATAATGAAGAACGAGCGTTAATTCGTCAGGTGATTTTAGAAAGTACCAATGGGATTTTTGGGATTGATGCACGCAATACAGACGTGACTTTTAAACATGCCAATAGTACGGAAGCTCCAGATAAAACTCAAGCACAAGTTTCCTTTTTCATCTTAGGTTCTGGAGATGTTTCAATGGAATTACGCCGTCAACTTCTAGATTTGGCAACTCAAAGCATGACTCAGTATTTGAAAGAATATGGTATTGCTTTTGATATAGAAGAACCAACAATTTATGTTGACTCACCGATTACGATTTAGAAATAATGAGGAACATTTCACAGATTATTCTGGAATTTCTCCAGCGAGATGCCACAATATTAGCCCTATCTAAATTTGGAATATTTTTACTTTTTATCCTGCTGTCAGTACTAATTGGACGATATACCCCCACATTTATCAGAATTATTATTCAACGTTTTGCACCGCAGCAAGTCGCTAGTATTTACAATAATTTAATTGAACCTATTAGAAACTTATTTAGAATAGCTGGAACTTTAATTCTTATTTCCTTATCTTTAGCATGGATTATTGAATATCAATCTATTTATAAATTTCTTTCACCTATTGTAGATTTAGCAGTTATTAGCAGTCTAGCTTGGCTCGCTTCTCGTTTATTTCGTCAATTCATTCGAGCCTATGGCATTGAATTAGTGCGTAAATTAGGACGGGAAGTAGACGAATTGCTTTTAGTCTTTGAAACTTTAGCAAATGTGATTATTGGATTTATTGCGATTATTGCTTTTGCCCAGAGTCAACAATTTAATTTAGTTGGTTTATTAACTGGCTTAGGAATTGGTGGATTAGCTGTTGCTTTTGCTGCTCAAAAAACCTTAGAACAGTTACTAGGGACAATTGTTTTATATTTAGATCGACCCTTTATTCCTGGAGAATATATTCGCTTACAAAAATCTCCACAAATCCCCGAAGGATTATTTGGACGAGTTGAGTCAATTGGGATTCGTTCAACTAAAATTCGCACTGCTGCTAAGAGTACGTTGTTCATTATTCCCAATTCGATATTGGCAAACTTAGAAATTGAGAATATTACTCGAGGTAAGAAAGTGATGGTTTTACTCTACCTCGATTTTTTCGAGCTTTTGCAAGATCGAGAACAAGCTTTGGTACAACAGGTAATTGCCGAAAGTACTAACTCACTATTTGGTATAGATCCAGGCAGCACTAGTATTACTTTTTTAAATCACAATTCTACAAAACAGACAACTCGAACTAGAGTGACATTTTTTATTTTGGGTTCTAGTGATAACTCTCTGCAATTGCGTAAACGTTTATTAGAGCTAGCAAATGAAAAAATATCTAAAAAACTAGCTAATTCGGGAATTGAGTTTACCATGCAAGAACCGACAATTTATGTAGATTCACCAATTACCATTTGAGAATTTAGGTTACTTGCCTTTGCGCGTGACTATTTGCGTATCCCACGCAGCAAGATGAGCGGCTAGTAGGGTAGTATATCTGGGTTCATCAGCTAACCTCTGTAAAGCTGCTGCTATGGGGATTTCTGTATCTTGTGAAGTAAACAGAGTGACAATTTTTTCTACAGCTACCGTTTTTTCTGGAAATAACTGTAAGGTAGTTGCCAAAGTGGGAGCACCAGAAGTATTCTCTACTCTTATCGATGCAGCATCATCACCTTCTACCACCAACTTAGCAGCCATCCCTAGTTGAATGCCTGAGTAGATGGTTCGACTTTGCAGCCAGATAATCTGCTCGATACCACCTTGGTTGAAGGTTCGCCAATGTTGCACACCTTGGGTTTTTGGTTGAGCGTCAAATCCCACTTCAACCGTGATATCACCTTCAAAGTCTATAGATGTGATTTGACAACGAATGGCCAAAACATGTTGATCTGCCAAACTGGTGAAACGCTCAAAGTGAAAATCCAGCGTGTGACCGGCTGGACTACGCCACCGCACATCACGAGTAACTAAACCCAAACGCAGATCTAGCTGACGTTCATATTTGAGAATTTCACCACTGTCCATGCGAAAGCATTCTCCTGCCACTGTCACCACTAACGGCAGCCAGTTGGGGCAATTCACAAGTTCGGTATGGGCTATGGCCACATCGTCGTAAATACCATAAATCATTGTGGCTGGATAATCATGAGGATATCCTTCCTCGAAAGTCCCCCGTGTTCCTAAATAACCATTACCAAGCGTAAAAACAGTTTCTTGCTCATGTAGCTGTGTAGCGTTAAATTCCGTTTCAATAACCTTCCAGGCAGTAGAGTTAATTAGTGGCTGATTTTGTAGAGAATTTTCAATAAATACATCAAGCATGGTCAAAAAAACCTATATTTTGCAACAAATTAAAATTCAATTTGTATCAGTTCCATAATTACTTTGTTCCTTGCCTTCATTGCTGATACTTGGATGTAGTCCAAATAAAAAACATTGATGTTCCCAATAGCAGGATTTTTGCTGGATTCATCTCTCTATAGTTAGGTTCTATATATAACTCATATTGGCACCCATAAATGCAAAAAACGATACAAATTTATATATTTATCAAAAATTAAAGACTCAAAAGTTTGCATAAATTCTATTTTGCTTATAAGTCAATAAGTTTCAGTTAAGAAAAATTCATAGGGCATTTCCATCTAGCTAAACTGCATGGATTTATGAGTGTTAGGACATGATTAATTACATTACAAGTTAGATTTGATGCTCATAAACGCTAGACTGAAATCACCAATCTAAAATCAAGCTATTTGCGGTACAGATAATTTATTTTTGCCAGAGAGACAGATAAACTATAGGTGAAAAAAATTCTTAATCATTGCTCAGGATTTAGCACTTCTCTGTACTTTTCAATTCCTGGGGAAAAAGTTAAATATTCTGTTTTTTGAGTTTATGCGTCGCCAACTGACTTATTTTTTTATTGTGTTTGTTTCTTTGAGCCTAATTACACTGTGGTGGCCGATAAATGATTCTCAATGCAACTCAGAAGCTTTTCTGGCATCAAAAACTCAAAAATTTCCAGTAAAAGCTACCAAAGTTGTTGTACAGCCGTGGCTTGGTGTCCACCAAGTATATGGAATATTTATGGTTCCCAATGAATACAAGCGATCGCCATTTTTTGTTTTAACAGTTAAAGGCATTGGTAGCAACTGTTACAGACCATTTGGCTATAGTCAAAACTATGATGATATCTTTGCTGACCCTGGAACTCATCTAGTGCGGAACTACATGAGAACTCGCATCGCTTTACGATTCATACTTCAAGGTTTGTACTTCCAGATGAATAATCCACAGAATTGGACGCTGACATATCCTCAACTCAATGCTGATCAAGGTTGAGTTGCCATAATCTCGTTCTTCCCTAACAAAGTAGTTGACATTTAAGCAAAACCTTAACTATTATCAAATTAGTTAAGGTTTTGCTTAAGTATTTGGTTTACACCAATGAGTAGACCTACTGCTAGTGACAACGTATTTCAAGCGATCGCAGATCCGACCCGTCGGGCTTTATTAGATCGGTTATGTCATGGTGAGCAACCAGTCAAACAGCTGGCTGAACCGTTTGCTATGAGCTTACCAGCCATATCTCAGCACTTGCAGATTCTTTGTGAAGCGGGCTTAGTACAAATGCGGAAAGCAGGGCGACAGCGCCTGTATCGACTGAATCCAGAGCCACTGAAGTCGGTATCTGACTGGATTGCCCATTACGAGGATTTCTGGCAAGAAAAACTAGATGCCCTTGGCAACTTATTAGAGGAAGATTCATGCTCCGAAACTTGAACATGGAAATTTTCTATGCCTATCCGCCAGAACGGGTTTGGCAGGTACTCACCAATCGTCAAGCACTGGCGGTGTGGTTGATGGAAAATGACTTTGAGCCGCGTGTTGGACATAAATTCCAATTTCAGCAACGCCAGTTTGCGGGAGGAATCAATCCCCTACAGACAGTTTCCCTGGGAGAGAAAACTTCCTCAACACCAGGACTAAGTGGAAGTATTGACTGTCAAGTAATTGAACTGGATGAGCCAAGAAAACTTTCCTACACATGGCAGGACAGTATGATGTGTCAGCCTTCAATTGTTACTTGGACTTTAGAGCCTGTTAATGGTGGTACTCGACTGCAACTGGAGCATAAAAGTTTCCAGTATGAAATTACCAGAGTGGGTGAACCAATGCGTCTTTTCCCACAGTGGCAAAGTCATTTAAGACATCAGCCAAATGCGATGAGTCAAACTTTAGAAACTGTTACTAAAAGCACGCAATTACAGCCAGTAAGTACAGGATTTGAGGCTTTAGATAGCATTATTCTGAGTTCTTTTCTCAGTGGTGGTTGGAACCATCTACTTAAAAACAGATTACAGCAAGCTTTAGCTCACGCTGCTGATGAGAAATAATTCTAGGACATGAATCAAAATAAAGCGTTGCTGAATACGAGTATGAATTCAAAATGCAAGATTTTCAACTCTTACTCTCTGCGCGGCAGTCGCTACAAGTCGGGAAACCCTTTCGGCAGTTCCTCTTTGGGGAAACCACCAAGACCGGACTGCCTCACCAAAGCGCTGCCTTGCCTTTGCGTCTCTGCGTGAGACTAATTCGCCCCAAATAGCAACATTCTGGGTTACACCTGCTAATGCTAGGAATAACTCCCACAAAGCAATTACTCAAATTTTGGAGAAAGTAGATATGAACTATCCTCAAAGCAACCTCCCAATTATTATTCAGCCAACAGAGACAGGCGAGCGAGTATTTGATATTTATTCCCGCTTACTTGCAGAGCGAATTATTTTCTTGAAAGGTGAACTTACAGAAGAAATAGCCAACCTAATCGTTGCACAAATGCTGTTTCTAGATCATGAAGATGCAGACAAAGACATCACATTATATATCAACAGTTCTGAGGGTTCAGTGACGGCGGCAATGGCTGTTTATGATGCCATCAACCAACTTCGACCAGACATATGCACCGTATGTATAGGCGCTGCTGCTGCAATGGCAGCATTCTTACTTTCATCAGGAACCAAAGGCAAAAGATTAGCTGTGCCAAATGCTCGAATTACCATCCGTCAACCGTCAGGGATGACTGAGGGAAAAGCTAGTGACATTGAGGTGGTAGCTAAAGAAATTTTATATCTTCGAGAATCAATCAATAAAATACTCGCAATTAATACTGGTCAAACCAAAGAGCGGATTGAACTGGATTCAGAAAGAGATTTTTTCATGAGTGCTGAAAAAGCAAAAGCCTACGGTTTAATTGACGGCATTATCCAGAAAACACCTGCATAAGCGGCAAAATTCAAAGTATATCAAAGTGCTGAGTGCTGAGTGCTGAGTATAAACTCAGTGGCTTCAGTGCTTTGAGCAATCAATAATGTCCTAATCTATGTGACTACGGCTATACTTTCATCAAAAAAAAGCAACCATGAAAATTTTAGTTATTGGTGGAACTAACTTTATTGGGCCTCATGTAGTCCGTCACCTGAGCAATATGGGTCATCAGGTCACTATATTTCATCGAGGCAAAACAACAGCTCAATTACCGCCAGACGTGCAGCAAATTATAGGCGATCGCGCTCACCTGGCTAATTTTAAAGCCGAGTTTGAGCAGATTTCGCCTCAGGTAGTACTCGATATGATTGCATACACTGAGCAAGATGCACTAACACTCATGAACACGTTTAAAGGCATTGCCCAACGTGTTGTCGCCATTAGCAGTATAGATGTATACCGTGCCTATGATGTTCTTTTGGGTAAAGCATCTAGTGTTGTACCAGTACCACTAACTGAAAATTCACCTCTACGCCAGCAATTCTATCCATTCCGGGAGAATGCTTCTAGACCTATCAACGTACCAGTTGATTATGAAAAGATTTTAGTTGAA
Organism: Nostocales cyanobacterium LEGE 11386; assembly: GCA_015207155.1. GTDB lineage: Bacteria > Cyanobacteriota > Cyanobacteriia > Cyanobacteriales > Nostocaceae > LEGE-11386. The sequence continues at coordinate 42,959 of JADEXK010000008.1, read as the reverse complement.
CGGGTGGTAATGGCAGACCGTGACTTGCCAGGAACAATTGTCAGACTGCCTATGGTTTATGGTGCAAACGACCCACTACATCGCCTGTTTCCTTACTTGCAGCGAATGGATGAGCATCGTCCTGTGATTGTATTAGCAGAGAGTGTGGCTAGATGGCGTGGTGCTTACGGCTATGTAGAGAATGTCGCCTATGCGATCGCTCTAGCAGTGACCAATCAACGAGCAAGCGATCGCATATATCATGTAGCTGACACAGAAGTAATTCCTGAAGTCCAAAGACTTACGAGGGTTGCCCAAATTGCAGGATGGCAGGGAAAAATTATGACTGCAAACAAAGAGCAACTACCAGCAGAGTGGAAGTTGATGCTTAACACAGAGCAAGACTGGTTTGTAGATACAACACGCATCCGTCAAGAGTTAGGATACAGCGAAGTTGTATCTCTAGAAGCAGCACTGCGACGAACCATTGATTGGCAGCGCGCTGATCCACCTCAAGAACCTAAGGGATTTACTGCACCGTGGTTACTAGATTACACCATTGAAGATGCAATTTTGGCCAAGGAGCTAGTATGAGTCTGGGATGTTGTTCTTTTCTAATAAAGTGGTAGTAGCATTAACAACAGTCTGCGCTGCACCGATAAAAAACGATCGCTCAATATTCGCAGGTACATCACTAGGTTGATGGTAGTGGGGAGTACGGAGATTAGCCGTATCTGTTACCAGCACAGCCCCTATTCCTTGATACCAAAACGGTGCATGGTCACTGCGTAAGGTATCAGGTGTGAGCAAACCTTTTAGAGGAATAGGTAATTTCAGAACTGATGGTAGATTAGTTGGATTTGAGTGTTCAAAGGCATTCAACAAAGACAAGTGTTCTGTATCACCAATAGCTACCAAAAAGTCACCCTTATCACTGGGTGGATTAACAGGCAATCCTGGAGAATACTGCTGACATCCCACAGTGTAGCAAGCATAACCAACCATATCCATAACAATTACACCTCTAAGGTTTTGCAAGCGTTCCGCCTTAGTGACAAACGCCTTACTACCTAAAAGTCCCGTTTCTTCCTGATCAAAAAAAGCTAACTGCAAAGTCAGTGGTGTTGGTTGCGAACCCAAAAGTCGAGCCACTTCCAGCACAACGGCCACACCACTAGCATTATCATCAGCACCAGGGGAGAGGTTTACAGTGTCGTAGTGTGCTGCAACGAGAATTGCGCCAGCCGCTTGATTATTCCCCAAACGTTCGGCAAAAATATTCACACCCTCAGCGAACTTTTCCAGATGGGGTTGCCAACCGAATTTTCTTAATTCAGTAGTAATATAAGTGCGAGTTTGCGATCGCTCTGTTTTCGTGTAGCGCTGAAAATTTAACTTTTGAATATGCCTCAAAAGATCGTCAGCAGAGACTTGTGGAGTAATTTTAACTTCTTGCAACTCTGGCTGTAGTGGAGGTTGTTTTACAGGTGTCTGAACAACTTCTGGTGCGGGAGGCTGCTGCAACAACGCACTGATCACAGTATCCTTACTACTCACCACCAAAACCACCACCAGCACCAACAACCAAATCCATTTTTTCATACCTTTGCGTACCCTCTGCGTTAACCTTTGCGCCCCTTTGCGTTTAAAAAAACTGTACCTAGAATAACGCGCTCACCAAGTTTGACAACTCGTCTTTTGACAAAACCAAAAACTTAGCTTAAATTTTCGCACTAGAACAGTGCCTCAGGAATTTATGTATGCTAGATTTGTCACTCATCACCATCCTGGGGTTCCTGGGCAGTTTTGGACATTGCTTTGGGATGTGTGGCCCTCTTACAGTGGCATTTTCCCTTTCTCAGCAGCAGAACACTCCACAAACAGTCACCAACCAGTGGCGACAGCAATTAAAATTTCATATTCTCCTGAACCTAGGGCGAATGTTAAGCTATGCTCTAGTCGGTGCTGGCATAGGGGCACTGGGTTCAGTATTACTGCAAGGTGGTCAGTTTGCAGGTGTGGGTAGCGATTTCCGCCGTTGGATGGCAATTATTACTGGTGTAATGCTGATTTGGTTTGGATTAGGGCAAGTAAAACCCGACTTCCTGCCAAGAATTCCCATACTACACCCCCTACTAAAAAGCAGTTTACACGATCGCCTGAGTGCAGGGATGGTTAAACTTTCCTTTCAAAGCAGATGGTGGACACCCATACTTTTAGGAATGACTTGGGGTTTAATGCCTTGTGGTTTTCTATATGCAGCTCAGATTAAAGCTGCGGAAACTGGCAATTTATGGATGGGTACAGCAACCATGCTGGCTTTTGGTTTGGGAACCCTACCCACGATGTTGGGCGTAGGTGTTTCCACATCTTTGGTAAGTAAAGATAGGCGGAGTCAATTATTTCGCTTAGGCGGTTGGGTAACACTCACCATCGGCGCGCTCACCTTGCTGCGGACTGGTGACACAATGGTAGATTACACCGGACACGCCGCTTTAATTTGTCTGATATTAGCACTAATTGCCCGTCCCATTAGTGGCTTATGGGCTTCACCCCTGCGTTACCGTCGAGCATTAGGAGTGGGTGCATTTGTGTTGGCTGTAGTTCACACTACCCACATGATCGAACATTCATTGCAGTGGAATTTTGCTGCTTTCTTCTTCTTACCGCCAGATTTTCAGTGGGGTATGGCTGCGGGTGCTGTAGCATTGGTATTAATCACCCCCGCAGCTGTCACAAGTTTTGAATCACTGCAAAAATCTTTAGGCAAGCGTTGGCGACAGATTCATCTATTGGGTGTGCCAGCTTTGCTCTTGAGTGCCATTCATGCTGTGTTGATTGGTTCCCATTATTTGGGTTCCTTGCAATCAACATGGGGGAATAAATTAGCCACAGTGCTAATGGGAATTATCGCACTTAGCGTTTTATTAGTGCGTTCACGTTTATTTTGGTCAAAATTAGCCCTAGAAAAATTTTATGTTCCCCCAAGCAAATCGCAGTAAAAGGTATTATCAGGTCAAAGAAATTATCTATTGTTTATTATTTTTGAGTGGCTTAGTCCTATCAATAACTACTACTCATCCTGTTTTTGCTCATCAGGTGCAAATATCAGCAGATGTTGGTGCTACCGTCCACATTGAACCGAATGATAATCCTCGCGCTGGAGAACCCACCCAAGCCTGGTTTGCCCTCACCCGTAAAGGTGGTAAAGCGATTCCCTTGACACAGTGTGATTGTCAATTGCTGGTTTATGCCCAACCCCATATCCCTGGAGAACCTGCCCTATTAGAGCCATCCTTAAAACCTGTATCAGCTGAACGTTATCAAGGCATTCCCGGTGCAGAAATTACTTTCCCTAAGCCGGGGCTGTATCAGCTACAGCTAAGTGGTAAACCGGCAACTGAAGCCAGTTTTAAACCTTTTGAATTCAAGTTTGAAGTCACCGTAGCAGCAGGAACCGCAACAAATATCCAAAATGTGCAAGATGGCAATAATACACCAACTCAAGATATAGCGACAGGATTAGGGCTGACTGTGACAGTGCTGGCGATTTTTCTTACCCTAGGGATTGTGTTTTTTTTACTGCAAGTACTGAGAAAGAGCTAGGGAGTGGGGATGGGGGGATGAGGGAGCATTTTCGTTCTTGTCCCCTTGTCCCCTTATCCTCTCACTCAGCACTCAGCACTCAGCACTCAGCACTTGGAAAAAGCACTCAGCACTCAGCATTTGGAAAAGCACTCCTAATTTGATGCCACTGCCAGGCATGAGTAACAATATCTTTAATGCCTGGGTACTGGGGTTGCCAGCCTAAGATTTTTCTGGCTTTCTCGCCGCTGCCAATCAGAGATGGTGGATCTCCAGGGCGGCGATCGCATTCTTGAACTGGTATCGTTAGTCCAGTTACTTCTTTGGCAGCTGCAATCACTTCTCTGACAGAAAAGCCGTTGCCATTACCTAAATTGAAAACTTCGCTGTCCCCATCTTTTAAGAGATATTCCAAGCCCAAAACATGGGCATCTGCTAAGTCGTTAACGTGAATATAATCGCGAATACAAGTACCATCAGGCGTGGGATAATCTGTACCAAAAATTGAAATAAATTTTCTTTTTCCTAAAGCTGTGAGCAGCACTAAGGGAATTAAATGGGTTTCTGGATTGTGATCCTCGCCCAGTAAGCCACTAGGATTTGCGCCAGCTGCATTAAAGTAGCGAAAACGGACTGATTTCAAACCGTAAGCCACATCAAAATCAGCCAGAATCCGCTCTACCATCAGCTTACTAGCGCCATAGGGATTAATGGGGTTTTGGGGATGGTTTTCTGGGATGGGGATGATTTCTGGCACTCCGTAGGTGGCACAAGTGGAAGAAAAGACAAATTTCTTAATGGATGCAGCCAGCATAGCCTCTAACAGCGTCAGTGTACCAACAACGTTGTTACGGTAGTATTTAGCCGGGTCAGTCACTGATTCACCTACGTAGGCATAGGCGGAAAAGTGCATGACGGCGGTAATATTACGGGTTTTAAATAAGTCATCCAGCAGGGCGCGATCGCCTGTATCACCTACTACCAGTTCTACCTGCAAAACTTTTTCTACTAAGTCTCGATGTCCATAAACCAGATTATCGAGTATGACCACCTCATAACCCGCTTGCTTGAGAGCAAGTACAGTATGGGAACCAATATATCCAGCGCCCCCTGTGACTAAGATGCTGGGCTTTCCAGAAGACATAGTTTTTCCTTTGGAGTTGACAACTACTCAATTAATTTAGTTTACTGGTGCCACATTACTCAGCTAGAAAATTACAAATAATAGACGCAGTGTGAAAAAATTGCACTAAAATCACTACGACGGTAGTCTTTGGTATTGAACTGGAGGTATTTGCTCTCAAGTAACAGTGCGATTACAATTTGACGAGAAAATACATCCCCGATCCTATACCTCTAGACTGCTCTCACGGGTATGCCTACAGATCGTCTGTAACATTTACCCTTGGTGTGCGCTTTGCGCTTACGCCAGTTGTTCATAGAAGGTTTTTACTTGATGAGCTACTGGTTCATCAAACAAGTGCTGAGTAAAAAGCGCTGAGTCACTGTTCGCCTTTGGCACCTTCTCTTGAGAAAAGTTTGCCAGGGAGGAAAACCCTCCTTTAGTGTTGGACTCACCGGACTGCTTCTGGCTGACTCAAAAAAAGCACTCAGCACTACTGAACGCACCAGAAAATTTAGAGAGTTAATTTATGTTTATATTGCTAACTCGCGTACTTGTGTGGCTGCTGATTGGCACTGTTGTCTACTCTCTGTTCCAGAGATTTTATCCTTCCGGGACTTTTATCGGGCGATTAGTCTTGGTCATTGTGTTGATTGTCATCGCTTTGTCGTTTATTAACCCTAATGAACCAGCTGTGGCCTCTTTGTGGAGGGTGGTATCCTTTCCACTCAAGCCACTGGGAGCCTCTGTTTTGTTAATGATGTTTGCAGCTCAAAGAATTAAGGGAGGCGGGATAGATAAACCTGGTGGATATTTAGTTGGTTGGTCGCTGACAATTTTACTTTTGGCTAGTACACCTGCGATCGCTTACTTTCTTGTGAGAGTACCTATTGCCATGACAGGTGATACCAATCTCGCAAATCAGGAAATTGTGCAAAATTATCGGCTAGTGTCGTCTAGTAGACCTAATACTACCTCACGGGAAGCGCTTGTGGCATTGGGGCCAGTTACTACCCCAATGATAATTTCCGATCTGGTGGGCGATACTATCCTGCTGAATCAAGAACAGGGTCGTGCAACTATAGCATTCAATTCTTTGGGTGTGAAAGTTCCACCTTACCTGTCGCAAACTCCTCAAGCAATCGGCGATCGCGGGTTGCGGATTGAAGATTTTGTACCTAGTGCTGAAACACTACAACTCACAACCCAAGTATGGGAAAGTTATCTTAACCAAATTTACTTTTTCTTGCGTGGTAACCAAACACCTAGCTAAAAAAGTTACATTAAAAAGGCCACAACGCTACGCCCTAGTGGCTGGCCTTATTTAAACTTCTAAAACCTTGATATAGATTTGCTGGTAGCAACTTGCTATACCATTTCTTCATGAAGATGCGTTTAATTAAATGTAGCCTCACACAAAATTGGTGTGACACCAATTTGCAAAATGATTGCAACAGATGGATAGAGAGAACCAAGACGCACAAAGCCATGTCCCATCCGAAATCTCAAATCCAAAATCCCAAATGGTGTTACTTTCTTAAAGGGGCTTCCCGTGAGGATTTAGATAAAACACAGAACTAAGGCATTTAATCAATGATGATGACTGCCAATTTTAGATTTTAAATCAAAATTTTTGGTACTTTTTCAGCACTGCCTCCCTTTGTGAGCATAACAAATCCAAAACCACAAATCTAAAATCGAATAAAGTTGCAAAATCGCTTTAATGGCAGAATCTCGACGACTTGCTAAACTCGGTGCTTACCTACGTCCCCATTGGCGGGACGCGACATTAGGTATTCTCGCTTTATTATCTGTCAATGGACTGGGCGTTTATATCCCCTGGTTGATTCGTTCAGCAGTTGACCAACTTTCTGTGAGCTTTAGTTTCAACCAAATAATACGTTATGTAGTACCGATTATCTTGCTGAGTTCAGCAATGTGGCTCATCCGCATGGCTTCGCGCATCTGGCTGTTCGGGGTGGGTCGTCAGGTAGAATTTGACCTGAAACAACGGATTTTTGAACACTTACTCAAGCTAGAGCCTGCTTATTTTGCCACTAACACTGCTGGAGATTTAATTAATCGGGCTACCAGTGATGTGGATAATATCCGGCGGTTGTTGGGTTTTGCGGTACTCAGTTTAGCAAATACGGTGTTTGCCTATGTTCTGACACTACCAGTGATGCTAGCAATTAGTGTGGATCTGACATTAGCTTCCTTGGTTGTGTATCCCTTCATGTTTTGGTTAGTGCATTTATTTAGCGATCGCCTCCGTAAACAGCAAGCTGTGGTTCAGGAGGAACTATCCGATATCAGTGAACTGATTCAAGAAGATGTTAGCGGTATTGCCCTAATTAAAATCTACGCTCAAGAAGACAATGAGCGGCGAGCTTTTGCCCAAAAGAATCAGCAGCTATTGGCCGCTAACCTACAACTGGCAAAAAGCCGCAATATACTGTTTCCCTTAATCGGCGGTTTAGCTAATCTCAGTTCCTTAGTCATCATCTGGCTAGGGGCAACACGGATATCTGCTGGAACTCTGGCTGTAGGAGACTTTTTGGCACTACTGATTTATGTAGAACGTCTGGTTTTCCCCACTGCCTTATTGGGATTTACAATTACTGCTTACCAACGCGGTGAAGTTAGTATTGACCGCCTGGAATCAATTCTGTCTGTGACTCCGAAAATTCAAGATACAGCCGATACTGTACATTTGCCCTTGGCTGATGTAAAAGGAAAACTCACAGCAAACAATCTCAGCTACACTTACCCTGGTGCCACGACCCCTGCTTTAGAAAATATCAGCTTTACTATTAACCCCGGAGAAACAGTAGCAATTGTTGGGGCGATTGGTTCCGGAAAATCAACTTTGGCCAATGCTCTGCCGCGTTTGTTAGATATTGCACCAGAGCAGTTATTTTTGGATGGATGGGATATTACCAAAATAGCCTTGGCTGATTTACGCAATGCGATCGCCTACGTTCCTCAAGATAGCTTTTTGTTTAGCACCACCATCAAAAATAATATCCGCTACGGCGACCCAGTTAGTGAACAAAAAGATGTAGAGTCAGTTGCCAAACTGGCTCAAATAGATGCAGAAATTTACAATTTTCCCCAGCAATATGAAACCGTTGTGGGCGAACGTGGGATTACGCTGTCTGGTGGTCAAAGACAACGTACAGCCTTGGCTAGAGCCATGCTGGTCAATGCCCCAGTCTTAATTTTGGATGATGCCCTCTCCAGTGTGGACAATCAAACTGCCACACAAATTCTCAACAATCTTTCCAGTGGTACGGGGCTAAAAACTGTAATTTTTATTACACATCAATTATCTGCGGCGGCTGCGGCTGACCGAATTTTCGTCATGGATAAGGGAAGAATTGTCCAGATAGGCAATCACTTAGAACTTGTACAACAGCAAGGACTTTATCGAACTTTGTGGAGTCAGCATCAAGTAGAGGAATTGCTGCGTTAAGAACTGACACATCAAAAAATATCCAAAAACTTCTTCCTTTCAAGGTGTAATGTATTTTTCTTCATGTCTTAGTGGTAAAAAAAATGACTTTTGAACCACTAAGGCACAAAGACACATTTTTTGCTATTGCTTAAAAAAACGTGAATTCGATGAACCTCACCCCAACCCCTCTCCGACACGAAGAGGGGCTTAAATATCCCTGGTTTTGAACTAAAAATCAAGGTTTCAAAACATCTCTCCTGACAGGGGAGAGGTTTGGAGAGGGGTTTTTGATATTTGTCGAACTTCTAAGAAATAGTGCTGAGTGCGCTGGCCCTGAGCGAAGTCGAAGGGGAGTGCTGAATGAGCAGAAAAGTACGGAGGATTATGTTTCTTTCACTCTTCCCGCAGCTGCGCCTCCGTTGGAGACTCACGTTAAAAAAAGAATACCTCTAGAATTGCCTTTACAGCATACTAGAGGTGATATTTATTATGTTTGAGCATCTTCTATAAATTTAAGTAAATAATGATTTTACTACTTACTTAAATTTAGAAAGCGCCAATTCGACCAAAGATGACGAAAAAAGTTTTCCCAATCAACATTAAGTCATACAGTGGATGCCAATTCTTTTGGTATCGCAGATCCAAATCAACTATTTGTTCAAAATCCTTCACGTGAGAACGACCATTAACTTGCCATTCACCAGTTATTCCCGGTTTGACATTTAGACGTTGCCAGTGGCGCTGGGTATATTTCATAACTTCGTCACCAGTAGGTGGGCGAGTTCCTACTAAACTCATTTCACCTACCAGGACATTCCAAAACTGAGGTAGTTCATCTAAACTTGTACTTCGCAAAAAACGTCCCACCTTTGTGACCCGGAAGTCATTTTTGTTTTTAAAGATGAGTCCGTTAGCTTCGTTATTTACCAAAGATTTCAGTTGTTCCGCATCACTAACCATGGAACGGAATTTCCGAATCTTAAAGGGACTTCCTTGGAGTCCATATCGTTCTTGAGTGAAGAAAATTGGACCTGGACTATCAATCTTAATAGCGATCGCTATTGGTACAAAGACTATAGCTAGGATGAAAAGACCCACCAAGCTCCCCAGAATGTCCAAAATACGTTTAAATTTGGACGTTACAGAGCAGTGAGGCGTAAGTTCTAACTCCCAAGCCTTATAAGTAGTACCTTGCAAGACGCTTTTTAAGGGTGTATGGTACATTTTCTAGCCGAATACTAAAGAACTAGAGTAGAATTACTGAGCTTCAATTAGACTATAAACTTTGCTTTATTAAAGTCAGTAGATGTTTACGGTATATTTACTTGATCTTCATCAAATCTCTGGGGATCATGAATTTTTATAAATTTAAGATAAAGGTAGCTAAATCTAGCTCACGGAAGATGGCTAATTAAAAATAATATGTATAAAAATGCTAAAATTCATCACCAATAGATTACTTAGACTCTAAATTACCCAAAGACGAAGTTTCTGGAAACCAGCACAGAATGGCCGTCTTGCAGGATACAGGTAGCAGAGTCAGATTGCCAAAATATCAAGCGGGTAAAAATGCTCCTATCCTTAGACAGAAGCATGAAGTAATAAAATCGCAAATAGTATGGGAACAACAACGGTTATTTAAATCTATATCTATTGAATTATTCCAGGATCATTAGCGACATTAGATTAGGGAGATAGTAAAGACATGATTTCAGCTGGCGTCGAGGTGAAAATTAGTCGCTTAGAATCCATTGTTGAACAAATCGGGGAAGCAGTACTCTCCACTACTGAAACTATTGAACATCTTGCTGAAAGATTAGAGCATCTCAGCTTGCAAGTAGAAGCACAAGGAAAGCAGGTGCAGCAACAAGGCTATCAAATTTTTGCATTGTGTGATGCTGTTCAGAGTCTGGCTGAATCTCAGGACGATTCTCTGCAAAGACTAACCCAGCTCACAGAAAATTTAGATAAATTGACATCATTGATACAAGGGTCAGATAAAAAGGTATAAAGTTTATACCTTGCGGTAGTCAAAATAATTCGCAATTGCTAATTGAGCATTCATATAAAACTAAACCAGGTGTATTTGCACTTCTCGAAGATTCTGAGAATTTTTCCGAAATTGCTCACGCCCAAGTGGTAGTTCTGATGAGAGCAGTAAATTATACGTAACTTCTATAACTAAACCTTTGAGGAATATCCTCCAAAAAAACCCGATCTTACAACCGGGTTTTTTTGGTATTACTCTCCAAATTCAAGTTGGGAGCGATCGCACCTAAACGTTCACGTAACCTCCATCAACCACCAGATCCATTGCTGTCATGTAAGTCAAAGCAGTATCCTCAGCAATCTCAGGAAAAGTCAAGTCTAATCAGCAGGGTGCGATCGCTTGCTTCTTTAATTCCAACAAAAAACCCCGGCGAAACTCACCGAGGCTGATAGGAGAAGTCCAAATGACGATGGGAGATACCGATACCGAAATCTGCAAATATTAGCTAACGCCTAAGGCAACCAAAATTAAACTGGTGACGAGTAACACAGCGATCGCACCCTGCAAAGCATATTTTTGTTGCTGTTCTTGGTTGGGGTAGGTAGCGTAATACATTTGGGGTTCGTTGGCGTAGTTATTCAGGACACCGTTTTCGTTAATTGTGGTATACATAGTTTTTTCTTTGCTTCGTTACTTTATGTTAACTAAAGTAACAAGTTTGTTACAAAGAGTCAATAAGACTTGACAAGAAATCATAAATAGATGTAATAAGAGTTACTTATCTTAGAGCATTTAAAAGGAGGCACAAGATTTACTTTGTGCCTCCTAACCTTTCTTGTGAATGCATTCCACTGTTTTCAGCAAAAACAGTGGAATACAAGAGTCATTAGTTAATGACCCAGGACTCATAACTCAGCTTAAGCCTCGTCTAAAGCCGCGATTCCAGGTAATGTCTTACCTTCAAGCAACTCCAAGCTAGCGCCACCACCAGTGGAAATGTGGCTCATTTGATCGGCTAAACCAACTTTTTCCACAGCCGCCACCGAGTCGCCACCGCCGATGATAGTAGTTGTACCAGTTTTGCTAATTTCGGCTAGGGTATGCGCGATCGCTTCTGTACCTGCCGCAAATTTATCAAACTCAAATACACCCATCGGCCCGTTCCAAATTACGGTTTTGCAATCAGCCAAAGCTGCTTGGAAAACTTTCACGGAGTCGGGGCCAATATCCAAACCCATACCATCAGCAGGAATATTGTCAATGCTGACCGTTGTGGCGTTGGCATCGGGAGCAAACTTATCTGCCGATACGATATCTGTGGGTAACAATAAAGCCACGCCCCGTTCTTTAGCTTTAGCTTCCAAAGTCTTGGCTAGTTCTAGCTTGTCTTCTTCGACCAGAGACTTACCAACATCTAAACCACGGGCTTTGTAAAAGGTGAAAATCATCCCACCACCGATGATGAGCTTGTCGCACTTCTCAAGTAAAGTTTCAATCACACCAATTTTGCTAGAAACTTTGGAACCGCCGATAATCGCTGCCAAAGGACGTTGGGGATTTTCGATCGCGCTTTGCAAATACTGCAATTCTTTTTCGATCAAATAGCCACCAACAGAGGGACTCAAGTAGTGAGTTACGCCTTCAGTGGAAGCATGGGCACGGTGTGCGGTACCAAAAGCATCATTTACATAAAAATCAGCATTAGCTGCCAATTTTTTGGCAAATTCTGGGTCGTTTTTCTCTTCTTCCTTATAAAAGCGGACATTTTCTAGTAATAGAACTTGTCCATTTTGTAACTCCCCGACCTTGGCAGCAACTGCATCGCCGATGCAGTCGTCAGTCTTAATCACTTCTTGACCTAGTAACTCCGAGAGACGCTTGGCAACCGGGGTCAGGCGCAGTTTGTCATCTACACCCTTAGGACGACCAAAATGGCTTGCTAAAATTACCTTAGCTCCCTTCTGCGTCAAATCTTTGATAGTTGGTAAAGCGGCACGAATGCGAGTATCGTCTGTGATGTTACCTTGGTCATCCAAAGGCACATTAAAGTCAACTCTGACTAAGGCACGTTTACCAGCGATATCACTTGCAGATAAATTTGCTAAAGTTTTTTTGGACACAGATAGACCCTCCTGATTGCCTTTTTGTTATTGTTTTGAAAGTAGAACCATCCAGATTTTACCGGAGTCAGGGGTGCTAGGTGAGAGAGATGTTCAAGACAGTACTATTTCCAATTGATCAAAGTCGGGAAGCACGGGAAGCTGCTGACGTAGTAACAAATGTTGTACAAAAGTATGGCAGCCGCCTAGTGTTGCTGTCTGTGGTAGAAGAACCACCTACAGATACACCTAGTGCAGATCCAATGGTGTCATCAGAGGCTGTTGCTAAACTGCTGGAAAATGCCCAAGCTTTATTTTCTCAGCAAGGAATTTCATCTGAGATTCTGGAAAGGCAAGGCAAACCAGCATTTACTATTTGTGATGTTGCCGACGATATTGGGGCAGATTTAATTATTATGGGATGTAGAGGTCTAGGTTTAACGGAAGAGGGCGCAAGTGATAGCGTCACTACGCGTGTGATTAACCTTTCCCCTTGTCCAGTGCTAATTGTGCCTTAATTGAGTGCTGAGTGCTTTTCTAAGTGCTGAGTGATAAAGACGGATTTTCTGCTGATTGCAAGTGATTGGTGTTAAGGTTCTCCCCTTGGTAGCAAGAGGCGTGGCTGAGGACTCTATAACTAAAGCTAGGGGATTAATTTGATAGGTCTGAGTTAAATTGGGGATGAGTTGATAAACATCCCCAATTTTATCGTTTCGTAACAACCCTCCATCTTCACAGCCGACAAAGTTCGGTTATCTCGCTACTCATAGGCAACTGAGGAGGGGGTTTTAGCGTCACTATAGATATAGTCAACGCTCTCAAGGTAACGCAATTTTTTTTTACAAAACGATTTTGCATTATAATTGTAAGATTTGTCCAAGTCACTTTACTATCCGCCTAATTTGTCTTACTATAGAGTAAGTGGAACTCATACCGACTTCATATTTTACAGTTGCAGGTCGCGACTGAGGATAAAAAAGAATTATCGCCAACAACCCAGCGTGCTTCTAAGAGATTCAAAAATTTAGGGAAGGTAGAGGAACCTATATTAGGGATGAGGGATGCATCTTCTTGATACTTCATACAGGATGTATGAATTGACTTCTTTTGGTAGCGCCCTATGTTCCGTGATATGTGTACTACCTTTCCCAACCTGTTTTAGTTATTACAGATCCGTTGTGTTTACGGAGTAGAGGACAACGCACCAATGCCTACTGTTAACACCCAAAATGAAAACCTGAACACCAAATTCACGGCTGATATGGTGCGAACCTATCTGCGTGAAATTGGTCGTGTACCATTGCTTACCCGTGAAGAAGAGATTATTTTTGGGAAGCAGGTACAACAGATGATGACGCTTCTGGACGCCAAAGAGTCTTTGGCTAAGAAACTGCATCATGAACCGAGTTTACTAGAATGGGCAGCCCACGTTCACCAATCTGAAACCGAGGTGAAACAGACTGTAGCTCAAGGTAAACGAGCAAAACAAAAGATGATCGAAGCGAATCTGCGCTTGGTAGTTGCTATTGCCAAGAAATACCAGAAGCGCAACATGGAGTTTTTGGATCTGATCCAGGAAGGAACTCTAGGTTTAGAGAGGGGTGTAGAGAAGTTCGATCCAACAAGGGGATATAAATTCTCGACCTATGCTTACTGGTGGATTCGCCAAGCAATTACCCGCGCGATCGCTCAACAAGGTCGTACCATTCGCTTACCAATTCACATCACCGAAAAACTGAACAAAATCAAAAAAGTGCAACGGGAACTGGCGCAAAAGTTAGGGCGATCGCCTACTCCTGCGGAAATTGCCAAAGAACTGGAGCTAGAGCCTACCCAGATTCGTGAATATCTGAATATGGCGCGTCAACCAGTTTCTTTAGATGTCCGAGTTGGTGATAACCAGGATACCGAGTTGCAAGAAATGCTGGAAGATGATGGCCCATCACCAGAATATTACACCACCCAAGAATTCTTGCGCCAAGACCTCAATAACCTGCTGGCAGAACTAACCCCCCAACAGCGAGAAGTTTTGTCCTTGCGCTTTGGTTTAGAAGATGGTAACGAAATGTCGTTGGCCAAAGTGGGTGAACGCTTAAATCTCAGCCGTGAGCGCGTCCGCCAGTTAGAACATCAGGCTCTTGCTCATTTGCGTCGTCGTCGTGCAAATGTCAAAGAGTACGTTGCTAGCTAAAAAGCAGATCGCTTTCGGTGACGCGCCTCCTGAAATCAGGGGGCGATTTTTTTGTCATCTCATATCTTTTCAGTCAAATCTCTGGACTAATTCGGAATAAAGATAGTTGCTGTTGTAGCTTTTGATATTGTTACCAAACTGATAAATTCTTTGTGGAAAATGTTTAAGATACTAACTTTTTATTTTCATCACCCCATCAGGTGAATCTGTTGGGTGATGCATGAATTGATTAAATCAAGGTATTGTGCAATTACAGTCCAAAATTAAATAAAAGCTTCAGTTTTCGGACGTTTTTTATTTTAGACAATATAAATATAAATAAAACCTTTGACAGATCCTTGAGCAATATATTTTTAGTTATGGTTTAAGTAAGTTGCAGAGGAAATAGTTAATTTTTTGACAGGAGGAATCGGGTGCTTAACAACATTGCCAAATTTTTTCCCGCGCGTCAGTTGAGACTTCCCATTCTTGGCTTGCTTCTCACACTTGGCTTTATGGGTGAACAAACTAACCTAGCACTGAGTAACCAAATACCAACAGCGTCTACTTCCACAACCTTGGCTACCAATTTTGCAGGCTCAGTGAATGAAAGTCAAACTCCTCTTTTGTCTCGTTTGAGACAAGTTCGAGAACAAAGAAGTTTACTGCGAAGAATTGCTGTTGACAGTCAGATCCGAGACAACACTCAGCAGCAGCAATTTGCAACATTGAATACTGTTCCCTCTCAAGGACGGTCTAAACTAGTATCTTCTGCAAACTTATCGAAGAATGTAAAAACATCACCCAAAACTACTGCATTAGTAACTGGTAATCAAGGATCTACAAACTCAACCAGAGTTATTCCCAGAGCGAATTTCCCTACAAAAGATGGAATTTATCTCTATGGCCAATCTCCCAAAGCTAATCAGATTGGACAAGGGTATGTTTTATTTCAGAAGCAGCAGGGTAGGGTAACAGGTGCGCTGTATATGCCGCAATCGGAGTTTAGCTGCTTTCAAGGTACAATTGACCAATCAGGTGAGTTAGCAATGACAGTTGCTGGTTCACCAGGTGAGACTGGTGTAAATCAAATAGCTACAGCTAATCAATTACCTAATTTTAGTGATGATCAGATGATTAGCTATGCTTACTCGGTAGCATTGCAAGACTATCATCAGCTAACAACCATCAGCGCGAACGACAAACGCATTTTGCAAATGTGTAATGAATCCGTTACTCGAAGCTAGCCAAATAAAAGATGAATTCAAAGTATTGATGATGAATCATGAAGTAATTCATCATTCATCATGATTAATACTCAATTCCAGGTTGCGCCTTAACACCTTGATCTCGAAAAGGATGTTTAACCAAAGTCATTTCGGTAACTAAATCTGCTCGCTCGATTAAAGCCGCAGGTGCGCCTCTACCTGTGAGAATCACGTGTTTGTTAGGTGGTTTTTCTGCCAAACCAGCTAAAACGTCGTCTATTTGTAAATAAGCCATTTTCAAAGCAATATTGATTTCATCCAACAGCACTAGCTGGAAATCTGGATTGCGAATATATTCTAATGATTTTTCCCAAGCAGCGCTGGCTTTGTCAAGATCGCGATCGCGGTCTTGTGTTTCCCAGGTGAAGCCTTCGCCCATAGCGTGAAATTCTATCTGGTTTTCCCAAAAGCTGAAAACCTTTTTTTCTGAAGGTTCCCAGGCTCCTTTGATGTATTGGACGATCGCTACTTTATAACCATGGCCTAGCGATCGCAACACCATCCCTAATGCCGCAGTAGTTTTACCTTTACCATTGCCAGTATTGACAATAATTAACCCTTTTTCTGGTACAGCCTGTGCTATGCGCCGATCCTGTACTTCTTTACGGCGCTGCATCTTTTTGCGGTACTGTTCATCAGTTAAGTCAGTTAGGGTTGAGGACATCACTTCGTCTATTAAACGTTCAATCTCTTTATCTGAGTTTAACTCTTCTGGTGTATCACTTTTCATCAACCTTGCCTAAAAATAACTGCTGCAATCAATAAAATTCTCTGATGCTAATTAAATATCACTGGTACATATTGCTATTTTCTAGCTCAACTCATGAGTTTATTTGCCATCAAGGTAGTACTGTAATTCATATAAATATTTTCAATTTACTCAAAATTAACTAATTTTAATTATTGAATTTACATAATATTTTTACAAAAAAACAATCTTTTTTGAGTTGTAAAAGTTACTTTTTTTAGATAAATCATAAATAATTGAATTTTATATAAACAAGATGCTCAAACCCCGACTTATTCAACAAATCAGGAGTCTTTAAAAAAGAGTATCTTAATAAATTAATCAGTTAAGGTAATTAGCTGTCACATGAGTATAATTTCTGTGAACAGGTGATTCTTGGTTGTGGTCAATAATGTATCTAAGATTAATTCCTAGAGATCATGTCAGAATTTGCTGAAACCTAGATAACATTAGATTCGTGTTTACTATACGGGAGTGCCACCATGTCAAAACAACTAGGTCAAAAAATCTCACCCATACCGATGTCAACTGATATTGGTGTAGTGGATTTGATTGATAATTACTTCACTGCTTACAACTCAGCACGGTTACGCGAAATTTGTCAATTACTGAGTCGTGATGTGCTAACCGATGGTGTCACTGTGGGAGTTAGCCTTTCCGGTGCAATGACACCAGCCGGATTTGGAGTTTCAGCACTTGCACCTTTAATTCGCAACGGTTTTATTGACTGGATGATCAGCACTGGTGCCAATCTATATCATGATATGCACTACGGTTTAGGTTTTGAACTTTTTGCAGGTAATCCGTTTTTAGATGATGTAAAACTACGCCAAGACGGTACTATCCGCATTTATGACATTATCTTTGGCTACGATGTGCTACTAGAGACCGATGCTTTCATTCGTAAAATTTTGCAAGCAGAACCATTTCAAAAGCGGATGGGAACTGCTGAGTTTCACCATTTGCTAGGTAAGTATGTCCGAGAAGTAGAAAAGCAGTTGGGAGTTAAGCATTCTTGTTTATTGGCTACAGCTTATGAGTGCGGCGTACCGATTTACACATCTTCCCCTGGAGATAGTTCTATTGGGATGAACGTAGCGGCTTTAGCTTTGGAAGGTTCACAGTTAATCCTAGATCCGTCAATTGATGTAAACGAGACAGCAGCGATCGCCTACTGTGCGCGAGAATCAGCAGGGAAAAGTGCAGCTGTGATTCTTGGTGGTGGTAGTCCTAAAAACTTTTTACTACAAACCCAACCGCAGATTCACGAAGTCTTAGGACTTGAAGAACGGGGACATGATTACTTTGTCCAGTTTACCGATGCTCGACCAGATACCGGCGGGTTGTCAGGAGCAACCCCCTCGGAAGCCGTCAGTTGGGGTAAAATTGACCCGGAAGAGTTACCCAGCACGATTGTTTGTTACACCGACAGCACAATTGCTCTACCGTTAGTCACAGCATACGTTCTCAACCAATGTCAGCCTCGTCCTCTAAAGCGGTTATACGACAGGCGAGAAGCAATGTTTAAAAAATTGCAAACAGACTATCTAGCCGCTCAGAAACAGCCATCTGATCAAGTTCCGGCTGCTGTAGCTGACATGGCGTCCCAAGAAGTGGCCACTTATCCTTGCGGTAGAGTCATACCCCATAATCCTTAAAGAAATTTTTGCCAGAATTTTCTCAACATCATCTTGGAAGAATTAGAATTCATTTAATTTGGTTGAGATGATTTAAATCTCTTGTGGGGTGGGCATCTTTTGCCTACCCTAATTTATGTAATTCTTGAGTTTTGACTGTGAGAGGATGTTTGTCAAGTCTAATTGGTCACCAGCAAGGAATTTACTGTACTGTTCACCTGTAGTAGTATATTTATTATTAATTCTATTTTATACAAACAAAATATTTAATTAAGTGATTTTACTAAGTATGATTTTGAAATTATAATCTTGCTGTGCTGAATAATCAAGAGTTAGCCGCACTTTATAGTTACTCTGAATCAGGACAAAAATTCCGCAAATATACCATGTATAATCTTACGTATTTAATTTTATTCTGGTTGGTTAAGCAAGCATTAAAATGAAATTCCGTGACCGAAAAAACTCAGTTGCCTAACCTCATTTTTGAGTGGAGAAACAGGCTAAAACTCCTACTGAAAAGCAACTGGTTCTTAGTTTATAGCTGGGTCACCTCCTCATCGATCCAAAGCTTTTCCCAGAAACGGGGACTAAAGGTTAGGACTGATTTGAGCAGTGTTTTTCAAAAGAAGCTCCCAAGACATGAAAATTTGAGGAACAGTAATGCCAGGAAATGAGTGGGAAAAAATACGCCACCTGTTGGTTATCCAAGACTTGCAAGGGTCGCGAACCATCCCCCTACACGAGGCTACTTATTCTCTGGGACGGCATCGTGAAAACTCCATCGTTCTTCGTTCACCATCAGTATCCAGACAACATGCAATTTTATTGCGGGTAACTCTTCCAGAAACTGACCAATATGGCTTTCGGATTATTGATGGCAACTTTACAGGAAAAGGCAGTACTAATGGCTTATTAGTAAATGGAAATAAACGCTTATCTCATAACCTCAATCATGGAGATGTGATTGTATTTGGCGATCATCAAGCTCAGGCTAAATATTATGCTATTTCCAACCTTTCAGAAAAAGCATTTTCTGAATCTTGTGAAGCCGAAGACTTGTCTGATTTTCTGTTAGAGCAAGCCAATTCCGCTAATCCTTTTCAAACTTTAGTTGTCGATCCTGACTTTGAGGGAGCTAGTGATGCTGCCCTAGCTCGCCTAGCATCTTTTCCAGAAATGCTTCCCAATCCCATTATCGAGATAGATTTTCAGGGAACAATCACTTATCTCAATCCAGCCGCAGCGCGTAAGTTTCCCGATCTCAAAAAGGTAGGGAATAAGCATCCTATCCTGATAGGACTACTAAATGAAGTTAAGAATCGAAAAATCAATCCTTTTGAGCGAGAAGTAAAAGTTGATCAAGAATATTTTGAACAATGCGTCCACTGTCTTCCTGAAAGTGATTTAATTAGGACTTCTATTATTAGAGACATTACAGCCCAAAAGCAAGTCGAAGAAGAACTACACCAACGCGATCGCTTGCTTCAGGCAGTTGCAGAAGCAGCCAATTATTTGCTAGTAGAAATGAACTACGAAATCGGCATTGACAAAGCACTCGCTGTGCTAGGGGAAGCCGCCAGGGTGGATCGTGCCTATCTTTTCAGTAACCATACCCATTCAATCACAGAGGAAATGGCAGTTAGCCTCCAGTTTGAATGGACACGCTCCCATATTGAGCCTTCCCGCCATCACTGGCAGAATCAGCCTGATCAGTGTGCTAAATTAGCACGTTGGCACACGGCCCTTGCTCAAGGACAATCCATTAGCGGACTTACCCGTGAATTTCCCGCAGATGAGCGAGAATTGCTTTCTCAAAACGGGATACAATCTCTACTTTTAGTACCCCTGAGACTAGAGGACAAGTTTTGGGGTTACTTAGGTTTAGCAGACTGTTCAACAGAGCGCCATTGGTCAAAGCACGAAGAATCAACGCTATTGACGATGGCCGCCAGTATCAGTGGCGCTCGGCAACGTCAGCAGGTGGAGGAAAAAATCCGCTTTCAAGCTCTTCATGATTTGCTAACAGGATTACCTAATCGGCTGTTATTTGATGAGCTGCTTGATAAAGCTTTACCTAACGCGATTCGCAACCAAGACAGTTTAGCTGTGATGTTTCTTGACCTGGATCGCTTCAAGATTATCAATGACACTCTAGGGCACACATTAGGAGACAGATTGTTACAAGAGGTGGCTCAAAGACTAAAAGAATCTCTCAGAGGCGGGGATACTGTTGCCCGTTGGGGGGGTGATGAATTTACAATTTTACTGCCCCACGTGAGATATATCGAAGAAGTAGCCCAAGTAGCACAGAGAATTTTACAAGCCTTAGAAGATGTTTTTTATCTGGATGGACACGAACTTTATGTGAGCGCCAGTCTCGGCATTGCCCTTCTTGATGAACACAGTCCTGATGCCGAAACTTTAATCCAACACGCAGATGCGGCTTTGTATTATGCCAAAGATGAGGGTAGAAATAATTACCAGTTTTACACCACTACCCTATGTACCAAAAATCCTGAACTGCTGACTTTAGAGAAGAGCTTGCGCTATGCCCTAGAAAGGGAAGAATTAACAGTCTATTACCAGCCTCGGGTCAACATCAATACGGGACAAATTACTGGTATGGAGGCCCTGTTGCGCTGGCAACATCCTGACATGGGACTAGTAGCGCCCAGTGTCTTCATTCCCCTCGCGGAGGAAAGTGGATTAATTATCCCTATTGGCGAATGGGTATTACGGACAGCTTGTACTCAAAATAAAACTTGGCAAAACGCGGGATTGCCTCCCCTAACGATCGCGGTTAATCTTTCTCCCAAGCAATTCCGCCAACCTAAACTGGTGGCAACTGTAGCCAAAATTTTAGCAGAGACAGGGTTAAATCCAAACTGTTTAGAATTAGAGATTACGGAAACTACCGCCATTGAGGATTTAGATTTTACTAGAACCGTATTGCAGTATTTGGAGCAGATGGGTGTTCATCTTTCCATTGATGACTTTGGTACAGGTCATTCTTCACTCTCGCGCCTACAACTTTTACCACTTCATAATTTGAAAATTGACAAGTCTTTCATCCAAGAGTTGACAAAGGATGCCAAAGTGGCTCATATTGTCAAGGCGATCGTGACTTTGGCGAGAAGTTTGGGGTTGAGGCTAACCGCCGAAGGGGTAGAAAAGCAAGAGGAACTGGATTTTTTGAAATCTATTCACTGCGAGGATGTACAGGGTTTTTTGTTCTACAGACCACTGTCTGCCGAGAAGGCGACGGAAATCCTCCAAAATGAACAAATAACGCTTTAAGTTTCAGGGAAGATGGCAAGAAAAAAATTTATATTTATAGCCGTAGGCGTAGATTAACGTGAGTTCGACAAATATCAAAAACCCCTCTCCAAACCTCTTCCCTGCGAGGAGGAGCCACTGTGTTGCGCGGGTTCCCCGCGTTGTAGCAAGTGGCGTTAGAGGCTTTGAAACCTTGATTTTTAGTTCAAAACCAGGGATATTTTGCCCCTCTGGGTGTCGGAGAGGGGTTGGGGTGAGGTTCATCGAATTCACGTTAAGGTAGGTGTGGGAATATTTTTAGTCTGATAAGTATTTTTGATAGCAGCCCAATTACTAGCAATTGGCATTCGCCAACCAGTACCAAAGGCGCGATCAGTAATTTTTAATCCGGGGGGTGCTTGTCGCCGCTTAAATTCAGCACGCGCCACCATGTGAATTACTCGGTCTACAATTACTGGATCATGACCTGCGGTGACGATTTGTGCTGCTGATTGGTGGTTGTGAATCAGGCGTTGCAAGATGTCGTCTAAAATTTCGTAGGAAGGGAGAGAATCTTGATCGACTTGACCGGGTTTGAGTTCAGCACTGGGTGCTTTGGTGAGGATATTTTGGGGAATAATTTCGCTGTGGCGATTTAACCATTCACAAAGTGAATAAACGCGGGTTTTAGGAACATCAGCAATTACTGCCAACCCGCCATTCATGTCGCCGTAGAGGGTGCAGTAACCCACTGCCATTTCTGACTTGTTGCCAGTAGACAACAGCAGATAACCAAATTTATTAGCGATCGCCATCAATAAATTACCGCGAATTCGCGACTGGATATTTTCCTCAGCGATGCCAAACTCAGTACCAGCAAACAAGTCAGCTAAGGTGTGATCAAAGCCTTGCATTAATTCCCCTATCTTTAAAATAGTGGTTTGGATGCCCAGATTTTCGCCTAATGCCAAAGCATCGCTAACGGAATGTGACGAACTGTAGGGGGAAGGCATCAGGACACCGAGGACATTTTCTTTACCCAGTGCAGCAGCTGCGATCGCTGCTACTAATGCCGAATCAATGCCTCCACTTAACCCCAACACAACTTGAGAAAAATGACATTTGCGGGCATAGTCTTGGACTCCCAAAACTAAAGCTTGCCAAATTTCTTCATTTTCTGACTCATACACAGGAGCAACAGAACTTAACTGTAAATCTCGCTGTGTTTCGTCCAATTCAACTATTACCAAATCAGTTGCAAAACCACGGGCGCGACACATAACTTCACCTTGACGATTCAAGGCAAAGCTGCGACCATCAAATATTAAATCGTCATTTCCTCCTACTTGGTTAGCATAAATCATTGGTTGTTGGAAACGTACCGCGCTATGCTTGAGCATTGCTTCTCGATATTGCTGTTTCCCAACACTGTAGGGTGACGCAGACAAATTCACAATTACATCTACACGCAATATAGCTAAGTCAGCAATTGGATTTACTGCATAACTACGTTTACCTAAAAATTCCTCATCGTTCCATAAATCTTCGCAAATAGTAACACCAATATCAATATTATCTAAAGTGAAATAATTAGCTTGTAGACCTGGTTCAAAATAACGATTTTCATCAAATACATCATAAGTAGGTAAAAGCCGCTTATGAAAGACTTGCTTTACCTTACCGTCTTCTAACAAAGCGATG
Organism: Nostocales cyanobacterium LEGE 11386; assembly: GCA_015207155.1. Classification (GTDB taxonomy): domain Bacteria; phylum Cyanobacteriota; class Cyanobacteriia; order Cyanobacteriales; family Nostocaceae; genus LEGE-11386. Next base: position 19,947 of record JADEXK010000008.1, on the reverse strand, counting down.
CTATTAAATAAACTTTTACCGCCAGTAGTAGATGCTTGTAAATTCGGGGAAACAGTTCCTACCAACACAGCTAGATTTGGCGGTAATTCTTTGGCTAGCTGTTGCAATGTCATGCCCATAGCTACCACAAAACTAGGATTTAGTAATAAATCCCTTGGGGGATAGCCACACAAAGAAAGTTCTGGTGTTAACAACAAACGCGCACCTGCTGCTACTGCTTGTTGCGCTGCTTCCAGAATTTTTTGAGCATTTGTGGGCAAGTCACCAATTGTTGGATTAAGTTGAGCGATCGCAATTTTCATGATTCGTAATTCTTAGTAGAGCCTACGGCACGCTAACGCGAACGTAATGCGTAGTTAATCTCTATTTTATCTGAGATAATATTTTTGTCTTGGTCTATCTACATAATTCATTTATGCTTGATTTTATATGTAATTTAACTATTAAATAAAAACTAAAGGTTTATCTTTGAAGGGTGCAAAAGCCTCAGCATCAAACTTATATAAACTAGCGGGACGACCAGCACCCCGTGATACTTTAATTCCGGTATCACATAAAAAACCTAATTTGAGGAGACGCGCTCGAAAATTAGAATAGTCGGCAAAATTTTCTCCTAAAACTGTGGTGTATAACTGATACAAATCATTCAAAGTAAACATTGGTGGCAAAACTTCAAAAGCCACAGGACTGTATTCTAATTTATTTCGTAATCGCCTATGTCCATAAGCCAAAACTTCATTATGGTCAAAAGCTAATTGGGGTACTTGTTTGACTGGATACCAAGCGATACCAGTGACTTTATCAGCAATTAATTCTGCCTCTTCAAATCTCACAAGGGCAAAATAACTAACCGATAGATAACGCACACCATAACTATCAGTAGCTTCCCGTGGGTCGCGATTGGGTCCCCCAAAGGTATATAACTGTTCTAAATAGAGATTATTCACCCTAATTTTCTCTGCCATGATGCGATAAGCAGCATCTTCTAAAGACTCTCCTTGACGTACCAAAGTACCAGGAAGACTCCAAGAATTTAAAAATGGTTCTTGCTGTCGCATGACTAAGAGAACTAGTAGCCGATTTTGGGCTGTATCTACCGAAAAAATTACATTATCAACACCAACCTTAAAATCGGCCAAAGGTTGTTGAGCGGAGTCGAAACAAGGTTGTTGATTTAGCGGAGTTGGTATCTTTTTGTAGTGTCGTCCTGGCATTTGTACAAATGCTCTTGATGAATATAGGCAACAATAGGGGGAGTAAGGGCTTGGGTATCTCCATGTTCACGATATGCTGTTGAGGAAACATCTATCCCCGTTAAGCTAGCGATCGCAATTTTTCCTCCCAGATTTTGCACCGCCTCCAAGCTAGGCTTATCGATGGCATATCCCGGTCGTGGCACAATTAACAGTTGCACTTGCTGTAATAAATCTGCAACACGATACCACTGCGGCAATTGATTGAGTAAATCAGAACCAATTACCAATGTAAACTCAGTATCCTCACCCCAACGAGATTTCGCCTTTTCCACTGTTTCCAGGGTTCTAAAGCTACTCAAATCCTGTTCCAAAGCAATATTATGCCGTGCAGCATCAATATCTGTAATCAATAATCGCAGCATAGTTGCCCTATGTGCCAAAGGCGTTTGATGGGACTTAAATGGATTATCAGCCGCCCAAACTGCCACCCAATCATAATGCTCAGATAACCACCTGAGAATCTTCTGATGTCCAGCCGTCGGCGGATCAGCACTAGTACCAAACAAAGCAACTCTCATCATCTTACTTCGCACCCTTTGCGTCCTTTGCGGTTCGTTCCTGAGTCTCTTGCGTCAACTTTTGTAACCCAGCAGAAATTTCCACCGACATCGTCGCAGGATGATCCAAACGCCGGATCTCCTGAGGCAAACTAGCCACCGCCGCCGCAGTCCGTTGCCGAATCTCCTGTAAACTTGCAGTTGGTTGCACCCGTTCCCCTGCCTTAACCACCAACTCCAACAAAGGCTTTCCTGTGAGATTGCTTTCATCTACCAATGCCAAGTTGTCGGCTTTTACCTTACGCCCCACCGTAGGTGAACGCCAAATTTGCTTGCGTCCGGGATAAGTCACCTTACCACTAGACTGTTTCATCACAGGAATTCCATCAATTTCCACAAGTTTATAGACTCCATTGACAGGCGGACCCGTAACTAATCGCGTTCCCAATCCATAGCCATCAATTGCCGCACCCGCAGCCTTGAGTCTGGCGATTTCCCACTCATCTAAATCACCACTAGCGAAAATGGAAACACCGGGAAGAAGCGATCGCACTTGTTTGGACAAAGTAATTAAATCTCCAGAATCCAACCTCACCCCAGTTAATTCCATTTCTCCAGAATTGACTTTTGCCGCTAACTGCTGGGCAGCTGCGATCGTATCGTAAGTATCAATTAACAATGGCGCACCCGGAAAATATCGATGAAAGGCAGTAAAAGCATGCTCTTCACTGCCTGCCATTGCTGACAGTGCCATAACTAAAGCGTGAGCCATCGTACCACTTGGCTGTTGACCCAGTTGTAACGCTGCTAACACATTTGAGGTAGAATCCAAGCCACCAGCCAAACCGGCTCGCGCCGCCCACAAAGCAGCTTGGGGACTAAATGCTCGTCTTGTACCAAATTCTAAAAGTGTTGCTTGCTCCCCCGCAACATCGCGGAGGCGTGCAGCCCTTGTGGCAATTAAAGTTTGGTAATTAATCGTATTTAGTAAGTAAGTTTCTACTAACTGTGCTTGCCAAAGCGGTGCTTCCACCCGTAACAATGGCTCGTTGGCAAATACAGCTGTTCCTTCCGGTACTGCCCAAACATCACCAGTAAAACAGCCATCTTTTAACAACGACCAAAAGCTTTCGCTTGCATGAGCAAAAATTCCCGTCGCCTGTAAAGCCGCTATATGAGAGGAACTAAAGCGAAATTTTGCTAAATAATCCAGTACCTGCGCCAGCCCCATAGCTATTAAATAGCCAAAATTCTCTGGCAACCTCCTGACAAATAATTCAAAGCTAGCCCGTCGTTGTTCTACACCTTCACCTGTATAACAAGCTGCCATTGTCAACTGGTAAAGGTCTGTTAGCAGGCTGTAATCAGCCGCAGAGAGGTTTAGTTCTTGTTTCTCTATGCTGTCCAAGTCTGGAAAAGTTGCCATGCAAGAGCGTCCTTACAAGAATGCTGCTTTTATTATGGTAAAATCTACCATAAATAATGTCAACTCTCAGACAAATCAAGTCTTTGAACAAGAAGGAAGAAATTTGGAGTCAGAAGGATGATCATTCTTCTTCCGTCTTTCCTCTGACTTCTAACTTCGATGACTGCATGAATGCAGGACAAACAAACCAAATTAATCGTAAAATATGCTATTAATTAATATATTTTAATAGTTATATAGATAATAAGTAGAACAGGGTAAATAATTAAAGTTAGTAGTGAGAACTTTAGTTCTCAAATCAGGACTAAAGTCCTGACTACGAACTGAATTTCAACAATTTTACATAGTTTGGTTTTTTCAAGTCGCTCTACTTATTTCTAGCCAAAAAAACCCTTTCCTGTCTCAGATTAAGGGGGAATAGATAATTTTGTTTTAATTAAAATTAAAGATAAAAGCTAAATTTTGGCATCAGCTAAAGTATTGCAAAGATATCCGAAAATTTATTGAGAATTAAACCTAGGTGAGAATATCAGAACTAGAGTAGAGAAATCACAATTAATCACGACTCAAAACAAGGAGTCTAATATTATGGCTATTTCCAGAATGCTTGATAGCATCACCCAGTATATTTCTGAGGCTGTAATGCGGATTTTTGGCCCCAGTGATGATGCTTATCCGGTGATTGGCACACAACCATTTACAGGTGAACCCTATAAACGAGGCACTGCGGACAGTTGGTAGCTATGGCAGGGGACAGGGAACAGTTTAATGATTAGTTTGTATCCTAAGCTAAGTAGCGACTACTATAAATTCCTATTTCATAATATTAAGGCGTGAGGATAAACCTTACGCCTTTATGTTTATTCATCATGGTGTAGCTGATGCTTAGTAAGTCGGCTCAAAGAAAGTTCTTTTTTCCAACCAATCTTTGCCTACCTGGATACTGATATCAGAGTCCAGAATACCAGTGCTTTCCACTCGCACTTCACCAAATCCTAAGGCATCGCGAATTGATTCGGCGCTATCACCATCTCCTTGCTGGGCAATAATATTAGTTACCTCTAAAGGTTGAGTCCAAGGTACAGATACGCGGATGTTGCGATATCCGAATTTTTCTAAGCTGCTGATCAAAGGTCGCAGGTCGGAGCGATCGCTACCTGTGCTATCTTGAATTACCACTCGCAAAGAACTTGAGTTAATCGCCCTGAATTCCCGCGTTGTTTCTAAACCAAAGTGTTGAGACATCATTCTCGCGATGCCATTTTGGTTTGGTAGCCAATAGCTAGCAATATACTCCTCCTTTTGGCTAAAGCGACCCGGTAACATGAACATATGCATATTGGCACGATTTGTCCGCACGCCAAAACCTACTAACGCTACTAATTCTTCAACAGTTAAATTAGTGTCAATATTTTCTTTAACTACATTGAGAATTTTGGGTAATTGAGCTACAGTTACAGGGTTAAGAGCTTGATCCATCAAGGCACGGATCACCATCTGTTGTCGTTGAATTCGACCGATGTCTCCCAGTTCATCATGGCGAAAGCGCAGGAGTTGCAAAGCTTGATCACCGTTGAGATGCTGTTTACCTGCCTTCAAGTTGATGTATAGACGCTGGGAATCATCTTGATATTTCATATCTTTGGGGACATACACAGTCACCCCACCCAAGGCATCAATGAGCTTACCAACTCCCAAAACGTTAATGCGGATATAGCGATCAATTCCCACACCGCCTAAGAGGTTACTGACAGTTTTGGCAGTTAAAGCCGGCCCACCATCAATATTGGCCGCATTAATTTTTTTTACTCCATAACCAATGACTTCTGTACGAGTATCTCTGGGAATCGAGAGCATGGCTACTCTCTTTTGCGCTGGATCAAATTTGATCAAGAGCATCACATCAGAAAGACCGTCAAACGAGTTTACCTGTGGCTCGTAGCCCAGATTTTGGAGTTCCATGGGGGGATTTTGGATATCTGATGGGAGGACGCTCATCCCCATAACTAAGAGATTGACGGGGCGAGTTAACTCGGAAAATCGTAACCCCCCTCCAGAGATGCGATCGCCATCAAATACCGCTTCATCTTGGGGACTTAGCTGTGCTTGCTGCAACGGCGTACTGGTCAAAGAAACCGCTAACAGCGCCCCCGCCGTTGCTGACACCATTGCTATCCCAGTCATACCTACCCAGAACCATAGCCAACGTCCGGACTTAGGGTTGTGGGAATGTTTATCCTTTGAGTTGGGGGCTTTTGCTGACTGGTTTTCTTCCGCCGAAGTTCTTTGACTGGTCACAGACTTCCTCACACTTACTGATCAAATTCGGTAAATTTACAGACTAATTAATATGCAAACAAATTAACTGTGCTGACTTTTTTACTACTGCTTTAACCACACCACTTATAGCAGGATTCTCCTTACTTTATGGCAAATCCGGAGATGATTTATTGAAGTATGACAACAATAAGTCGGTTTGACCAGATCTGGTAGGAGATAATCTTTAATTTGGGAAAATTTAGGTAAAAATACTAGTACAGTCATCATGTACTGACAGGAATTAAGACAAATACTTGCCCAACACTTGCTCGGCCAAGTTACTTAAACCTGATAATCGGGGAGATTTTCCTTGGATAAGTCGAAAAATCAGCCAAACACTTACCAAAAAGTAACCAGATGTTAAAAAACTGTTAAGGATTAATATCCGCAGTGTGAAAAATTCTGAAGTTGCTGCCCCAGTAGCTAACAAGAAGTACCCCAAAAGCCAGGTAAATGCCAGAGTAATAGACAGACGACTCACAGCTAGTTGTTCCCGGCTACCCTGGCGGCGATAAACAGTCCACAGGGATGGAAAAAAGCCAATAACGGGAATTAAGTAGATCAGCAACTGTCTTTTCGCGGTAGCTATGTCTTGACGAGGGATTGGTAATTGGCAAGAGTCTTTCCCATTCCCTACGGCCGATGAATTATCGATTGGTTCAAGATTGTCCATTAGGGTGAGTCTAATCCTAAACTAGAGAGATGAAATACGGTGATGTAGTTAGAGATAATAGGTTTTAACAGCAGATTTTATTCAGTTCTATCCCGCAATCGGCTAAAGATGCAGACACGCAAGCTACTCAACTGGTGGCAGACACTTACACCCATAGCGCGAATCGGGGCGATCGCATTATTCGCCCCACTGTTAGTTCTCAATGGTTGGGCAATTTCGGCAATTTTCCACTATTTTCACTCCCTGATAGTCATTTTAGTCGGAGCCTCAGTACTAGCATTTCTGCTCAACTATCCCGTTAGCTGGATGGAGCGTCAAGGTGCCAGGCGAGAACAAGTTGCCATTTTAGTCTTTTTATTAGCTTTGTCGGTGCTGTTGGCGCTAGGTGTGACTTTGTTTCCGCTAGCCTTGACTCAAGCTCAACAATTGGTAGCGCGATTGCCAGAGTTGATCGATTCTGGGCGTTCTCAGTTAATGATGTTAAATGAGAAAGCCGAAACTCTCGGTTTGCCGATCAACTTAGATGCGCTTGTGGTGCAAATCAACGATCGCGTCAAGGGACAATTGCAGGCGATCGCCGGACAAGTTTTAAATCTAGCTGTGGTCACATTCACTAGCCTGTTAGATTTTCTCTTGACCATGGTTTTGACTTTCTATCTTTTGCAGCATGGCGGTGAACTCTGGCAAAGTTTAGTCGAGTGGCTACCTACCAAATTTCGTGAACCTTTCTCTAAAACAGTACGCCTCAGTTTTCAAAACTTTTTCATCACCCAACTGATTTTATCTACCTGTATGGCATCAGCCCTAATTCCCATCTTTTTATGGCTGAAAGTGCCATTTGGGCTATTATTTGGTTTGACTATTGGCATCATGGCTCTTGTCCCCTTTGGTGGTTCGGTGGGTATCGCTCTCACTACCTCGCTCGTAGCACTGCAAGATTTTTGGATGGGGATCAGGGTTTTAATCGCAGCAGTGATTGTACAACAAATTTTAGAAAACTTAATTGCCCCCCGCATTTTAGGTAGCTTTACTGGATTAAACCCAGTTTGGATATTAATTTCAGTCCTCACAGGAGCAAGAATTGGTGGGCTTTTAGGGGTGATTGTGGCAGTACCCACTGCTGTAATTATCAAGACTGCTATAACCGCCTTGCGTCCTCGTGGGTTAAACAACGAAACAGAAGAAATAGTTGCACCCGTTGCACCAGAAGCATCACCAAAAGCTGAAGCCAACAATCCCCTGAGCATTTCGGAACCTACATTACCTTAGTAGGGTAATGGGGAGTGGAAGAAGAGTTTTTTAGTGCAAAATTTCTATTGTGGCTGGGCAATTGAACCCATAAATAAAATGCTTCCTGTTTGATTGTCGCGAATGGCAGAGAAAAAGGGACGGTCAACAATCATGCGGAAAGGTTCGGGTTTTTCTCTGAAAGATGTTGGCATTATTCCTACTGATGTGGCGGCGGCGGCTTCTGTACCTTCTTCATTCACTTCAATAAAGGTTTTGTGCTTAACCTGACTAATTTTTAAATTTTGACCCATGCCAGAAAAATTGGCTTGATTGCTAAAAGCTTCTTCCATACCTAAAGCTTTTAAAGCATCATTGAGTGTCACATCGTAGTCTGTTTTAAAGCGGGGTAAGCGAATAAATCCTTCCCGGTTGCTAAACTGAGATATCCATTTTTCCCAGTTCTCAGAATTCAAGTTTTGATAAAAGCTTTTGAGGTTAGATTCCTGCTTAGGCAAAAAGATATAAAAGCTGACTTTGCCATTTTCGCCGTAAGGTAAACTTACTGCCTGAAATTGGTCATTTTCATAGTATCTATACTCACCGTTTTGCGACATCATTGGGTGTTGTCTCTGTTCGCCAGATGTAGAGTAGAAGGGATGGTCGGCAGTTTTAGATTTATCAAACTCGTTGCTCCATTGCCCTTTAAAATATATGGCGTTAATCAGAAATAACACCTGATCAGGTTCAATTTGTTCAACTATCTTGTTGATTTTACCCTGCGTATTTTCCTGAACCCAATTATTAATCGTATTGGGAGATGCAGCATCTTGAAAGTCTAGATTTGTGACCTTAGCTTTGTAAAAATCTTGAGTTCGTTGGAGAAATTCTGGCTGCAAGCTAGCATCTTTGTTTGCCCATAGCGAGTTGGCAATAGTCAATTGCACTTGCGGGTCAGGATTTTCTAGCAGCCCTTTTAATGTAGCGTAAGCAGAGTTGATATCTGCTAGGCTCATCCCTTGTAATTCCAGGGTTTTAGCCATTGCCTGTTGAGTCGAACCACTCGCACCATTGTAAGCCATGCCCAGGGCGATCGCTACACTCGCAGGTGAAACAAAAATGTTATTTTCACTCCCGTCATTTTGCAGAATTTCTGAAAACAGCTTGAAGCCAAATTTATTGTTAGCATCAACGAGTTTTTTATCAGAAATCAATGTTTTTTTTGGTAATGGAGTCGCTGATTGAGGTAGACCAGATTGGGCAAGGGCATTTGTACTGCTATTGACCTGAGAACACCCTAAGACACCCAACAAAACAACGCTAGCTGCTGCCAAAACATAACGTCTTCCCAGACTAACACCGTAACGTCTTTGCAGGAAATTGTTTTTCACACCACTCAATTTCTGCCGATTCATTCTGCTACCTCGCTTGCCAAATGTTTTTAGCCGTCTATGCAAATTGACGCTAAATGATGTTTCAATTGTTTACTATTGCATTTGCAACAACATAAATATTAAGCGGTTACAGTTTTGGTAACAGCAAGTTAAGGTGAGAGATTAAATATAACTTATGAAAGTTAATAATTGAGACAGTAATTCGCATTAATTTTGAGACAAATTGATAATTACTTTTTAGATAAATGTATTCTATACTACTTAATTATCTAATAATTACTTTTGCTTGGTTGGCAGTGATAAATAAATCTAATGATTTAACTTGGCATTCGTTAAGTAAATATTTTCGGCACAATGCAGTGTACTATACATTTTATATCAAATCAGGTTATGTGTGTTTTTTGTTGGCAGCAATATTTCCTAGAAGAATCCGAGCATAAAACAATTAATTAAAGTAACTTAAGACAACTTCTGTTTTAACTTAGTGTATATCGACTGGATACGTAATCTGGCTAGGCGTCTGCGCGACAAACCATTGATATTAGGTGGAAATTTTATTTTGTGATCAAAAAAGCCATTTAATTCATCCAAAATCACTTGAAAACGCTTGAGAATATTTTCAGTTCGATACTCTGCAAAAAAGCTTTCAGTTAAAATTATCTGTTCGGGAAATTCCAGCACTCTGAGAATACGCTGCACATCATATTCTTGGGAATATCCGGCAATTTTATAACAATTAAACCCAGGATCTAAGTAATCTGATAAACCGCCATTGATACTGGAAAAGACCTGACATCCACAAGCCAAAGCTTCCATTGGTTGTAAACCAAATCCTTCGCTTACATGCTGTTGCGCCCAATATTCGGCTGAGTCATAGAGGTAAATTTTCGCCCGATTAAATAGCCCAGGTAAATCTTCTACATAAGAATCTACTAATTTTACGCGACATTTTTGCTGCAAAGCTGGAATCAATTCTTGAAGCAAATACTCAGAAGATTTTCGGGCTTGAACTAAAACATCAATATCTCGTTGAAGATGTAAATTTTGAAATTCTTCAGAAATTTGATTAGGTAAATAATAAATTAGAGAATTAGGAGACTTTTGCCCCCAATATCCCATTGTATTGCGGCTAACAGTGATAATGGGAATACTTGGAGGTAGGCGGAATTTGTAACCTGCGCTATGGGCATGGTAAACAACATTATATTGCTTGAGTTTGTGAGCTAATTGAGCTACATCAAATCCCCAGCTAATCACAAAAATTACATCATCTAAATTCTTTTCTTGGAGCAAATCATTGATAAACAGTTGACCTGTTTCTCGTTGGCGATAAGTTACAACCTCAGCGCTACAGATTTGTTGAGCCAGATTAACCGTTTTTAACTCTGCCCAAAGACCACCGCAGGCAAATTTTCCGTATGTGCCTGGAACTAAGAAGTAAAGCTTTCTCATGACACAACTCTCTTAAATGTACTGACAAGTAGGTTAGCCTATATGGTGTACCTAGTCCCAGGTTTTGGTTAGCTGAGATATTAATTTATTCTCAACCAGACCAGATAAATCGGGTTGCTAGACGAAAAATTTAGCTTTAATCATCCTTGACTTAGAGTTCCAATGAGCAATCTGGCAATTATCGAACGCCTTTACACCGCATTTAAAGAGCGAGATACCAAGACTATCTACGAAATCTTTGACCCTCAGATTGAGTGGATACAGAATGAAGGTTTTCCAGGTGGTGGCAGACATATTGGCACAGAGGCGGTATTGAACGATGTATTTGCCAAATTCCGATTAGACTGGGATACTTGGCAAGCTGTTGTAGAGGAATGGCTGGACGCTGGAGACACCATCATTGCCTTGGGTGAATACCGTGGCACTTATAAAACTACAGGCAAATCAACAACAGCCGCTTTTGCCCATGTTTACAAGCTGAGAAACGGGCGAATATTTAAATTTCAGCAGTATACCGACACTTTCAAGGTGGCTGAAGCAATGCGTTGAAAACCTGTTATGGTATCAATCCTGCCAGCTTACCTTGACAAAATGCGATTCACGCCCCCAAACGTCGCGAGTCAAAGTAATATTTTCAATTGCCAGATTAAAAGGAATGGCAGTTGTTATGTATCTCTGTGCCATAAAACCTAAATCGGGTGAGAGTTCAGCCGCCGTTGTCGCCGCTAATCCCAAGCCGATTAATTGCTCAATTGGTCGGAATGGTAGCAGCAGATTTACACCTACAACTAAACTCGCTGTTAACAGCATTGCCACTGATAAATTTGTGCCGCAACGAGGATGCACAGCCAAATCCCATTCACCACTGGTAAGACGATGTAAACCTAATGTGACTGCACGTCGCAAATCACTGATATTCACTTCACCATAAAGATAAAATCCTTGTTCTGTAGACAATCCGCCTAATAGTTCGTTATCAACTTGAGCGTTGGCGGGTCTGATTTTGGGGGTGTGGGCAGGTTTTGCTTCACTAAGTACCCAAACAGTAGCATGTTCTAGGGCGTGAACCTGCCGCAACATGATCATTTCTTTCAACCCTGGGATGAAAGATAGCTGTCGGAGTAAATCAGCATCTTGTGTGGGCTGAGGTGTCGTAAAATCAAAACTAAAAAAATCAAAAGGAGATGAGCTACCTGGAAAAGAGGCAGAAGTATTCATAAAAACACTGCTCCCCAAGCCGATGGAGCAATAGAGATTTCTTACAAATGTAACGCTTGAGGCAGGGGTTTGTTGCTAATTTTTGTTGTGAGAATAGTTAATTACCAGAAAAAATACTTGTGGTCATCAATCCCAGCCTAGATGTAGTTTAAGAGCAGCATCTACTAAGTGCATTAATTCTTCACTCAAACTATTGATCACATCTCCTACAATCCTTTGCTTAGAAATTGTTCGCACCTGCTGCGCCTGTATTTTAGAAGCTTTAGGTAAACCACTCTCTTCTGGATTGAGTAAGACCTCAAACGGATGAACACGGTTGACATTAGATGCGATTGGTAAAATTGTTACGGTATTAGCCGCACTATTATTCGCATTATTACTGACTATGATTACTGGACGGCGTTTATTTATCTCGGAACCTACAGTAGGACTGAGATTCGCATAATAAATATCACCACGCTTCATCTGTCAATCCATCTGTAATTGTGATATCCCAATCTTTGTTAATTTCAGCAGATGCCTCTCGGTAAGCCTCTTCTAATTCCTGTTTTCGCAACAATTGCAACGCCATTTCAATGACTTGGGAGCGAGATTTACATCCTTTAGTTACTTTGTAACTTTCAACAAATTGAACCAAGGACGCTGATAAGGAAATGGATAACTTTTCAACTTGCATAATCTTACCAAATGGTAGTAATAATTTTCTTACTGAATGGTAGTATATAAAGTAATTACGAATTGGTATTATACCAATTCGCCATGAAGATGCATTTAATAGCTAAGACGCAAAAGAAAAGAAGGATACTCGTGTATTTCACCCCTAGTACAGTTGTGCCACAACTGTACTAGAGGAAAAACAGCCTCGCACGATAACCAAAGGTCGAGTAATCTATCTGCTTGATCTGGACACCAAAGAGAACTTACGCTAAAGGTTCACATGAAAACAAAGGCGTGAGGAGGAGAACATGAGTAAACTGTCAAAATTGGCTTGGCTATGTACCAGACGAAGTTTGTTGTCATCCTAGACGCTATCGATGTCGTCTGCCACACGCCATCGATAACAAATTGTCTAATCAGTTTGGTTGGGTAGAAGACAGCAATTGACGTCATTCAAGCAGACTTTACCCCACTGCAAAGCCCAACGGACGAGAGCCACTCGGTTTTCCGTTTGGGTTTTCGTGAGAATATTGCTGATATGGTTATCAACTGTTCGTTTGCTAATTTCCAGTTTTCCTGCAATTTCTTGGTTAGTTAAGCCAGCGGCCACTAAGTCGATAATTTGCAGTTCTCTGTCTGATAGACTAACAGGGGTCAGAGACTCGCCACCAGCCATGACTTATTTTATCCTCCCTTGGTATATGTACTTAATCGCCTCTTCTAATTCTAGAAGATTCTTTTGTGGGAAGGTGTTTCCAGTGGTAGCAGTAATCCAATTGACAATATTTTCTTTATATTTCCACTTGATGGCAACATACATAAAATAATTAGTATTTATTATTACTTTTATATTAAAAAAATAACGTTAAATTACTGAAATAGTCAAGGAGAATAGTCAAGACATATATCTCATGGAAGTAGCAAAATTTGCTATTTTATTCTTTGGAGGACTGGCGACAGATGAGTCAAGAGTGTTGTAGATTTTATACTGGAATTACTAACTCAAAAATCGAAAATCCCAGATTCTGAAATGAAATGAGCAATCCCCGTGTTTTGTGCCTTGGTGAAATTTTATTCGATTGTTTAGCTGACCAATTGGGACTAGAGCTAGAAGAAGTGAAGTCCTGGACTCCCTATCCAGGGGGTGCGCCAGCTAACGTAGCCTGCGCTTTGGTAAAGCTGGGAACTCCCGCAGGATTTATCGGGGCTGTAGGTGAAGATGAACCAGGGAATACACTGGTTAAGCTATTACAAGAAGTAGGTGTAGATACAACAGGGGTGCAGCGCCATCCTACAGCACCAACGCGGCAAGTTTATGTGGTGCGAGATCTGGCAGGCGATCGCAATTTTGCCGGATTTGGTGAGTATGACACCTCTGAATTTGCCGATACCCGCTTGCAAGCCAAGCAATTGCCACATTCGCTGTTTCAAGAGGCGGATTTTCTGGTTTTGGGTACTTTGGAATTAGCCTACCCTGAAAGTGAGGAGGCAATTTACCGCGCCTTAGAACTAGCAGAACAGTACGACCTGAAAATTATCTTGGATGTCAACTGGCGGCCGGTATTTTGGGAAGATGCAAACATCGCTCGGCAAAAAATCCAAGAAATATTAAAGCGCGTTGATTTTCTCAAACTCTCCAAAGAAGAAGCTGAATGGCTATTTGACACCACAGATCCAGGAGCTATTACCTACCGCCTGGCTTCAATTGATGGAGTGTTGGTCACAGATGGAGAACATGGTTGCGCCTATTGTCTGGGTGAAAACGAAGGCAAATTACCTTCTTTTCCAGTTTCGGTTGTGGATACAACTGGTGCAGGAGATAGCTTTTTAGCAGGATTTATCCACCAATTGAGTCAACATGGCATCCACGGCTTACAAGATGCGGAAACAGCAAAACACATTGTTGCTTATGCTAATGCCGTGGGAGCGCTAACTACCATTAAACCAGGTGCGATCGCTTCTCAACCTACCTCTGCTGAAATTGAAGCTTTTCTAGCCTCACATCAATTCTAGAGGAGTATTATATCCAGCTGGGATATCCGCCACATCGGCTGATATTCCTGGCTATAAATTTAGCAATTTATTTAATAGTAAATACTTAGAAAAAATTTGTGCATTCAGCTATTAAAAAGGATAAGCGTTAAAGTCGGTTTTAATAGATGATTTAATTAGCACAAATAAATACTTAAATTTAATGCCGAATTGTGCTAAAAATTCGACCTTTAAAAATGAACACAATTTTGTCACACTAATGGAAAAAAGTTGACTTATGGTCTAGCTATTCGAGCGTTTTTTTGGCAAAGTACTCTTAGGCAATAATTTTTGCATGATTAGACCACGGACTGACTCTCTTAATAGGAGAGACTTTGCATTTCCCTTTTTCTGGGTGGAGAAGGGGATAAGAGTTTAGGTTTGAATGTACGTAGTCTATTTATATAAAAACTGCTGTAGTTAACCTGAAAAAGCTAACAGGATGTTAACAACATGAAAGCCCCCGTGTCAATGTGGATACTCGCAGCCAAAACTGATGTTCCGTATATGCTGCGAACAATTCCACACTTGGTTAAAGCCTGTAACTATCCTTTTGTGGAGCGGGTTTTAGCAATAGATACCGCAAATTTAACTGGAAGTATGCGCGTCAGATACAATCCAGGTAGTCAAGAAGAATTAGAGTCAGCCTGCAAAACTCTAGTTGACCAAGGATTCATTGATAAAATCGTCAAAATTGATTATGAACCAGAGCAAATAAACCGAATTTATCAAAAGTATTTTGGTAATCAGCAAGCCCAACAAATGCTCAACCACACGCACAATTGGAAGGGTTCGACAATCTATGGATCTTTATATTGTATTGAGGCATCAGCGACCGATTATTATCTCCATTTTGATGCTGATATGTTGTTACATCAAGACCCAGATTATAACTGGATTACTAATGCCATAGACTTGATGGTATCAACACCCTCAATTGTGACTGCACGTCCCCTTTGTGGCCCTCCTCACCCAGAAGGTAAAGCTTTTCAACCACGTCAATTCGTAAAAGATCCAAAAGGATTTTCTGCTCAGAAATTTTTTAGTATGAGAGCATATCTCATTAACCGACAAACTTTCTCCTTGCTTTCCCCTATTCCTTTGATTTGGAAATCGCCTCCCCTACTTTCGAGAAAGTTACCACAACCCTTGCAACCATTATCCGCCAAAATCGAACGCAGGTTACGCCGCACCAGTGGTTCAATTCAAGGAGCGCTGGCATCTTTTGAGGTTATGGCCAGCGAAAAATTGCAAAATAGTAGTTTTGTCAGAGCAGATTTGTCCTCAACGAAAGCATGGACTATACATCCCCGCAAGCATGATCCTGAGTTTATCCAGGCTTTACCAAATTTAATTAAGCTGATTGAGGAAGGAGAGTATCCATTAGCACAGGCTGGTCACTACGACCTTCAGTTAGAAGCATGGTTGGAACTTCTAAAATCTCCCGTGTAACAAAAATTAGGATAATATTTTGCAAATACTAACCAGCTAATTGCGTTGTGATGGCATTCCCCAAATGTTAACTCTGCCATCAAATCCACCACTAGCGAGAGTTTGCCCATCAGGACTAAAAGCGATCGCACTTACCCAGTCAGTATGTCCCAGCAGTGTATTGACTAACTCACCTGTAGTTAAATTCCACAATTTAATTCCATCTCGTCCAGCACTGGCGAGGGTTTGTCCATCGGGGTTGATGGCGATCGCATTCACCCAATTGTTGTGTCCTGTGAGGGTGCGGACTGGTTCGTCAGAATTTAAATCCCAAAGTTTAATTGTGCGATCGCGACTAGCACTAACTAAATTTGCCCCGTTTGGTGTAAAAGTTATGGTGGTGAGTGCTTGAGAATGTGCCGCAAATTCACGGATTAATTGACCAGTACTCAAGTTCCACAGCTTAATCACACCTTTGTTGTCACCACTAGCTAAAGTCTGACCATCAGGACTCATTGATAGTGTATGAATGGAGTTATCAAAACGGACTAAAGTAGCTAGTGGGCGCTGCTGCAATAAATCCCACAGACGAATGCCATCTAAAGCACCACTAACAAGAATTCTACTATCGGGAGATACAGCTAAAGACAGGACATTACTGGTATGTCCCACAAAGGAACGGCTAAACCGATTATTTTTGAGATTCCACAGGTTAATTGTGTTGTCACTGCTACAGCTAGCTAAGGTTTGACCATCTGGCGAAATTACCAAAGATGCTACCCCTGTTTTGTGCGCTTTTCTAATATCCCCTAACTTTTTGCCAGTGAGGGGATTCCATAACCGGA
This sequence comes from Nostocales cyanobacterium LEGE 11386, assembly GCA_015207155.1. Lineage (GTDB taxonomy): Bacteria > Cyanobacteriota > Cyanobacteriia > Cyanobacteriales > Nostocaceae > LEGE-11386. The sequence goes on along the minus strand of JADEXK010000008.1, from coordinate 3,521 downwards.
TTATGCCTTCATTTTCAGCACCACCACTGGCCAGCATTTGGTTATTGGGACTAAAAGCTAAGGATTTAACGGTTCCTCTGTGTCCGTTGAGGGTATAAAGTAACTGGGGATTAGTCACGCTACTTCTGGCTTGAGAGTTTGGTGTTACCTCAACAGCAGCATGAGCAGCATGAACATGAAATCCTTGCCAGACACTTACCGGAATGGCGATCGCTGCTATAAATGCCAGAATAATACCTGGGTGCAGTAGAGAATCTTTTCCACTTCTTTGCTCACTCCTCACCACTTTTCCTCACTTGTAGAATAGTTAAGCCAATCAATTTCATCTTCTTCGCTCAGTACTCAGCACTCAGCACTCCTTATCGAGGTGGTTTTTTCTTAGAAACAGTTAGCATTGGCAGACTAGGACTAGATGATTGAGATGGCAAGTAATGTTGCACTACAGGCTCATCTGGAGTGGGACGGCGTTGCTGGATACGCCACAATTTAAAGGCGAGGCTGATTCCAGCTGTCCCCAACCCCACAGCAAATAATGACCAACTATCATCCAGCCCACCAATCAGCGCATCCACCACACCCATAGTCATCAATATACTGATTATGGGGTCTTTTCTGTAGGCTGACTTCAAAAAACGAGGTAATACAGCATTCATCACAGCTTGGTTTGTCCAGATTACCTTATGTGTAACTTCACCGAGAATACCTCACAACGTTAACTGCCCTTTTGACAATAGGCCTCTAAAAATATGAGAATTTTCTACAGTACAGTGAAAGTATAGTAATTTAATTACTTGCATGTGTTATTGCAAGTTTAAGATCATACCTATACTTTCTTGTATGCCTGATAGTCATAGACGGCAACTCGTGTGAGACAATTCACTATATTGATATGGTCAAAACCAGCCAGTGATCCCAGCTGGTTCTAACACTTCTAATTACTAGCTTACAACTTGAAGACTTGAGCTTTTTGGCAGGACTATTTCAGACCGAGCCATGATAGCACACCTTGGTCGGTGACGTATTCAATCAGCACCATCAATAAAAAGCCAATCATGGCAGCTCGACCGTTTAAACGCTCAGCATATTCATTAAAGCCAAACTTAGGCTCCTCTAATTTGGGCGTAATGGTTGGTTGTGTTTGTGTCATAACGAAGAAACCTCTTTTCGGCAAACGAGACTTAAAACAGTGAACAGTGAACAATTATCAAGGTTTCAAACGGTATTGCGACTCAGATTGAAACTTGAGAGATCTAGCAGTAGATCCCTAGCAGGAGCTATGCTAGCTTTTTTAATATTTTGTAATTATTCTTTATATATTGTAGAAATACTTGGGTAATAGTCAAGGGTAAGAGTTTGATAGCTTGCGTGGCGTGACTATAGCTTTGCTAGTGGAGTTAAGAAAGTTAGGTTAGTAGTTAGCTATCCCTAATACGGAAGTGCGAGCCTGATACTGGCAGGCTAAAGTTGAACAAAAAAATTCATCAGAGGCGGTACATGGAAATCGGCGTTCCTAAGGAGAATAAGGATCAGGAGTTTCGGGTAGGGTTAAGTCCTTCTAGTGTGCGGGTACTGCGGGAAAATGGTCATGCCATCTTTGTTCAGACTCAAGCAGGTAGTGGTGCGGGATTTACAGACAATGACTATCAAGATGCGGGAGCAGAGATTGTCGTTACACCAGAAGCCGCTTGGAATAGAGAGTTAGTGATCAAAGTCAAAGAGCCTTTAGCAAGCGAGTATAAATTTTTGCAAAAAGGGCAGATATTGTTTACTTATCTGCATCTAGCGGCCGATCGCAATTTAACCGAGCATTTAATTGATTGTGGCACTTGTGCGATCGCTTACGAAACTGTAGAACAACCCGGTGCGAACAAATTACCACTGCTCACTCCTATGAGCATTATTGCTGGTCGGCTAGCAGTACAATTTGGGGCGAGATTCCTAGAACGTCAGCAAGGAGGTAGAGGCGTTCTTTTGGGTGGTGTCCCCGGAGTCAAAGCAGGTAAGGTAGTAATTTTAGGTGGCGGCGTTGTTGGTACAGAAGCCGCTAAAATTGCTGTAGGCATGGGTGCTGCCGTGCAAATTTTAGATGTGAATGTCGAGCGTTTATCCTACCTAGAAACCCTATTTGGCTCTAGAGTCGAATTGCTTTACAGTAACTCTGCCCACATTGAAGCCGCCATCAAAGAAGCCGACTTGCTCATCGGTGCAGTTTTAGTCCTAGGACGTAGGGCACCAACACTAGTATCGCGCGAATTGGTCAAACAAATGCATCCGGGTTCCGTAATTGTCGATGTAGCTGTTGACCAAGGCGGTTGTGTGGAAACTTTACACGCGACATCCCACACCAATCCGGTATACCTTGAAGAAGGTGTAGTACATTATGGCGTTCCCAATATGCCTGGAGCAGTACCTTGGACAGCCACCCAGGCACTAAATAACAGTACATTACCTTATGTTGTGCAGTTGGCGAATTTAGGAATTAAGGCACTGGAAGTTAATCCAGCATTAGCTAAAGGCTTGAATGTGCAGAATCATCGCTTGATTCATCCGGCTGTGCAAGAGGTTTTTCCTGATTTAGTAAGTTAGTATTACCTGGATATGAGATGAGAAAAAGTTAATACATCAACGCTTGTAGTAAGTGCTTTAGTTTTAAAGTACTTACTACAGAAAATAAATTTATTTAACCTAGTAATTACAGATGTTAATTAAACCTTCATTAAGAAGCACAAAAATTTTTTAGATAGTTATAAAACTCACGAAATAAAGGGCATTTTTGTTGGACTGTATCAGGATTTATATGGCTTAAGAGCTCTGGTGTATGTAACCCTTTAGACAATGGTTTTGAATTGCTATTAAATTCAGGCATGACACTAGAATCGACTAGCGCCTGTGATAGCTTTTCTTGACAACAATCTTTTTCTTTATCGTACTCACTGAATGATTCTGGATTATCAAAAGGAATATTTTTTTCTGTACTCAACCAGTGACACATACTTTGCTGCCTGCGTTTAAAATCAGGATGTCTAGCTACTGAATTAGTCCAGTCTGCAATAATCCAAGCTTCTAATTCAGGTGCAGCAAATCCCACAAATTTTTTGATATTAATAGATTTTGGTATTGTTAATATTGCTGATAATATTTTTTGTTGTTGCTCAACAGGATTACGACAGTCTAAATCGTCAAAAAATAAAATTAAATTACACTTATCTGGATCATGAAATTTATAATAATAAAAAGGTAAAAACGAAGGTATTTTATTGAAATTCTTCATCTTATTATATAAACATTCTTGATAAATACCAACTCTACTAAGTCTATCTTTACTTACATAAAGAACTAAATCGAGAATGACACTATCTGTATTACCTATTTGTTCATGTTCATTAATTTTGGAGTAAGGATTCAGGTGCTGGGGTATTGACAAGTGTGGTAGGGGAAGCAGAATATAGCAATTATGGAAAAAGACCTGCCACCAAAACTAGACATTGAAACCCTAAAGCAGTTGGAGAAAGAGCAACTGG
>JADEXK010000176.1 GCA_015207155.1 Nostocales cyanobacterium LEGE 11386 | reverse complement strand
CCATTCCCTATTCCCCATTCCCCATTCCCCACTCCCCAGTCTCTTAATTACATGAGTGCAGAAATTATTTGTGTTGGTACTGAACTACTGTTAGGAGATATCCTCAACAGTAATGCTCAATTTTTGGCGCAACAATTAGCGCAACTGGGGATTCCTCACTACTATCAAACAGTAGTTGGGGATAACCCAGAACGACTGAAGCAAGTTATAGAAATTGCTTTATCAAGAGCGCAAATTCTAATTTTTACAGGTGGTCTTGGCCCTACACCTGATGACCTTACCTGCGAAACTATCGCTGATTTTTTTGATGTTCCCTTAGTGGAACGCCCAGAAATCATCGAAGACATAACTCAGAAATTTGCCCAACGCGGTCGGGTAATGACCCCTACAAACCGCAAACAAGCGTTAATTCCCCAAGGTGCAAACATTTTACCCAACCCTACTGGCACCGCACCCGGTATTATTTGGCAACCTCGTCCTGAAATCACAATTTTCACTTTTCCTGGTGTACCGTCAGAAATGCATCGGATGTGGGATGAAACAGCAGTACCTTTCCTCAAAAGCCAAGGTTGGGGCAAAGAAATTATTTACAGTCGCAGTTTAAAGTTTTGGGGTATTGGTGAATCGGCTTTAGCAGAGAAAGTTGCTCCCTATTTTAATTTGCCTAATCCCACAGTAGCCCCTTATGCAGGTAAGGGTGAAGTCAGACTGCGTATTTCAGCTAAGGCTGCAACAGATGCAGCAGCTGAGGCTTTGATTGCGCCTATTGAGAAACAACTCAAAGACATTGCTGGATTAGATTATTACGGCGCTGATGATGACACTCTGGCTACCGTGGTTGGTCAGTTGTTGCGTGTATCAGGAGCCACGCTATCAGTAGCAGAATCTTGCACTGGTGGTGGGCTAGGACAAATGTTGACTGATATTTCTGGAAGTTCTGATTACTTTTGGGGTGGGGTAATTTCTTATGACAACTCGGTCAAGATGGGGTTACTGGGAGTGAACTCAGACGACTTAGATAAATTTGGGGCGGTGAGTGCTACTGTTGCAGAACAAATGGCGATAGGGGTAAAAACTCGCCTGGCAACTGCTTGGGGATTAAGTATTACTGGTATTGCTGGCCCCACTGGTGGAACGGATACTAAACCAGTGGGTTTAGTTTATATTGGTTTAGCTGGGCCAAAAGACGAAGTGAAAAGTTTTGAGTATCGGTTTGGCACAATGCGGGGGCGTGCTTTAATTCGTCATGTGAGTGCATGTACAGCTTTGGATTTGCTGCGACGAAGATTGTTGAGTCGGATTTGATAAAGGGGGTTGTGTCATCTAAACATTACCCCCTTGGTACAACGCACAAGCTCACAAATATATTGGGGTTAAGAGAACTCTATAGTATCCACAAACTCTAAGATATTCTCCTTAATCTCCTCGGCTTCTTCTTCAAGAGAATCTGGTGTTTCACCGTTAAAAAAGCTGTGCTGGCTGCTAACTATATACAAATAGTTAGTATTCATAAATGCGAGAAGCCCTCGGTATGCGTCCAATCTCATGGCAGTACCGTTGTTTCCTGGCTGGGAAATTGTTGAACCCTGAGGCATATCGACTAAAGCAAAGTAAGATCCTTCCATCGTGTCTGCCAAATATTCAGTATATTTCACTTCAGCATGGGGCACATTAGTATAAATTGCCTGTGGTACATACTTATTTATGACTATTGATTGGAGATATTCTTCCTGTCCAATAGATTCCAATTCCTCCAACTGTTCTGAGGGTATAGGATAATAATCGATTCTCAGTAAAGTGCCGAAGTCATCAGAAAAACCAACTAACCCTTCTTGACTTTGTACCTTTCCTCCTTGCTGTGGGTCTACAGGAATCGGGACTGAAAAATTACCTAAGGGCGATTCATACACCTCATCGCCGTAATCTGTAACGACTACTGTGTCGTCTTCGTCATCTAGGTATTCTTCATTTTCTGCTTCTTGAAAGGCGGCTATTACCTCCTGGATAATTTCTTGTGCTTCTTCATCCTCAAGTTCCAAGGCTTGCTGTAATTCTTGGAGGTAAGGCTGTTTCTGTTTGGGGATCACCAGTTCTTCTTCATCTATAACCACGATTACCCCTGTGGCAAACGCATCTAACACTAGGTCATCTGTGAGGCTTTCACTGGCAACATTAAAGAGGTATCCCAGTCCCTCAACTTCTGCCATACCTATGAGTCTATCGACTATTTGGGCGATCTCATCTTCTGAGTATTCCTCAAAAACCTCGAATTCCCAAAGGATACTCGCTAAAGTTTCTGCATCTACCTCTTCAACAGAAGAATGAGCGATCGCAGTTGTCACCGCGATCGCTGCTACTGCTTCTTCTGGACTCAGTGATTCTTCTGTAACCTCTGATGAATTAAAAATCTTGTCATATTTAGTCATAATTACTACCTCCTTTTTTTTGCTAGTACTAACAGATTAAAAGTAACAATGGTCAGTTTAGTAATGTAGCAAACCCCCTATAGTCAAGGTTCGCTAATATCTGGCTGACTCGATTTCCCTCAGAGTATCTCCAGTGCTAATTAATTTTTACTGAAATTTGCTTGTAGTCAAGTCTTTAATTTACCCTATCCCGAATGTCAAACATACAGAGAGCGCACAGTAATATTTTTGTAGGAACTGGGGTTTATTGAGTAACGTTGGTATCCTGAGTATCCCTAGGATGCCTGATATTTCATTTCAACGTTAATATTTACTTTACAATTCAATTACCCTAGTAGTTCTCATCTTTTGCTGGGAAATTTTAGTGAATAAAGTACACATCAGGGTGAAATTATAAACTAGCTCAAGATAGATTTTTATACCAAGCGAAGGATGACATAATACCGTTGTTTGTAGCGATACATAATACTGAGCCAAACTGTACTCATAGTTTTATCAATCCTAACTTTATAAAACTTCGCTTCTTAACATATGGTGAAAAATCCTCCATCCCAGTTCTCAGAAAATCAATATCAAGTAGATTCTCCTAGTACAGAAATAGAATCTCTGATGCAAGCACCGTCATCAGATACTGAGATTGACCTAGAGTTTCTTTACACCAGAGATATTGAATTTCGTCAAGAAACAATTTATTTTCTTGTAGTTGATCGCTTTTATGAGGGTGATCCAGATAACAGCAAAGGTAGTAACTCAGACCTTTACGATCCGACTGGAGAAGATTGGGGTAAGTATTGGGGTGGTGACTTGCAAGGTGTGATTGATAAATTGGACTACCTCAAAAATATGGGAGTAACGGCTGTCTGGTTAACTCCCCTGTTTGAGCAAGTAGAAGATTTACTGATTAGCAATGCAGCAATGCATGGTTATTGGACAAAAGACTTTAAACGCATTAATCCACGCTACATTGCTCAGGGAGAGAATCCTTCCCTAAATGAAACCCAGGAAACCAAAAACACTACATTTGATCGGTTAATAGCCGAACTGCACAAGCGCAACATGGAACTGGTGCTGGATATTGTTTGCAACCACAGTACCCCTGATACCAACGGTAGCAAAGGTGAACTATATGATGATGGAGTCAAAATTGCTGACTTCAACAATGATGTCAATCACTGGTATCACCATTATGGTGAAGTGCAAGACTGGGAAGACGAATGGCAAGTGCAAAACTGTGAATTAGCAGGTTTAGCAACCTTCAATGAAAATAATGCTGAATATCGACAGTACATCAAGTCTGCAATTAACAATGGCTAGACCGGGGCGTAGATGCACTACGTGTGGATACTGTCAAACATATGCCTATCTGGTTTTGGCAAGAATTCACTGGTGATATGACCAATCACAAGCCAGATGTGTTTATTTTTGGAGAATGGATTTATCCCTCTTCTGTCACTTTCCGGATATAATGAATAGAAGAAAGAAAAGATAAAACTCTACAAGGTAAGTAGAGCAATGGATGTAGAATTACAAATGCTAAAACATTTAGCAAGAGATGCCCAGCCAACAGTTGCGCTCGTA
>JADEXK010000175.1 GCA_015207155.1 Nostocales cyanobacterium LEGE 11386 | reverse complement strand
TGCAGTTGCTGCCTGTGGCGGTTAGTGAGATTCGGCGGGTGCTGTCCAAGCCTGGGTGTAGCTGGCAAGATTATTTGAGTGTGGCCCAGGAGTATGAGGTTATCAAGCAAGATTACTGGGCTGAATTAACGCTCCAAGAGAAAGAGGTAATCACCGCCTTAGAGAAAGCTGAATCCTCTCAAATTACGGAACCATTGGTTCTTCACAAAACCCCTGCCGAGTCTGGTTCTTCTAATTGCGACTTGCGACTTGCAAATTGCGAATTGATAAAGCTTGGTTCCATTGTCGCCCATGCTGACCCTTACTATGTTTTGTATAACGCCAGAGGCGAAGTCATTGAAGATTTGGGAGATGCAGTCTGGGTGGCTTGGGATCAGTGGAAAGAATGTTGGACGGCTGACCCTTATTTCCCGGTGGATGCCCTTATCCACAGCTTTGGGTTACAGCACATTCATCGCTGCTAAAAAAGTTTTATCTGACAGTGGAGTGTTTATTTTCAAGCCTGACAAGTCGATTCAGGATGGACGAGAAACAGTAGGCTGGTTGGTACGGAATCTGCATGGTAGCAGAATGAAGGAATTTTGGGAGGTAATTGATTCTAGCTCACAAAAACCAAATTCTGAAAATACAGAGATGAAAGCTGGCTCTGAAGAAATGCGTTATTTATACAAAGAGTCTATCTCTGGTCAAACCCATTCACAGCAAGCGTTTCAGAATTACTCACGAACTGCTCAGAAACACCTCACGAACTCTTCAAAAGAGATCGTGAGGTGTGATTCTTCCACGCAACACGAAAATACGCACTGTGAGGAGACGGCGATCGCACCCTTGGGGGGTGCATCGCCTCAGATTGTTGAGAGCGTGGAAGAAGAAAAAGAGTTACCTACGGCATGTGACTGCACATCGCTAAAGCTTGTGGATGCTGTACAGGGTCAATCTACTTTGTTAATAAGAGAAAAGCTAGATTGTAGTGTTGAGCCGAAAGACTGTCATGAGGACGCTATTTCCGCCGCGCCAATTACTCAACATGAAGAAAAAGCCCAATTCAGCCTTTCCACCTCGTTGACAGGTGAAAACAAAATTTCGGGTGGTGAGGACAAAACTCATCATGACAATCTTTCTGCCGCCCCTGCCCCCAATGATGAAAAATGGTCGTATGAGGCTGTCGTTGAGCGTTCTAAGGCCAGACCTTGGCGAATGGAGAAACTCAAAATGGCGGGGATACTTGAGGAAAAACCTGATTTTAGCTTCCTTGTGGAATGCTGGGAAGATGACCCTGCTTTGCGGATTGTTATTAAGGGATTGGTGAAGAAGTTTCCGCAGTGGGGATTGGTAGCGGTGGATGGGGTACTGATGAAGTGGGATGAGTAGCGAAGCGATCGCTAAGCTGTGTTTGTGGCTGCTTGCAAGAAGGGCAGGAAACCGGAGTCTGCACAAGTCAAATCTGGTGTGAAGGATTGGTTTGATTGGGCAAGGCAGAAGCGAATTGTGATTGCGATGTCGGGGGAAACAGTGTATACCCCGGAGGGTGAGGGTGTGGCGTTGGTGGAGATGATGCGGCGGTATCCGGTGAGGAAGTAGGGTCGTGCATTTTAACACTACACCCACAAGAGCCACTCCCAACACCCTGCTTAGAAGATGTTTCACGTTTTAAGCGTGCTATTTAATCCACATTAAGTGCTGCTGTTGCCTCAATCTCAACTAATGTTTCTGGAGAGGCAAGAGAGGAAACACCGATGCCAGTAACGGTGGGGCGCGATTCTGCCAGAAATTGCGCGAGAATTGGTGCGATATTCCCAATAAATTCTCCAAGTTCACCACGAACATAGATGCGAAGACTAAGCAAATTCTCTACAGAACTTCCTGCTGCATCTAAGACGACCTTTAGGTTAGTTAGCACGTTCTTTAGTTGCCCCTCGACGGTATGGCATGAGACTTGATGATTCACGTCCCAGTCAACTTGACCAGAAACATAAACGATAGCCGATGCAGTATCGACAACAGCTTGAGACATTCCGAATGGTCTTCCATCATAGAGTTGTGGCGGATTAATAAGTTGCTTTCTCATTGTGTCTAAGTCCTGGGTAGAAAAGCATAATAACTACAGCGTACTGAGTTTTAATGCTTGGCTTCTTTCAGATTCTTATGACGCTTTATCAGATTCTTATGGTGAAAAGCGAACCTGCCTTGGTGTCATTCCGGTGAGGCGCTTAAAGTGTTGTGTTAAGTGACTTTGACTGGAGAAGCCTACTTGTAAAGCAATGTCTGAGATCGCCAAATCCGTTTTCGACAGCATTGATTTTGCTCTTTCCACTCGCTGTTGAATTACATACTGATGTGGTGACATTCCCGTAGCTTGCTTGAACAAACTGGCGAAGTAAGTGGGGCTGATATTGACGACGCTTGCTAGTTGGGCTAATGACAAATCTCGATTGGTGTAAGTGTGAATATAATCGATTACTTGCTGCAACTGGGTATGAGTTAAGCTTTTATTCTTGGGTGTAATGATTGGTGCAACCTCACCATAATGCCGCAACAGATGAATGATTAACGCTTGAGTCAAAGATTCAATGTATAATCGCCCCATCATGCCATCTGAACACAACTCAGCTAGAAGCAGCATGGCAATATGCTGAAGATTCAAGTCCTGCTGGACGAAATGGTTTACCAGATCGACCTGCTGTGTATCTATTTCAGACGCTTGGGCAACTTGTCTAACCAGATGCGGCTGTAAGTGAATATGCAGTTCTATCTGGGATGAGTGAGTTTTTGGACAACGCCAGTAGATTGGTTTTCCAGCCGGAACTAAAAAGCTGTCTCCTTTGTGAAAGATTGATTCATGCAGGCGCTCGTCAGACTTCCAATGCAAATGCCCGGGATGTCCCAGGGGTAAGATCAGCCAATGATCTGATAGGGCAGGAAGTTCTTTTTCTTCTGTTTCACCTGGAGTTGTAGGATATTGATGCTGCTCAACCAAGATGCCATTCCAGCCCATCTGCTGACTGGATAACACCAGAGTTTTATTATTCAAGCGTTGCTCCCGTTCGATTGTTTTAGAAAGGTTAAGAGTCACAGATTTTGCTTTCAGCATTTGATTGATCGAGTTGACTTGGTGCCACTCTTAAACAGGTTGGGTGAGAAAAATTGTACCCCTACTGTAGAACGACAAATTATTTGACTAGAGCGACATATTATTTGTCATCAATCTAAATCCTTCTAAATTGGCTGTTATAGAGATTTCTACAAACTTATATCACAAACCCTAAAAAACAAGTACCTTTTTACAATACCTTTGCCAAAATAAGAGGCTACAAAAATTTTGCCAGTTTTGCCAAAATTACCCCCACATAGGCATTTAGGTTAAAAGGTAGTTTGTCATCTCAAACCCTTATACTGTAGTTAATACGTTAAAAACCCATTGTGGGAAACCTTAAAGGTATTGTTAGAGCTTATTGTTTTTGCCAAGCCTTCAAGAAATGGGAGTTCATGCTTAAACCATCATCAACTCAACCTCGCAAATTGGCGAAGGTATTGTTTTTAGTAAAGCTTGCAGATATGAAAAATTTGACTTCTAATTTGTCCCTGCGGTCAAATAATTTGTCGCTCTACAACAAGGTTCACTCCAATCACCAACCAGGGTAGAATTACCGCTGAATTCCGTCTGCGATAGAAGCGGATCGTCGTCTCGCGCCAAAATGGGAAGGTGCTGAGGAGACAAACAATGTAGGAGGTTCCTGCACTGACAAACAAGCTTGTTTGAAGATTCGAAGGCAGGTTCCGGTACCCAAGCACGATCGCCGTCAGACAAACTCCAAGCGCAAGATATAGGAAAGTAAACAAAGTAAATCGTTTCATTCTTTGCAAATAAAGCTCGGCGATAATCTATTCATTCAAACCGATCGAAACCGTTCAATATCTCGGATGGGAGGCGCACCAAACATGCGGGAATATTCTCGACTGAACTGCGAGGTACTTTCATACCCAACTCGATAAGCAGCCTGAGTGGCATCGATCGCC
>JADEXK010000174.1 GCA_015207155.1 Nostocales cyanobacterium LEGE 11386 | reverse complement strand
TGTTGCGGCTCGCAAACATAAACGCTCCGGCTTGCAAACAAGAAAATTCTTGGCTCACATTAGTTGCAAACAGAAAAGGATTTCGGCTCACATTAATTGCAAACAGACTCATTATTATTTGCAACGGGCTTGCAATCATCCGGCTTGGCTCAAATTAATTGCAAATAAGCCGGATGCAGATGAAGAGGTGGGTATGCTTGTCTGCAAGAGTATCGACTGAAAAAGATTTAATGTACTAAATATGACCAATAATTAAAGTGGCAGTCCCGCAGCTAACATTTGCTCTTGTAATTCACGCGCACGAGTGGGATCAAGTTGTCCGCGAAATAGCGATTTAATTTCAGCAGGTTTGGCATTGAACTGTTCCGCCAAGCCCCTCACGTCATAGCCATGCCTTGTGAGAGTGGGTTCCAAATCGTCAATTTGCTTCGACAGAACTGACTCCACAATTACCGTAGTCACAGGTTTGACCGCGACTCGGTACGCCGCCTCCAAAGCTAGTGTCAAATGTTGCTCAATTTGTAGTGGTGTCAAGAGCCGCGTGGCAAGTAATTCAATAGCTTCTGCCTCCAATATTTCACCAATTGGAGTATCAGAGATAGTGCATTCAGATACCAGCCATTCAATATATTCTCGCTGATTGCCAACAATGCCCTCCAAGGAGAAGACAGTTGCGCGATACCCGATTTCTTCCATAGTGGGACGGCGCAGATCATTTTTCAGTTTGGGATGACCAGCTAATACGACTGAAAGAGTACCACCACCATCTTCGACTACCTCAATTAAACGTTTAAGTCCCGTCAACGTACTGTAATGAAGGTCATGAGCCTCATCAACAAATAGTGCTACTGACTTTTTACCTTTTCTAATCAGGTCGCGTAGTTCCCGTTCCCGTTTTTCACCGTCTTTAGGGATTTTTATTTCCTTATCTGTTGATAAATCGTAGAATAAAGCAGCAATAAGTGTTGGTAGTGTCGCCCGTTCTTTATCTACAGAAAGGGACTTCGAGACTAGAATCTTACCTTCTTTCTCCAAAACATCAAACAAGCGTCGTAAAGTAGTCGTCTTGCCACACCCAATAATTCCCGTTATGGCAATCAGTTTCCCTGAATGGATTGCAGCTTTAATGTCTTTGAACATTTGCTTTTGATGGTCTGTTTCGTAGTAACCAGCCTTGGGAAATTCCTTGACCAAACGAAAGTGTTCCATTACTTCAGTGAGCATTTTGCTGCCCTCCTTTGTTCGAGTGGAAATACTGCCGTACTCGTTCAATAATCACTTTTTTATTCAAAGTCTCAGCTAGCAGCCCATCAATAAAGGCAATTTGTTCAGTGGATAATTTCGCTAAAGGTTTAGCGAGGTAATCTGAAATCGCCAGTTTAGCGGACAATATACTGGGATATGTAAATTCTTGGAACGGATCTGGGTCATTAAAAGGTGTGACAGTTGGCTCAATTTCCTTGTACTTATCCACCAGAAATTGCAGATCCGCGTTTTTATCCAAAGCAGTTCGTGGCAAGCCCAACTTTTTAGCTAAATCTGCAATCCGGTCTGCCCGTTCTTCAGTTTTAGTTTTCTTGTGTTTACGATAGCGATGCAAGGGTATAGGCCCATCAACTGGGTAAAATGGGCCATAGCGTTGGTCGCCTTTCTCTACATATAATTCGTTATCAAAAAGACCCCACCACAGCACCACAGTTTCGCCTGCTAAGTCTGGGTTTACTTCATAAGCGACACCCTCAACTGATACTCTGGCTGTTCCATCCACTTTCCTTCGTTGCGGTTCGCGGGCAAAAGTACAAAACCGTTCCCAACTGCACATTTCCCTGATTCCGCTTTTTGGCAAATTCCGCAACCAATCCTCTAAGCGTGAGTGCGCTTCTATACGGTGTTTTTGGTCGTTATAATTTAGCAGATACTGCCGTAGCCATAGGTTAGCCTCAACCTCGTTTTCTGGTTCGTGAAAATGATACAGCGTCTCATGAGCTTCTTTGACTGTCCGGAATGGTCTCTCAACTTTTCCTTTGGAGCGAGCTGTTACCCGAATACCATCTTTAAGAGCAGGTAGATGGCTAGCAAGCTTGATTCCCAGGCATTCCATCACATTTTGAAATACATGGCTTTTAGCAATTGGCCCATTGTCCGTATAGATCATCTCAGGAATCCCCTGGAAGGGGCATCCATCCGAGGTGGAAGCCGTCATTGCATTAAATAGGAAGCGCAACGCTGCTGTTACATCCTCTCCATAAACACAATGGTATTCCTGGTAACACACACCACTACGGTCATCAACGACGCTATAAAGCATCAACAGAGGATTCCCTTTACCTGGTTCCACCCATAAGGGCTGCTTTACGTGTTTTAAATCGGACGGGCTAAGGTCGAAATGCCAACATTCATTACTGTGAGTTGCTTGAAAACGCACCGCAGGCGGTTGACGAGTCATTGTGAGATGGTCGTAGCCCCATGTTTTCAAATAACGGTTGACAGTGGCTTTAGTTAACAACCCCTTGGGTGGTTTGATAAAACCTTGTGGGGTGTTCATCCCGAAATCTTCTAAAAGTTCAATCGCCCGCGCAGTGGAGACGTGCCGCCCTTTCTTGTTGCAAGTGCGGATTTTTGTTGCTGCAATGACTTCACAGTAAAGTTCCATATCTGCTTGCGATAGCTTTCGAGGTGTCCCGCTATCTGAACGGTTGATCGATTTGGGTCGTGATGAGTTACGCAAAGCACGATATAAAGTATCAATAGATACTCCATACAATGAAGCTGTTTCTTCCATAAGTTGCCGACGTTCCTGGCAACGGCTCGGTAACATATCAAGTCGATGGCGCAAGTTGGTTAAAGCTTCTGCCGGAATTTTCTTGCGGATCATGCTCGCCTGTATGTTCGCCTCATGTACTGTGCTTATATGTAAGTTTGTAGCAGAAAACTGACCACAGAAATTACATTCTGTTGCCAGTTAGGTGAAAAAGTATAACAATTCGAGATAGATTAGCTTCAAATGAGGCTTGAAAACTCACCACAGAAATTTTTGAAGGAAGTTTGGTGCTGTGGATACACTTTACTTATCTGAAGCCGAAGCATTACTCATAGAGTATGAGGCGTTCCTAAAAGGTAAAACGCATAGTACTATTGATGCCTATATGCGTATTATTAGGCAGCTTCTTCTTTGGATTGTAGAACATCCTGGGGGTGAAGGAGATTTTCAACCCGAACAGTTGACCAAAACGGCGATGGAAATTTATCTTGCCTATCTAGATACGTCAGGTTACAGTATTGCTCACCAAGCACGGGTTAAATCTGCTGTCAGTGGTTTTGCCCGTTGGCTTATTGAAGAGAAGGGGATTTTACGTCGCAACCCCACAAGAGGATTAAATATTCCACCCCAGCCACTTTTAGCTCCCAGACGATTGACTCCTGACCAACGTTATATTTTACGCAACCTGATTGAAAAAGATGGTCATCCACGTAGCATGGCTGTGTTTGCATTGGGGTACTGGGCTGGTTGTCGCGTAAGTGATGTTTCCTGGCTACGGATAGAGCATACCCATATTGGCCCCAAAGTTGGCTGGTTGCACGTTGGTTACAAGGGTGGTAAAGCGCGAGATATTGATCTAATTAACGCTGTCCGAAAACCAATGTATGAATATATTCATCACGGCGGGCGAGATACTGAGAGTGATTACACTTTTACTTCTCAGCGCAATGAAAGGCTGACCGAAGCCGGCATTCATCGCTGGTGGAAAAACATTAAAGCACAAGCAACTGTTTCTGAGTGGGAACTCATCCATGATGTCACTTTTCATGATCTGCGTCATGATTTCGCTCACCGAGCGCGTGAAGCAGGATGGACTTTGGAGGAGGTTGCTTATTATCTCGGTCATATCACCAAAAAGGGAACTCCAGCTATTCAAACCACGGTTCGCTACACCCAAAGTAGCCGACAGCAAGTGAAAGACAAGCTTGCATTACTCAAGGGATAAAGGAGAGACAGCAACGCCCAAAGAAATTTATATTGCTCTATGCAACTGTTGGTGAGCAGGCATTCGGCTTATTTGCAATTAATTTGAGCTTCGTCGGATGATTGCAAGCCCATTGCAAATAATAATGAGTCTGTTTGCAATTAATGTGAGCCGAAATCCTTTTCTGTTTGCAACTAATGTGAGCCAACAATTTTCTTGTTTGCAAGCCGGAGCGTTTATGTTTGCGAGCCGCAACA
>JADEXK010000173.1 GCA_015207155.1 Nostocales cyanobacterium LEGE 11386 | reverse complement strand
CCCAGAATTTTCTCGCCATCACTAGTTTGCAACCTGAAAACTCGACTGTTCTGCTGTGGCAGCATTTTCCAGATGGGTAGCAATATGCCCGTAACCAAGTGAATATGATCAGTGGTGAATCTAGGTAATTCGTCTACTTCTCTCGACCACGCCGCAACAAACGCAGCAGCCGAAACCTGCTTCCAAGTCGATGATTCTAGCTTATCAGCAGGTACGCGAGTTTCTTTCTGTGGACGAACAAGTAGAACCCGTGGTACTACACTACCATCAGAGTCGAAGAAACTATGGGTAGGAATTAATACAGCCGCGTTACCGGACTTCTCATTTAACATAAATTGTCCTTGGTACTCAGCAGCAAACTCCAGCATTTCTTCAGCCGTTCTGATGTTGTTCCGTTGAACTCGCTCAATTTTCAGGTAATTGGTTATGCTACCAGTTTGAGGATGAGTATAAACTGATTCACAACTTTCTACAGTGAACTTTTCAGCCCTCAGCGTTTCCACCCCAGCCTCAAAACTTCCATTAGCGATCGCAGTCTCAATCTGTTGACTTAATAGCAACTCGAATCGCTCGAAAATTACATTTTGCATTCCGATTGTCAAAGCCAGCAAGCGATTGAGGAACTGACGCAATGGTGGGAGGTCTATTTTCATCCCGCCTTCGTGGGATGTAAGCGATAAACCAGTCATTTGCTCGAATTTCCCTAGCGGAACTTCGTAAAATCGACCCTGGAAAATCTGCTTGAACAGTTCGTATAATGCGTACTCTGCATACCGAGATTCTAAATTGTCCTTGGCACTGAACATACCGTTGCCGCCAGTCTGCCTTTGCCCCCGTGTGAGTGCGCCCAAGCTGTCCAGCCGTCTAGCAATCGTGCTGATGAATCTGCGTTCACCGCGCACATTGGTAGTAACTGGTCGGAAGATTGGTGCAGATGCTTGGTTAGTCCTGTGCGATCGCCCAACGCCTTGAATAGCGTTGTCTGCTCTCCAACCGGCTTCTAACAAATAGTGCGATCGCCTACGACGATTCGCCGCATTGAGATCCGCATGGTAACTGCGGCCAGTACCACCAGCATCAGAGAAGATGAGGATTTGTTTCTCATCAGCCATAAATGCTGTAGTCTCCGCAATATTCGCACCACTACCCCGTGAATCCACAAACAGCCGTCCGGAATCATCTTTGAGGACTCGCTTGCTACGACCTGTGACTTCTGCAACTTGCTTGTGTCCGAAATGCCACAATAACTGTTCTAAAGCGCCAGGGATGGGGTCAAGGCTTGCCAGTCGGTCAACCAGTGCATCTCTCAAAGCTACGGCTTCTTGAGAAACAATTGGCGAACCATCGGCATCGAAAGTAGGTTTAGAACGTTCGTCACCGTTAGAGTATGAATAAATCTCATGCAAGTGAACAGGAAACGCACTTAACAAATAATCCATGACATACTCACGGGGAGTGAGGTCAAGATTGAGATCCTTCCACTCCGAGGCAGGAATCTCATTGAGTCGGCGCTTCAGCAACTCCTCATTAGTTGATACGATTTGGATGACAACAGCATGACCTTGGGCGATATCCTCCTCGATAGCTTTGATCAGCATGGGACACTTCATACCCGTGAGCAAATGGTTAAAGAATCTTTGCTTGTGGGATTCAAACTGAGACATCGCAGACATTTTAGCCATGCGGTTGTAAGTTTTCGCACCGGAGATGTTACACGCTTCTAATGCTTTCTCTAGATTATTGTGAATAACTTGGAAAGCATCAGAATAACTGTCATAAATCCGTTCCTGAGTAGGCGTTAGCTCAATTTCCAGAGTTTGATACTCTACCCCCTCAAAGGAGAGCGATCGCGCCAGATACAATCCCAACGCCTTCAAATCCCTAGCCACAACTTCCATTGCAGCAATGCCACCACCCTCAATGGATTCCACGAAATCTTCACGACTCGTAAAGGGGAAATCACCCGTCTGCCACAGTCCCAGGCGATTGGCGTAAGATAGGTTTGAGACTTTGGTTGCACCAGTCGCGGAGACGTAAATTACCCGTGCTTTGGCAAGTGCATTTTGCAGTCGAAGCCCAACAATGCCTTGTTGAGATGCTGCAACCATACCAAGTTTGCCCTCTTGCGCCATTGCGTTGCCCATGCTGTGGCACTCGTCAAATGCGATCGCACCGTCAAAATCCGCACCAGCCCACTCAACGATTTGCTTAAGCCGACTTTTACCGTTCTTTTGGGAACGTAAAGTTGAGTAGGTGCAGAACAGGATACCTTGGGTAAATGGGATTGGATCACCTAGTTTGATGTTGCTGAGGTCAATGATGTCTTTTTCGTCACCACCGAGCGCACACCAATCACGTCGCGCATCCTCAATCAGTGCAGAGCTTTTGGATATCCAAATGGCTTTTCTACGTCCTTGACACCAATTGTCGAGGATGATTCCCGCGCACTGTCTACCCTTACCCGCACCCGTCCCATCACCAAGAAACCAGCCACGGCGAAACCTAACGGCATTTTCTTCGCTATTTGCTGCTACAGTGACATTATCCCAGGAATCATCTACCAAGTAAGAACCTGACAGAAACTCTGAATGGGCTTGACCTGCGTAAATCACGCTTTCAAGCTGTGCTTCTGATAGCAAGCCTTGTGTAACGATATGCTGAGGAAGATGCGGCTGATATGTGGGTGCAGGTGGCGATACTAAAGCTAGTGCTGCACTTTCACACAGTAGTGACGGATGTGGTTTTGCGTCCTTGATTCTCAGCCTTTGCGGACGGTAAGTTTCGTAAAGGGCATCTTTCAGACCTTCGCTGGCAGACCACTCGATTACCTCGTACTCCAGAAAAACCACATCTGGGATTTCTGTGGTGGATTCTGGTTGTGGGACTGCAATACGCTTTGGCAAGGTAACGACTTTCTTAGAGAATGCCGCCACAGTTTTGATGGTTTCAGCTTTCCACTGCGAACGCTGCGGCAACTGCTCAATCAATGCCAGTATTTCAGGCAAATCAAGAGTTTCAGGAATACAAGGAATGTCGCCGGGATTATCAGCCGGAACTTTGTCGATGACCGTGATGCGGGTATCCATCTGTGTTCCATGCTTGGAGTAAGCCCTGCCGTTGACCCCAACAGACAGTAGAACTCGCGCTTTCTCCTGAAACTTAACAAAAGTCTCGCGCCAAGTAGGATTGGCTGGTGAGAACCAATTAGCAGAGATTGTCACTAGTCTGCCGCGATCGCACAGTCTCTGCAATGCTGAATTAATGTGCCGGGGGGTTGCGTCTGGGTTGCGGCTGTTGATTTTCGGAGATGATGAAAATGGTGGATTCATCAAGACTACCGAGGGCTGAGTTTTCCCTGCCAAATAATCGTTGATTTGCTCGGCGTTAACAGAGAATAATGGAGTGCCAGGGAACACCCGCCGCAGAATCTTCGCCCGGTCTTCTGCCAGTTCGTTCAGCATTAGACTCGCGCCTTTGAGCTTTGCGAATTGTGCCAGGATTCCAGTACCAGCACTGGGTTCAAGTACCAAATCGTTGCTACTGACTTGCCCTGCCAATGCCACCAGATAAGCCAGTGGCAAAGGAGTCGAAAACTGTTGTAGTTGCAACTGTTCCTCGCTCCGGCGGGTGTGCGTGGGGCAAAGGGATTCCAGTAGTTGTAGTTCTGCTAGAGGATTTTCTAATAATCCTTTTTGCCGCAGATATAGAATTGATGCAACTTCGACCGCCTCGTATGCGTCTTTCCACGCCCAAGTCCCCTCTGCTGCTGTGCCGAGGAAACATCGATTCATCTGCGACTGGATTGTTCTGGTAGTTAGCGGACGTTGATCAATTAAGGTCTTAGCTAGTTCCTGGGCAACATTAAGGATTGATTGCCCATAATCCAGAACTGTTTGCAGGTCAAACAGAGAGCCTTGTGTAGCGACTTGGCTTACCATGCTTAATATAAATTAATACTTCACAAAATTTTGGCGTAGCCGTATAAAAAAAGAGAAAGTAGCTCTGACTTTCTCTTTTTGCAAATTTAAACTCTACGAGTGTATGCAAAGAATGTAGCCATAATTGCATCTGTCACTGTATATCTTAATTGATAAGATTCACTAGTACAAATACAGAAAGCAAGCGAGACAAGAGAAAACAACCCAAACATCAAAAGACCATAATGATAGTCTGACAATAAAATATTTGGGTATCTATCGATGATTATCTTTACAAATTTGCTCCCTATGAATGCAAAACCGAGAAACAAAAGTAATTGTGCAACTGAAATGAAATCCATAGTGAATGTCTCCTAGATTAAAATTATCA
>JADEXK010000172.1 GCA_015207155.1 Nostocales cyanobacterium LEGE 11386 | reverse complement strand
GCTCTATGCACCCCACATAACCGTTTAAATTCTGATGCTGGCAGGTCTTTTATTTGTTCGTAGCTCATTGCTCTTTAATTTTTGACCTGTATTTTTTCATGCTTACACTATTCGTGCAAGAGGTCTAATCAATACAAACGTTTCTCCTAATACTTGTGTTGCACAGATTACAGAAGGACAAGTACAGGAAGCACAGATGAACCTTGAGGATGCGATCATCGTTCCGGCTCACATTGAGTCCAGTGCCCGTTGGGATCGATCGCATTCGTATCTAGCATTGTGCCTTGATCCCATTACCTTAGAGCAAAAGCTCAGTAGCCTGGTGAAAGGATATTCTGTTGAACTTTCACCTCAGTTTGCTCTGTCTGATGCCCTTCTCCGCAATGTTGGGCTAGCTCTAAAAGCAGAATTAGAAAAGCCTGGTTTTGCTGGGCAACTCTATATTGACTCGCTGCTGAATACGCTGGCAGTTCACCTATTGCGCCATTACTGTGTTCAAAAATCGCTTTCTTCACAGATCAGCCGTTTGCCGCAAACCAAACTGAATCAGGTTTTAGATTACATTCAGTCTCACTTGGCTCAAGATTTGACATTAGCGGAATTAGCAGCGATCGCTCAAGTTAGTCCCAATTACTTCGCGACTCAGTTCAAGCACTCAGTTGGGATTGCGCCGCATCAATATGTGATCCAGCAACGGATCGAACGAGCCAAATTGTTAATGACGACCGGAAAAGACTCGATCGCAGAGATTTCAGGTTCAGTTGGATTTGCCGATCAAAGTCACTTCACGCGCCACTTCAAGCGCCTTGTCGGTGTCACACCCAAAAGGTTTTTAACTCATCAGTAAGAACATTCCAAAAATTGGAAGAACATGCAATACGGTTGCAGAATTTGCTGGCTTAAATAGGGGAAAGCGTTTTGAGAGATTAACGATGCAAATCGCAATTTCCCTTTCCCAGCAACTTGTTTGTACTGCTTGCGGATTCAACATGATTGGATATTGCCCAAAGCGATGTCGATTTTGTGGCGCAACCCCTGATCATTTCTTGGGTGCTGAAGAATGTTCTAGGACGTATCGGGTTCAGACTACTCCAGTGAACGATCTTGTCTCACAACTAAAATCAGTTCCACAATTAGGATACGAACACGCCGCTTATCAGGTCAATACTGATGATGCGGTTATTTGGATTGATTGTCCATCTTCATTTGATGCCAGCATTGCACCAACGGACTACATTTTGTTTACCCACAACGATTTCTTGGGTGCATCAAATTTGTATCGTCAACAGTTCAAGGCTCAGGTCTGGATTCATCAGCGCGATGCAACCCACCCCAATAGTCGGTTTTTCACGTTTGACCATTGCTTTGAAACTGGATATAAGCTCTCTGGAATTGAAGCGGTTGTTGTCGGAGGACATACACCAGGGTACACCTTATATTTCTTTGAAGACATTCTGTTCATTTGCGATTATGTCGATTTAGTTGAGGATGAACTACTTTGGAATGCTTACGGCAATCGCCTCAAAACACGACAAATTGGCAAACAAATTCATCAATTACTCAACGAACGCGCAACACCTATTAGAACCGTTTGCGGTGTTGATTATGTCTGTGATTATAACCTGTGGAAGACAATGTTTAACCGCTTAGTGATGCAAGCTTAAACCTAACGATCATGACTTTTCATTCTGAATCCTATTTGCCTGCCTTGAAAATTGATCGGCAGGGAAAGCGACATGTCAATTATCAGGCGATCGCAATTCTTGCACTGCCGCTCTTTCTCGATAGTTTGACTTACATTGTAGTCGGGTTGACGGATACCTGGTTCATCGGGCGACTATCTACAGATGCAACAGCAGCGGTGGGTGCAATCAATTGGCTGATGTTTGTTTGCATCATGGTTTTAGCTTGCGTTGGTGTTGCCGTTCAATC
Organism: Nostocales cyanobacterium LEGE 11386; assembly: GCA_015207155.1. Lineage (GTDB taxonomy): Bacteria > Cyanobacteriota > Cyanobacteriia > Cyanobacteriales > Nostocaceae > LEGE-11386. The sequence goes on along the minus strand of JADEXK010000172.1, from coordinate 2,433 downwards.
TCAAGTTGCCCAAGCTTACGGGAGTGGAAATTTAACTGAAGCCGCAAAAATAACCTGGATGGGAATTTGGGCAGCCGGATTGACGATTCCCATCTATGTTCTTTTAGCAAACCACGGGGCGATCGTGCTTGCACCATTTCGATTAGAACCTCGCATCGAATCACTGGCACTGCTCTACTGGTTTCCTCGAATGTTGGGAGGTTCAATCGTGGTTGCCGATTGGACACTCAGAGGATTTTTTAATGCAACTAACCGGACTCAGCTAGCATTTACTGTAACGGGAATTGTTTGTATTCTAAATGCTGCTCTCAACGCACTATTCATGTTTCAACTGGGTTGGGGTATAGCAGGTGCAGCTTGGGCAACCACCGTTTCACAAGCGATCGGCTTAATTATTCAAGTTTGGTTATTTCTCCAACCCAGTATGCAAAAAACCTACCAAGTGCATTGCGTTTGGCAACCCAACGCTGGAAGGGTTTTGCAACTGCTACAGACGGGAGCATTGGCTGGCTTATTTATGGCATCTGATTTAATTGGACTAGCTTTCTTTCAGATGATGCAAGTGGAATTAGGCGTTGTGCCAGGAGCCGCTACTCAAGTTGTCATGACCTTACTTTCTCTTGCCTATCAGCCTGTGGTTGGCTTTGGCGAAGCAGCAATTATTCTTGTGGGACAATCGATTGGAGCAGGTGATCGTCGATGGGCAAAACGAATTGGAGACGCGGTAATCCGATTATCTGCTGTGTATATGGTGCTTTGGGGCTTAGGTTTAGCGATCGGAGGAACATGGATCATTTCTCCTTTTGTGACTGCTAGCGATCCTCACGCTATCGAGGTTTTAACGCTCGCATCGAAATTACTGTGGATTGCTGCCAGTTACTAGCTATTTCATGCATTGACGATCGCTTCAACTTTCTGCTTACAAGGCAAAGGAGATGTAAAGTTTCCATCAATTATCTCACTCGCGCTCTGTCTGTTTGGATTTGTGCCATTGTCACACATGCTTTCGTTCAAGCAAGGTCAAGGGTTTGTCTATTTCCTTCCTCAAGTTGGATTTGGGGTTTGGGGTGGATGGGTCGCTTATGCTTTGTATATGGCTATTCTAGGCAGTACGCTGTGGTGGCGTTGGCAATACAGTCGTCCGAAAGATGCTAAACAAACCAAAGGAGACAAGTAGCACAAAACCATTGACTAAACGCAGTACAATAATTCGCTTGCACCCGACCGTTTGGAGTCTTTTCGTTCTGTTCAAGAGGTTACTAGCGGCGGGTGATGGGAACTGTTAGCTGGAAAAATTGGTGCAGCATTGTAGATATGTACCTTCATCTAAGTCGCAATACCCTATGACTGATCGAAATCAATACTTGTTGGAAATTGCCTCCCACCGCGCAATCGCAATCGATTGCGATCGCTTCACCATCAGCTGCGACAACAAGCAACCGCAAGTATTGAACAGTTAGTTAGTGATAATATGTCTACAAAAATTAGTCTTAGCCATGCGAGATTTTTCTATGAGTTTGACAATTTCTGAAATTTTTCAGCTATACATGGAGCGAGGACAACTACCTTTGCTTTAGCAAATAAAAACGTAGTTGAGCAAGGAATACAATTGCTCACAGCCGACTTAATGAGTGGCAAATGGACACAAAAATATGGTGATATTCAAAAATTGACAGCAATTGATATGGGTTATCGATTTATCCGTATTATTTTTGAGAATTAAGTAATGAAACTAGATGTAGCGTTTGTGGTTTATCTTGTAACTGTGCGTGGATTAGTCAGTAACAGTTTTCGCCACTTTTAGTTTCTTGAAGCTCTTGGCAGATTGTTTGGAGAATCATAGGGTTGAGCAGTTGAATATAATCTTTAATAGAGGACTAAGCTTAAAGTAAAATGACAGACACGCCTGAGTACTTTCCAAGTAGACTAGACCGCATTGAACAAATCATGCTAGGACTTGCCGAGCGACAAGCCAACACTCAAGCACAACTAGATAGAACCCAGCAGCAGTTAGATAACTTGACACTTAGACAAGCTAACACCCAGACACAAGTGGATGAGCTAAGACAAGAAATGCGAGATTTGACAAGTAATGTTGACCGTGTTTTAGCTCGTAGTGCAATTTTGGACGATGTGTTACTTGAATTACGTGATAGCCACGAACAGCATCAGCGTAACTTTGAAGAACACCAACGCACTACCAACGCTGCACTACAGAGCCTTGAAGCTATTTTGTTGCAGTTGATTAGAAATAATTCTTGAAGGCGTTTAATCTGAACATAGTCGCTGAGAAATTTCATCTTTTTGTAAGGATTCAGGTCTAGATTTGAGGAATTCTAGATTTGAGGAATTAAAGAAGGAGTCTGCACATTAGGGTGAACCATTGCTTTGATAGCTTGGTCAAAAAAGTCAATAACAGAACTTCCTTGACGA
>JADEXK010000007.1 GCA_015207155.1 Nostocales cyanobacterium LEGE 11386 | reverse complement strand
AGGGGACAAGGGGACAAGGGGACAAAGAGAGAATAAATAAATATCTGTTACTTCCTCAATGCCCAATGCCCAATGCCCAATGCCCAATGCCCAATAACTAATAACTAATGACTAATGATGAATCTTTTGTAGATTTACGCAAATATGATCAATCCTGGTTTGATCGGGGGCGTTCTGGTTGGTATATTTTGTTATGGTGGTTTGTACAAGCGATCGCCTTTCCCCTGACACCTCATCCTTTCAATAGTGTGCGTTGTAGTCTGCTACGACTATTTGGCGCGAAGATTGGCAAAGGTGTATTAATTCGACCTACTGCCCGCTTTACTTACCCCTGGAAAGTAACTATTGGTGACTACAGCTGGATTGGCGATGATGTAGTTTTATATAGTTTGGATGAAATTCGCATTGGTGAACACTGCGTCATATCCCAAAAAAGTTATTTATGTACTGGTAGTCATGATATCCGAGACCCTGCTTTTGGGTTGAAAACAGCCAGTATCACTATTGGTAATGGCGCATGGATAACAGCAGATTGTTTTGTGGGGCCAGGAGTAGAGATTGGTGCTAATGCTGTAATTGGCGCTCGTAGTAGTGTTTTTACTGATATGCCTGCTGGACAGGTGTGTTGGGGTAATCCTTGTCGTCCAAAGTATCTCAGGCAGGGTAAGTAGCTAATATCTTACACCAGGATCACATGCCCCCTGATGTTGCTCTCATCAATAGGGACTTTCATATAAAAAAATATCCCAAATTTCTTGTGGAGCGGGCATCTTGCCCGCTAATAACCAAGGACGGGCAGGATGCCCATCCCACAAGATGGGATAATTTATTTTACGGTGTTCCCCAAGTTTCATTCCCTTTAACAAACTGTTTCTCGGATTGATTCGGCATCAATGGGTTTGATCAGGTAAAGTCGCAACATATGGGAAATTATGGAGACAATGGGAAGTATTCTTTGAAAGAACTTGACAATCTGGGGATGATTACTCTGTTTAATCTTTGTCAATTTCTCAGTGTTGATGAAACACTGTTCTAATCGCCAGAAAAAGGCAGGGTGATTAGTATTCAAGATGAGGGGAAATGCTCGTGCAGAGGTATTATTTGTCTCTTGAATTACTCTGTTATTGTATTTGCGCGGGTGTATGCCAATGGCTTCATAAAATGTTGCTCGTTCAAATACTGTGATTGTATGAGTAACAAATACCGTTAGTAAAAAGAAACGCACCCATAACCTAGCTCTCCAATTGTTCCACAACTGAGGCTGCGATCGCAGTAGTGCTTTGAAGAAATCTCCATGCCGATTTTCGTCCTGACACCAACTCTCAAATTTTCGGAAGAGTGGATAAAACTGGTATTCAGGATTTTCCTGCATGTGGCGATGTACTAAAATATAGCGCCAGTAACCAATTTTTTCCGATAGGTAGACTGTATAAATTACCCACTCTGGTGGGAAAAAGGTATATGTGCGATGTTTAGTTAAATAGCTTAAGTCTAGAGAAAGATTAAAGTCTGCCATCGATTTATTGAGAAATCCTGCATGGCGTGCTTCATCTCTAGCCATATAATTAAAGGCATCTGCCAACAGGGGATTCCGGTCTTTGAGTCGGCGTGATAGTTCTTTGAACAACAAAAACCCAGAAAATTCTGAGGTGCAAGAACGTTCTAAAAAATCAATAAAAGCACGGCGTTTTTCTCCATCAACGTGATCCCATGATTGCTTAAACTCTTCATCGCGCACGAAGTGATGGCGGTTATAGTCAGCGCGTAACTCTTCGACAACCGCCTGCAACTCAGTTTCATTCGCTGAAATATCTAAATTTGCCACCGCATCAAAGTCAGTGGTATAGAAGCGGGGTGTTAATAATGTTTCCTGAACAGGCGCTTTAATACCTGGTTTCAGCAACTGAGGCGCTGGGGTTTCGAGAGACTTAACCATGAGACTGCTTTCATCGTTTTATCTTTTAATAGCTATATAAGCATGAAATATTATGGCAGCACATCAGTTAAATTATTGAAAAGCTATTTTCGATAGATAACCTGAGCGCCTGGTTAAATCAGGGTTAAGTACCTACGCATAAATATTTGGCCGTTTTTCCAACTGTCAACTGTCCTCTGTGATTTGCCAGCATTTTCAGTGAAAACCAGCAAAATATAAAGAAATATTAATAGCTTTATAGTTATACAAATATTGATAGTTAAATAATTTTATGAGAGAAAAATAAAAATAGCTGGGATCTGTATTGGCAATGGTACTTGCTGGATAGATTGATGCAGATCCTCTCTAAACCCAGAATAACAATCCTCTAGCTCGGAAATTCACTGTTATTGGCAGCCATCCTGAGTTGGTGACTGCCTGGAAACCTTGCGCTTGAACATGAAGGAAGCAACAAATGAGTAGCAATTTAGCCGTCAAACTGCGCTCTGGCATTCAAAAAGCTCATAATGTGGCAGAAAATGTGGGATTTATGACATGGGCATAAAACATTAGTCACGTCTCCATTCCCTCATCCCCTTTTCCCACATTCACTCGGAGGTTTTAATGGTTTTTGTTCTGCCTGGCGTCAAATTTGATCTGGATATGATCAAGAAGTATGATACTCCTGCACCTAGATACACAAGTTACCCACCCGCTACAGAGTTAACCACAGAATTCACCGCAACTGATTTTCAAGCCGCGATCGCCGCCTCAAACCAGAGAAAATCGCCTCTATCTTTGTATTTTCATATACCCTTTTGTCAGAGTGCTTGCTACTTCTGCGGCTGTAATACAGTAATTTCTAATAATAAAGAGATTGCCAAACCTTATTTGGAGCATTTGGTTTGCGAAATCAAGAACATGGCAGCTTTGATCAATCCAGAGAGAAAAGTGCTGCAAATTCACTGGGGTGGTGGTACACCCAACTACTTAGATCACAATCAAGTAAAATTCTTGTGGAAACACATCACCCAATATTTCACCATCGATCCACAAGCTGAAATCTCCATTGAAATTAATCCCCGCTACGTTGATCAAGACTATATTTTTTTTCTGAGAGAAATTGGTTTTAACCGTATTAGTTTTGGTATCCAGGATTTTAATCGCCAAGTGCAAGTGGCTGTGAATCGTGTTCAGCCAGAAGAGATGCTGTTTGATGTCATGAGTTGGATCAAAGCAGCCAAGTTTGAAAGTGTGAATGTAGACCTGATTTATGGTTTACCTCATCAAACCCTGCAAACATTTCGAGATACACTGCATAAGACGATGGCATTAGACCCTGATCGAATTGTGGTTTTTAACTTTGCTTATGTACCGTGGATGAAGCCAGCACAAAAAAATATTCCGCAAGAAGCATTGCCTAAACCGCAGGAAAAGTTAGAAATTTTAAGGATGACTATTGAGGAACTGACAAATAATAAGTATATATTCATTGGCATGGATCATTTCGCCAAATATAACGACGAACTAACGATCGCCCAACGCGATCGCACCCTCCAGCGCAACTTCCAGGGGTACACCACCCACGCAGAAACGGAATTATTGGGCTTTGGTGCTACATCCATCAGTATGCTAAATGATGCTTATGTCCAAAATCACAAGCAGTTAAGGGATTATTATCAGGCGATCGCCAAAGATAGTTTACCGATTAGTAAAGGCATCAAACTTACTCAAGATGACATGATTAGACGAGATGTAATCATGTGGATTATGTCTCACTTTCATCTCAATAAGCGAGATATTGAAGAGAAATATCACATCAGTTTCGATCAATATTTTTCCTCTGAATTAAAAGCATTAGAGCCATTAGAAGCCGACGGACTACTGAGGATATTAACCAACCACATCCAGATCACAGATATCGGTAGGTTACTAGTCAGAAATATTGTTGTAAAATTTGATACTTATAATCAGTCCCCAGATAAACAGTTTTCACGTGCAATTTAAGCTAAGAATGGCAATTAAGACTTGCCAAATATGATTGTCTTGAAAAAGTTGGTAATTGGTAATTATGGCAAAGTCCAACCATCACCAATTACCCTAAGAAAAGCATCAAAATTATTTAATTTACTCAGGAAGCATCCCCATTTTTGCAAACACGAAACATAAAGCTTTTGTTAAATCTTTGTGTCACTTGGCGTGAACCTCTATATCAGTAAAGATAGTTAACGCGCCTTTGCGTTTACAAATAAAATTAAATTTATTAACAAAGGAAGAGGGAAGAAGAAAGAAGACTTCTTCCTTCTTTCTTCTTGCTAAACAGGTTTAAATCCCCCACCAAATCATAGATGTGGTGGACTGCAATTGGTGGTGGGTTTAAATCCCCACCAATTTTCCTTCTGACTTCTGACTCCAACAGCACTTCCTTATTTAAACAATTGATTTTAGCTAATACCTAAGCTGATTTTGTTTAATTTAAAAAATATAAAATATTCTAGTGAATTCAAACAACGAACACCCAATTTTTTTATCTATCTTTTGGATTTAATATCTCCCTCGGCTGGTAGAAACAATTGTGAAGAATGGTTGATAACCTGAATACAGTTGAATTTTTTGAGGAGGTATTATGAACCTTATTGCATGGGCCATTTTAGGATTATTAGCTGGTGCGATCGGTAAAGCGATTTATCCCGGTTCTCAAGGTGGCGGAATTCTTTCAACCATGATTTTGGGTATTATCGGTGCATTTGTCGGAGGTAGTTTATTTACACTACTGCAAACCGGGTCACTACAACTTACTGCCGCTAGTTTAAGTATTCCAGGTCTTTTTGTAGCAGTTATTGGTTCAATCATTGCTATTTACCTGTGGGGTCTGTTGACCAGAAGTCGTAGTGCCTAATTTAAATTAGCACCTAGCGAGCGTGAGATGAGAAACGTGCCTGCTAAATCTTCTCATCTTCTCACACACTAATCTTACAAGCTTCGGGAATTGCGACGTTATCCCCCGCTAGATGTTAATTTCTTTAAACCAACGCATCGATACTACTTAAATACTTAAAGTAGTATCTCAAGCGCATTCTTAGTTTGTCGAACTGAAGAGAAGAACTTAAAAAAATGTCAAACTAATTGCCCATAAAGACAATTAATTTGCATTGAGAACATTTTTAGGAATTTTGTATGTTTTACCACAAAAAAGAACCTATTCATGCTGTAAATATTGTTGAATCTGACCCTCGTTTTGCTCAATTACTTCTTGAGCAGTTTGGCGGTGCAACTGGAGAACTCTCAGCAGCTTTGCAATATTGGGTACAATCCTTTCATGTAGAAAATGCGGGGATTCGTGACATGCTCCAAGATATTGCCATGGAGGAATTTAGTCACCTAGAGATGGTTGGTAAACTCATCGAAGGTCATACCAAAAATGTGGATCAAACAGAGGCATATAAAAGCACTCTCTTTGCAGTCCGAGGTATGGGCCCACACTTTCTAGATAGTCAAGGTAGTGCTTGGACGGCAAATTACTTGAATGAAGGTGGAGATGTAGTGCGGGATTTAAGAGCTAATATTGCAGCAGAAGCTGGCGCTCGTCAGACTTACGAAGAATTAATTAAGCTAGCAACTGATCAAGGAACAAAAGAGACCTTAGTTCATCTTTTAACACGAGAAATCTCTCATACACAGATGTTTATGAAGGCTCTCGATTCATTGGGTAAATTGACAGACCCACTCTTTGGCAATATTCAGCCTGATGAAACTGTTGCTCTCTATTACAACCTATCTACCGATGGCAATGGTAAAGATGAACGTGGCCCTTGGAATTCTGAGCCATCATTTACATACATTGCTAATCCCCTGGAAAATCATTCCTAACTAAAATATGCCTCGGCTAGAGGTTCAGCCAAAACTACATTTTTGTGCAAAATGTTCATACTCAATCAAGCATCGTGCCCATTTGTGAGTAGTATGAGCGTAGGCGATCGCCAAACTTATTTCCATGCATCTGTCCTGTAAACAACAATTGATGCTGTGTATCCAGATGTCATCAAACACAATCTCAACAGCCTTGTTGACTATTTGCTAGTTAAAATTTAAGTTCCTAATAATGTCTCCGGTAAGTTGAGAACAGCGATACACTGGGAAATATTCTTTGAGGAAGCATTAATGGCACGGTCAAACGGGGTAAAAACTGAAGCATCTGCACAAGAATTGCCTATAGTGTCAGACATTCAAGATCCGGTAGAAATTGAAGAACAGGATGAATTAGTGGCGGATGTGCAAGATATTGACAGCATTTTGAACTCACTCAAAACTTTACTGAGTAGTGTAGAAAAGCTGCAAAAAATTCGGCAGGAAGTGGGTGACATCAAACCTTTGATTGGGCGGATGCTGGATGGAGAACTGCTTGCTGGAGACGAGCTTGAGCAACTCAAAACAGGCGTGAGTGGTCTTTCTCGCCTCACTCGTGCTTATAGCGACCATCAAGCAGCCTTAGCTAAAGCACAACCTGCCAGAAACCTCCTAGACCAAGTATTGAAGGAAAGTAAAACTAATTAATTCAGAACCACTTCAAGTCAAGAGGTGGGAAGCGTTGCAAAACAGAGTAGAAACTCAACTGGTCAAAATTTTTGTTTCCTTGCTGCTTAAGCTGGACTTTATCCATTTTTTTCGCAACGTGCTTGCCCAAGCTGAAACTTATGTGGGACGGTAGTTTTATTTTTTGAACTTCATCGATACTCTACTCTGTGACGTAGAAAAAGTATTTGCCAGAAAGACAGGATTTTTGCCAGATAAAGAAACCGAGTTCTTAATTTTGGATAAAGTCGAGCTTAGGCTTAAAAAGTTATACGTAATGTAGGTTCACCCTTGTACCTTCTTAAAGCTAAGAGTATTGTTGCGTAAATCCTGTTAAACCTGGAAACAGAGGTGCTTCTTCCTGGTCGTATTTAGCTAGATAATCCCGAAAGGACGTACCACCAGTACCAACATCAGCACCAACCATTTTTAATTGCTGAATTGCTAGTCCTAAATGAGATTGATGAAATCGTCTTTGTAAATCATCATAAGCACTGAAGCACTGAAGAATTGCACTAGCATGGGGATGAGTTTGTAAATTGGCTAGGCGTTCTACCTGGGAATTACCAGCAGCACGGCTAGTGAAAATTTGATAATAGTAGGTGAGGTTGTGCTGACGGTATAACTCAAACCATTGCGCTACCTGTTCACCATAACGTTGATTAAACTCAATCTCGGCAATGTGCAATTTTCCCTCGGCATTTTTAGTACCACCATCCCAATATTTGCGAACCCCACTCATAATTTCTAGATGACGGAACTGAAAAGATTGAAACCCGCTAGTAGGGCCAATACTAGTTCTAAACTCTGCAAAAGCACGCATAGTCATCAGAATCGGCATAGTTGTGTTGACAACTTCGTAAAAGCGCAGGATGCGGCGAAAAAAATAGCATACCTCTCTAGTATCGCCAATGATGGGATCAGTCGTCTCTTGTAGTGCTTGTGCTAAAGTCTTCAAAACTCGTTCCATATCAATAATCATTTGGTGAAAAGCAAGTTCACAGATTTGATGCACAGCAATAAATAAATCTTCATCTTGAGATGCTGTTAAAGGTTTTTTACCACTAATCAATGCCTCGATATTATGGTAATTCCAGTAGTGATTTTGATTAATATCCAAACTAGTATTTATTGGCGGTAAAGGTTGGGGTGTATCAGAATATTCAGACATATTAAATTTATCCACAAATCTTAAATACTGACGATAACAAGGACAGGCATCCTGCCCATCCCACAAGATGGGATAATTTATTTTCTGATGTTCCCTAAAGGCATTCAGGGACAAAAAACAGGTAGGACTTACGCAACAACTTGGGTTAACTACTTTACGTTAGTTTATGTTTAAGAGCAAAACTTGAGCCTAGTAAACCTAATAAAGTTAGAAAACTACTAATGGAAGTAGGTTCAGGAACAGTTCTGGCGATAGGAGTTTGACGAATTGTAAAGGAATTATAGAAATTATTTGTGCCTAGATCATCGGGGACATCAAGAGAAAATGTGAAATCGACGGACTCACCAGGAGCGACAGACCCTCCAGACCATTGAAGATTGTAGGAGCCATCTTGAAGGAGTTGCGCGAACTTGGATGAGGTTGGCTGTGGGTCAGAACCCAAACCATTAAAGTCAAAATCTGGAATTGCAAAACCAGAAGGAACAAGAATTAATTCCGGCGGTGCAAAGTTATTATTGGCTCCAAAACCGATCTGAAAGTTAAAGCCGTTCCAGATAGCATTAGTCTGATTAACAACTGTTTGAGTCAAAAAATACTCTGTTGTTCCTCCTGAAGGAGCGACAAACAGTTGAGTGTCTATCGGCGCTATATTTTGAAAAGTTTTAGGACTACAAGATAGACCCGGAAAATTCAAAATCTGATTTGGACTAGGGGTGATGCTGTTGTCGTTATTAACAAACGGCGTATTTACAGGAGTTTGAATTTGTAGACAAAATAAATCACCTTGACCTGGGCCTGTTGGTGGACTGATATCAGTAATTGTACGTGCTTGTGATATTCCACTACAGTATACAGAAATTGCCAAGGTAGTGATAAAGGTTTTACTGATTGCTTTAATTTTTTGGTACATATTAATTATTGGGAGAATTCTCCCAATAATTAGCATATTAGCCTGATTTTTGATAGTTGTTGCTCTATAAATATATCTTTGGGTTGAAAGCTCGGCTGATATGGGTGACTGGCGGTACACCTGCATAGTCAGTTTTGTGCTTATTTGCAATCGCAACGACTAGTGAAGATAGGTTACGGCAAATACCGATTCATCCTTACCCAATCTTGAGTTGAGCCGACGTTCGGATTTTCGCCGGGGTTATTCGTACCATATATTTGTCCTTGACGGTTAATCCAAAAGTAGTTGTAGCTTGTCGGCAGTTCGACGTTTGGATATCCATATGGGTTTGTCCAAGTTGTGACATTGCCAAGGTTCTCACGAAAATGGAAATTTTGACGATCTATAGACTCACCTCTTTGGCGACTTACTTCTTTCCAGGTGCGTTCAGACCATTCACGGTATTCCCTCAGCCTTTGCCCCTCAGCTTGAGAGATTTCTATGTTCTGCGCCATAATCCCTTGTATTCCGAAGGCTGCCCCATTGGTTGCCATGACTTGAGATGCTACCTGTGGCAACCATGAAGCATAATTAGCCCACTGTGATTGGTGGGATGCTGCACACGTCATTACCATCGTACATATGTTGTAGCTATATGCCACGCTACACTTGGCCATTCCTCGGCAGGGAATACCATTGGCAGTGTACGTATAATCCCACTCATAAGCAACTGTGCATCCAGCAATCGGTTGAACTTGGCGGGGCTGACTCATTTGCAGTTGATATGGCTGCATTGCCAACAGTTTCTCGTAGACAAACTGCCAGGGGTTGTAGTTTACTGGCAGTCCAGAATTCCCTACCATAATTGTCAAAGCAGCATTATCTGGAGAAAATAGAACAACGGCAAATTGGCCATCCTCGATCACTCGCCAACCACTGGGCACGACATAATTAAAGTAATGTCCACGCCGGATTTCCCAAGAACCAGGAGTTAAAGACTGATTGTAATTGTACATATGGCTGGAGTGGCAAACGTTGAGACTTATGCTAAATACATCATGAGTATGGGATTTTACGCACGTGATTGCTACAGTTTATTCAAACCAGCAGAACGACGATACAGTAACCAGATAAATAAAGGTGAACCTAGTAAGGCAGTGACAGAACCTACTGGTAATTCCACTGCTCCTAGTCTAGAAAGTAAATCTGCAAAGGTGAGTAGCCAAGCACCCGCCAGCGCTGAAAGTGGTAAAACAAAACGGTGATCTGTACCGACAATGAGGCGGACACCGTGAGGTACAACCAAACCAACAAACCCAATTAAACCACAGATACTAACTGCACCCGCCGCTAATAAAGTGGCAACACCACCAATTAATAGGCGCGATCGCGTTAACGAAACTCCCAAACCTACAGCTAAATCATCTCCCAAGGCCAGCACGTTTACCGATCGCGCCAGTAGCCATCCCCCCAGTAAGGCGACAAGAATATAAGGGCCAGCTGTAGAAATTTCTCGCCAACCCCTCCCATTTAAGCTCCCAACTAGCCAACTCAGGGCAATTTGAATTTGACCATCTTCAGCTAATAGAAGTAATGTAGTTTGCACTGCACCCAATAAAGAACTCACCGCAACCCCACCTAAAATCAACCGTTCCACCGAAATTCCCGACCCAGCACGACCAAGCAAAATGACAATAGCTGAAGTTAAAATTGCGCCTATCCATGCAGCTAAAGGAATTGCTATCGGGAATACTTGCAAAACGATCATCACAATCACAATCAGTCCTGCGCCGGCGGAAATCCCCAAAATAAATGGATCAGCCAGGCTATTGCGTAACATTCCTTGCAATAGCGCGCCTGACATTCCCAATGCTGCACCCACAATCAGCGCAGCGACAATACGCGGGAGACGCAAATCCCAAACAATTGTTTGTTTGATGGGATCGCCTTTGTGGAGCATCGCCTGCCAAAATTCCGAGACGGTTAAGGGTACTGCTCCTTGAGACAGAGAAAACACTAAAGTTATTAATAGTCCCGTACTCAAGAGCAAAACAGCCCAGAGTATACGGTGTTTGGTAAAAGTGGCTGGCGATAGTATTTTCATTACATAAGATATGGCGTTGCTGATTGAAAATATGAATTTGTTTCACGCAGAGTCGCAGAGTCGCAGAGAGTAAGAGTTTGAAAGATGAAGTTTTTGACTTTCATATCCTGATTAAGCAACGCCTAAGATATGTACTCAGACAAAATTAACTATACGCATTAATTTCCCTGTCCCCTGTTCCCGATCACATATATCTTGTCAGTTGAACTCGATAACGATCTTTTTTAGTAACTGCAATTTCCCCGACTTCTAAACGTCCCTTGCTACGAATAGCGATCAAGTCGCCTGATTTCACCTGAAAACTAGATTGGCTGACTTCTTTCCAATTGACGCGGACATCACCGCCATCAATTAAATTAACCATTTTGCTACGGGACATACTAAAACCAGCCGAGGCGATCGCATCTAACCGCAAAGACGCTTCTACTGTAGTTAATTCTTTTTTCTTGGGTTCCCGAATCTTTAACTCGGTGATTTCAATTGGCTGGGTTTTCACCGATACTGATCGCACTTGTTGCAGACTCATGGCTAAAAATTCCGCCAATTCTGGAGCGACAATCGCCTGCGCTCCCCGTTCTCCGAGAACAATGATATCTCCTGTTTTTTCGCGAACAATTCCCGTTCCCAGCATTGCGCCTAAAAAGTCGCGGTGAGTGGCGGTATCGAAGAGAAAATTACCAGCAATTTCCAAGGCGACAAGGGCGACTTGAGATTGATCTAGGGGAATTTCTGCACGAGCGATCGCTATTCTTTGGCGTTCTGCTTGGGGATAGCCACCCCACATCACTAATTGCACTTCTGTCAACCGATTGAACACCCGTTGAATTTCTACCAATTCTGGCGGAGATAGGAAATCTGTTAAAACTACTTCCCAAGTTTTAATTGCTTGCTCTGCTTGATCAATGACACGAGCTACACTATCTCGATTTTCAACACCCTTTAACAGTTCTTCTCTTGGCAACATTCTCAAAAATTATTAGTTATTTTTTAACTTTGAGTTAAAAATTTATCATGCTCAATCTGTCTTGATTCTAATTTTAGTTCCCATTTCCAGATATTTTCATTTCTATCAATTTGTTGCATTCCCAGTTTTTCTAAAAGGCGCATCGAAGCAGCATGATCATCAGGGGAATGAGAGATAATTCTTTTCAGTTCCGGCTGAGTAAAGGCAAAATCAACCAAGGCTTGAACTGCTTCAAACCCATATCCCTGTTGGCGATAAGTCGATAGCACTTCATAACCCATTTCTACTGTTCCTTGCTCATCGGGTTTGCCACAAAATCCCAAATCACCAATCAGGGTAGCATGATCAATTTGAATCATCAGCCACACACCCCAACCTAACTGGGATGGATCATCTATCAACATCTGAGCATAAACTGGTAAAAAATCCCACACTTCAGATGCATACCATTCATCACAAACCCTTGCTCCTAAAAGCTTTTCTACTTGTAATTTATTCTTTGCCGTAGCAGCTTCAGCCACCTCCAAAGAACAGGGCATTAACTCAAGGCGGTGTGTTGTAATTTCTAAAGAATAGTTCATTAACTAAACGCTAGTTGTGTCAGCATAACCCTGGATATTTTCTGGCTCGAATTTACGTAATATGCGTGTTGCTTGCCGACTAATGGCTTCAGAAACCTGAACGACAATGATGTATTTGCCCATGTCTAGGCGATTGCGGTAGGGTAAAGCATCGCCACTACCCACAACTAAGCCAATTCCGCCACCAACAAACACACTACCCATAGCACCACTACCAGCGCCCAGCAGTCCCCCAACAACATGATTACCAATTTCACCTGCCCAAGCAAAAGTATCTAAACCTGTGATCAGACTAAAGGTAAAGCCTGCAAAAAAGCCGAATGGTACTAGCCAGAATGCCATGAGCTGTGCTTGCTTTTTGGCTTGCTCTTTGGGGTCAATCAAGCCAAACTCGTCAGCAGTTTTATAACCTTTACCCAGGATAGTACTGTTAATGCCCTCTTTTTCTAAAGCTAAGTAAGCGGCTTCGGCTTGGATGCGGTCTGGCAATACGGCAACAAGGTAATTCATTGATTAAATAACAATTGTTTGATAAAAGTTCTTAATTAATAGCGTATCAGTGTAGGGTGAATCAATCTTGTACCTAATTTCTCTCTTGGTTTTCACTCAGGAAAAAAGCACTTTTTTCTATCACTTTAGCGAATCTAGCGGCTCACAAAAATTATTTACGCCTTGTTTGAGGATATATATTAAAACTGGCGTTGCCAAAATTTTAGGAAATGTCGGCATTGTTTTGAGATGTTCCATCATCCTCACAAATGAGTTATTGAGTAAATCTTCCCGATATTCTTGTTCACAAATGACAGCACGCCATTTTCTAGCCAAAGCATCTAACCATTCTGAATTAGTCATTCCTGGTTCTTGTCCCGCCCGGATAGCCAGTGTCATTGCTGCATCTTCTAAATCTCCGTCACAATCCTCAATTAAGTCCAGCGCTTCCATCGCTCTGGGGTCATCTGCTAATTGAGAACGAAACAGGGCAATTTCTTGCGATGTAACTGTGGTCATAGGGTCTTGATCAGCTGAGAATTCAAATACTTAGCTATGGTAGTCCAATTTTGAATGTTGATTTGGTGTGTTATTTATCTAGCAAGAGTAACTCTTAGCCTTTGGCTAACCAACTCAGTTGCCAACTGGATTGCGGCTTTCATACTTGTAGCATCAGCAATTCCCTGGCCGGCAATATCAAAAGCTGTGCCATGATCTGGTGAGGTACGCACAAACGGCAAACCAATAGAAGTATTAACGGCGCGGTCAAAGGCCATCAACTTCACAGGAATTAAGCCTTGGTCGTGGTAAAGTGCCAAATACGCATCGGCGGGATTTTGCACAGGCGAATTACCATACCAAGCTTGACCAGGCTTGACCCACATTGTATCTGGCGGTATTGGCCCATCTAGCTGTAAATTCGGGTGTTTTTGCCGTTCTTGTTCTAACCAAGGAATTAACCAATCCTGTTCTTCATGTCCTAGTTGTCCCTGTTCGCCACTGTGGGGATTCAAACCCGCGATCGCAATTCTGGCGTTTTCTAACCCCAAATCTTGCTCTAAACACTCTACCAACAAATCTAATTTTTTCGTCAACAACTGCGGTGTCAGTGTGTCTGCTACTTGACGTAGGGGAATATGTGTGGTAGCCAGTAAAGTGCGGAGTGTCCAACCAGTATGAGGCGATCGCGCTACAAATAACATGCCAAAGCGGTCAACACCAGATTTTTGAGCTAAAAGTTCCGTTTGCCCTGGATAATGATATCCTGCGGCTTTCCAAGCAGATTTAGCGATGGGGCCTGTCACAATACCATCAAATTCACCAGCCAGTGTTTGGGCGATCGCACATTCCATATAGGCAAAACTAGCCGCACCACTCGCCGCATTACCCGTACCAATGAGTATTTGACTGGCAATTTCTCTATCTACTGGCACATCAATAATTTGCAGATGATTTGGATTTGCTAAATTCTCAGACAAATTTAGCTGTTGATAAGTCTTTAGCAGTAGGTCTCTATTACCTACCACTGTCAAGTTACAGTTTTGACTAACGGCTGGATCTGCTATAGTCTTTAAAATGACTTCTGTCCCAATTCCCGCCGGATCTCCCAGTGTTAGCGCCAAGCGTGGGCGATGTGATGGATGTGAATTTACTAGCTGGTGATGATTAAGTTGATACATATTTGTCAGGCTGCTCCCATATTCCTAGTTTAGGGATTAGCCATAAAACTAGTTTAGAATTATTTACACAGGTCTAATCCAAAAGTAGCCGTTGTAGAGCTTCTGGTAGAGCTATTTTACCTGAGTCTGCCTCAGGCACTTGGTAGACATAAAATTCAAATGCCTAGATTGGGAGACTGGCGAAAATTTAGATTTGAGTGATCACTCAAATCTAATGAAACAGCCCCATATCCAGGAAATCTCAAGGGCAACCTTTAAAATGACCTTAAGTTAACTATTCGCAAAGGAGAATCACACTAATGGGCGGCGAAATTTTAAATGCAGCTCTGTTGTCTTTCGGTTTAATCTTCGTGGGTTGGGCCTTAGGTGCTTTGTTACTGAAAATTCAGGGTGCAGAGGAATAATTTCTCTGACTTGAAAGTGCTTTTCTAAGTGCTGAGTGCTGTAAAGCCCTGCGGGCATGGCTGCGCTTATAGCCCGTGCTGAGTGCTGAGTAAAAATCCCAGTCCTTAGTTCCCAGTCCCTCTTTCATAACTTAGCTGTGAAACTCGTTTTATCGAGTCTGTCTGGAAAAATAGCGTGTCCGTTTTCCGGACAACGCTTTTTCCCATAGTTTCTCTGTATCAATTGAGTTTATTAAAAAAAAGTAAACTTTTGTTTACAGAGATAATTCTGTTAAGATTCTTTTCATAAAACTTAAAAATTTATTACTACCCTCATGACTTTATTAATCGTCGGTGCCACTGGCACCTTAGGAAGACAAGTGGCTCGTCGTGCTATCGATGAGGGGTATAAGGTGCGCTGTCTTGTCCGGAGTACCAAAAAAGCTGCCTTTCTCAAAGAATGGGGTGCAGAATTAGTCCGAGGAGATTTGTGTAACCCCCAAAGCCTCACGGAAGCGCTAGCAGGTGTCACCGCAGTCATCGATGCTGCGACATCTCGTGCTACTGATTCACTGACCATTAAACAAGTAGACTGGGATGGTCAGGTGGCATTAATTCAAGCGGCGAAAACTGCTGGTGTAGAGCGTTTTATATTCTTTTCTATTCTTGATGCCGAGAAGTATCCACAAGTACCACTGATGGAAATTAAGCGGTGTACAGAATTATTTTTAGCTGAGTCTGGCATAAATTATACAATTCTACGTTTAGCTGGCTTTATGCAAGGCTTAATCGGTCAATATGGCATACCCATTTTAGAAAACCAACCAGTGTGGGTGACTGGTAATTCTTCGCCTATTGCCTATATGGATACTCAGGACATTGCTAAGTTTGCTATCCGCTCCTTGAGTGTGCCAGAAACAGAAAAACAAGCTTTCCCTGTAGTGGGAACTCGGGCTTGGAGTGCAGAAGAAATCATTAGCCTGTGCGAGCGCCTGTCTGGTAGAGAAGCCAGAATCACACGAATGCCGATTAACCTACTGCGTACTATCCGCCGCATCATCCGCTTCTTTCAGTGGGGATGGAACGTTGCCGACAGACTGGAGTTTACAGAAGTATTAGCCAGTGGTAAACCGTTAAATGCTTCAATGGATGAAGTATACCAAGTCTTTGGATTAGACCAGCAACAAACCACCACTCTCGAAAGCTACCTGCAAGAGTACTTCAGTCGAATTATGAAGAAGCTCAAAGAGCTAGACTACGAGAAAAATAAATCCAAAAATAAAAATCAGAAACCCAAAAAAACTCCTTTTAAACAGTCTTCCAAAGTCAATAGTCAATAAAATCATTGGTCATTGGTCATTAGTTGCTTCCCTCACTCCTCAGAAAAAGATGGAATTCCCACCGATTTTTTTGAGACTAATGACTACATTGTCCAAAATATGTCACGATTACATAAGACAGAGCATCGCCAAAACTTGGATATTTAAGTGTGCCGAAAGCAGGCATTATCTACAATGACGTTAAACCGATAGCGGGTCGCATCGCTATCGAACTAAAAGACAAGCTAACCGCTTCCGGTTGGAATGTATGTATCACTACGAGTATCGGTGGCATATTGGGCTACTCTAACCCAGAGAGTCCCATCTGCCACACCCCAATTGAAGGACTAACGCCCCCTGGTTTTGACTCAGAAATGGAGTTTGCCGTGGTACTAGGGGGAGATGGCACTGTTTTAGCAGCGTCGCGTCAAGTAGCCTCCCGTGGTATCCCACTGCTTACAGTGAATACCGGTCACATGGGATTTTTGACGGAAACTTATCTGAATCAACTGCCTCAAGCCATAGAGCAAGCGATGGCGGGAGAGTATGAAATCGAAGAACGAGCCATGCTCACCGTCAAAGTATTTCGGGGAGATGCAGTACTGTGGGAAGCTTTGTGCTTAAACGAAATGGTTTTGCATCGAGAACCATTAACTTCGATGTGCCATTTTGAAATTGCTGTAGGGCGACATGCGCCAGTAGATATTGCCGCAGATGGTGTAATAGTTTCTACGCCAACTGGTTCTACAGCTTATTCATTGAGTGCTGGTGGGCCAGTAGTGGCTCCTGGGGTACCCGTATTGCAGTTAATACCGATTTGTCCTCATTCCCTGGCTTCGAGAGCATTAGTGTTTCCCGATACGGAAACAGTCAACATTTACCCAGTCAATATCCCTCGGTTAGTGATGGTGGTAGATGGTAACGGAGGGTGCTATATCTTCCCAGAGGATCGGGTATATTTAGAGCGATCGCACTACAGTGTCAAATTCATCCGCTTGCAACCACCGGAATTTTTCCGTATTTTACGAGAAAAACTCGGTTGGGGTTTGCCACATATCGCTAAACCTACTTCGGTAGAATTACCTTAGACATGGGGTATGGGGCATTAATAAGAAAATGTTTCTTTTTCGTTGTTTAAGGATTTTCTTCCAGAATTACTGGTATAAGGATGGAATTGGGAATTAGTAATGAAAATTGCATCTAAAGAACTTAATGGTTGATTCCCGAACTTGCTCAAAAACTTTAGGTAGGGTATTAATTCAGGATTCGTCCATTAATAAAAGCCTGAAATTGTTCCTCTAGTTGATTGATAGACTGTTTTAGGAACGTTGAGACAATGCAAAATCCCCAATCCAAAATTCCAAATTGTTATGACAGTTGCTCACAGTCCCTGTGTTCTGGTGATTGAAACCGATGAGAGTCTAGCAAGTCAGCTGGCTTTTGATTTGCAAGAAGCCGGTTATGAGCCGATTATGGCTCATGATGCCACAAGCGGTTTGCAATACTGCCGCGATCGCCAGCCTGCTTTAATTGTTGTAGACCGGATGCTCTCAGGAGAATCAGGACTCTCGTTGTGTAAAAATATCAGAAGTGCTGGCATGTGTGCCCCTGTGCTGGTATTGATGGCAAGGGATACAGTAGATGATCGCGTAGCCTGTTTAGAAGCTGGGGCTGATGATTACGTCCTCAAGCCTTATCGCCCAGAAGATTTTTTAAAATTGATTCGCCTGTATTTAAAACCAGATGTCGATACCACAGAACAGTTACGCTTTGGGGATTTGGTTTTAGACATAGCCACTCGTCGCGCCATACATAACGGGCGGACAATTGACTTGACTATGAAGGAATTTGAACTATTAAAGTACTTAATGGAACACCCCCGCGAGGTATTAACCCGCGAACAAATTTTGGAAAATGTTTGGGGTTACGACTTTATGGGTGAATCGAATGTCATAGAAGTGTACATTCGCTACTTACGCCTAAAAATTGAAGATGAAAGTCAAAAGCGTCTCATTCAAACAGTGCGAGGCGTAGGCTACGTATTAAGAGAATCTTAAAATTACGGAAACATCAGGAATTGAATATGGTAGAAGCTAAAAATGTACTAGGCACAAACTTAGAAGTTTGCTGCACTTCTCCCATAACTGGGTATTACCGCGACGGATTTTGTAACACTGGTGGTCAAGATTTTGGGATGCACGTTGTTTGCGCCCAAGTGACGCCAGCATTTCTAGAGTTTACTAAATTACAGGGTAACGACCTTAGCACACCTGTACCCCAATTTAATTTTCCTGGATTGAGGCCAGGCGATAAGCCTGACGGCATAGCTAACGCTTACCGCTGGTGTTTATGTGCAGCGCGTTGGCAAGAAGCTTTAGAAGCTGGTGTTGCTCCACCTGTTATACTCTCAGCTACCCACGCCAGAGCCTTGGAGGTTTGCTCTCTAGAGGATTTGCAAAAACACGCTTTGGGGAATAGGGAATAGGGAATAGGGAATAGGGAATGGGGAATGGGTAATGGGAAAATCAAATGTCTCCTTGTTCCCCTCATCTCCCCCAGGGCTGTTTCATTCGTAATGGTGTGTGTTTTGTCAATATGATTGGCGATAAATATCAGGACAAAAGTCATGAATTGGTGACCATTTTGATGCCTAAGATTGAATGCCAAGCTTGTTTTTTATCTCCTGAACCCTTGCATTTGCAAGCCTTTTAGGGAATGAAACAGCCCTGCCTTTTCAAGGGGGGAAAACTTCTTCAAGTCCCCCTTTTTAAGGGGGATTTAGGGGGATCAGATGATTTGTGTGTACACCGTAGCCTCATCTCCCTTACTCTGGTAAGTTACGCGGCGGTACAGTTCTCCCCTCGTAAAATTGCTTTTGCAGTTTACTCAGTCCTAACCATGCTGCCCCAAAAGCTAGAGGTGTTACTGTCTCAATGACAACTGCTACAGTAGATGTGGTATCAAAATATAAACCCAGAAT
Organism: Nostocales cyanobacterium LEGE 11386; assembly: GCA_015207155.1. Taxonomy (GTDB): domain Bacteria; phylum Cyanobacteriota; class Cyanobacteriia; order Cyanobacteriales; family Nostocaceae; genus LEGE-11386. The sequence continues at coordinate 104,005 of JADEXK010000007.1, read as the reverse complement.
TGGAATACTTACTAAAGCCAAGACTGCTAAAACTCCACACCAAAACCTCATCTGCTCAATTCTCGCCAGCGCATCTCTACAACTGGCACACTTGACTGTATGTGAATGATACCTTTCTAGCAGATGTTCTTTAGGTCTTGGTGGTGGCAAACTCTGCCCTGGGAATGGTTCAGCATTGTATTGGTTTACCCACTGGTGCAATTCAAAAACAAAAGTGTCTGCTTTGGTAGGTAGGTAGAACGCCTTGGTAAAATTAGGACTGCCCCCCTTAGCTTCTAGATAACGTTCTTGATAGTGCAGAAAAATTTGGTCATCTTCTAAAACACCATTTTGTCCCATGTGGTAATACCAACGTGGTCTTAGCTTAATCAAGAACCCTGGTAGTTTAGTAGGAAACTTAAAGGGAAAACGCGCAAATAAACGACACTCTCCCTTACGGATAGGTGTAGCATAAACAACAGTCAAGATTCTGCCACGCTGGGAGTTGATATCATGCCACATTAAAGCCGGGGCGACGAAGGTTGTAGATAGTTTTCCCGTTTGATTTGGTTTTAAACCTTGCTGCCAAATGCCTTGGAAACCTTGTTTTCCAGATTCAATTACCTCCAGTCCTAAAGGTGCTACATTCTTTCTATTACCTACTGTTTTGTGATGTGTAAAGGATACATGGCTGGGGTCAAGGATATTTTCTAAAAGTGTGAGGGCATCGTAAGGTAAATCTCTAAATGTGTTGATTACTACCCATCCCTCAGGAGATTCTACTAACGGCTCAATCACAGGAACTTTGGTGTTTGCAGCATTTTCTGGTTTGCCGGCGAATACAAATAATAGTCCCTGGCGTGCCGTGGTGGGTAAAGATGTCGCGCTAGCTCGTTGAGAAGTCTCTGCTGTTCCGCCTGCAACTTGTTGGGGAATGTGTTGACAGTTACCATCTCCAGAGAAAGACCAACCGTGATAAGGACACTCTAATAGCCCATCGTCGTTAATCCTACCTTCGGAAAGCAGTGCTAAACGGTGAGGACATTGGTCTACAAAAGCTTTCCAGGACTGGGTTTGTCTGTCCCACCAAATCACAATATCTTTACCCAACAGCGTAAAAGGAGTTGGTTTCGATTTATCCAAGTCATCGAGGTAGTGGACAGGATACCATGCTTCTTGCCAATCAAAATGGTTGGGGTCACTACCACCGGGGAAGATATTTTCTAAATAACTATCGCCTAAATTCGGCTCGATCTCCAGCATTTTCTCAAGTTTAAAATTTTAATCACAAGTTATATTTTTTGTTTTTGCTGCAAGTGAAAACGGAAATATTTCCTCAGCGTCAGCACTCAATCAATGTCGCCCTTTCTTCTCAAAATATTGCTGATGCTCTGCTGCTGCTAAATAATATTCACTAGCAGGTTTAATTTCTGTGACAATATTTTTATCAAATTTGCCGGACATTTGCTGTTTTGCTTTTGAATGCTGCGCTACTTCTGCTTGCTGGGCGTTGTGGCAAAAAATCACAGACCTGTACTGTTCTCCTCTGTCTGGCCCTTGACGGTTGAGGGTAGTTGGGTCATGAATGTCCCAAAAGACTGTGAGCAATTCATCATAACTGATAGATTTTGGGTCATACTCTACTTGTACCACTTCCGCATGACCTGTGATTCTGGATAATACATCCAGATAACACGGATTAGGAAAATAACCACCCATGTAGCCGACTGAAGTCGATTTTACCCCTTTTAGTTGGCGAAATGCTGCCTCGACACTCCAAAAACAGCCAGCACCAAATGTTGCCTTTTCCATAGCGGGTTGCAATTTAAGTTCTGCAAAAATCCTAACGTGCTGACTTCTCTTCTCGCTAGAGAACTAAGTATTACTCATATTTTGATCACAATGATTGCTGTATGAGCATAGCCTGGCATTTTTATTAGAGTATCTACATAACGATAGATTTAAAAATCTACTTGAATGAGGATGATAATGCCCAATTATTATTGATATTTGGTAAAGGCTTTTTGTTATAACAATTTTATTTAAGTTGTGAAAAAAATATTTATTAATGTTAGCGATCACGGAGCATGACGCTCCTAAAATAACAAGATCCCCGACTTCTTTAAGAAGTCGGGGATCTGAAGTCAACTTTGTTCGACTCTATATGCCACAATATTTCGGTCAACTACCAGTAACTAACCAACCTTGGACAAGCATTGGGATGGTGCAAGCTGTCAATAAGAGTGCAAGCACGATCAATTTCGCATGTGGTGATTCACTTCTTACTATCAGCATACTTGCTGCTAATTTAATTCGTGTGCGGTTAGCACCAACGGGAGAATTTATGCCTCGTCGTGCTTGGGCTGTAACGTTAGATGATGCAGAATGGACAACAGTACCTTTTGAAGTGCGGGAAACTGAAGCAACGGTAGAAATAGAAACAGCACAGATTCGTGTTCGTGTCCAACTGCAAAAATGTCAAATTACTTGCTTCGACAAAGCTAATCGTCCATTTGCTGAAGATGCAGACATGGGTATGAGTTGGCGGATGGGTGCAGTTGCTGGATGGAAAAAAATTGCTACCGATGAACATTTCTATGGCTTTGGTGAACGCACAGGCTTTCTTGATAAACTCAACGAAGTCAAAACTAATTGGACAGTTGATGCTTTAGATTACGATGCTTTGACTGATGAAATGTACCAAGCCATTCCGTTTTTTATGGCTTTGCGTCCTGATGTGGGTTACGGTATCTTTTTGAATTCCACCTTTTGGAGTCAATTCGATATCGGTGTGGAACAACCTGGTGTCTGGAAGATGGAAACTCGTGGACGTGAATTAGATTATTACATTATTTACGGCCCTGAACCTGCTCAAATTTTGCGTACATACACTCAGTTAACTGGTAGGATGCCACTACCACCAAAATGGGCGCTGGGTTATCACCAATGTCGTTGGAGTTACGATTCAGAAACTGTGGTGCGGGAACTGGCGCGAGAATTTCGTCAACGCCGTATTCCCTGTGATGTGATTCACCTCGATATTGATTATATGCACGGTTATCGTGTGTTTACCTGGAGTCCTAAGCGCTTCTCTAACCCGGAAAAATTGATTAGTGATTTGGCATTAGATGGTTTTAAAACAGTGACGATTATCGATCCGGGTGTCAAGTATGAACCAGAAGCAAATTATCACGTTTTTGACCAAGGAATAGACCACGATTATTTTGTACGTAAAGCTGATGGTGGTTTGTTTCATGGCTATGTCTGGCCTGATAAAGCTGTGTTTCCTGACTTTTTGCGTTCTGATGTACGTACCTGGTGGGGTGATTTACACAAAAGCTTGACTGATATTGGTGTGGCAGGAATTTGGAATGATATGAATGAACCTGCTATAGATGATCGTCCTTTTGGGGATGGTGGTAAAAAAATTTGGTTTCCCTTGGATGCACCGCAAGGAGAAAATGCGACTCATGGAGAGGTGCATAATTTGTATGGTTTGATGATGGCTAAATCAGCTTACGCAGGATTAACAAGGCATCGTCCGACAAAGCGATCGTTTGTGTTGACGCGAGCGGGTTATGCTGGTGTGCAGCGTTGGTCTGCTGTGTGGATGGGGGATAACCATTCATTGTGGGAACATTTGGAAATGTCTTTGCCCATGCTTTGCAATATGGGGCTTTCTGGTATAGCATTTGTAGGTTGTGATATTGGTGGATTTGCTGGTAACGCCACACCAGAATTATTTGCTCGTTGGATGCAGATCGGAATGCTGTATCCTTTAATGCGCGGTCATTCAGCTTTGTCTACTGCTCGTCATGAACCTTGGGTGTTTGGCGATCGCGTGGAGAATATCTGCCGAGAATATATTAATCTGCGTTACCAATTATTACCATACATTTACAATCTGTTTTGGGAAGCAGCCACAACAGGCGCACCGATTTTAAGACCATTACTATATCATTTTCCCCAAGACCCGCAAACCTACACCCTTTATGATCAGGTATTACTAGGAGCATCGCTGATGGCAGCACCAATTTACCGCCCTGGAGTTGAGCATCGATCTGTTTACTTGCCCGCAGGTATTTGGTATGACTGGTGGACTGGTGAGCAGTATGCAGGCCCAAGCCACATTCTCACCCATGCACCATTAGAAAGAATGCCTCTTTACGTCCGTAGCGGTGCGATTATCCCCATGCAACCTGTTACACAATATATTGATGAACAACCACTCGACCACATCCGGTTACGAGTTTGGCCTGGTAATGGTAAATATACTTTTTTTGCAGATGATGGGCAAACATTTGATTATCACAAGCAAAATTATTCCCTCAGAAATATCAATGTTTTTACAGAAAATAACCAAACCATCGTGGAAATTAGCCCATCAGCCGGAGCATGGACACCGACATCGCGGGAAATGATTGTGGAACTTGTCGGCTTTGGGGAGCAGCGTTTCCCAGATGATGGCCAGGGACGCCGGCTGAAATTAAGAAATTATGCATCAAGATAGATTGTTTTCTCGGGATTATTTCTTAATCTAAACTCTGCGGTGAGAAAATATGTATATAGATAGATAGAGAAAAAACTAGCTAATGGCGAGTAGCCTAAAATACAAATAATCTAAATTTTAGCCCGGAAGAAATACTTAACATGACTACGCTAAACAGTTAGGTGGCAAAAACCTCAATGTTAAACGTCAACCGCTTGCGACTGCAAAACTTACAGAGATTACGAGTGGCGCAAGTTGCCAGTGCGATCGCGATCTTGATCGGTGTTTTGGTATTGTTTGGCTGGTATTTCGACAGCAAATTTCTCAAGCAGTTTGGCTATGCCAGTCCGGTAACAATCAAGCCCAATGAAGCCCTGTGTTTTGTACTGGCTGGGATATCGCTGTGGTTGTCACAAATAGGACAAAGCAAAACTAAGACAGACCAAAGACCTACTCCTCGGCATCGCTTTGCTTACTTACGCCTCTCGAGAATTTGTGCAGTAGCTGTTACCTTGATTGGTTTGCTCACATTCAGTCAGTATCTCTTCAACTGGAATTTGCAGATTGATGAGTTCCTGTTTCAGGATTCAGCAAATGCTTTATTTACATCCCATCCAGGGCGAATGGGATTTAACACTGCATTGAACTTTATGTTAGTGGGCAGAACCTTAGAACTGTTGGCGTATCCGAAAACTCGCCGGAGTTATTGGTATGCCCAGATTCTCGCCTTGATAGCCGCTTTGATTTCCTTACAGGTACTCATCGGCTATGCCTACAAAGTACAACTTTTTTCCCGTGTGGCCTCCTATACCACATTGATGGCATTACCTACAGGGCTGACGTTTACCGTGGTTTGTGTAGGCATTCTGTGGGCGCGTCCAGACCAAGGATTTATGCAAGTAGTCATTAGTGATACCTACGGCGGCTTAATTGCCCGTCGTTTATTGCTGGCCGCGATCGCCATACCTTTAATTCTGGGATGGTTAATCCTGCAAGGTCAAATAGCAGGACAATACGGTTCAGCTTTTGCCATATCACTATTTGCCATCATTTTAATTGTAATTTTTGCCATTTTTATTTGGCACAGTTCGGCAGTAATTGAACGCCTCTGTCGTCAACATGATGATGCTCAAAACAAACTGAGAGCTTATGAAGAAAAACTGAGAAGTTTCGTAGATGCCAACGTCATTGGCATTAAGTTTGGCGACGTGTACGGCGGTATCCATCAAGCTAACGATGCATTTCTGCGGATGATTGGTTACACACGCCAGGATCTACTAGCAGGTAGATTAAGTTGGAGTGAGATCACACCGCCAGAGTATTTATACTTGGATGATCAAGGAATTGCCGAAGCTAAAGCAACTACCAATGGTGCTTGTACACCTTACGAGAAGGAATACATTCACAAAGATGGCAGGCGGATTCCGGTTTTAGTTGGTTATGTGTTGCTAGGTGAAAACCGAGAAGAATCAGTAGCGTTTATTCTCGACTTAAGCGAACGCAAGCAAGCCAGAGAACAGATATTACAACTTAACAAAAATCTCCAGCGCCGCATCGTCGAATTACAAACTTTGTTTCAGGTGATTCCTATTGGCATTGGCATTGCCGAAGATCCGGAGTGTCAAAAAATCAGAGTCAACCCCAGTTTTGCCCAGCAATTGGGGATCTCACCAAATGATAATGCTTCCCTTAGCGCTCCTAGTCACGAAAGACCCACAAACTTTAAAGTCTATCGCGAGGGTAGGGAACTTTTGCCAGAAGAACTCCCCATGCAGTACTCTGCCGCTCATGGTGTCGAAGTTTTAGATTTTGAGGTTGATGTCATTCATGAAAATGGCAAACTTGTAAAGTTATTGGAGTTTGTCGCCCCATTATTTGATGAAGAAGGTAATAGCAGAGGCAGCGTCGGGGCATTTTTAGATATTACCGAGCGTAAGCAGATCGAGGAAGCAATCCACAATCAGCAAAAATGGTTGGAAGATTTGCTCAACATGATGCCTCTGCCACTACTGTTCATTGAACCAGAAACGGCGCGGGTGACATTTGCTAATCGAGCTGCGGATGAATTAGCTGGGGGGGAATTTCCCAAAGGTATACCAGCATCAGAGTATCATACAGCATACTACTGCACAGATGCGGCAGGCGTTCGCATCCCTAACGAGCAAATGCCTGGAGTGCGGGTTGCTCGTGGAGAACGTTTGGATGGATTGGAGATAGACTGGCACACGAGTGAGTGTGTGCGTTCTCTACTGATATTTGCCGATACTCTACCAGCGATGCATGGTCATCCAGCTACCTGTGTATTGGCGTTCCAAGATATCAGTAAACTTAAGGAAATAGAAAAAGCGCTGTCATTGGGTAACAGAAGACTTCAGCTACTCTTTAATACCGCCAACGATTTACTATCTAGCCAGCAGCCAGTAACATTAATTGACAGTTGCTTCCGTAAACTTGCTGACCAAATTGGTTTAGATGTTTACTTGAACTATTTAGTGGAAGACAACTCGCAGATCATGCGGCTAGCATCCTTCACAGGCTTTTCAGAAGATATGGCCCAGAGATTTGAGTGGCTAGAGTTTGGTCAATCAGTGTGCGGTAGTGTAGCCCAGGCGCGCCATCCCATATCTTTAGAAAATGTCCAGCAATCAACTGACCCTAAAACAGAATTCATTCGGAATCTAGGAATTACAGCTTATTATAGTTATCCATTGATCGCCCAGGAACAGCTGTTAGGTACTCTTTCCTTTGGTAGCCGCAGTCGCTCTCGCTTCAGTGACAATCAAAAAGGCATGATGCAAGCCGTATGTGACCAAATAGCGATCGCTATGGAACGGGCTAGTTTAATTGCTTCTTTACAGCAGCAAACTGAGCAACTGCGAGAAGCAAACCGCATGAAAGATGAATTTCTCGCCATCTTATCCCATGAATTGCGATCGCCCCTGAATGCTATCCTCGGCTGGGCCCAACTGCTACGTGCCCGCAAACTCAGCGAAACTCAAACGGCTAAAGCGATGGAGACAATTGAGCGTAATGCCAGGGCACAAACTCAGCTGATCGAAGATCTGCTGGATATTTCACGGATGATTCGCGGTAAATTACATCTCAATGTCCGTACTTGCGATTTAGTTCCCCTGATTGATTCAGCCATCGAGACCGTCAAATTAGCCGCCCAAGCCAAAGAAATTAATTTAAGCTTTTCCCTGATTCCCCCACTCGCACCGCAGCGAGATCATTCTCAATTCTTAGTTTCCGGCGATGTCGAGCGTGTACAGCAGATAGTCTGGAATTTACTATCCAATGCCATCAAATTCACACCCAGAGGCGGGAGGGTAGAAATTCAACTTTCCCAAAGCATCGGTAACGAACAAGGGTTACCAGGGAAGAGAAATCAACTAACTAGCTATGCTCAAATCCAAGTCAGCGACACAGGTATTGGTATTAGTCCTGAGTTTCTGCCTTATGTCTTTGACCGCTTTCGTCAAGCTGATAGTTCCAGTACTAGGTCTTATGGCGGATTAGGATTAGGTTTAGCAATTGTGCGTCATTTAGTAGAATTACATGGCGGTACTATCCATGTAGACAGTCAAGGTCAAGAGCAAGGCGCAACTTTTACAGTCAAACTGCCACTTTTATTACAAAGTAAACAAGCCATTTCCGACTCAGTCAGCAAGCCAGAAGATGATGCGCGTCTTTCCCTAACTCCCTGCCTTGTTGGCGTGCGGGTGCTAGTTGTAGACGATGAAATTGATACTCGTGACTTTGTTACCACCGTACTCCAGCAGTGCCAAGCCGAAGTTCAGGCAGTGGGATCAGTTCCAGAAGCCTTGCAGATAATTTTACAGTGGCAACCAGATGTGTTAGTCAGTGACATCGGGATGCCGGAAGAAGATGGTTACTCATTAATCCGCAAAGTGCGATCGCAACCACCAGAACAAGGCGGTAAAATTCCCGCAGCCGCACTAACAGCCTATGCAAGAGCTGAGGATCGGACACGAGCTATACAAGAAGGTTATCAGCTACATTTGCCTAAACCGATTGAGCCAACTGAGTTAGCTACAGTTGTTGCCAGCCTTGTAGGACGCACTTCATAGGGTTGGGTAGAGGGGATAGAGGGAGAGAAAACAAGATCTGTAATTGTGATAGCTGCTATAGCCGTAGTTACAAAGCTGAGGACATAAACTAATTATCAAATCCGGACACACAGAGATTTTCTCACCTGTCCCCTATCCCCTGTACTCTGTTCCCTGTTATACATACAGTTGTCGTAATGCCATTAACAGTGTCATAAAGAGAAGGTAAAAGAATAGCCTTAGTCACATAGATGAGGAAAGTATTGATTGCTCAAAGCTGGGTTGATACTCAGCACTCAGGACTCAAAACTTTGCGTTCCCAGCTTCTAGGATAAACAAATCACACTCATGACTGAAATCACATTACGCCTACAACAGGGAGATACGGAAACAACAGTGTCAGTGAATCAAGATGAATTCACAATTGGACGTTTGCCGGAATGTAACTTGTATTTGCCTTTTGGGGGAATTTCTCGTCAACATGCCAGGCTAGTAAAAACAACTGATGGTGTGTGGAAGATTGAAGATTTAGGCAGTAAAAACGGGACGCAAGTAAACCAAAATTTGATTAGCCATGCTCAAGAGTTGCATCACGGCGATACGATTTGGCTGGGAAATGTCAACTTGGTAGTGCTATTTGCTAATCATGCTATGCAGTGTGTGCCCAACCATCATGTAGCTGCGGCAGCTGCTGAACCTAGAACGATTTTTCGTAACGTCAAGCAACTGCAACAGCAATGGATAGAAGCTGATAGCAAGGATGGAGAACCCAGCAATAAAGACAAAACCATTGCCCGCCTCAAAGACTTGGTAGACATAGCCAAAAATCTCTGTGCAGCCGCATCCATCGAAGAAATTTTTTCCCAAGTGCAACAAGTTGTCTTTCGTTACCTTGATAGCATTGACCGCTTGGCATTGTTAATTGATGTGAATGGGTGCGGTAATCTAGAGTTAGTGAATGCTGGCACTAGGGATATTTCTCAGCAAAAATATTTGGCAGGTGATGGCAATTGGATTAGTCGAAGTATCTGCCAGAAGGTATTTGAGGAAAAAGTTGCTGTGCAAACTGCTGATACTCATAAGGACGAAAGGTTCTCTGGAGAACACAGTATTTTGGTTAAAGGCATCCGTAGCGCCATGGCTGTACCTTTGTGGGATGAAAATAAAGTAGTCGGCGTGCTTTATGCCGATGCTCATCTTTCTTCTTACCATTGGGCAAATGAAGGCGAAGAAGAACTGAGCTTTTTTTCAGCTTTAGCAAATCTTGTGGCTTCTAGTGTGCAACGTTGGCTATTGGCAGAGAAATTAAAAACCGAAGAAGTGATTCGTCATCGATTAGAGCGTTATCATTCCCCAGCTGTTGTACAGCAGTTGATAGCTGTAGGTGGGTTACCAGACGGTCGTTTAGCTCCCGCAGAAAGTGAAATTAGTATTTTGTTTGCAGATTTGGTTGGCTTTACAGCAATTTCGGAACGATTAACACCAACTGCGATCGCTCAATTATTGAATAATTTATTTGAAGAGATGTTGGAAGAAGTGTTTACCTACGGCGGTACTTTAGATAAGTATATTGGCGATTGTATTATGGCATTTTTTGGCGCACCGGAATCACAACCAGACCATGCCGATCGCGCCACTGCTGCGGCTAAAGGAATGCTGGCTCGTCTAGAACGTATTAATGCCAATGGTTTTTGGCAGGAACCACTACAATTACGTATTGCTATTAACAGTGGTAAGGCTGTCGTGGGTGATGTTGGTAGTTCCCAACGGGTAGACTATACGGCATTAGGCGCAACGATTAATCTGGCAGCTCGCATGGAAGCAGTTTGTCCCCCCAGTGAATGCGTCATCAGTGAAGCCACCTATATGATGCTTTCACAATCCTCAGACTTTCAAGAAATGGGGCATTATCGTTTCAAAGGTATTGATCGATTAGTGAAGGTGTATCAAACAAAATCAGTGCTGAGTTAAAAAGCCTTCTACCCTAGCATTGTGGAACAAAAAATGTTGCCATATGGTGTACAGGTTTGAAAAATTGAGCCGAATGGAGGTAGAGTCTATGTTAGGAATAACCTATTCTCTACTTCCCACTCCCAGCGAAGCAATTTGTTTGTAAACAGAAAGAGCCTGAGCCACACATTGATCCATATTGTAATACTTATAAGTGGCTAGCCGTCCCACAAAATGCACTCCTAGCATGGAATCTGCTAGCGCTTTATATTTCTGGTAAATTTCGTTATTCTCAGGACGGGGTACGGGGTAATAGGGATCTCCATCAGCTTGGGGAAACTCATAAACGATGCTAGTTTTGCTGTGTTCCTGTCCAGTCAAATATTTAAACTCTGTAACACGGGTATATAAATGTTCATTCGGATAGTTGATGACTGGTGCTGGTTGAAACACAGGGGTGTTGTGCGTCTCATGCTGGAAATTGATTGACCGATAAGGTAGTTTGCCATAGCGATAATCAAAAAACTCATCAATCGGCCCGGTATAAACCATCTCACGACAAGGTATTACCTGCTCGATTTCTCGGTAATCGGTATTAAGCATCACCTTAATGTTGGGGTGGTTTAACATCTTCTCGAACATCCGAGTAAAGCCGTGCAATGGCATCGCTTGATAGGTATCAGTAAAATATCGGTTGTCGCGGTTGGTACGAGTAGGCACTCTAGCGATGACTGATTTATCTAGTTCCGAGGGGTCGAGTCCCCATTGTTTGCGAGTGTAGCCTTGGAAAAATTTTTTATAGAGTTCTTTGCCAACTTTACTAATTACTACATCTTCTGATGTGCGGATGTATTCTTTCGGTTCGGCAATGGACTTGAAGAACTCTTCCACCTCAAATGAATTGAGGTTCATGCCATAAAGTTTGTTAATGGTGTCAAGATTAATGGGGATAGGAACTAGTTGCCCATCAACGCTGGTAAGAACACGATGTTCGTAAGGCCGCCATTGAGTAAAGCGGGAGAGGTATTCAAAGACTTCGCGGGAGTTGGTGTGAAAGATGTGAGGGCCGTATTTGTGGATGAGAATGCCATGATCATCATAATGATCGTAAGCATTACCACCGATGTGATGACGTTTGTCCACAACTAGCACTCGCTTCCCAGACTGACTGGCCAAACGTTCAGCAATTACACTGCCAGAAAATCCCGCACCCACAATTAAGTAATCAAATATTAAATCTGTAGTAGCGGGTTCTGGTGTTTCATATATTAGCATTGCACCATTGGAGTTGATTTTGTTTTCATCATGGCGGGCGGTCACTGCAAAGTCTATCAGCTTCATCATTGATAACCAAGTGCGTTCGCAATCGACACTACTAGGAAACGCATAGATGTTCGGATGCTGATATTCTTTAATGGCATGAGTACTGTGTTCCCCAATAAATACCAAGTCTGCAAGGTTAAAAAGTTCTGTTTCGTATTCGTGGAATGCAGGTGGTACGCTTTTCAGGGTGGGTAAATCATCTATGCAATCATACACAATTGCTTGGGGTTGCAAGTGGCGTGTAAAGGCGATCGCTTTTGATGTACAGTACCAGCAAATATACTTATAGATATTATTCTCGACAAACAAATCATTAATTAATGTTTGTAAATCTGCATTGATAGCCGCCTCACACAAACCTTTTGGCAGATATGGCACAACAACTATTACTCGACTTTTGTCTTGGCTGACAGCTAATCGCCCCAACTGTTCATCACTAAATATTGCCTCTTCAATGAAAAATACTCGTCTTTCTGAAGCACAGCGACTTAAAATGTGTTGCAATCTGGGATGAACACAATTCCAAGGTAAGTTAGATAGGCATACTATGTCAGGTGTATCTGAGATAAAGGGAGTAAAACTACGAGTAATTGTCATATTTTCCTCAGCATACTTGGTATATTTTGAGTTCTTTAAAAGTCTGTTAAACGCAGAGGAAAGCGAAGATAAGTGCAGAAGATAAGCAGAGATTTAAGGAAGACGATATGTTTTTACTAAGAGTATTTATGAATTTCTAAATAGTTTTCCCAAAAATCTCTATTAGTCATTTCTGGTAGAGTATCTCTATATTTTTGCTTTAGTTGAGGATATTTAACTAATATCTCCAAAGACAAAAAGATAGTTTTACTCAAGATTTTGAAAAATTTACCTCTAGAAAAATTAACAGCAAAGCCTTCCTGATTGACGAGATTATAATACAAAGCTTTTCTAGATCTGAAAACATTAATAGGTCTGTAATTTTGCATGGGAACAACTTTATATACTTGTTTAGTTAATCTATTATCTTGATGAAAAAACATAGCAGGTAATAGATGACCATTTAATATCATAAGTCTGAACCAACGATGAATTGTATTTTCTGTTTCTGCTAGACTTTCTTTATATTTGCCATATATAAAAGGTAATTCGTGATTTTTGACTGGCTTTTCCCCCATACGCATAATTTCTGAATTTTTCTCTTCAGGATCAAGTGCTTTCAAATATTCTGGGCCTTTGAGGAAATCAGCAACAGCCTGAAGAACTATATTTGCACTTTTATATCTATAACAAAATGCCTCTCTCATACTAAATTTAACAAAATACTTGATGGCATCTAGCTTGCTAAAATCATCATTATTAATAACATTAAAAATTAATTCATTCTTTTTTAAGTAATAGTTCATCATGGGAGAGTATTTATTTTCTAATGCTTCATGCCACACACATACACCATTCAAAGTAATAATTTTATAATTCAACCTACTAGGAAATTCCATATCATCCATTTTGATAAAAAATGGATATGGTAACTTAGAATTATCTATAATTTGTGTGGGAAAACAAAAGAGCCACCAACCATTGTAAGTAATATGTTCTTCTATTTCGTTGAATAAAACATTTTTTATATCTCTCAAATCCAGATCGGGTTTTAGTCGAATTACTTGTTTGTCCCAAATTGCTCCATTTTCATGCTGAATATATTGGTCATCTAACTTCAGCATACTGCCACCAATGCATAAACTCTCGTCATTAGCCACAGTTTGAAAGTTATAAATTCTCTCAAATACTTCTGGAGATATAATTACATCATCATCCATAAATATAATATGAGAAAAATCTGATTTGCGGTTTAAAACCTCAATTATTCCTCTGGTATATCCACCGCTACCACCCGCATTTTTGTTACGGATTAAATGTATCTTTAAATTACATATATCCTTGAGAGTTCTACCGTTATCTATAACAAATACTTCAAATTTATCTGCGGTGCTTGGATGATTTAGTAAAATTTTTTCTATTAAATTTATATTTTTATATATATAAGCTTCTCTTTTGTAGGTACATATGATAATTGCCATTTTTTTTGTTAATTTTTGGCAATTATTTATATTTGTCTGAAAATACCCACCTATAAATAAGCAGTTATTTTCTAAAGCCTCTATTTCTAGATAAAGTAATCCTTTATATAAACTAATATCTATATTACTAAATACACTAATTTCTTGACATTCATTATTAGTAATTAATTTTTGATCTACTAATTTTTTAAATTGTGTTGCATAATTTATATTTATTAAACTTACCTTAAATTTTCCCTTTAAATATAGGTTAACATCTATTGTTTTCACCTTGGTATATTGTTGCCATTTTTGAATGGAAAAAGAATTAAAATATGTATCAAAGTGAATAATTCCCGCTTTTTTAAGTTCAACAGTATTCCCTTCGTAATTGAGTACAGATTTAGAATTCAATCTCAAGAAAAGTTCTTCAACAGTGCAAATATCTAAATTTGGCAAAATAATATTTTGCAGTTTAATAGTAGTTTGATTATTGGTACTATTAAATATGGGATTTACTAAAACCTCTGACATTTTTATTTTACCCTGATTGTAAATATTCAACTACAATTTTAGAGAGAAGTACTAAAAGTATCAGTAGTCATTGTAGTTTTCAGATACTCTTTAACAACTTGTTTGGCATTACCAATTAGTTTGATTTTTCCTTTATCCAACCAAATTACCCTCTCACATGAGTGTTGAATAAACTCCAAATCATGAGAAACTACTAAAACTGTTGCATCAGCAGTCCAAAACTTTTCAATTCGTTGCTTACACTTATTTCTAAAACTCTCATCTCCTACCGAAAGTACTTCATCTAAAATCAAAATATCTGGTTGTACATCAGTGGCGATCGCAAAGCCTAATCGTGCTACCATACCGGATGATAAAACTTTTACTGGGACTAAGGAATAATCCTGTAGTTGAGCAAATTCTAGAATTGATGGCACTCTGGCAATCATTTGTTGGCGCGAAAACCCCAACATTACTCCATAAAAGATGATGTTATCAATCACTGAAATTTCAGTATCAAAACCAGCACCTAATTCAATCAATGGGGCAATTTTTCCTCCGACTCGCACTACTCCTGATGTAGGTTGTAAAATCCCACAAATTACTTTCAAAAGTGTAGATTTACCTGACCCATTCGCGCCAATGATACCAATTTTCTTACCTGCTTCTACCTGTAAATTAATTTCATCCAATACTAACTTTCTCGTAGGTTGACGATACCTCCCTTCTAAAAAAGACAAGATTGTTTTCTTCAAGTCATAAGAAAACTCTTCTTGTGTTCGTCTCCATAGAGAAACTTGATCTAGGCGTATTATTTCCATTTACAATAAATCCATAAATGAATTTCGCCACCAACGAAAACAACTCAATCCTAGTCCCAAAAAAATTACCCCACTTAATAGTGCATGTGTGATTAAATTAATATCTGGTGGTGTTCCTGATAATGAAATCTGGCGGATACTTTCAATTACTGGTAGTAATGGATTTAATAAGAGAAATGACTTCACCGATTCTGGAACAATTGCTGCTGGGTAAAAGATAGGACTACTCAACCACAGCATAAATACAATTAATTCATAGAAGTAAGGTAAATCCCTAAAAAAGACAAACAAAGCACTTACTAACAAACTAATACCACTACACACTAAAATCAAACTAAGTAAAGGTAATAAAAGTGCTAACACATTGATGAAACTTCTAGAGTTAATCAGCGTCATAATTGCCAGTAATGGCAAAACACCAATTACAAACTGAAATATATTTGCTGCAATTAATGAGATAGGAAAAATACTCACAGGTAAGCAAATTTTATTTAACAAACCACCATTATTAACTACACTCCATAAGGCTTGTGTTGTTGATGCTGAAAAGAAATTAATTACTACTAATCCCGTAAACACTGCCAACACATAGTTAACAATAGAATTGTCATAATATGCTGCAAATGCAGTCCCAAAGATTGCTGTATACACTCCCGTCATTAGTAACGGATTAATCAGCGACCAATACACTCCCAAAAAAGAACCTCGGTAACGTACCTTTAAATTTCGGGATACCAAAACTTGTAGTAATTCCCAGTAATGTTGCAATCTTGTATTTTGTAAATCGAGTTTCGATGTCAGGGACATAGTGAATTATCCGCTAATAAATCTACTAAACATTAGCTTTATGATTATTTAAACCACTTTGCCAGCCAACGCGAATTCCATCAAAAGCTTGTTGAATATAATTCATTAAAATTGAATTAGGAAGACTATGTGTAAATTTAAGGCGGATAATTCTCAACAAACAGCGATAAATGAGTAATGATGTTAAACGAGCAACTAAAATAGGAAAGAAAACTTTCTTAAATCCATGTTTTACAGCAAAATAAGTTGTATTCTTTGCCAAAGAATACCAACAAGTAAGATGTTTTTGATCAATACGATTGTGACTAGGTTGAGGATAATGATCTACAGATACATCAGCATAGTGAACTTCATATCCTGCTTGAATTAAACGTAAACAAACATCTGTTTCGTCGAGATAGTAATCAAAAAACTCATCGTAACCGTTGATTTTTTCTAGTATGTCTTTACGGAAAGATGAATTAGTCCCCATTAAACCGTTAAACCAAAAACCATTTGCTTGGTTATAATTCGCAGCATCATCAGCACGAATAGCAATAGTTTCACTAAAAATATTGGTAATTCCCCGATGAAATTGTAAAGGATAACCAGGACGAGTTAAGTCTCTCACTGCACCTCCAACTGCTGCACATTTTTCTCCGCGTTGTGAATAAATATTCAGCAATTGTTCTATCCATTCAGATGGCGGAACTGCATCATCATCAAAAAACGCCACAATTGAACCTGTAGCTAATTTGATTCCCATATTACGGGAATAACTAATATTTTTAGGTTTAACCTTGAGAAAACTGAGCTTAAAGCTGTATTTTGTAGATGCCTGACTGACTATTTCACTTGTTTCCATTGTTGATGAAGCATCGATAATAATTACTTCAAAGTTTTGGTAATTAATTAGTGCAATTGATTGCAGCGCCTTTTCCAGAAAAATCGGGCGATCGCTTGTACAAATAATGATGGAAACTAAAGGATTTAATGAAGTAGATATTGTTTTTGGCATTTGTGATAACTTATGTTGATGAATTTGCCAATATATCTGCCACATCTGATTGATAATCTTCAGAACTGACTGAATCAGAACTAAAAAATTCATAGAAACAGGTACGTAGCCATTACCTGTAAAGTAGTAAACTTGTTTTGCTAAATTGAGGGCATAAAGTTCAGGTTTTGCACAAGTAACGAGGGCAATATCAACTGGTTTCCCAAACCAAGCAACTAACCAGAACCACAGGCGACTTGTTAATTTATCAGGGAGATACCAAGGAGTTAGTTTTTGCTCTAACTCCATTTTTTTTAAAGCCTGACTTTGTGAATCATCTTGATAGATAGTAGATTGCACCAAAACTTTAGCTTGTTTATTAATAATTTCTGCTAAAGATAATTCAGTATAATTAAGATTTCCCGGCATTTTGCCTTGAATACCATGAATGAAATCTTGAAAACCTGCAATAGAAATTTCTGCGAGAAAGTATCGCCCTGTAGCTGCGTAATAAACTAGGCGAGGTAAACTCACAATTACCCTTTTCAACAATAGGTCTGGTCGGTGTTTTTGCCAACAGTAACAAAGATTACGCTCGTCGTAATAATTAATCCAAGGGCGGCATTTAAAATCAGGTGAATCATGCCAAATAATTGAATGGGGATTAACAGCAACAGTCCAACCAGCTTGTTTAGCTCGTAAGCACCACTCTACATCATCAAAGTGAAGAAAATAATTTTCAAATAAACCAATTTGTTGCACAACTTGACGGCGAATTAATAATGATGCGGCTGCACAAACATCTACACTAACGTAAGGTTTACCTTGTAAAATATCTTCATGGGAAATATTACTTTGGTTGGCAAAATTTGTTTTTAAGTGTGCTTTAGCATCATTGATAAAGCTACCAACTTCTTGAATAGTATGAGGTTCCTTGAGCTTGCGGATTTGAGAACCTACTAAGCCGACTTCATCATGATTTTGTAAAGTTTTAATTAGTGAACTGAGGGCTAGAGGATCTAGACGTACATCATCATCAAGTAGCCAGATGTAATCGTATTCAAGTTGACTAACAACCTGTAAGCCATAGGAAAAACCGCCAGAACCACCTAAATTACTACCTGTTTGCAGAACCTTGACATTGGCAAAAGAAAATTTTTCCAAATAAGCTTGAGTACCATCATCAGAAGCATTATCTACAACATAAATATCAATTTTGGTCTGATATAGCTTCAGTTTGCAAATATCTTCCAGTAATGAGCAAATATAATTTAACTTATTATGAGTAACAATCAAAATAGCAACTTTTATGCTACTCACATAAGAAATGTGGGTTATTGCCTTTGGTTGAGCTAAAAATCCCAAAAAGTAATTTTTCACTTTTGCCAACACCCAAAATGCTTATTTAACTCAAGCTGATTTTTCATCGAGATCATGAACTTAAAAGATGCATTATTTAAATGCATAATCAAGTCACATAGTTCAAGAATTTAACTTGTTAAAAGTTTGAACTCGTCTGTCTAAAGAATGATCAGTTGGAATCAAATAAGGTTATCAGGGTAAATAAGACTACACCTAATAAATTTTAGGTGAATTATTTTCAGGTATATTTACTGTCAAATTGCCTATAATACAAGCACTTTAGCCATATTTCTAGTTGATTTACATCAATTATTGAATGAGACTAACAATGGCTGCCACTAATTCTTCTGGATTAAAAGGCTTAGATAAATGCATCTGAAATCCTGCTGCTAATGCTTTTTGTTGGTCATTGTTTCCGGCAAAAGCAGTCAAGGCGATCGCGGGAATTTGTCCACCTTCTTCTGCCGTCCAACTTCTCAATTGACTAATCAGCATATAGCCGTCCATATTAGGCATACTAATATCGCTCACTAATACATCTGGCTTTACCTTTACCTGTTTGAGAGTTTGTAAGGCTGCAAATGCTGAAGATACTGCCATCACCTCACATCCTTCTTGTTCTAATACAAAAGCCACAAATTCTCGCGAATCAGCATCGTCATCCACAACTAAAACCTGCACTCCAGTCAGGGGTAAAGATTGAGTAGCTAACAATGAAGCATGATTTTGTGCATTAGTTTTACTTAAACTCTCATTTTGGCTTAGTGGTAACTGGACAGTAAATGTTGCTCCTTGATCTTCTCCAGAGCTTTCCGCTTTTACAGTACCACCATGCATTTCCACAATATTACGGACAATTGCCAGTCCCAATCCTAGTCCACCAAATGTTCTCGTAGAACTGCTATCTGCTTGCCGAAAGTAATCAAACACATAGGGTAAGAACTCGGCGCTAATTCCTTTACCTGTATCGCTAACCACGATTTGAGCGTAGCCATCAGCCTGCTTGACTCGCACTTCTACCTTTCCTCTGTTAGGGGTAAACTTGACAGCATTGGAAAGAAGATTCCAAACGACTTGCTGCAAGCGCGCAGAATCACCCATAACCTGCCCGACATGCGGTTCAAATATGGGAATAATTTGCATCGACTTGGCTTCCGCCGCTAACTGCATTGTCTCTAGTGCAGGTAAGACTACAGATTCTAAGTTGATACTAGTAGTTTTTAGCGCTAGCTTGCCCTGTAAAATTTTTGATATGTCCAGCAAGTCCTCAATCAGTTGAACTTGTAAAGTAGCATTACGCTCAATTGTTTCTAGTGCTTGAGTTGTCTTGGCTTGGTCAAACTGGCGGCTTTGCAACAACTTAGACCAGCCCAAAATTGCGTTCAATGGAGTGCGTAACTCGTGGGAAAGTACGGCAAGAAATTGATCTTTAATGCGATTGGCTGTTTCTGCTTTAGCTCGTGCTGTTTTTTCTAATTCCAGTAGTCGCGCCCGTTCTTGTAATATTTGTTTTTGTTCGTGGATATCCGTACAAGTGCCAAACCACTTAACTACACGATTTTGCTCATCTTTGAGCGGTAAACCCCGTGCTAGTTGCCAACGATAGGAACCATCAGCAGCACGTTTGAAGCGAAATTCGCGATCATATAAAGTGCCAGTTTTTACAGCATTTGACCACGCTGCACGAGCTTTTTGTACATCCTCTGGATGTAATGCGGCTAACCAACCAGAACCCAAGGACTGCTCTAATGTCAGCCCTGTATAATCACACCAATTTTGATTAAAATAATCACATTCACCTTCGGCATTAGTTGTCCAAACCAGTTGAGGAATAGCCTCAGCTAAGTAACGGTAGCGCTCTTCACTTTGTCTGAGAACTTCTAAAATGCGCTGGCGTTCAGCAACCTCCTGTTGTAATTGCTCGTTGGTTTTAGTAATTTCATGAGTACGAACAGTAACCAATTCCTCCAGATGATTTTGATATTGTCTCAGTTCTGCTTCTATCCGTAGCCGCTCAGTTATTTGTGTTTGCAGTTCTTGATTTGCTTGTTCTAGTTGAGCGGGACTGGGAAGTGCCAGTGCTTTTGGAACTAAAGGCAGAAGTGCCACTGCTGTAATCAAAGATATTGTTGCAGTTGCCGCTTTGACTAATCCCGACAGCCAATAAGTGGGATGCCAAAGTGTCCAAATTGCCATTAAGTGAGTAGTGCCGCAAGCTACGATAAATGCACTAAACAGCAGAAAAATCCAATAAAAAGGTAAATCCTGTCGCTTGCGGACAAAATAGAACAGTGTAGCGGGAATAGAGTAATAAGCTATTGCAATCAGTGCATCAGATAGTAAGTGTAGCCAAACTAACTTTGTTTGCCATAGATAGCAGTGTCCGTGGGGTATAAATGACCCTGAGCTAAATAGATTAATCCATAATTGTGACATAGGCACTCTCAGGAGGAGCAAGGGAGGCAAGAGGAGGTAGGAGAGGCGAGAGGATTACTTTGTTTAATCGCCTTTTTAGCTTTTTTCAACTGCATAGTTATTTTCGCTACACTGCACTAGTTTTTTGAGTTAATAGGAATGATTAGCTAAGTCCTGCTTCTAAAAAATATCTAGCCATAACATTATGACCAAATAGGTGAGCATCTGGTAATGGAGAGTTTCAAAATATGCGTATAGTCTTGATTTTCTTGACCTTAAAGGATGTTTTAAAAGTTCTGTTGTCAGTCGCAAAACATTCTCGAGCCCCCTAAATACCCCTTTCTCAGGAGGACTTTGATTCCGATTCTCCCTTTTCCCAGGTAAGTTAGTGGGGATCAATAAGTCCCTAAAATCACACCCAACCACTTTTCAAACAACCTCGGATAAGCGATCGCTTTGCTGCCTAGTTCATTTATTGGTTAAATCTGAGGAATTTTACCCCTAAATAAACAGTCAACTAATTCTGAATTAATCAAAGACTTTGCTGTATTTTTCGTAGGAAAATATCAACTCATAAGCAACTTCTGCCATAAACCTTATCTCCTCATGCTAATTGAATTTATTATCTATAATCGATGATAAATTAAATTAAACTTGACTACCCCAATATTAAATAAATATATATACCTATAATCAATTGAAAATAGGCGCAATTCTGAGGATATTTCAGAATTACGCCAATTTTTGTGAAAATCTAAACATAAACGCACTATTCGGCGCACCCCCAATTGCAATCAACCGGATGAGATTTTACATCCTTTACCAATCTTTACTCAGAATGCTGATGGCAATTCAGTTTGACTATTTTGATTTGTGAATTGCTTAAGCTCTCGTTGGTTTCAAAAATAACCAGGCGACAAAGAATATGGCGGCTGTAAATAGTTGCGTTAAATCCAAAGCAGATAGATAGCCATCTGCAAATGAAGCAATACTGCGATCGGTGATGCCAAATACCCAAGACGAGAGGCCAAACAGCCAAATTCCATTCTTGAGATTGCCTACAAATTCCTGAGAGTCTGATGATTGCTGCTTTTTCATAATCCTCTGCTCCGTTGATGAAGAATTTGGTGCTTGATTAGTCAAAGTTTTTTTTGAACTCCTGATGTTGAAGTTACACTTATATTAATAAATATTTCATAAGCTTGACTTCACCACCCAAAGGTACATCTAGTTCTCTTGACATTCCTACCTTGGATCTGTAGCCGCAGGAAGACCATAAAACCTTAATGACCGCACTTCTCAGCACAGAGCTTGAGTTTTTTGGTTACATAAGTGACAAATAATTAGGAAAATTTTATTTAATTTTTTTATAAAATACTTCTAAAGACAGATGAATATTGAGAATTATTAGCAAATAACAATCCAGAGAATCTGGAAAATACACTTAAATTAAGTCAGAACTTACGCACAAGTAACGGAAAACAAACCACAGAGTACACAGAGTACACGGAGAAATGAGAGTTTGAGAGGTTTTTTGTGTAAGTCCTATGAGTAAGTTGAAATCGCCCTGGCATTGGCTAAAAGGAAATTAAGTTAACCTAGTATTAGGTGTATTTGTTTCTTCAGGTTTTGTCCTGGTAACACTGATAATTAAGGGGTAAAACTTAGTTCAAACCCAAAATAGTAGCAATCAATTTAATTTAATGGCCGCAATCCAGTTCCCAAATCAAACTTATTTACAGCGATCGCCAAAAAGTTCACCGCCACATTTAGGGCTGGTTTGTGTCACCATTTCTCAACAAGTGCGCTTTCGGACAATGACGCGCACACGCTACTTGAAGCTTTCTCTGAGCCAACGTGAAAGCGCCCTGAAAGAACTGTATGCAGATAACTTACAGCGTCTAGATCAAGCCTTGACTTTTTGTCAGGAGAATAGTATTAGACTGTATCGCATGTCCTCTAATTTATTTCCCCTGAGTGACATGGAAGACGAAATTGGTGCCAACATCTTAGAAGAAATGAGCGCTGATTTAGGCAAAATCGGTCAAAAGGCACAAGCATTGGATATCAGAATAGTGCTACACCCAGATCAATATGTTGTACTCAGTTCTGATTCTCCCGAAATTGTGCAAACAAGCATCAAAATTTTAGAACGACACGCCCGCACCCTGGACTTAATAGGCTTACCGCGATCGCCTTGGTCATTAATGAATATTCATGGCGGCAAATCTCAACGCTCAGAACAGCTAATCAAAGTAATCTTAGAATTACCAGCAGCGATTAAAAATCGTTTAACCCTAGAAAACGACGAATACGCTTACAGTTCTGATGAAATTTTAGCAGTGTGTCAGCAAGCCGGCATACCAATGGTATTCGATGCTCATCACCAAATTTGCCACGAAAATTTAGATAGCTACGATCATCCAAGCGTAGCAGAAATGTTTTATGCAGCCAGAGAAACTTGGGAAAACCCAGATTGGCAATTAGTCCACATATCCAACGGTGAAACCGCCTTCAACGACAGAAAGCACAGTAATTTGATCACCGCTATGCCCAATGTCTACCACCAAGCCCCCTGGATAGAAATCGAAGCCAAACACAAAGAAGAAGCGATCGCGCATTTGCGCTCTTGGTGGCTTATGGGAAAATAATTGCATTGAACTTTGCGCCTTTGCGCCTTTGCGTGAGATAAAAAAACATATGGCGATTGCGATCGATTTTGGTACTAGTAACACGGTTATTGCTCGTTGGAATCCCATAACCCAGCAGCCGGAAACCCTGAACATACCTGGTTTATCAATTCAGCAAAGTCTCAATCCCCCACTGATTCCCAGCCTGGTTTACGTAGAAGAAGCCACACAAGGTAAAGTCTTAGTAGGGCAACAAGTGCGCGATCGCGGTCTTGACATCAAAGGCGAAGCGCGATTTTTTCGCAGCTTCAAACGAGGTATTGGTGCAGATATCCAAGGTTTCTTACCAGAAATAGACGGGCAAGTTTTCACCTTTGAGCAAGTAGGGCAATTGTTCCTCACTCAAGTAATTGAGCAACTTGCACCCATGCAAGGAGGTTTAGATTCTCTCATCTTAACAGTACCTGTAGATAGCTTTGAAGCTTATCGTCACTGGTTAGGCAAAGTTTGCCAAACCCTCCCTGTGGAAAAAGTGCGAATGCTAGATGAACCTACAGCCGCAGCTTTAGGTTATGGTTTAGCAGACCAAGAAATTCTCTTGGTAATTGACTTTGGCGGCGGTACTTTAGATTTATCCCTCGTGCGCTTGGATCAAAGCGTACAAACCACCAAGCCTGTAGGTTTTCTCCTCAAGTGGGGAAATAAATCCCTGGCGGAAAACTCCAAGCAAAAAGCGAAAACAGCCCGTGTACTAGCCAAAGCCGGGCAAAATTTAGGCGGTACCGATATTGATAATTGGTTAGCAGATTACTTTGCCAAAACTCAAGGACTAGCGGTAAGTCCCTTGACCACCAGATTAGCAGAACGGGTAAAAATTCAGTTATCGACTCAAAACCAAGCTAGTGAAGTTTATTTTGACGATGAAAACTTTGAAAGCTATGAACTAGAACTCAACCGCGAAGCTTTAGAAAATATCCTCAAAGAACACGGATTTTTTGCACAACTAGATGAGTCTATGACGAGTTTATTACAGCAAGCGCGACGTCAGGGAATAGAACTGGCAGACATCAACGCCGTTTTGTTAGTTGGTGGGACTGTGCAATTACCCGCCGTGCAAACATGGGTTAAGCAGTATTTTGAGCCAGAAAAAATCCGTTGTGAACGTCCCTTTGAAGCGATCGCCCAAGGTGCATTACAGTTAGCCCAAGGCGTGGAAATCAAAGACTTTCTCTACCATAGTTATGGTGTCCGCTATTGGGATCGTCGCAACCAGCGCCACAGTTGGCATTCCATTATTAAAGCCGGACAAGCCTACCCCATGACTCAGCCAGTGGAATTAGTCTTAGGTGCATCTTTAGAAAATCAACCCAGCATTGAATTAATTATGGGGGAATTGGGAGCAGAGACAGGCAGCACTGAAGTTTATTTTGATGGCGATCGCTTGATTACTCGTCGTCTAGAAGCAGGTACAACCAGCGTTAAACCCCTCAACGATCAAGCAGGTGCAAGAACTATAGCCCAACTGACACCACCAGGATATCCCGGAAGCGATCGCATTAAAATTCTTTTTCAAGTTGATGACCAGCGTTTTTTGCGAATCACCGTTGAGGACTTGTTGACTAATGACACGCTTTTAGAAAATCAACTTGTAGCACAGTTGAGTTAGATCAGGGATTGGGGGGACAAGGAGACAAGGGGACAAGAAAAATCATTTCTACCTCCCCACTCAGCACTCAGCA
Source organism: Nostocales cyanobacterium LEGE 11386 (assembly GCA_015207155.1). Taxonomy (GTDB): domain Bacteria; phylum Cyanobacteriota; class Cyanobacteriia; order Cyanobacteriales; family Nostocaceae; genus LEGE-11386. Next base: position 78,895 of record JADEXK010000007.1, on the reverse strand, counting down.
CTCAATACCCCCTGATCTGCGTCTAATGTTGCCAATACACCAACTGGTAAAGCTGCATTAGGATTGCCATGGCCAAAGGGTAAATCGGAAACAATGGGAATGCCTAAATCACCCAAGCGATCGCGTAGTACTTCTTCAACACTAAAACTAGGTACATTTGGCGGTGGTTCACACTGAGTAAAGCTACCCAAGGCAATACCACGGACTTTTGACAAAACACCACTTAAACGCCACTGCGTTAGCATTCGGTCAATTCGGTAGGGTGCTTCTGTAACATCTTCCCATGCCAAAATTACATTATCCAAATTCGGTTGGATGGATGTAGCTAAAATATGAGTAGCCACCGTGAGATTACCTGGTAATAAAAAACCAGTAGCCATCCCACCACCCCAACCACAACCTTTGAGAGGAGGGAGAGGGCGGCCTTCTACAAAATCGAATAATCGCTGAATTGACCAATCTGTTTCCTCTGCTAAAGTAGTCAGCACAGGAGCATGAACGCTGGCAATCCCTGCTTTATAAAGACTCCACAACAAAGCAGTAATATCAGAAAACCCAATTAGCCATTTTGGTGGTGTTGAATTGGTGTGCCAAGTCCAATTTTCTAAAATGCGGGTGCTACCAAAACCACCCCTGGCACAGAGGATACCACGACAATCTGGATCTTCCCAGGCTGCGGCTAACTGTTGGCGACGATTTTCATCTTTTTCAGCTAAATATCCCCATCTTTCACCTACCTTGGGCATGACTTCTACTCGATAGCCACGCGATCGCCAAATTTCCACACTCCGTCCAAATGCCTCAAATTCTCGCAAAGCACCACTAGGGGCAATTACTCGGAGTAAGTCACCAGGTTGGAGGGGTGGGGGTAATATTTTGGATTTCATGAATAATTTACTAGTAGTAAAAATTACAGATAGGCAAAAAGTGAGGAGTTAGCAATAAAAACCATAACTCATACTCACAACTTTACCCAATATGTAGATTTATAAACTTAATTTTGGGAATACTAAATATGGCAATATTGCTAGTTTTAGCTGGCTGAGGCGATGAGAAATCGGGTGCAAGAGGTCTAATTAACAACCACCAAAATGGTTGTTCGGGGCGAGTAGCAGAATAAATATTACCTGAAAGGCAAAGGATTGAGATTATGCTGGCTATACATAGCATGACAAATGCTCATGAGCTAAATCTGCGATTAGAGTCAACTTTGCAAGATTTACCACTATGGAAGATTCAGGTTGAGCTAGATCGCCCAGTAAATGAATTGACTACACTTTTTGAGCAAGAGCCTTTACTCCCAGGAATTCTCTTAAATAGAGATAATTATTATGTAGGGATGATGTCGCGGCAGAGATTTTTTGAGCATATGAGCCGCCCTTACAGTTTTGGACTGTTTTCTCAGCGACCTATCCAACATCTCTATAATTTCCTTGATCCAGAAATATTTATCCTGTCTGGGGATATACCCATTGTAGAAGCAACTCAGATGGCATTAGCGCGATCGCCTCAGCTTGTCTACGATCCGATTGTCGTGACTGCTCAATTTGAGACGCATGGATTAGTTGATTTTCATCAGTTACTATTAGCCTACTCCCAAATTTATGCTTTAACGCTGACTCAACTACAGCATGTAGAAGAACAATCCAAAGTAGCTAAGGCAGGTTTTCGTGATCTTCAGCACAACTATAGCCGATTATTACAAAATGAAAAAATGGCGGCTTTGGGTCAGTTAGTTGCCGGTATTGCCCACGAAATCAACAATCCTGTTAATTTTATTGCTGGTAACCTTGTCCATGCTATCAACTACAGTCAAGACCTCCTCAAACTCATTAGCCTGTACAGACAGCATTATCCTCATCCAGCAGCAGAAATTCAAAGTGTATCTACAGAAATTGAACTAGAATTTTTAACAACTGATCTGCCGCATCTTCTGAATTCTATGCAAATTGGCTGCGATCGCATTGAGCAAATTGTGCGATCGTTACGAAATTTCTCCCGCCTTGATGAAGCTGAGAAAAAAACAGTTGATATCCATGAAGGTATTGATAGTACCTTGCTAATTTTACAAAGTCGCTTCAAAAATCACAAAACTAGTGAGAACATTAGCCTGGTCAAGGAATACGGAACTCTTCCTTTGGTAGAATGCTATCCTGGGCTACTCAATCAGGTATTTATGAATATCCTGGGTAATGCCATAGATGCTTTAGAAGAATCAATAGCCAATGGTAAAAAAACTGACGATTCAGCGATTCAGATTCGTACTCAAGTTATTGGCAGGAATTGGATAGCAATTCATATTAGCGATAATGGCCCAGGCATTCCAGAGAGTATAAAAAAGCGATTATTTGATCCATTTTTTACGACTAAACCCGTGGGTAAAGGAACTGGCTTAGGACTATCCATCAGTTATCAAATTGTGGTTGAAAAACATGGTGGACAGCTACATTGCATATCTAGTCTGGGTCAGGGAACGGAGTTCATTATTAAAATCCCAGTTACAAAGGAATAGAGCATTGGGAGTAGAAAATTTCAAGCTTTTCAATCGCCAATGCCTGACACGCAGTTCCTGATTACGAATTATAAATTGGTATAAAATACTCTTTAAGTTCGTAGTGAGTGCTTTAGCGCTCAAAATCAACGTTTTCCAGGCTAAAGCCACTTAACTACATATTGCTCTTTATATGTATATCTACTACCTAGTGAAAATATTATGATTAAAGCATTGCAAATCAGTATGCTGCTAGTTGCAGTTTGGGGAAACTTGGCATGGTCATCTAGCGCTAGGGCAAATTTCCGGGGTAACCTCACCGTGGACATTGATGGATTCAAAAACACACAAGGACAGGTTTGTGTCAGTGTATTTTCTAGCAGTCAAGGTTTTCCCAACGATCGCGATCGCGTATTAAAAAGGCAGTGTACCCAGATTACTGATAAATCATTGCAAATGACCTTTGATAATTTGCAAGCTGGTAATTACGCCGTCGCCGTCATCCACGACCAGAATAAAGACCAAATCCTCAATCGTAATAACCTAGGTATGCCCACCGAAGGTTTTGGATTTTCCAGAAATCCAGAAGTTCGTACCAGTCCTCCCAAGTTCAGCGATGCCACTTTTTTGTTGGCAGGGCCAAATACAGTCATCAAAATCCAGTTGAAATACTTATAAATTTTCTTGTTCTGGCTCTTTTTCAGTATCTTCCGGGAGACTTTTTCGAGTGGGTAAACTACGCATTCTATTCATCTGAGTTAGAGCATATTTTGCTGTTGTCTGCACGTCAGCATCAGGATCATCTAAGGCGTGGGACAACATCTGGCTCATTTGCGTCATCATGTCATAAACACGAGTCAGGTCACGAATGGCGTTTTGTCGCACTTGTGGACTTTCATCTTGCAAAGAGATTGCCAAAGCTCGATTCATTGGCTTGAGTGAGCGGGCGTTAATCTCTGCCAAAGCTGCCAAAATTAGACTGCGTTGTTGAGAATCAGCATCAATCATCAAGTCTACCAGTGGCTGAATTGCCCGTGAGTCTCCCTGCTGACCCAAATCCCAAATAGCCTTACGCCGCTTTGTTGGATCAGTACTGCGTAAGTCCTGAATCAATTCGTCAACGATATTTAGTTTGGGCAGACGAGAAGTATGATCTGGTGGCAATACTGAAGCAGTAATTGATGTTTGTGCTGTTTTTGGATTGGTTACAGATGCTGTATTTTCCTGCGGATTTGATAGGGTGTCTAATTCTTCTGATGACGGCTTAATCTGGTCTTTGTCAGCCGGACTCAACGCTTTGAATTCTGGGTTTGTTGATTCTGGGTCTTGTTGAATCTGACGATACCATCTCAATAGAAACAGGAATGCGCCAATACTTCCCAGAATTCCCAGACCAAGCAGTGACCACCAAATTAAACCTCGCTGGTTTGACTCAGGCTGGGCAGTTGGTTGAGTATCTGGAGTTAAAGAGGAGACGTTAGGAGAGATGACAACCTGATTTTTTGCTGCCCAAGCTGTTTGCAGATTGCGCCTAGTCGCCAAATCAGCAATACCATCTATTCTTCTTAAATTTTGGGCTTTTTGAAATTTAACTACCGCAATTTGCGTACTTGTGCCGTACACTCCATCAACTACATCATCGTAGTATCCTAATGCCTGTAATTGGGTTTGCAGCCCCTTAACATCCGCCCCTTGACTACCGGGTCTGAGAACAGACTGGATGGCAGGCATTGTCGAACTAGCTTGTGCAAGTTCTTGAGATGCTGGGTTAGGTGTGGCTGTACTTGCGCGAATCGGGTAAAAACCCCAGCAAGTCAAACAGGTAAATATCAGAATTGAGGAATGGCATAGCCTCATATTTTCAGTTTCAGCCTGAACGTGCTTTTGAAGTTATGGATACCACAATAACTTCAATATGTCTAAATGTTAACTTTTAAAGTAGCAAAAAAATCATTAGACTTTCTAATTAGGGGATGATTAATTGCATTTTTTGAGATTTACCTCTTACTTGCTTGATATAGCTAGTGCAAAATATCCAGCCCAGATTTTTTTTACCTGCAAGATGAGAGGATTTTTAAAACTCAGTGCTGAGTGCTGAGTGCTGAGTAACAAGAAGATGAAGGAAGTACTTCCGCACTATGGTAAAAGCCCCGCCCGAAGTCAAGCGGAATCTTCTTATCGGGAGAAGGTCGATACCCCAACGCCACTTGACGCCAGTCCGCTCAAGTCGGGAAACCCGCCCACGCGGCTGGCTCCTATATGCCGGGAAACCCGTCCACCGCAGTGGCTCCCCCTAGTGGGTGGTCTTTTAACTCAGCACTCAGCACTTTCAACTCAGCACTCTTCATACTCAGCGCTCTTTATTTGTTAGCAGATGCTTCTAAAACTGGTGGTTGCTGTGTAGTTGTTTCTTTGACACTTACCTTGTTACTTGGCCCCGCCAAGGTATCACGCTGGTTAATGAGATAGATACTGATTAAAGTCAGTCCAACTCCCACCCACTGCAAGGGACTGAGAACTTCTGAAAGGAAAAGATTACCGAATAATAGGGCAAATATGGGTGTGAGAAACGTCAGGGAACTAAGACTAGTAAGACTACCACTAGATGCAAAGTAGAAAAACAACCCATAGGCGATCGCACTACCAAACACTGTGGCATAACCTAAAGCCAACCACTCAGCTGTCATAATATTTGACCATTGCTGAGACTCCACAACTGATGAAATGCCCCACAACGGTAATCCACCCACAATCATGTGCCATCCCGTAGCGGTTACCGGATCAGCATACCTACACACAAACCGGATCATTACTGTTCCTACAGCCATTGATAGGGCAGCTAACAGCATTAACCATTCGCCACTAGCCAACAAATCTTGCCAATTGCCCATAGTGGCATTTATCCCTGAATCGAAAATACGGAAAATCCACTCATCTGGCAAGCCAATTAAACTAATACCCGTGACTCCTAGGGCTAATCCCAGCCATCCCCAAAAACCAATATGTTCTTGGAATAACCACAACGACAGCAACGCCACAGCTAACGGTTGGGAATCAATCATCACAGAACCCAACCCAGCGCCAGTTCTGACTAATCCCTCTGCTAAAAAGCCCTGAAATAAAGCCCCATCTACCAAGGCAAATAAGGTAATCCACAGCCATGCAGCCCAACCCTGCGGCTGGGGTCTACCCATAAACGCTGCGACGATGAGAACTAACACCCCAGCTGGTAGTAAACGCACACCTGCCATAAATAAGGGTGTAGTGTGGGGTATCACTCCTTTCATCGCTACCATTGCCGTTCCCCACAGGAAAAAGGGGGCAATTAATAGTAGGGGGGTGAAGGAAAGTCGAAATGCACTGAGTTTCAGTTGCATGGGTTTGCTGATGCCTTTGTTTAACAAATGCCAAAATTGCTTTACCCAATTTTACCGAATTATGTCGTTTTGTGAAGGAGGAAATACTTAGTGGTAGTAGAAATTACAAGTTATGCCAAAGCCTATGTAAATACCCATAATTTATGATAAAATTTTCCGGCGTTGCATATTTGCGGGATGATTTTGCTGGTTTTGTGGGATGGGCATCTTGCCATCCCTTGTATAAGAGAATCATTCCTTGATTCAGCAACGCCAATTTTACTCCTACCCATCACCTGGATCTAGAGTGCAGATTGAATCATTTCTGCGTATTGTTTTTTAGGCTTCAAACCCGCAATCTGTGCTAATGTTTGCTGCTGTTTCAGTAATACTACAGTTGGGGCACTTCTGACACCAAAATTAATAGCTAGTTCAGGTTCTTCGCTCATATCGAGTTCAACCAAGTGCAGTTTACCTGTGTGAGCATCAGCTATTTGATGTAATACAGGTTGAAGTGTTTCGCAAGAAGGACAGTAGGGAGCCACAAACTTGACAATGATTAGCTGATCAGACTCTTGCATCAACCATTCAAAAGCTGCTCGTCCTGTAAAGAAAGTTTGAGCCAGAGAAAAAGTCTCTTGCATATTTATCTCCTGATAATTGTGATAAAAAACCCTGTTTAGGCAGCGAAAGTCACGAGCGATCGCTGCTCTGATAACCACCGTTCAGCTTCCAGGGCTGCCATACAACCTGTGCCAGCTGCGGTAATTGCCTGACGATAAATGTGATCTTGAACGTCTCCAGCCGCCCAAATGCCAGGGATATTGGTGGCTGTACTTTTACCCTGAGTTTTGATGTAGCCCGCTTCATCGAGTTCCAGTTGCTCCTGAAACAGCTGCGTGTTGGGGGTGTGTCCAATGGCGTAGAATAAACCACTTACGGCTAGCGCAGAAACTGCACCAGTGAGATTGTCTTGAACTTGGACGCAACGGAGGACGGTATCACCATCCACACTGATAGGTGAGCTATACCAATGGATATGAATTTGGCTGTGATTGAATATGCGCTCCTGCATGGTTTTAGAAGCTCGCAGGCGATCGCTACGCACCAGTAAATGAACCTTACGGGCATATTTAGTTAAATATAAGGCTTCTTCCACAGCCGAATCACCGCCACCAACCACAGCAATGTCTGCATTCGCAAACAAAGGATTTGCCCCATCACAAATCGCACAGGCAGAGATACCATTATTCCAAAACTTATCCTCACCCGGTAAATGCAATCTTTTGGCAGTGGCTCCCGTACAGATGATCACAGCGCGAGCCTTAACTTCTAACAGATCAGCAGAGGCTACAGCAAACGGGTATTGAGTAAAATCCACAGCAATCACATCATCGGTGATCAATGTCGCACCCCAGCGCCTTGCCTGCTGGCGCATCTGCTGCATTAACTTTGGCCCCTGAACTCCTTCGGGGAAACCGGGATAGTTCTCTACCTCAGTGGTGGTCATCAATTGACCTCCGGGTATTCCCCCAGTACTAAAACCTTCAAATACCACGGGACTGAGTTGAGCGCGTCCCGCATAGATGGCGGCAGTATAACCAGCAGGGCCAGAACCAATAATCACCAGATTCTCGACCATGATTAACCTAACCTCCCACGAACCATTGAGTGCCGGTAAACAGGTAGTATGCCCCAGTTAGAATTAGTGCCAAACTGCCAAAGCGGATAATTCCCTCGGAATGTTTTAACAACTGATTACTTTGTTTAGCCAGTCCCGTAAATAAACTCGCTAGGAAAATCAGCATAGTATAACCCAGAGCATAGCTAACCATTGTCAGCGTCCCTAATGCCTGGGAACCTGTTGCTGCGGCCGCCGCCAGCACTGCAAATAGCACTGGACTAGCACAAGGAGAACTCACCAGGGCAAAAGTCAACCCCACCCCATAAGGCCCAGCCTGGGGGAGATTCACATTCATCTCGGGTAGAGGTAGCTTTACCACTCCCATCAACCACAGACCCATCACAGCCATAATCAGTCCTACTACTATATTGATATAGCCCCGGTACTCTACCATTACGGCTCCGGCAAAAGATGAAACTAAGCCAAACAAACTTAAAATTGTCACTGCTCCCAGGACAAACAAGCCAGCCTTAGCAAAAGCATCCCAACGCGATTTAATTTTCAGTGTACCGATGTAACTGAGGTTAACTGGTAAAAGTGCCAATATACAGGGTGATACACTAGCAAGTAACCCACCGATAAACGCCAAAGGCAACAACACAAAGGGATTTGCCGTGTTCTGTTGGTCAAACCACTGTTGATAACGGTTTTCGACAATCGAAATCACTCGTTCAATAGGATGACTAATTACAGGCCCCAGAGTAATTACCAAAATGAGGGATAGCAATCCCAATCCACCATAGACCAGCCATTTTTTCGAGATTTTAGAGCGCCGGGAAGCTTTATGCTCAGTGGACGACTGAGATGTTCGTGTCATTAAGTTCTCCTTAAGCTATGAAGAGATGGAGTCATGTTATGTCCGTTCCCATACCCGTCATTGCGTTGGCGAACACCACCGAGATGCTCCATTTCACCTCGCAATAACAAAGGAGAAGGAATATAGCTAATACCAATTCGCCAAAATCAAGCAGATAAATCTGACAAACTTAATTACGCATTACGAATTGGTATAAAGCCATCACTCACTAAATACTCGCTAAAGCCGTATCGAGTACTTTGGTGTAGTCATCCTTGTTCGGATTATTTTTAAACATTGTTAAAATTTTGCCAGTAGCTGGGTCAACAATAGCTACAGTACTTGTTTGACTCTTGTTAGCTGCCAAAAATTTACTCAGACCTAATTTTTCTGCCTTAGCTTCCGTTTCTTTCACTGTGGCTTGATCAGTCACATCCAGAACAACAAAATTGACCTTGCCGGAATATTCCTGTTTCAATTGTGACATGGTGGGAGCAATATTCTTGCAGCCAGGACACCAGGTCGCAAACACATCCACCACGACTGGTTTACCTTGAAGTTCTTGGGCTAGAGGTCCTCCTACAGAGTTGGCTTTAGCAGCGCAAGGATTTTTAGCAGCGCAAGGGTTTTTGGCAGCACAAGGATTTTTCGCAGCGCATGGGTTTTTGGCAGCACAAGGATTTGCCTGCGAAACATCAGTTGATGATGGAGCTTGATTTTGAGAAATACTGTCTGGGTTTGTTGCGCTACATGATACTGTCAAAACAAGGCCACTCAAACACACTAGACTTAACAAAAATTTACTTGGTTTGTACATTTAGGTTCTTTTCCTCACACTTAAATTGTATTTTTTGCCACAATGCACCTAGACGTGTATGTTCCGTTGGTTTTTCTGAGATGAGAACTTGGAACTGTCAATTGTGGAGCATCTGTTTATAAGACGAATGAGCCATCAAATTTGGATTTAATTAAATTCAAAATGATTTCTCAGCGCTAAGTACAACATTTCATTAATTCGTAGCGAATTCTTTGCGTACCTCTGCGCACGACAGTCGCTACAAGTCGGCAAAGCCTTATGCCTACGGCACGCTACGCGGTAAGCGCAGCTATGCCCGTTAGGGCTTTACGGCAGTTCCTCTTTGGGGAAACCACCAAGACCGGACTGCCTCACCAACGCGCTGTCTCCCCTTTGCGTTTAAATTTCCACCCTCAATTCGCCATGATTTTACGCAAATCTGTACTAAGTGGCGTTTGCAGCCATAAAAAGCTAGCTTTACCCCTAAAGATAGGGGCAAAGCCATAATTCAATTAATTGTTTGCTAAAGCGGTTTCGAGTATCTTAGTGTAATCAGCTTTATTGGCATTGTTTTGGTACAGAGCTAAGATGTTGCCGGTAGCCGGATCAACGATCGCTACTGTGCTTGTTTTGCTCTTATTAGCCTCTAGGAATTTCCCTAGACCTAATTTTTCGGCTTTAGCTTGCGTTTCTTTGAATTTGGCCTTATCAGTTACATCCAGCACGACAAAGTTGACCTTGCCGGAATATTCCTGTTTCAATTGTGACAGGGTAGGCGCAATATTCTTGCAGCCAGGACACCAAGTCGCAAATACGTCCACTACGACTGGTTTACCTTGAAGTTCTTTGGCTAGAGGCCCTCCTACAGAATTGGCTTTAGCAGCACAAGGATTTTTGCTAGCGCAAGGATTTTTGGACGCACAAGGATTTGCCTGAGCAAGTTTTGTAATTGATGATTGAGCTTTAGTTGCAGAAATACTAGCTGAGGTTGTTGCTACCATTGATACTGTAAAAACCAGGCTGGTCAAACAGATGTTGAGCAAGAAATTCCCATGTTTGCGCATACAATTTTTCCTGTTTTATAGCTTCAATTGCAGGACGGATGCTGCCACCATGCCAAATACCAAGTTTTGTGGTTTTTCCCTAAAATAGGGAACTAAAACTGGAATTGTGAATTTTGGAGCATCTGCCTATAAGACGACTGAGCTATCAAAATCGGATTTAATTAAATTCAAAATAGTCTAAAAAAACCTACCCTTGAAAGACTGATCGCCCCCTGAGCGTGTTTGGAACTGACTCGCTAGTCGATGTCAACCATTGGAGCTCGTTCGCCACGACACCATTGAAAGAAATCCCGAGCGTTTAGTACGAGGAAAATTAATACTGTACTCAGCATTTGGAATTATAATACGGAAAGTTATTTACACCACTTACGCATTGACTGGTGGGGTTGACAGACAAATACTATTAAAGTTATTCTGATTCAGAATGACTGTTCTGATTTAGCAATGCCTCGACACAAGGAATTCGATCCTGAAACTTGCCTCGACCAAGTTATGCACTTGTTCTGGCAAAAGGGATATCAAGATACTTCAATGGCTGATTTAGTGCAGCATTCAGGTGTGCAACGCTACGGCTTGTATGAAACTTTTGGTGGCAAACAACAACTGTTTCAGCTTGCGCTGAATTGGTATTTGAATACGGTCATTGCTCAACGTTTAGCAATGTTTGAGAGAAACCAGCCAGAACCTTCCTTGACAGAAATCAAGCAATTTTTCGGGCAGTTTATCGCCGACCTTGACCATCCCTCTAGTTTCTTAGGCTGTCTAATGTGTAATACGGCTGTGGAAGTTGCATCCCACGATGAAACAGTTGTATCTATGGTTCAGCAATACTTTGAGCGACTTCGCCGGGGTTTTGCGCGAGCGCTGAACAGAGCTAGACAGAACGGCGAAATAGCCGAGAATACTGATATTCCGCAGGTGACTGAGTTTTTAGTCGGAAGTGTACTTGGTCTGACAACGTATGCGCGATCGCCTGCTCCTAGAAAGGATGTGCAAACTTACGTTAGAGGCATTCTCACAATGTTAGAGCGCCTTTAATTTTTTTGTCTTATTTCAGAGCAATCATTCTGATTTTACTAATCTCACCAAAAGATTTTGGAAGTGAATCACGCTGTACGTCGATTTCGTTATGCAGCAGAAATATTCGGTGGTGTTTCAGTAGACACCACCAGAAATTAAATATGCGTTATCCAGAAACATTGTAGAGACATATTACTTATGCCTCTACATTCTTTTTCCAAGATGTCTAGTGTATATTTGTCGCCGCTCACCTTAGCTGTTATGCAGCAAATCCTTGGTATGGACAGTGCTTTAAGATGGTTGTTGTAGTAGCCAAAGCTGGAATTTCCTTTAAGTCCCATTTTTGTAGTACAGGTCATGCAAGATCACAAAAAATTGATAACTTTCCTACAAGAGTCACTAGAGAATAAAGCCACGCAGAAAACAAAGATGTGGTGGGAAAAGTACATGAAGGGGGTTATTGCGTTTAGAGGGGTGGGAATTCCTGAAATCCGTGATCTCATTGCAACATGGCTTAATGAATACAGCATCAAAGACTTGTCCAAGGAAAATCAGCTAGAGCTGGCTTTAGCATTTTTTCAAGAACCGATTGCAGAGGATAAACTAGCTGGCATACTCTATCTCCAGTACTACTTATACGATCAATTTGCTTGGGAAGTCTTATTAAAGAAGTACGAAGCTCTGTATACAAATAATTTGATATTTGATTGGAATACTTGTGATTGGTTCTGTGTACGAGTGCTGAGTCCAACAATTGCCAAGCATGGTGTAGACTGTGCTGAAGCAATTTCATCATGGAAAGATACTGAGAATCTTTGGCAGGCAAGGTCTTCAGTTGTTGCCTTTGTCAAGGTGGCATCGAATAAAAGCTACTACTTATGTATACAAGAGTCTTGTCATACTTTGATACAGAGACAGGAAAGATTTGCTAAGACTTCTGTTGGCTGGGTCTTGCGAGATATTTCCAAGCATGACGAGGACTTTGTCAAATGCTTCATAGAGAGTCATATTCAATGGTTCTCTATTGAGAGTCTCAGGAATGCTGTAAAGTACTGGGATAAAGATGAGCAAAACAAGTATGTAAAGCTGCTCAAAGCCGCATAATAAAATACTTTCGCGTAGCAGTTACCAAAGGCAGCATCGCACCTTAAAACCAAACTCAACACAAACCCAGATTAAGAAAATCTAATTTTTATCAAAATTTTGGCATAGCCACTCCTGAGCGGAGCATCGTGGTTAGTTGTTTGCATCAATTTAAGCAATCCGATCGCCTTTGTCAGTCGTCATAAGAATAGATAGCATTTTCCAGAGGAAAGAGTTATTTGTTTTAGTCTTGGAGAGAGGTGATGGCAAGAAGTCTATCGCTAACTTGCTCCGGTATCTGTTCAAACCTGTTTTTGACACAGCATGGAGCCTAAACTTCCCCAATCAAATTCCTCAGAGCTTTCATCTGCTACGGATGAAGCTTTGTTTGTGGCACTCAAAAATGGCGACTCCTCGGCATTAAGCATTTTGTTCAATCGTCATGGTCGTCTGGTTTATGGATTAGCTCTGAAAATTTTGGCTAACTCGCAAGAAGCCGAAGACTTAACGCAGGAAATTTTTCTCAACCTGTGGCGAAAAGCATCCAGCAATCCAGATTGTCGCTTTTTTGTGCGCTATCTGGTAACGATCACGCGATCACGGGCGATTGATAAACTACGCGATCGCAGCAGACAACTCAAACTTGTGGAACGGTGGGGACAAACAATGACAAGCGAAGCAACACCTTCTCCAACTCCTGTTGATCAAGCAACTTTTGCCGAGCGATCAGGGCGAATTTACAATGCTCTGGCACAACTCCCAGAAAAGCAACGCCATGTCATCGAATTGGCTTATAACCAAGGATTAAGTCAGTCAGAAATTGCTAAACAGCTTGATATTCCTCTCGGCACAGTTAAAACCTGTACTCGCCAGGGATTACTAAAACTCAAGCGCATCTTACTAGATTCTGATTTATTAATGTATGAATAAATCTTTTGATCTCGAACACATCAAAAACCTAGCTGCGGGGTTTGTCGTTGATGATCTCACCCCTGAAGAAGCTGAAGAGTTTCGGCTGTTACTTGATGAGCATCCAGAACTTGTGGTTGAAATTGAAGATTTGCAGGAAGTTTTGCGACAAGTTTTAGATGGATTCACCGAAGTAGAAGCTCCAGCGCATTTACTACCAAAAATTCTGGAACAAGCTGAAGATTTGACCAGACAAGGATACTCTACAGCAGTCGCTAGGCGATCGCCTCAACAGTGGACAAGAATCGCTGGTAGTATTGCTGCGTTGTTTGTGGTAATTCTAGGGGTCGATAACTATCGGCTGCGTCAAAATCTGGGTATTGTCATAGCAGACCACCAGCGTTTACGCGAGGATTTGGCCCAAGCTCAAGTAGTTAAGACCATGCTGCAAGATTACGAAACACGACTGTTTACTTTTCAAGGAGTCAATTCAGCAAATGTTGCGTCAGGGAGCATGATGATCAATCCTGAGCAACAAAAAGCGGTGATGGTTTTCCAAAATCTTCCCGCCCCTCCTCCTGGTCATGTTTACTTATTATGGACAGTTGTTGCTAGCGAGAAGTTACCTTGCGGTGAAGTCAAGCCCTATTCATGGGGAAATGCTGCCTATGAATTACCGTTTACGCCTCAAATGTACAGAGAATTTTATCACCCACAATTTTCTGGGCTAGTTGTCACCTTGGAGACAGACCCAAATGTCTCTCGTCCCACCGGAACTGTGATCATGCAAAGTTCACAAATTTAATCATCTAGGACTTATGTAAAAACTTTCTCAACTCATGGAGAACCGCAATAATAAGTAAGTAGTCATACTTAAATATATGTGAATTCGATGAACCTCACCCCAACCCCTCTCCGTGTCGGAGAGGGGCAAAAATATCCCTGGTTTTGAACTAAAAATTAAGGTTTCAAAGCCTCTCCCCTGCGAGGGGAGAGGTTTGGAGAGGGGTTTTTGATATTTGTCGAACTCACGTTAAATATAAGATAAACCTTTGTTCGTAGTGAGCGATTTATCGCTTGATTACAAGGTTTTAAAGGACTAAAGTCCTGACTAAGAACTTTTATTTTATTAAGTAGTAAGACTTAATAAAAATTCTGGCGATTCAAACCACAAGTTTAAATTTCCTAGCTTTAATAGGACTTACGCAACTGGCACACAAAATTTGTAGAGCATGTATTTATGGGCAAGAAGTTGGTGTAGCACCTACGAAATATAGGAATGTGGGTTCGTAATTAGTAGTCGGCTCCGAGAAAAATTACTTGTGTTCCCTATTTGTTGTTAATAGTTCCCTCTACCAAACTGTTAATTGACCATCACAAGTACGATAAGTCCATACTATTTTTGGCATACAACCATTAATAAGCTAATTGTCATTCATTTTTCCAGACTAATTCGCTTGTAGTAAGGGCTTCAGCCCTGGTTTTATGCAACTTAAATGCTCATTAGCTTACTAGCTTTTATCAACTGTGTAGAGTGTATCTAAATCTCTAAGATAGTAAAGAGTAAAGCAAGCAGCCAACATCGGCCAGGCGGCGAAAAATAGCAAATTCTCAAAGGGGTCAAAATATTGCCGAAAGGACGAGAAGGTGGAAACAGAATGGAAAAACAGCACGAGTAAATAAGTCCACCGCTTTTGGAAACCTGCTACAAATCCTACTATGATTACTAACTGAATCGCCCCAATGATGTAAATGGGTAAATTGGTCAGTCCATCAATAAAATAAAAATTCTTGTAAACTGCTGCTGCATGGTCAGGTTTCACAAATTTGTCTAAAGTCCACATCAACATCACAAGAAACACGCTCAGTCGCAGTAAGAGCAAAGCCACAGGAATTCGGCGATCGCCACTTGTAAGGTTCATATTACTTCTTCTGATAGTTCTTGAGTTAAGTAAATCTTGATTTGGTTTTATCTCTGTATCATCACATGAATTCTAGTCTTTATTAGGGAAATTTTATTATAAGATTTAGTTATTTGCCTATCAAAAATTTTTTGTAGTACAAGTAACTGGATCGAATTCAAATCGTTGTTCATAGTTTGTTTCGCCATACAAATTGAAGCTAATTGTCGGTTCATCACCGAGTGCTTCAATACTATGAATTGCATCTGGCATTAAGCTAATAATTTCTCCTGGAAATAAAATAATCTCCCCGATTTTTTCAATCCCACCGTTATTATCAGTCCGTCTCCACAGCGTATTTTTTTCTGCTCCATTAATTAGTGCGACAACTCCCCAGGTAGCATGATTATGAATTGGTGATACTCTTCCTGGTAACCAAGCGACTGTCTGCACAGTCAAGGGAAAATTCGGCTCATCATATAGAGTGAGTACCGACCAGCCTGTTTCTGGATCTGGTTCGAGATATTCACCTTGCAACCAATCCGAACTGGTCAATAAGCGACGGACTAGGGGACAAATCGCTTGCAGTCGGTGGCGATCGCTCTTGAATTTATCGAGAATATCTTCGAGGTCTGTTAAAAACCGATAGAGCCGATATTGACCTGCTGATAATTCTAGATTATCTGCCGATTCTTCCCAGGCTTCACACTTGCCATCGTCTGTCACTAACCAGTCTTGGCTTACCATATTGTTTAAAAACTCAAGGATTGTTGTATCTGAACAGCTACACGTCTCAAGTGTATTGCTCAAGCGAAAGCTCCGCTAACACGTAGTGTACCGTAGGTATAAGCTCCGCTAGCACCTAGTCTGCCGAAAGCTCTATTACGAAATTAACCATTATTTTGGTTACTTGGCTTCAAATTCTGCATCAATTTGCTGGTAATATTCCTCACCTGTGCCAAGTTCACGACGTTCTACAAATTCCATATTGGGAGTAGACAGCAATTCGTTATTTGTCTCAAGTTCTGCATAAAGTTGTTGACTATAGTCTTCCATTTCAGCTTCTATGTAAGCTAGGAGTTCCTCTACATTTGGTTTATTTTTATACATAGCAGCAAATTTCATTTAATGGTGTTCAAGAGGCTCGATTTCCCAAGTAACTATTTTTGCTTTCACCAAACGCGGTTGCGGAAGTTCATCTTAACCTCTAAGACAGAGTAATTGTCAACTTGCAAAATTGACTGCTAGATAAAAATATCCCACAATTGCTTATGGTGCAGGCATCCTGCTTGCTAGTTACTAAGGACAGGCAGGATGCTCATCCCACAAGATGGAATAATTTAGCTTGGTAGGTGCATTACACTGCGTTAATACAGCAAAATCTCTTGGTGAAACTAAATTTTGGCAAAAGGAAATTGTTTTAAATTTGCCACTAATTTAACATTAAATTCAGCCTCAAATACTCCTTTTTTGTAATCTAAACTCCAAAGTTCTAAGGCACAGTCATCATCAGGACGACAGGGAAAAAGCAACATTTTAAATTCCTGATATTCAGGAATATAATCACACTGTACTCTGGAGATCGCGCCAATTTGTCGCCTATCTAAAGCTACTGCCAATCGCAAAATAGCACTCAATTGATTGACTATTTGTCGATGGTTTTTACTGAGCAGATTCCGGTAATTTTCGTGCTTTTTCTTGGGTTGTGATTTGCGATGATAACGCGCTAAATTGGCAATAATTTCGATCTCGGTTTCGGTATAGCCGAGTAATTCGCCATTGCGAACTAAATAATATGAGTGCTTGTGGTGAGCCGAATGGCTGACATAATGACCACAATTATGTAATATTGCAGCTGCCCACAGTAGTTGCCGCTCGTCTGCACCCCAGTTGTGGAGGAGGCCTTGAGTTTGGTCAAATAAACTCAGGGCAAATAAGGCCACGCGATCGCTATGTTCTAGATTAATGTGGTACTTGTGAGCCTGTTTCAGTACACTTCGTTGGCGCACTGAACCTTGATAGCGCAGTCTATCTTCAATTAAACCGTGGGCTAGCATCCAATCTACAATCACGCCCTCCCGGAGGGCACGTCCGCACACTGTGATTGATTCCACACCTAACAAAGTCATGGCTTCCTGTAAGATGACAGCGCCAGCTAATATCACTTCCGAGCGCTTATCTGGCATACCGGGTATGTGAGCTATTTGTGAGTTCGTCATTTTCCGCAAGCGATTTACCCACTCTCGCAAGTCTTTGAGGCTGAACTGGTAGCCATTGAGGGTGGAAGGAACAGTATCTGAATTTTCCCGTGCATTGATCATTGCCAGGGTTTCAATCGTGCCAGAGGTGCCGATCAAACGGGGAGATTCACCAAACTGGATGTTTGCCAACACCTCTTCCACGGAACGTTCTAGCATACCGCGTGTATAGGCTTGCAGGTACTGAAACTCGGCATCACTAATGGGGTCAGTGGTAATTAATTCACTGGTGAGTCGGACGGCACCAACTTTGGTACTGGTGAGACTACGCGCTTCTTGACTATCCCCCAAAATTAATTCTGTGGAACCGCCGCCAATATCGACAATAATGTGAGGTTGGTTATGAAATTCTATCCCCGACAGCACGCCTAGGTAGATGCGTCGCGCTTCTTCTTGACCGGAAATCAAGTCAACGCTTAAACCCAACTCATCTTCTACCCTGTGCAAAAAATCTCTACCATTGGGGGCTTCTCGCACCGCACTAGTCGCTACAGCCACAATTGTTTCCGCATTGGCAGTTTTAGCAACTTCTTGGAAGCGTCTGAGGGCAACCATGGCCTTGTCAATTGTCTCTGGTTTTAGTTCTCCGGTGGCGATATGGCGATCGCCTAATCTCACAGTTTCTTTTTCTTTGGCAATAATGCTAAACGATGGTAGCGTCGGGTCAATTTTTACTACTACCATATGCAGAGAATTTGTTCCCAAGTCAATGGCAGCAATAATCCGGTGTTGCTTAACTGGTTGAGTACTAACACTCTCCCAGCTAGCTGAAACTAAATTCAGCATCTAGTTTTCTCTCAGTGAAGGAAGGACGGTAAAAGTTGGTGTATCGGGGTGCTGGGCACTGGTAGATGTGCAAAAGATTTATTCTCAGTTTGACTTTGTGCAAAGGCTATCTAAAAAAGTGCTGAGTGCTGTTAGCGGAAGCGGGGCGTTTAGCCCGTGCTGAGTGCTGAGTAACAAATACTAGTCTCTAGTCTCTAGCCTCTTGTTAATTTGTTCAGGTGTACGCAGTTCCAGATGATTATTTAGGTACGTCTCAAGTTGCCACTGAAGGCTGTAGTTTTACAAATATCAAATAACGTTATTCTATAGATGTAAAGATGTGTTAATTCATCTATCTGAAGTTATTACTTGATTTCTATGTTGAGTACGCCAGAACGCAACCAGGAACCTGTATGGCTTGTCATTATCCGGCTTTTGCGGTGGCACAAACCAGAAGGACGATTAATTTTAATGATTCCTGCCCTGTGGGCTGTATTTTTGGCAGCCTCTGGAAAACCGCCTTTGCCTTTGGTTGTTGTTATTGTCTTGGGTACTCTGGCTACAAGTGCAGTCGGGTGTGTAGTTAACGATTTGTGGGATAGGGATATTGATCCAGAAGTGGAGAGAACACGCGATCGCCCCCTTGCTTCCCGTGCCCTTTCAATAAAAGTCGGGATTGTGGTGGCGATCGTGGCGCTGGCATGTGCAGCAGCTCTCGCGTTTTATCTTAACCCGCTTAGTTTCTGGTTATCTGTGGCTGCTGTGCCCGTAATTATACTTTATCCAGGTGCAAAGCGGGTGTTTCCGGTGCCCCAACTAGTACTTTCTATTGCTTGGGGTTTTGCCGTGTTGATTAGCTGGAGTGGAGTAACCCAAACCCTCTCCCCACCAACTTGGCTACTGTGGGGGGCGACGGTATTGTGGACATTGGGATTTGATACTGTTTATGCCATGAGCGATCGCGAAGATGATCGGCGTATTGGCATTAATTCTAGTGCCTTATTTTTTGGTAATTACGCCCATGTCGCTATTGGCATTTTCTTTGTTGGCACAATTATTTTACTGGCTTGGTTAGGTGTTTTGATCCACCTTAATTTGGCCTTTTGGATTAGCCTGGCAATTGCTACTATTGGCTGGGTTTGGCAGTGTTTACGATTAAGTAATCAAGACCTACCCAACCCTATGTATGGTGAAATTTTCCGGCAAAATGTGTGGATTGGTTTTATCTTACTGGCGGGGATGATTGCTGGATCTTTTTGATATACTCCCCCGAATTTAAAGTCATCCTGTTGGCTGATATCCCCCGGTTAGAAACACGGGGGCTTTACGCATCACGACTGGTAAATCTTGATTTTCTTCACAATAGATTTACAATTAACCCGTATTTTCCCGGTATCCACAAAGTTTTTATCAATTTCTCTGGCATCTTATCCGCAATCCTACGAATTTAGTTTAGTAGTTGGGTATATGACTATGAAATTTAGCTGTATCCAACTCGATGAAGCGATCGCATCTTGTCAAAATAGCCATGATAGTTTTATTGTCTCTGGGCAGTCTTGGCGTTGTCGGAGGAAGTTTTTTTCTGAGAAAAGCTTTTAGCAGTAGCAGTCAGCCAGAAATGATTACTGATATAACTAAATACGCAGAAATACGTAAGCATTTATGGATTAATAATAACCAGATTAAACACTTTCCTCATGAGTTACCATCTGGTACAAAAAACGCTCGTATTGCTTATTTTCCAGGGACTTCACAGGGTAACAGTTATTTTCAAGTCAGGTTGCAGCAGTCACCAGAAAAGATAGAAAAGTTACTTTCACAATACAGAAATATTGCTAAATATCAATACAGAGGTGGTAGCACAAACGACCATGCTAACCAACCTAATGGTGTACCAACAACGTTCTTCTACACCAGTGATTTCCCTGAGGAATCATTTCCAGCTAGCTACGAAATATTGGTATTAGATGCACAAGACAAAGGTACACCCGGCTTCAAGTGGAATCATGGCAATAGCTATGGTGTAGCTATTGATAGTTCAGCCGCAGAAATTATCTATTGGGCTGAAAAATGGTAAGAAATAAGTAGAACAGGGTAAATAATTAAAGGTTTGTAGTGAGTTAGCGCGGTCTTGGGGGTTTCCCCCATGAGCGACTAACGAACCCGTAGGGTGAGAACTTTAGTTCTCAAATCAGGACTAAAGTCCTGACTACGAACTGAATTTCAACAATCTACATTACTTTACATAGTTTGGTTTTTTCAAGTCGTTCTACTTAATTTGTAATTCGTAATTAAGAAATAGTGAGGAAAATTATTATTGGGGTGATGGGGCCAGGAGAACAGGCTACAGCCAATGATTTACAAAATGCTTATGAATTAGGTAAACTCATCGCCCAACAAGGATGGATTTTGCTGACTGGTGGTAGGAATGTCGGGGTAATGGATGCAGCCAGTCAGGGTGCAAAATCTGCGGATGGTTTAACTATTGGCATTCTTCCCAGCACTCATGAAAATGGTATTGCTGAGGCGGTGGATATTGCCATTTTTACAGACATGGGCAATGCTCGCAATAATATTAATGTCCTGACTAGTGATGTAGTAATTGCTTGCGGTATGGGTGCAGGTACAGCTTCCGAGATAGCCTTGGCTTTGAAAGCAAAAAAGCCAGTAATTTTGTTGAACGAGGATGAAGCCAGCAAAGTTTTCTTTCAGAAAATCTCGCCAGAAGATGTTTATATTGTTGCAAGTGTCGAGGAGGCGATCGCCCAAGCCGTTACTACTGTTGAAGCTTTAACGACAAACCTTTAATTATCTCAGATAGACTACTAATAGCTACCTCTAAAACTTCTCCTTCACCATCAAACGTACACCGCCATTTGGGGCAAATACTATACCACGGCGGACAGGTTTGAGAGGAACTTTTTCTAGCAACTCTAAAGAGTAACTTGAAAGAATTGTTGCCAAAACTAATTTCATTTCAAATAAAGCAAATGCCGCACCAATACAGCGCCGATTTCCACCACCAAAGGGTAAAAATTCATAGGGAGAAAACTGCCTTTCTAAGAAACGTTCTGGTCGAAAACGCTCAGGTTCTGGATAAATATCTGGGCGATGGTGAGTCAAATAAATACATATTGATAGCATCATGCCTTTTGGTAAATCGTAACCCATGAATTGCATAGGTGCTTTGAGAATACGTGGCAGACAAAAAAATGCCACTGGGTAAATTCGCAGTGTTTCTGAGCAAACAGTGTTCAAATATGGCAATTGAGTAATGACTGTGGGATCTGCATTGACAACATCAATAGACTTGAGTTCTTGCAGTAGTTTTTCCCGCACTTCCGGGAGATAATGAACCCAATATAAAGCCCAAGCTAACGCGATCGCAGTCGTTTCATGACCTGCAAATAACATAGTCATTAACTCATCGCGTAACTCTAAATCAGTCATGGCTTGGCCATTTTCATCACGTGCAGATAATAATAAGCTAAGAATATCTTCACCTAGAGATTCAGGCTGACTGCGATGTTCACGAATTTCTTGGTAAATCAATTCATCAAGTTGCTGTCTGCGTCGGAGAAACTTTCCCCAAGGACTCCAAGCACCTAAATCGCGTTGCAAAGACTTAAAAAACAAAAAAACAGCGCTCAAAGGAGAATTAAAAGTATCCAACATCGCAGTTAAAATTTCCTTGATTTGTTGGTACCGTTCACCTTCTTTTAATCCAAAAACAGCACGTAAAATCACTTGCAAGGAAATATCTTGCATACGAGGACGAGCTACAAAAGTTTGCCCCACAGTCCATTGACTAGTGACTTGCCCAGTAATATCACGGATTAGCTGACCATAAGCTCGCATCCGTTCACCGTGGAAGGGAGGCATTAAAAGTTTACGCTGTTGGAAGTGGTGATCGCCATCCAGCAAGATTAACGAATTAGCTCCTACAAGAGGTTGAATAATATTGTTTCCTGAACCTGAGTCAAACAGTTGAGGATCAGCCGTAAGAACTTCCTGGATTGCTGCGACATTACTAATAACTAGTTGTGGGGGAAAGTTAGTAAATTCTGATAATAAAATGTCACCATAGCGCCGTTGTGTTTCTTCTAAAAAAGATATAGGACTAACTATTCCTCGAATCGTTTGCAGCCATTTGGATGTGAAAATTTTCGGAGGAAGTTTAGGAATAGTTTGATTTTGAGAATTTTCTTCGATGGTAATCATAAATTTTTGCTCCTAAGTTGAAAGACGTAAATCAAAAAGCTTGTAGTGAGCGGCTCTAGCCCTTTCTTATCCTGACGGATACTCTACGCGGTAAACAAAGCTCTGCTCAAAGGTATTTATAAATAAGGACTAAAGTCCTTACTACGAACAAATTAGAAGTCAGGAATTTATTTTAACTGGAGGTAAAGATAAACGTTTTCGCAAATCAGTAATTGCATCTTCCCAATGTTCCTCAAAACGATAGCTTAAAAGAAATTCGGCAGTTCTTCCTAGTTTTCTACCTTTGTGCAAATTAGAAAAAATTTCTTTAAATTGTTGAGGAGCCAGAATAGGATAAAGCCATTTAGCTATCCACAACCCGATTTTTAGTGAGGGACTGTAGTTTTGCTCAACGGCAAAAGCAAGAACACCAATTTCTCCAGCATAACTGGTATCAAAACCAAGCAAAACATGAAAAATATCGTGAGTAATAACGTAGCGCAAAGCGAATACATTACGTCTAGCAACGTCCTCTAACTCAGAACTGACGTTGAACGGCTTCAGGCTATTTACTTTCATGTGGTCAGCATATTCTCGCCCAAAAGAGCCTTGAGGATATTGGCTTAATTTCTCCAAATCAATGGGAGGATGATATCCCCTGACTTCTTGTAATTTAGAGGCTACTTCTGGAGAAAATTTGGCACCGAATAACTCAGATTTAAGAATAGCAAAATCACCTAAATTTTCTGAGTCTTTATCAGCCAAAATCGCTTTTAGTTGTTTCAGTTTGTTGAACATGACCACCCTCCTGACTTTTGGGTGATGGTTAGCTGTTTGTTTTCAGGCATCCCCAGGTTTTATTCTCAACACCAGAGTTGCCAAAAGTGTTTATACCAATTCTAGGCTAAATATTTCTGGTCGTGCGGCAATGACAGTACGATGTTGCAGATTTGACCGAGGCACAGAAATTAACCTGAATGATCCTTGGTGCGGTTGCCAGAGAAAATAGCGATCGCAGTTAAAATCAAATTGTTAAACCATTAATTCGTAGCGCATAAATGGCAATACTTGGCGCTGACTTTGCGTGATGTGTTGAAAAACACTACTTTGCCCATATCTGTACTTGCTAAGTTAAAAAACCGTTAAACTTCATTGCGAATTAAGAAGTTAAGCAAAACAACATGATAAGTTCTGGATGATGTGGAGAAACAGCACAGGTTTAAGATTAAGGAGAACACAGTGGCAATGGAATCAAATTTATCAACGGGCGCAGTTGTAGCAAATGAAGATTTCAGCGAATATGTTGCCCACCTACAACTTCACATGACTCTGCAAGCTCGCAATCTGGTTCCACCCCTCAAGCAAACACTTGAAGATAGTCGCGAACAGTTGCTTCACCAAACTCAAGCCAACTTTGAAAAGCTAATTTCCCGGCAAGGGCTATAATACATACAAATTTTCATCAAAATTCCCATAAAATAAAAGCAGATATTGTTGGGTCTATGCCAAGGGTGTTCTCATCAAATCTGCTTTTTCTAGTTTTTACACATTATATTTAGTATTTAGTGACAAAAATCACCCTTTGGAAGCAGTAGCCAAAGGCGGAAAGCCGTTAAGATTATTGCAGCAGTTCCAACAGACCCAGTAAGTTAAGGCTAAATGGCAGCTCGAATCAAAATGACTTCATTAATTCCTCGAAACCTCAGCGTTGTCATCCGGCCAGTCCAATACCGGGATCTGGACGGAATAGAGCAAATAACTCAAGACTCATTTACCACCCTAACCCCTAAAGAAGCCAACTCTGCCCTTAACCAGATGCAATGGCTACGCCGTTGGTATGGGTTGCTCAAATTTTTGAGTTGGTTTCCTAACCCACTACAATATCGTTTCTGTGCCTACGTAGCCGAGCAAGGGCGAATACTACTAGGCATGATTCAAGTGTCACCGTTTAACCGTACACGCAGTACTTGGCGGATTGATCGGGTGATTCTGGATCGTGCAGTTGAGAAGCAAGGAATTGGTTCTCAACTCTTGCGCCATTGCTTCGAGTCGATTTTGGAAGCGCGCACTTGGTTATTAGAAGTCAACGTGAATGATAAAGAGGCGCTGGCACTGTATCGGCAAAATGGATTTCAGCGCCTGGCCGAAATGACTTACTGGGAAATTGAACCAGAATTGCTAGCTGAATTGGCACAAGCGGAACCTGACTTACCTAATTTACTACCGGTGAGTAACGCCGATGCTCAGTTACTTTATCAACTAGATACGGCATCCATGCCACCTTTGGTGCGTCAGGTGTTTGATCGCAACACCCGCGACTTTAAAACCAGCTTGTTTGGCGTTTTGACTGATGCTGTCAAGCAATGGGTAACGAAAACAGAGGTCGTCAGTGGCTATGTATTTGAACCCCAACGCAAAGCCGCAATTGGCTATTTTCAGGTACAACTTGACCGCAAAGGTGAAACTCCTCATGTCGCCACCTTGACAGTTCACCCTGCTTATACTTGGCTGTATCCAGAGTTACTTTCTCAATTAGCCCGCATTGCTCAGGATTTTCCCCAGCAAGGCTTACAATTAGCTTCCTCAGACTACCAAGCAGAAAGAGAAGAGTATCTAGAGCGCATTGGAGCAAAGCGCATAGAACATACACTGATTATGTCTCGTTCTGTTTGGCATAAGCTCCGGGAATCTAAATTTGTTTCCT
Organism: Nostocales cyanobacterium LEGE 11386; assembly: GCA_015207155.1. Classification (GTDB taxonomy): domain Bacteria; phylum Cyanobacteriota; class Cyanobacteriia; order Cyanobacteriales; family Nostocaceae; genus LEGE-11386. Next base: position 53,868 of record JADEXK010000007.1, on the reverse strand, counting down.
TAGAGGGAATTCAGTGGACTGAGGTACTGCAAGGTTTGCAACCAGCGCGTAAACCAATACCAGGTGGGATGTCATGGGTAAGACCAAGGCCGCAACCAACCTCAGAAAGGTCAGTACCAACGAAGTCAGAACCTATGGCGTTTAAGTGCAAAAACTGTAATATAGAACCATCGCCCCTTCCCGAATCAACAGATACACACCAGGAGAAATAGTTTGATACCCCAAGAGCCACCACAACCATTAATTTCCGCATTGGGATTAGATGTTGGTCGCAAGCGGATTGGTGTAGCAGGGTGCGATCGCACGGGGTTAATTGCCACAGGTATCACCACTGTTGAGCGGACATCATTTGCTCGCGATGTTGAGCAAATCCAAAATATTGTGAATGAGCGTCAGGTGCAACTCCTGGTGATTGGTTTACCTTATTCCATGGATGGTTCTTTGGGATTCCAGGCTCGTCAAGTACAAAAATTTGCCAAAAGACTAGCAAAGGCACTCCAATTACCTATGGAATATGTCGATGAGCGATTAACTTCATTTCAAGCAGAGCAAATGCTCATAGCTGAAAATCGCTCCCCATCACGTCACAAAGGTTTAATTGACCGTAAGGCAGCATCTTTAATTTTGCAACAATGGTTGGATACTAGGCGCGCCAATTTCCCCAGTTCGGTGCTAGCCTTAGAGTATTGATACCTTTGAACATGATATTCTGAAAGCTAATAACCAACATTTGTATCTAGGTCTAAAGCTATTTTTTTGACATAACATTGATCACGAAACAGTCAAGACATTTTTACATCTGCTGGTATTTATAAATTTTTACACCTCGGCTATGTTTTCCTCTCCATTTCCTGAAGACAATGATCATGCTCAAGCAAGTTCCATCACTCTGACCGATGACACAGGGCGAACCCTCGAATGTTATGTTGAGCATTCGCTCTCGGTAGATGGACAAGAATATGTTTTATTGCTTCCTGTAGACTCACCTATAGAAATTTTTGCTTGGCAAGGTGAAGAAGAGGAAGAAGAGGCGGTTCTGGTAGATGATGATGCCATCATTAACCAAATTTTTGGCACTGCTCAAGCTGTCTTAGCTGAACAGAACTTGATAGTAAAAAACACTGCTTATGCTCTGACAGTGGCGGGTGATTTACCAGCAGTTGATGAATCAGAACTTTTCACCTTAGAAATTGAAGATGAAGAGGCAGATTTAGAACCAGAACAATTGCAGTTACTTGCTAGCTTTTATCATGAAGATCAAGAGTACGCAATTTATACACCCCTCGATCCATTGCTGTTTTTTGCCCGAATATCAACAACAGGTCAACCTGTATTACTTTCTCCAGAAGAATTTAGGAAAGTGCAACCGTTGTTAGAAGAACATCTTTTTAACGAAGTTGAATAAAATTAAGAATTCAAAATTGAAAATTAAAATGTCATATTTTTTAAATTTTTAATGGAGAATTTTTAATTACACTTGTAAATTAAACAAACTTTATGGAAACTCCCCAGAATTTTATTCCTGGGGAGTTTCCAACGATTAAACCAGTTTCAAATCTGGATACTCTGCCAAAACATCATCCGATGTCAGAGTATCACCTTCAGCTTGGGGAGTCCAAAGAACTTCAATCGCTAGAAGTTGGTCACTGGGTAAGCTACCAATTCGCCGCAAGGCTTGACGCAAGTCATCAGCGCTGTTGATTTCTGGGGTTTCAAATTTACCTAATGTCGCAGCTAACAAGGTGACAATCAGGTATTCTCCAGGGCCTTCACTAATGAGGCGGGTTGGATTATCGAGTTCACCGACAGGCGGTAAACTATCTTTATTCAAGGCGGCTCTGAGTTGGTTATTGACGTTAGACAGAGTTTCTTCGCTAAACTTGCTGCGTTCCGCCAGTGACAAACGATTAAACTGACTTTCAGCTGAATTTAATTTAGCTTGTTGTGTACCACCACCTGCATAAACCCAGTATTCTGGATGGCGGAGCAAAGCTAAACTAGCCTCTTGTAAAACTTGCGCTCTTCCCTCTGGAGAGTTGGTATCAGCAGATTCAGCTATTTGGTTAAGTTCATTTTGCAAACCACGGGCTTGTGCTAACAAGCCAACTTGCAAACGAGTTACAGATACAGGAGGGTTGCTGCTGTAGCCTACTTCTTCACCTTCGCCATTGCTCACACGGCGGAAAGTTTGCACTAAGAAGTTAGCGATCGCCAAGAAAATTAAGATGGTAAATATACCGCCAAACCCTCCGCCAATACCCCAGAAGGGAATTAGGAACGGAAAGCCAAAGCCACCACCACCAGGATAGTATCCTCCGCCACCAGGACGTGCGTAAGTGCGCGGTGTGTAGGTGCGGCTAGAAGGTACTCTAAAGGAACCACCGCCGATGCGACCACCACTTCCACGGGCGGCAGCTGCATCAGCATTACCAAGTGCTAAAGCTAACACTAAGCTGAAAACTAAGAAAATTTTGAAAAGCGGTTTGATGGTTTGTTGTAGTTTTTTACGCATAACACAGGCGTGGGAAAATGTATTGCTTATGATTGCTTCCTAGGCTGGCAGGAATCTTATGCTGGCATCATTGCAGCCAGCCTGTAACAAATTACTGAGTAGCTGTTACATTCATTTTTTTTCGGCTACATCTTTAATTTACCGCGTCTTATCTTGTTTAGACAGGAAGCGGAGGAGGGATTTCTGTAGTAGATAACCGTACCTCAAAACATGTGGCCTATTGTGGGAACTTTAAAATCAATTAATGATTTCTGTCTCAAGATAGAGCAAAGTGCTGAGTATAAACCCAGTGGCTTCAGTGCTTTGAGCAATCAATTTAATAATGTCCTAATCTATGTGACTACGGCTATACTTAATAAATTTATCTTGGGGTAAAAGTTTTAGTACATAGGCGATTTAAATATTAGTGATTTTTTTAACTTGGTTTTTTGCCAGCGATCGCGATCATTGCAGCTGATGCTTGGAGATATTTCAGTTATCATTATCTGTATATAGGAGCATCCTACATCTACCAATATCATCCACAGCCGAACATAATGTGGAGTGGCAACTTGCTTGATATGCTAGCACAATGCAATTTGGTCATCTAATTTCATCTATCAGATCCTGATGCAACTCTCATGAGCGGTTTGGCATTTTGGCATAACATCCACGGTTATTTAGGATAGTCTATTGATAGCTGAGTTTAGTAACTTGCATAGCAGTTTATTATTAATAAATTTAGCTATAATTGACGAATTTTAATTATTTATTGATTTTTATTTACATGAATTCTTACATATTTGAGAATTCATCAATTACTAATATAATTAACCAACACTTCACAGAAATAATAAGAAAAACTCCATATTTAATGTTCTAAAATATTCTTGAGATATTTGTAATGCATTTGCTCAAACAAAGATGGAGAACTATGATTTTAAAAGTTATGTACTACAGAGTAACAGTCATGACTACACATATCTCTGTCTTATCTGCATTAATTACGGTTTGTGAAAATTCCTCACAAAAATCTGTAAATTCCTGATTTTTCGAGCATAGTTGTTAGCTAACATAAACAAAACGGGGAAAATAAGATCCAGAGCCAAAAAATTCCCCAATGAAATCATTTGACTTTCTTGCTTTAGCTACAGCAGAGTCAAAAACAAGGTGTAGGGAAAGAGATCTACCCATATCTTTTGATAATTCAAATTACTAAAAATTAATTATCCCTAACTACACACCTAGATTTTAGTCTTAAAAATTACAGATTACTTAAGTTAACTTTAGCAAAATTAACATGGAACATATCTCACAATTAGCAGCAAAAATTAGAGATACAACAGCATCCCCGGAAATTCTTGTAATATCCCGTCTCTTTCTCCCAAAAAAAGCTGCAATTGGGGAATATCTCTATAATCGCTGTCTTCAAGATCCGGAACGGGTAGTTGTGCTAGCGGCTGGTTGTACAGGTGATAAAGTATTTGATCAAGCTCAACAGTTTCCTATATATCGCTGGCCAAATCCTAGGTACTGGCTGGGTAGTTTTATCGGGAGTTTTTTGCAGCCTATTTTCAATTTGATTTGCTCATTCGTTTTAGCAATCAAACTGTATTTTCGCTATCATTACCGTTATATTGAATGGGGACACAGTTACGAGTTTCCGGCGCTGTTGTTATTGAGCTATATCTTACCCATCCGCTTTTTTATCTATCTGCATGGTAGCGATATTCTTGATACTTTACACAACCCCGTGTGGCGATCGCTCTTTAAATTGACACTGACACGCGCCGCAGGAATTGTTTGTAACAGTTACGTCACACAAGATTACCTGAGAAATATTTTCCGCTTAGAAACCCCTACCCATGTCATTCAACCTGTGGTCAGACCAGAAAAATTTGGTGTTGGCAAGAATCAAGGTAATCTCGATGATTTACGTGGGCGTGTGCGCCAGACGTACAATATTCCAGAAACAGCAGTAGTGATTCTTTCAGTGGGAAAGCTAGTAAAATATAAAGGCTTTGACCGCGTGATTGAGAACTTACCACTACTATTAACTATTGGAGTTGATGTTCACTACATACTTTGTGGCCAGGGTTCATGTGAACCCGAATTGAAATCCTTAGCGCAGCGCCTGCGGGTAGACAAGCGGGTACACTTTGCTGGATATGTACCTGAGTGCGAGTTAGCTGGCTATTATGCAGCCTGTGATATATTTGCCATGCTCAACTTGTTAAACACCAAAGCTAGTCGTTTGCAGAGTTTGAGTATCGTCAACTTAGAAGCAAGTTACTTCGGTAAGCCTGTGATTGCTTCGCGTTTAGGCTCTGTCATAGATATAGTTCGCCATGAAGAAAATGGCATCCTGGTGAATCCCAAATCTGGCTACGAAGTTTTTCAAGCTTTTAAACGATTGTGTACAGACCAGCAGTTACGTGAACAACTCGGTCGCAAAGGTAAAGAATTAGCTAGGCGCAAAACCCTTCACCGATCGCTTTACATATCTGAACCTCTCCCCAACGGCTTATTAAATTAGCCACCACCGACAATGGTAACTATTTCTAAGTGATCGCCTGGTTGCACTGTTGTTTGCGACCAAAACTGACGGTGTAAAATTTCACCATTATATTCCACAGCTACCAAGCGAGGATTAAAACCTAACTGCTGAAGTAAATCTGGTAAAGGGGTTTGGGACGAGCAGTTATGCGTTTCCCCATTTACCTGGAGGGTAATCTGATTAGACATTGCAAGTGCTGAGTGCTGAGTGCTGAGTGCTTTTCTAAGTGCTGAGTGCTGAGTGCTGAGTGCTTTTCTGAGTGCTGAGTGCTGAGTGCTGAGTCAGGAATTATTATTAAGGTTCTGGTTTGACGCGATTGAGTTGGGAGAGTAAATATTGTGTCACCAAGGTAGGCTGTTCAGCTTGGATGATAGCTCGTACCACCGCCACACGTTTTGCGCCGGCATCAATCACATCATTGATATTATTGGCATCTATACCCCCAATCGCAAACCAAGGAATTGAGCTAGTTTCGGCGGCGTAGCTGACATATTCTAAACCAGCAGCAGGCTTATCTGCTTTAGTGGGAGTTTCATAAACTGGCCCTACACCTATATAATCTGCACCTTCAGCAATGGCCTTTTGCATCTCTTCAGAATTTGTGGTGGAACGACCAATCAAACGTTGAGGCCCAAGTATTTGTCTAGCCGCAGCAATAGGCAGATCTTGCTGTCCCAGATGCACCCCATCCGCATCCACCGCCAAAGCTAAATCCACTCGGTCATTAACGATAAACAGAGCGCCGTAGGCATGGCATAGTTGTTTTAGTTTTGTGGCTTGTTCTATACGCAAAGTGTCATCAGCCATTTTATCGCGGTATTGCACCAGAGTTAATCCACCTTTGAGAGCAGCTTCCACAGTTGTCAACAAAGTTTCTGAGGGAGAGGTGACAAGATATAAGTGCGATCGCCACAGCAGTTGATGGCGCTGGTAACCCATTAAACTACTTTCTAGGGTGTAAACTCGATAACGCATCTGTTTAAATGCTCTACCCATATTTGGGTGATAAAGCTTGCCATATTCTTCCAACACCCGCAGTGCTTCTTGGACACGGCAAAAGTTCGCTTGTAATAGTGATTTTATATTAGAGCGTTGCTCTTCCTGGGGATGGCTCAACTCAGTGCCGGGATCACCTGGTGTATCTCGCGCCGCCCTTAGTTCAGCCGTATGCCAGTGAGCTAACTCTTGTCGTAAGTACTTGCATTCCCCAACCAACTGAGCGTTATTTAACCCAAAGCGACACCATTCTTCAATAATCCGTAAACCTTCACGAGCGCGGTCTAAATTGGCGTCTAAAATGCGGTAAACAACTTGCTGTATTTGCGCTTTTTGGCTGTATGGCTCGACCATTACAACCACCTTATTAGTGCTTTCATCATAAAAGCCCGCCTCTTTCATATTTGCAATGTGCTTCGCATCGTTAATGTACAAGTTATGGGAGATTGGGTATCGGGTATTGGAAAAGTTACTTTCCCCTTACTCCCTACGCTCCACTATCTTTATTAATTACTTTGTCTTTAAAATAGCCAATTGGTCAATATGTAGTGGACTGGCAAACCTAAAATAGTTCATTATGTTTTTCTTGTGGAACAGGCATCTTGCCTGTTCTGGGCGGGTTAGAAGCCTACCCTACAATCATTATGTTTTTGCAACATTGTAGCCTTGCCACGCCAGTAGATTACATAACGATTTGTTAGGTTGCATTGGGTTCCTTTGGTTCTTCACCAAGTGTTTGCTGTGATGCGTGTCGGATATGAAGAATACGAACCGTTGATGCGTCTTGATTATCCAAAACAGTGAAAAGGATTCGATAGATACATACAGAAACGCATTATGACTATCTTACAAGACTAGGATCAACCCTTCTTAAATAATCCCGAAATATTTGATGTGCAGTTTTGTGATCACCTTCTGGAGACATATTACACAACCACCACAGAAAACTGCTTTGGTAACATCTTGGCTGGTCAGTTGCAATTAATCGACTTAAATGTTCACAATTCCAGCCAGTGAAAGTGTACTCCCAATTATAAAAAACACGAAGGGCTTGTTTTAACCGCTCAATGGTTTGTTCTGGTTCAAAAGCTATGTCGTCAATACCAATAACAAATTTTGCCTGCTTCTTCTCAAATGCACACAACCCTTGACCTGTATCAAAAATGTGTGTTTCAGAAAGACCAATTCCATAGTGCCAGAATGGATCAGGTAGATTCTGCCAGTTGAGTAAACGTCCGTAGCGCTCACTTGATGGGTCAACAAGACGTTCAACTATTTCTATTGTCTTCTCAATTTTGTCCAGGGATAATGGCATGGCTGGAATCAAAACCTTCATAAAATTGGTTTACAAAAAGCATTAAAAGAAGCTATGGGAGCGGCCAAAATAGCTAAAAAAATGCGTTTTCATATTATATTGTTGCTACAGTTTTGCTACGCATTTCCTGCCAAATGGTGATGATGTCCGCACAGTCCAAGAATTATTAGGACACAAGCATGTGAAAACTACGATGATTGATGCCCATGTTCTTAACCTTTGTGGTAAAGGTGTACATTATTTAATTTTCGGTGGTTTCAGTTTCCCACTGCACTTGTTGGTACAAGTCTGCGAGCGCTATTTCTACATTCACTGATTCGAGTAGTAATATATCGCCCAAATTATACTCCGATAGCACCCATTTTCCCTGTTCGTTGCGCCGAAACACTTCCACACTTGGTTGATTTACTTGTACTAAAACATATTCTTGCAAGGTTGGAGATTGGCGATATTTGGCAAACTTCTTCCCCCTATCGGCTGCTTCTGTTGCAGGTGATAGCACTTCGATAATTAAGCAGGGAAATTGCACTAATTGTGGATCGCGATCGCGCTGATCGAAAGTTACCACCACATCTGGATAAAAATACTTTTGCCCCAGTTCTACCTGCACCTTCACATCTACAATGTATACTTTACAGGAGCGATCGGCTAGGGCATCATCTAAGAGCTTCGAGAAATTGAGAGAAACCCGATTATGGTTGCGTGTACCACCGCTCATTGCTACAACTTCACCATCCCAATACTCGTAGCGTTGCTCTTGGGTGGGTTCCCAAATCAGATATTCCTCTGCACTCATTAAAATGTGATTGGGTAAAGCAACCATTGCTGCGATCAGGAAATGATTTACTTTTATAGGATAGCGACAACAGGGGCTGATTGGATCTTGCTGATTGCCTGGCTTGAACAACGTTGATTCTCACCGAAAATCTTCAAAGCCCTGCTCCTCAATGTATTGCTTAAGGGTATCTAAGATATACCACCAGCACTGACAACACAATACCCACGCTTCCAAAAGAACGGCTTCTCCTAATTACTCAAACAAAAGCCTTGGGTTTTACTCTCTGCGAGATCAAGCAAGGAATTAACGCGTGGCAAGATGGTGAATTTCTCCAGGACGAAAAATGCAAATAATGCAAGACAAAATTGCACAACTCAACAATATCAAGACATATTTGATGGGTAAACTAGACAAAGTAAAGCGAGAAATACTGTGAATGACGAAGTTTTACAATTTTACGCCTTAATCCCAGAATTAACGCTATTTTGTAAATTGCACCTCACAAATAAACTTTCAACTCTATTTAGCGGTACTAACTTTTGGTGTTTGTAAGTTAGAACTTTATTTTTACTTATAAGGAGTGGTACAAAGTTGATTCACCCCATTGTATGTTCTAAACATCTGAAAGCAGATATCCAGCGACTAAAGCTAATTTCCCAAGGTTCTATATTTTCATTCACGCTTTGCCTGGGAGTGGCAAGTACAACATTAATAAGTATAAGCCTTGGCAGCGTTATGGCTCAAATGCCATCCGTAACCCATCAAATGGCTGAGAGAAAAGCGTCTCAGGTTAACGTGTTATTTGTCAACCCAAGTGTCGCCGATGACACAACGGGTAATGGTAGTGAAGGCGCTCCTTTGAAGACGATTACCCAAGCTTTGCAAGTAGCCGCACCTAATACAGTAATTATGCTCTTCCCAGGCACTTATAGTGCGGAAACTGGAGAGGTATTTCCCCTAGCACTCAAACAGGGTGTTTCCATTCAAGGTGATACTCGCACCAAAGGACAGGGGATAACAATTCAAGGAGGTGGTGGATACCTCAGTCGCAGTTTTGGCGGTCAAAACGTCACCATCATTGGGGCAAACCAAGCAGCGTTAACTGGGGTGACAGTAACAAACCCCAATCCCCGTGGTTATGGTTTGTGGATTGAATCGAGTAATCCAGTTATCACGGAAAACACATTTACTGGTAGTACTCAAGATGGAATTTCCATAGCTGGCAACAGTGCGCCGATAATCAGCAAAAACCATTTTCATCGCAATGGGGCAAATGGCATCACCATTGGCGGTAATTCCCAGCCCGAAGTGCGGGAAAATGTCTTTGAACAAACGGGCTTTGGCATTAATGTTACTCAAAATGCCGCGCCTATTGTAGTTAGTAATCAAATTCAGCAAAATCGGTCTGGGATTTTAGTCCAAGCCAAAGCTCGCCCAATTTTACGCAATAATTTAATTCAAGGTAGTCAAGAAGATGGTTTAGTAGCGATCGCCCAAGCAATGCCAGATTTGGGTAATGCAGCTGAACCAGGCGGTAATGAATTTGTTAATAATACTCGCTATGACATTAATGCCAGTGCTGCCAAGCAAATGATTTTTGCTTTTGGTAATACCTTAGCTAAAAATCGCATCGCTGGTCAGGTAGATTTCAACCCCCAAGCAGCCCCCATAGCTAATAACTCAATACCCAATAGTGTGATCTCGGAAATTCCCGCCAATGGAGAAATCACCTTCTCTGCGCCCGGAGTATCCAGTACTAATCAGCCTGTAGTTCGAGGACAACTAGCCGATACACCACAAAAACCAACCACCTCTAGGGCTGCTGGGTTTCCTGTTCCCAGCAGTTTGGCAGCTAGAGAAGATAATCAAGTCGCTGCTGGCGGAAGGGTGACTGCATTGCCAGCTGAGCGGCCGAATCTACCACAACTAAATTATGTCCGGATTAATCCCAACACAATTGAGTTTGTTGCCCCCCAATTACCGCCTGGAGGACTAAATCAAGAGCAATCATTGCCCACAGCAGCAGACCCTCCCTTTGGTGAATCAGTACTCTTACCAGCTGCCAATACCAATATGCCCTCGGGAAACACTCGCAACATGCAAAAAGCGCCAGTACCACCAACTCATACTGCAAGAGTTCAGCAGGGTGTGCGCTACCGCGTGGTAGTTAATGTCGCAACTGATCGGGAACGAGACATGGTGCGAACCTTAGCCCCTGGTGCATTTGCTACCATCTGGCAAGGTCGCAGAGTTATGCAAGTGGGTGTTTTTAGCGATCGCTATAATGCTGATGAAATGCTGAAAGTACTCACTAGCAATGGTTTAAAAACTATCATTGAGCCGTTGAATTGATCAAGAAAAAGTTGGCTTATCTCTCTTAGAGAATCACAGGAGATAAGCTAACCTGCACGAAGAATGTGCGGCGCTTACCCAAAATAATTTTTCCTAACTCTGCTAAGGCCCAATAAATCCGAATAAGTAACTATTGAATCAGAGGTTTATATGAAACGAGAGGTGATCACAAAGCGAGATATTCAAAATATCCAAAAGAGTGTTGAACCATATGCAGGAGCTATTGACAACCCATCAATTCCAGAAAGAGATGATTATCAATCCAAGTTACTTAAATATATTCCTACTGAAGTTGTAGCTTTGTATTTTACACTTGATAATATTTTGAAATCTTCTGTAGCAGACCAGCAATCGATCCAGACTCTGCTATGGATTATTTTTATATTATTAATTATTTGTACACCAATCTACCTATGGCGTGTTACTAAGGTTAGGAAGAAAATACAATTACTGATTTCTACTTTGGCATTTGTTGTTTGGGTATTTGCATTAGGGGGAATTTTTGAAAATTTAGATTGGTATAGGCATTACTATGGAGCATTACTGCTTCCCAGTTTTACATTTATAGTGCCTATTATTGAAGGTTGATATGTAGAAAACAGGCTGAAAAGTTTTTTGGTGTCTGGGTTTTACGAACAGTGGATGTCTCTAAAAAATTTGCGGCATTCCATTATCTAGTACTAAATCAACATCCATCTCACTTAAGACTGTACTAATGGGAATACCATAAGTAATTCCTAGACCATTTTTCCCTCCTTTAAGAGTACCTGCAATTAGGAGAGCTAGGGCATAACCATTTTCATCTATAATTAGTGAACCACTGTCTCCCTTAAGACTAAACGGTTTATTGCCTATGCCTTCAAATGCAATGATGTCAGGAAATCGGCAACCTAATAAATTTTCATCATAGTTTAAGGAGAGATCGGCATTCATAAGCACTATTTTTCCCCATGTTTGCCCAGTTCTACGTCCTATCTTAGTAAATTGTAGGTCTTTTGATACTTTGTTTATATGATCTTTATTGTGATGTCCTTTGAGCTGGCCTACCCCCTGGATTTCATTTAATTTTACTAAAGATAAATCATTAATTTTGGCAATAGCTGCATCAACTAAATTAGTACTGTTAGCCTTAAGGTCAATAAAGTCAATTAAAATACCTATGTCATTAATAGTATTCTTAGTTTCTCCCTTAAAAGTTGCCTGATCACTAGCAGGAAAAGTTAAGAATCTGGGAGGTAGTAAGGATAGCAATTTCTGTAAAAACTTATTTGTTTGAAAAAGTGAATTGGTTTGTCTGAATTCTCTATCTGCCTGATATTCCTCTTGCGTGGCTAGCTCATGAAGAAAAACGGCATCCTTTCCCCGTTGCCCTTTATTCAAATTGGCTAGAACATGATTATTACTTAATATGAATAAGTCTGAGTGTCCACGCTTTTTGACAAAACAACCTAATGTTCCTACAAATTGTTGAGCAGCAATAGGATCACAGTGAGATATCGCCGCACCAAAACACACCTGGCAACCATAAGGTAATACAGGGCCTGTAACTTGAATATCTATGCGTTCTTCAGGAATCTTGCTAAAAATCGGAGCAATAATCTTTCTATCACGCTCTTCTGCTATGTGTACAGCAATCTGATAATCTTGCTCGCTACTTTGGCGAATTCCTAAAACTGGCACATGAAATGAATCTCTATTTTCATCAGCAGGTGCAGAAAAAGGGTATGCACGCTCTAAACTGTCCCATAAAATGCTACTAGCTTCATTTCTGAGCTTTACAGCCTCTTTAAATGCATTATTTTCATGAGATTTATACATGCTTAACATAGACATTATTCAATTAAGCTAATCAGACCTCGGCAGAACTAAACTAGCTGAAGTCTCAATAAATCAGGAATTTTAACTTATTTCCTTAAATTTTACATATTTTCAGTATATTCCCATATATTATTTATGTGTTAAATTACTTATAAGTATTCTTTATAAAAAATTCGTTTTTTATTCTCTGACGTAAAAAAGCACTTCCTTAACTAAATGTAAGATTAATTTTGGTTCGTAGTGAGCGATTTATCGCTTTCTTGCAAGGTTTTAAAGGGCTAGAGCCACTGACTACGAACTTTTATGTTATTAAACTTTCTACTTATTTTAGAAGGATTGAAGATGAGTAAAAGTTTAAAAAAACTCATAGCATAAAGCCTGGATGAACTCCAGGCTTTTTAATAAAAGGCGTATATTAAAACTTTGAGCGGAATTCATGCTGTGCTAAATTATAAGTGATCCTACAATTTCGGTGTTTACAGGTACTCCTTCAACTTTTTTAGGCAGCTTTCTAGCAACTTCTTTCGGTAAAGGTGAAGAAAGATTAACTTCAATGGAATAACCTCGACCGCAAGTAGCTATGCCTATGGCTTGAAGTTCTCTTTGCCCCTCTAAGATATGACTTACCTCTTCTTTAGCAGAATGTGCTTTTTTTAAGCACTCTTCTTCATTAGCCTTTTGGTCAGGTTTATTAAACCATTGAGCCATTCTGCCTACAAGAGGATTAGTGTGATTATTCTTCATCGGAATGTTAAGCTCTACAAAAGGATTTTACTCTATCTGCAATATTTATTATAGCAAGAAGGTGTTTATGTAATCAATATTTTGAAATTAAAGTTTAATCAAGATAAATATTATCAGTCTAAAAACCAGATTAAATATACTCAAATTCTATTTTCAGCAGTTGTCTCTGCAAAAGCCAAACTTTTGAAATGACTTATACAAATTTTGTTTAGCATTAGTAAATAATATTAAATCTCAATTTCTTAATAAATTTCTGAGTTACTTTGAGCATCGAATTCTTCTTGGAGGTAGACCTGTTGTGGCTTTTCGCTGGACATGGCTTTGAGCTTTGAGGTGAATGAATCAGAGCGATCGCTTGTTGCTGGTGTAAATTGCCCAATTGGGGGATGATTGGCAGATGGTGGCAGTAGTTTTGGCTGTTTGTGAGGTTTTGGTGATGGGGAATGTCTCGGAAGATTACCTTGTAAGTTCAGCTTTGTTTTAGCAGCAGAGGCAACGGGATTGAGAGTTGAAGACGCTAAAATATTTTCTACCGACGTTTCTGTTTCTGCATTTGTCATTTCTAAGGTCGCAGTTTGATGACCATATCCATGATCCACCTCAACAGGTGCAGAATCTGCTGTCACTGGTGATGATGGAGAATTTGTGACTGGCTGGTCGATGATTCGTTGCTTGATAGAAGGAAGTACTGGTGCTGCTAGTTCGGTTAAACTTTCGGGAAATTTACTACAAATCAAGCGTTCAAATTCCATATTGAAATGATAAATCGCCTGGCCTCGTCGTTGCCAAAATGCTAAGATTTGCTGTACTGAAATTCCTTTATAGCGACCTTGATACAGTGCCTCAACTACTGCCAGGTGCAGCCAATTAATTGGGTATTGGGTTTGCCAACGGTCAACTAACTCACTGGCGGTATACCCACTGAGGTCAAAACTGTAGTGAATTAATAGAGCGGTTGCCAAGTCGGCAGATGTTTGCGAGGCTGTTGTTAACATGGGACTATTGGCTTCAGGCGTTGGGTATAAATTACCTACCCAACGCTCATAGCCTAACGTGTTTTTAGCTATAGGATTGGTTACCAAGAGTTTCCAGGTTGATAAGCAGTGTTTTTCATTTTACTTGGTCAATTGCTGACTGTCGAAACAATATAGGGTGAATTAATAGTTGGTGTTCGTTGGATAGCAACTAGTGCTTGATAGACCATGGCCGCAACTTCGGCGCGGGTTGCTTCTCGCGTAGGCAAAAGTTGTTGAGGATCTGGATAATTTACAACAATTCTTTGTTGCGTAGCAGTTACAACTGCCTGACGGGCGTAATCGGGAATGGTGTGACTATCTCTGTAGGTGAGTGCAGTGTTGTGATCAGATGTTGATAAAGCAAGTCCGTTAACTAAAGAAACAATCACTTGTAACTTTTGCACATTTTGATCAGGGCGGAAAGTGCGATCGCCAAATCCACTGACAAAGCCACCGCTAGCGGCGATTTGTAAGGCGTTATAAGCCCAAAAATCCTTGGGTACGTCTGTAAAGTCGGGTGCTGGACGTTTGGCAGTGGGATTAAAAGCCACGGCTACTAAAGCCGCATATTGGGCGCGAGTCATGGGTTTATTTGGCTGGTAGCTGCCATCAGCGAAACCATGAGTTAAATTCATGCTGGCTAATCCCCGAATAAATGGTTCTGCCCAATGCCCCATAATATCGACAAACGAGGGAATATCGACATCGGGACTGATAATGTAGGGTGAGGCGATCGCTTTTTCTTGGCTAGCAGCTACTAATGCTTGATAAATTAATGCTGCTACTTCAGCGCGAGTAATATCTCGCAGAGGTTCTAGTTGTTCGGGTTGGGGATAATTTACCACCAGCAGTTTTTGGGTGGCAATTGCCACAGCATTAATGGCATAACTAGGAATTTGCGCGCGATCGCGGTATACATTTAATACATGGGGATTGCCGCCCGTTAGCTGTAATCCATTCACAATAGATACTATGGCTTGCACCTTCGTCAAATTTTGCCCGGCGCGAAATGTCCCATCGGGAAAGCCACTAATAAAGCCCATTTCCGCAGTTTTAAAAATGGCTGATGCTGCCCAGAAATCTGGCTTTACATCCGTAAATTTACTATTTTTATTGATAACAGGTAACTGAAAAGTCTTGGCAATCACAGCAGCGTATTGAGCGCGAGTGATGGGCGCATCTGGTTTAAAAGTGCCATCGGGAAAGCCGCTAATTGCACCTTTACTTACTAACGCTTCGACAAAATCCACAGCCCAATGTCCAGCCAGGTCAGAAAAACTAGTTTTACCGGAAATTGGTCTGGGATGATCTTCTTGAGCCACGATAAAATCTACTCTTCCCTTCACCTGAGTCGGATTCAACTGGTTACCTACTGAAACTAGCTGCTGTGATGTAGTATTGTGTAAATCAAAGTCGCCATTATCACGAAAAATGTTGCCAGCCGCATCTTGGCTACTACCTAAGTCAGGGACTGCGCTGCCATTTACCAACATTCCCCCTTGGGTATTTTTGGTAATCAAATTATGACGCAGTACAGGCCTAGCGTTGCGAGAAAGCGCGATCGCTGAACGGTTGTCTGATATTGTGTTACTGGCTAACAAAGGAGCAGCAAAATCACTAATTGCTATACCCAAAGGATTTTTTTGAAATACATTCCGCAGCACTTCTCCTTTGCTATTACGCGCCATCATTAAGCCACTAGCAGCATTTTGCACAAACACATTATCCACAATTACGGGTTTAGCCGTACCTGTGACAAACACACCTTCCCGTCCGCACTTAAAGAAGGTATTATTAGCTGCTCTAGATGTTGCCGATTCAATCCAAACCCCTGTTCCTTTTGCTACAGGGTTAGTAATAGTTACACCCAAGAGAATTGCATCCCCTAGCAACAGCATTGTGGCGTTTTGCATCCCAAAACTGGGACTGTGAAATTCGCCACTCCCGGAAATCACAATTCCGGCACCTTTGTTATTTTCGTTACCTATTACTGTCACTTGCCTAGGAATCATCAGTGGAAACACTTCTCCACTGGCGACGCTGTAAGTTCCAGATGCTAACTGAATAATTGCTGGGGGTTTGTCTACTTTTAAAGCACGGGTGATACTTTTAAACGGACTCGACCGAGAACCAACATTGGTATCATTCCCTTGTGTAGGGTTGACATAGAGTGTGGTAACGAGGGTAGAGTTCACCATTGATTGTTGAAATATAATTGTTTGAATTATGACAGTTAATAATAAAAACTCATCTATACCGTAAATACGGTTGGTTAAGCGAGATCATGTTGACAATCTAAAATTTAGATCTTGGCAGGAGATAGGGCAGGTGTAATTATAAATTTCACAAGTAATTTTCAGATTGCTGTAGATAATTCTTTTTTATTTGTGGATAAATTTCTAGTACTTCTTGAATAAATTTCTTCCAGGTTTTATTAGGTATCCAAATTTGATGTAAGTCTTTTTTGGCATCTTCATCATTTATCCCTTCATGAAGGCGACGATAAAGATAGATAAAGGCTGAAACTCTCTTGTTAGCAGCACAGTGGACAAATATTTTTTTATTGGTGTTTGCTGCCATAACGCGAAAAAATTCTGTCACATTTTCAAGGCTTGGCTGTTCCCAAACCACAGGAATATGTATATATTCCATACTTTGAAATTCCACAATTTCTTGTTCATCAGGTAAAGCATTATCTGATGTTGATAATGCTAGATTGATAAATACTTGAAATCCTGATTCTCTAATTCTTACCAACTGTGCTGGGGTTGGTTGTCCAGCAGTGGCAATTACATCTGATATATTGAGAAAATTATTTATTTCTTCTAGATATTTGCTAGACATAACTTTGTTTTCGGGATTTTGGTTAGGCGTTAAATTTCATACAAAGCACCATCTTTGTGTGTGAAAATGTGATGCCCATCAGTACTAGCTTTAGCAATTAGGTCATCATCTGGATAGTAGACTTCATCTTCGGGGGTTCTATCCCCAATTTCTAAATAAACTACCACTTCAGAGGAACGATTCACCAGTTGGTGTCCATCTTCCTCGCCAGAGGGAAAACCTGCCATCATTCCTGGGGTGAGGATTTGCGCTCCTGCATTAGTAATTAGTGTCACTTCCCCTTCTATGACATAAATAAACTCATCTTGTTTGGTGTGCCAATGTCTGAGAGCAGAACAACTTCCCGGCGCTAGCGTCACTAAGTTAACACCAAAATTCTTTAATCCAGCCGCATTTCCTAAAGCTTGTTTTACTCTCCCCATCACGAGAGGCTTAAATTCTTCAGGGTAGTTTGAAGTTCTCCGACTGGGTACATTTTCAGGGTTGATAATCATGGTTAACTTCCTCAGGAAATTGGTTATATCGGAACAGCAACTGAATTCCTCCTGTTTCATTTGTGAAACCCCAGCGTTGATAAAACGGGATCATCTCTGGTAAACAGTAAAGTGCAATATTCTCAACAGCACGTATCTGAGGATGATGAATAATTGCATCCATCAACTTAGCACCAAGCCCCAAATTTCTATGGGTAGGCTTAATAATCACATCGTAAATCGTCGCTCTATAGACAAAATCAGTCAGAACGCGAGTAAAACCAATTAATTGTGCGCTATCATCTACCAAACCAATAATAATATCGGATGCGTCCAGCATCTTGGCAACATCTTGAGATGTACGTTTTTTACTCCAAAATTCGTTTTTGTACAAATCTACTAGTTCTGCAATCTGGTTTTCCGTCAAATTCTCAATAATTTGGTACGTCATAATACAATACCTTTCGGTTAAGAAAATGGTAGGTTGATTAGAACGCAGTGAAACCCAACAATAACAAAGTCTTGTGGATGTTGGGTTACCCTGCGGTTAGCCGCGCTGGGCGTGTCTAAGTTCCTCAAACTAACCTACAGTCAGATTAGTTTTTAGCCTTCACCGAACTGTATTGAGTCATAATAAGGCTTTATCAAGTATGGCAGTTACCACATAGCCAGGGTATAAACTAATCATCAAACCCGGACACCAAGAGATTTTCTCGCCTGTTTTTTGCTACGAATCTTGGTTTCAAAAAAATAATTTAAATCGTGCTAATTGAGTTTCAATCGCCCCAGTGAGTATTTTATTCAGTTCTGCGCTGTCTTGAAATTGTAAAATTTGCTGTGTGGGCAAATCGAAGGGAAATTTCCCCTCGAAGTCTGGGTGTTGCATGTGCCCTAACAAAATTTGTTCTGAACGCTTACTTTGAATGGCATAACCAATTTCTACACAGACATTAGGACTGGGGATCAATTGGCTAGTTTCTTTGCCTGCAATATTAGCAATGGGTGTAGTGTCTGCGATAAACAACAAACTCTTGCGGATTTTTCGCATGATGGCACGGCTGAGTCTAATAGGAGCATCGCTAGGACGTT
Source organism: Nostocales cyanobacterium LEGE 11386 (assembly GCA_015207155.1). GTDB lineage: Bacteria > Cyanobacteriota > Cyanobacteriia > Cyanobacteriales > Nostocaceae > LEGE-11386. The sequence continues at coordinate 35,395 of JADEXK010000007.1, read as the reverse complement.
GAGATTCTACTAATGCTAAAGGAAGACGCGATCGCAAGTTCAACTGTGCCAAACTTTTTTGTAGTTCCTCCCGCAAGGCATCACTCGCTGCTGCATACTCAGTTTGGGAGGATAAAAAAATCGTTGGTTCTAACTGTGCTAGTAGTGCCTGTTTTGTAAAATAAATTTCATGACTAATTAAATCAATGTTAGCTACGCAATAGCCACCACTACCTTCAATATAAAATTCAATATCTTCCCCTTCCAGATATCGCCCAAACCATGTTGATTGCCTAACTTTGTCACTGTCTTCTAGAAAGTCCGCTCGCAATGCTGATTTCAGCAGGCTTTTTTTACTGAGGCGAATGTCTGGCGGACGCTTTTCCAGTTCTGCAATCGGCTCATAATCTTGAAGATACCATGCTCTGAGCGCAATAATTGACATAAGGGGCTATTTCAAATGTCTCTTGCTATTCCACTTCGTATCAGCTTACACCAAATTTGGATAAGTAGCATTATTGGCGATTTCTCAAATAACTTTTTGGTAAAATCTGGAAACTTCAGAGCTTAATTTGGTCTTACATTCAGTCGCACCTGCAAAACAACAACACCCAAGCTTCTACTAACTTTAATAATTTCCTCACCCTTGTTTATTCTAGCCAGGGATGTAATCAACTTTCATCACCACAAACAAGCAATGAAAACCAGTTACAGCGCCCCCTGATTTTCAATATTTTGAGGAAATATCAGCGTTCGCGTTGGGTGTTGTTGGGTTTGAACGAGACAGAAATAAATTAAACAGCGTCTTTTACCTCTTAGTGTATTACTAATTTAGCTGTTGCATCTGCCAGGGAAGCTTTATAGCTTCAATTATTAGATTAGCATTTATAGTTTAGTGTGGGATTTTTTTGCAACTAAACTTTACTTTTAATGCTAATAAAAGTAAATCTATGTTGAAGTTAACTCCCTAGATAAATGCCTTGATGATTGATTTTAGCTAGCCTTTGCTATTTTCGTCTCAGTTCATGGCTGTTCTACTGCTAAACGGGTGTCTTTATCTGTATATAATATTACTAAAGCTTTATATTTCTCAACAATTAATTCGTTTTATTAAACGCAACATGAGGTTGCCACCTTTAAAGACTTCATACTCTACTGGTGTAAGCTCAACAACCAATTCCTGTGTTTCTAAATCTGCCAGTAAATTTTTCACATACTTATGAAGTTCTCCTTGAATACAAGGAACTGGAAAAATTCTGACTTCTTTTTTACATACACGTAGTAATTCTAAAACTGCTTTTTTATGAAATTGATAATCAAAGCTTTGTAGGTTTTTATTAGATAAATCACTATATATGAAAAGAAAATTGCCACTTAAAACTAAATCAAAACTTTGGTTGGAAAAAGGTAAATTTGGCAGAGATGCTTGGATGTAATATTTTTGTTGTTTTCCCATAATATAGGAATCAACAAAGCTTCTTAATGCTAATTTTGCATACTGCCTCATATCTTCTAATGATACATAAAATTTTTGACTAAATAATTGTAAATATTGCGAAGAGAATTTTATAGTCTCATCAATATCTAAATTTCCCTTGTTGATTATTAATTGTAATTCATCAGTATAAGCAGGATCACACCCAACAACATCTAATCCTCTTTGTCTAGCTTCCTCTACAAAAGAAGCTGGGCCAGCAGGACAGTCTAAAACTTTGCCATCTTTCCAGATAGATAAATCTAGATCAAACATTTTCAGATATTCGGGCAAAGTTCGACCATAAAATAGGACTTCTTTGGGTAAATTAAAATTAGTATTTTTTTCAGCCACGAGAATTACTGCTATTCACCAATTCAGAGAATAACATAATTAAGTCACCCTAATTATTTGTAGTTGGGATAAGTTAGGAGAGAGAAGATAGGAGGCAGGAAGGAAGAGGGTTTTAGCCTAATTCATCTTTCTTTACATAGTGGGATTTTATTGTGCTGGTTTACTGAAAAATCCGCATAGTAATAATTTATTCTTGGAGTAATAACTCAGCCATTATTTAAGTTTTGAAAATTATCAATTGTACTTAGGCTATTGATAGGCATTTCAATCCAGAACTCTGTACCTTTACCTGGTTCTGAAGTGCATTCCATGACTCCACCATGTTTCTCTACAACAATTTGGTAGCTGATTGCTAGTCCTAGTCCTGTACCCTTACCCACTGTCTTGGTCGTGAAAAACGGGTCAAAAATTTGCTTTTTCACTTCCTCGGTCATTCCAGGGCCATTGTCAGCAATGCAAATTAGCAGCCGGGATTTATCTGTTGAAACTTTAGTGGAAATCCAGATAGTGGGTAAGGGAATATGATCCTGAACCTCTGCGGCTGTTCTTTGATTTTCCAAGGCATCAATAGCATTACTGAGAATATTCATAAATACCTGATTCATCTGGCCGGCATAGCATTCTACACGTGGCAAGTTACCATAGTCTTTAATTATTTCAATGCCAGTCAGGTTGACACTGGATTTTAGTCGATGTTGCAAAATTAATAAAGTATTATCTATGCCTTCATGCAGGTCAACGGCCTTGTTTTCAGCCTCATCTAAACGCGAAAAGTTGCGTAATGATAACACTATAGAGCGGATGCGATCGGCTCCAATTTGCATTGAAGATATGGTTTTTGGTAAGTCTTCTAGCAAAAATTCTAAATCAATTGCTTCAATTAATAAGCGAATTTCATTATTTGGGTAGGGATAATGTAATTTGTATAGCTCTAACAATTCCAAAAGTTGTTGAGTGTAGTTACTAGTGTGGGACAGGTTGCCGTAGATAAAGTTAACTGGGTTGTTGATTTCGTGGGCGACACCCGCCACTAACTGTCCTAAACTGGACATTTTTTCGGTATGAATCAATTTTGCCTGTGTTTCTCGCAGTTCAGACAAAGTATGTTCTAATTGTGCCGCTTTAGCCCTGGCTTCTGTTTCGGCGGCACAACTTTGTTCGTAGAGTTGGGCTTGCTGAATGGCGATCGCCGCCTGATCTGCTAGCTGTTGCAGTAAATCAATTTCTGCATCCTGCCAATTTCTGGGACTATCACATTGATGGGCAATAAGTAACCCCCAGAGTTGCATACCCATATTAATAGGTACAATTAAGTTAGCTTGTACTTGCAAACTCTGCAAAAACTCTCGATGACAAGCACTTAAACTTTCCGTAGACACATGATCAATTGCCCTGATTCTGCCGCGAAAGTACAGACGTGCCGACTCATCAGGAAAGCATAATGGTGGTGCTTTCATGCCTAAAACAGACATCCAGTTGCCATTAATTTCTTCGACAATTACCTCACCGCCAGATTCACCCAACAATTGGTAAATTAGTACCCGGTCTGAATTTAGCAAGGGACGGACTTCCCGGACTAGTGCTTGCAAGGTAGCTTTCAAGTCCAAGGTACTACGAATCTGGTCTGTGACTTGCTTAATGGCTTTGGTTAGCAGTAACGATTTTTCTAGTTCAGTAGTTTGCTCTTGTACCCGGCATTCTAAGTTGGCATTCAACGTCTGCACCTGTTGGTACATTTGCTGTTGGTGAATTGCCATTGAGAAGTGATAGCACAAAGCTTGCCCTAGTAAAATTTCTTCAGGTTGCCACTGTGGCGCTTGCCCTTTTCTTTGTTCTCGCCAAACTTCAAAGGAAAGCCGGGGTAATTGTTGGCGCTGATTTTGGTCATGTTTTCCTGCCCACAAAATTTCGCGGTCAAATGCGGGGCGAAAAATACTAATTACACCAATAAAATTTTGGCGATCGTGTAGAGGAATGACTAAAAGTCCGCGAATCGGTGTTGCTTGGAAAGCCGCAGCCAAAACTTGCAAACGTGGTTCTTTGTAGAGGTCAGTAATTGCCCCAACATTACCTGGTTTAAACTCAGCTATCCAGTTTTGCCAAACGGGATGCTGTTCAATAATACTATTTTTTAACTCATAGGGTAGTTGCGGTTGTTCACCTGATGTGTATACTTCCCCACTGTAATCAACGTAAATTCTCCCACCTACTCCACCGAAACTAGTAATAACAGCTTCTAGCGCTGCTTGTAGTTGGATTGTGGGTAGTTGATGTAACAGCGTGGTCACTCGGTTGATGGTGGCTTCTCGCTCTTGCTGGGCGCGGGCTTCGGTGAGTAAGTTACTTTGAGCGATCGCGATCGCCACCTGATCGGCAACTTGTTGTACTATTCTGAGTTCCCGCTTCAAAACCGTTCGTGGTTGGCTGTGATGGGATACCAATAATCCCCATAATTGCCGCTTTACTGATGTCTCTCCTGGGTCTTGATGTAAAATTGGCACTACCAGCGAAGACTGGACACCCATTGCCTTTAAGTATTGAATATGGCATGGGTCTACTTGCCGATAGTTGATATTCTCCGTCGGTAGATATTGGCCAGTTTCTTTTGACTTGAGCGGTGATAGTCCTATCTTCCCACTAGCTACATCCACTATCGAACGTTGCCGCGCTACCAAAAACATTTCTCTGGCTGCTTGGGGAATATCATCTGCTGGGAAGTGTAGCCCCAATAGCGATGGCAAACGCTGCTCATGAATAGATTCGGCTATGACTTCACCGCTACCATCAGCGTCGAAGCGATACACCATTACTCGGTCTGTAGCCAAATATAAACGCACTTCGGCAACAGTAGCTGCTAATATCTCTTGCAGTTCGAGCGATCGCCTAATTCGGTTTGTGATCCGATGCAATAAATTTTCCTGGTTGAATATTGGCTGCGAATTACTGGATTCATCAGTAAATGTCATTGCTGATTACACCTAAAATCAGGATATAAAACTTTTTGAAAACCCTTGTTCGGCAGTGATTACCACTGGTAAAGCTGATTTTTCAAGAGTTTAAGATTAAGAAAAGGTTAATTAATTAAGACTTAATTCTATCTTTTCAAGATTGAGATGCATAGAGTAAAACTATGCAAAATCGAAAAATTCAAATAATATTTTTATATTAAAAAACTTTTTTATAAATCTTTAATAATTTACAGTAATTAACTAAGTAAAGTTACTTAGCTGATTGCTAAAAATTTTTTATTTAGGGGAATTTTATCATTCCCCTGTCACCACAAATATTTTATTACTTATAATTAATCACACTTAAATTCACCGGAAATTACTGAAAAAAGTCGTGATTGGCGAATTTCTGCACGCACAGCCATGAGGATTTTGCCAAGATGGTTTTGACCAGTCTTATCGGCACCACAACCCCAAAAATAATCAGTTGGCGAATTTTCTACCAGCATCTCATCACCTGTAGCGAGTAGAATATCTCTAATCTCCACATGAGTGAGAAACTTTTTGAGTACGGCTTCTCGCATAATTTTAGTTTTGACCACCTCCCAGTCTGGACGGAGTTGGCGAGTGCAGCAGCGTCCTAAAGCAGCAGCTTCTTCCGGAGTTTTGGCAGCTTGGATAGCAGGTATGATGACTGCATCTACACTACCTACAAACTTTTGTGCTTGATAATAATGCTCCACCGTTGACCAGTAAGTACCTTGAATTTGGATGCTGTGGCGAGAAAAGTTAGAAAAACAGCCATAAGGTTGCCAGACTTTGTAAAAGTATATGGTCATTTGAAAATTGCTCTTTATATATCTCAATTTCTATAATGCCTGTAGATGCTAGCAGGAAGTTGTGAACTTTAGGCTGAAAGCTAGTACTCGCCTCAAGACAGAAGATATTACTTGGACAAAAATTCTATCGTGCTAGAAAAACCTGTCTATGAGGTTGACAATGGAGGCGAAGAATGAGACTGCCCATCGGCGGATGCCACTGATTATTGCCGGGATTTTCCTCGGATTGGGGCTAGGAGGATTTGTTGATGGCATCCTGCTGCATCAGATTCTGCAATGGCATCATATGTTAAGTAACATTCGACCTCTGAAAACTGTTTCTAACATAGATTTAAATATGGTCTGGGACGGTTTATTTCATGCTTTGGATTGGGTCTTGACAGTTGTAGGAGTAGGGTTACTGTGGCGGGCTGGAGGTCGCGAAGATGTTCCCTGGTCATCAAATACCTTTGTGGGTTCTTTACTTATTGGTGCGGGGTTATTTAATTTCGTGGAAGGACTGATTGACCACCAAATTCTCGGTATTCACCATGTGAAACCAGGGCCAAATCAGTTAGCTTGGGATTTGGCATTTTTATTGTCCGGCGTGCTGCTTGTAGTGGTTGGTTGGATAATGCTACAAAATAGCAAAATTAGACAAAAATTAGATTAACCCCATCTCCTTAATTCCCACTCACCCCCTATGTCCACAGATACCTTTGAAACAACTAGCTGGAGTTGGCAGCTGTCTCAATTCCAACAACAAGTGGGAGAATGGTTAGAATACCAGTCTTACCGCTTTCAACAGGTTCTGCCAGAATTGTCTCCTGGGCCAATTAGTCCTTGGCTAGTTGATTTGCTGAAATTCCTGTTTTGGCTGGTACTGGGCTTATTTTTGGTTGTCGTGGGTTGGCGTTTGTGGCGAGAATTTAGTCCCTATGTCTATTCGTGGCTGGCTGGGGGTGGTAATTCCTACAATTCTGGGGGAAAAACCCATGTTAGTGATTTATCTGTAGCAGTTTGGTGGGAGCGATCGCAAGCACTTTACCATCAGGGTAATTACCGTGAGGCTTGTCGTTGTCTGTATTCAGCAATATTGCAGCACTTACATGATACTCAGGTCATCCCTCATCAATTCAGCCGCACAGATGGCGAATATCTGCAATTGCTGCGCTCATCTGTAACTTCGATACAGCCTTATGAAACTTTAATTACGACTCACGAACGATTGTGTTTTGGCAATGCGGAAATTTTGCCAGAAAATTATCAGCAGTGTCAGCAAGCGTATCGGGAGATTTTCCAGAAATGAAACGCTCAAATCGGACTGCTTGGCTGGGAGCGATCGCTTTAGCGGTGATAATTTTACTGAGTTTTATATCTGCCCCCAATACGCAAATTTACAGTGGTTTCACGTATAGCAAGGCGGCCGATGGCTATGGTGCATGGTATGCTTACATGCAACAGCAAGGTGTGACTATCCAACGTTGGCAAAAGCCTTTTGGTAATCTTGAGGATGAAAATAGTCCAGTTACCCTCTTACAAGTGAATAGCTACTTGAGAGAACCTAGTTTGTTTCCGCAAGAGCGAGAATGGATAGAAAAAGGCAATACTTTAGTAATTTTAGGTGTGCGATCGCGGGTGAGTGCAGCCAACTTTATCACTATGCAGAGATCGCCTATTGGTAGCGTCAAAATTGCTACACGCAGACGTTACCAAAAAGCTGAAGCACAGCAAATTTCGTTAGGCGATCGTTTTGGGGGCATTGTCTGGGAAGAAAAACACAAGCAAGGCAAAGTAATTTTTTCTACTACTCCCCATTTAGCCGCTAACGCCTACCAAGATAATTTAAGTAATTTCTCATATCTAGCTAGCTTAGTTAATCAAAACGATCACAAACTACTTGTAGATGAATATATCCACGGCTATAAAGATGCTGATATCCAGCAGAGTGAAGGTAAAGCCGACTTATTTAGTTATTTTGCTCAAACGCCTGTGTTCCCAGTCATCGTACAAGTAGGCGTTTTACTATTGGTGTTAATTTGGGCCCTAAATCGCCGCTTCGGGAAACCAGTCGCTTTAGATACACCAGTTGTAGATAACAGCACGGCGTATATCCTAGCTTTGGCGGGAGTATTACAAAAAGCTGAATCCAGCGACTTTGTTGTGGAGATGGTGGGTAAAGCAGAACAACTACAACTACAAAAAGCCTTGGGATTAGGGCAAGTACCGCTAGAGAGGCAAATTCTCCTGAAGCATTGGATAGAAAAAACAGGCACTAGTGCAGCAGAACTAGATGCGGTATTAAAGTTACAGGCCCGAAAACAACCCATCAGTGAACGAGACCTGTTAAGCTGGTTGGGAAAATGGCGCACCCTACGGGTAATTAAAAATTAATTGTTTAAAATTGTGCATTGCGTGTTTGAGTTGCTTTGCACCTTTGTATAAGTTATTTAAAGAATAATGAGCGAAACCCATCCTGTCTTAATTCGCCTTGGTCAGAGGCTTAACAAAGTAGTAGTAGGACAATCCAGCCTCATACAACAGCTACTAGTAGGGTTGTTAGCAGGTGGACATATCATCTTGGAAGGGGTACCGGGAACTGGTAAAACCCTCCTGGTAAAACTTTTAGCGCAGTTTATCCAGGGTGAGTTTCGCCGGATTCAACTCACGCCGGATGTCTTACCATCAGACATTACGGGGACAAATATTTTTGACTTGAATAGCCGTAATTTCACTCTAAAAAAAGGGCCAGTGTTTACCGAAGTGCTACTAGCAGACGAAATTAACCGCACTCCCCCCAAGACACAAGCGGCGCTGCTGGAAGCTATGGAAGAAATGCAAGTCACACTCGATGGTGAAAGTTTACCTTTACCAGAGTTGTTTTGGGTAATTGCAACACAAAACCCCTTGGAGTTTGAGGGGACTTATCTCTTGCCAGAAGCACAGCTAGACAGGTTTTTATTCAAGCTGGTGGTAGATTACCCCGACCAAGCGGCTGAAAAGCAAATGTTACTCAATCGTCAGGCGGGGTTTGCAGCGCGACGCTGGGATATTAGTAGTCTGGAACCAGTAGCAACGGTAGCTGATATTTTGCAGGCACGGCAAGCAGTGAAAGCAGTTCAAGTATCGGAGGCAATTATTGATTATCTCTTAGCGTTGGTGAGAACATCGCGTCAACATCCCGATTTAACCTTGGGTGCATCGCCCCGCGCTGCTGGTGCTTGGTTGCAGACATCTCAAGCAGCCGCGTGGTTAGCTGGAAGGGATTTTGTGACACCAGATGATGTCAAAGCGGTAGCATCGCCGTTGCTGCGTCATCGCCTCATTCTCAAACCAGAAGCGATGCTAGATGGTTTACAAATTGATGGGGTAATTGCGGCAGTAATTAATCAAGTGCCAGTGCCAAGATAGAACTTCTCAGAAACACAGGTAACAGGGGACAGGATAGGAGGAAAAGAGGTAATTTAGCTGGCAAAAAATTACTGATAAAATTACTGAGCCATGAGCTTAATAAAAGCAGGTATATTCGGAATTATACCCATCTCTAATTGCTCATGAATCACCCCACAAATACATCTTGGCAAGAAGTCCGCGCTGCCTTTCAAAAAATTTGGGGTTACGATGATTTTCGTTCGCCACAAGGAGAAATTGTCCGTAGTTTATTAGCACAAAAAGATGCGTTGATTATTATGCCTACAGGTGGCGGAAAGTCGATTTGTTTTCAACTGCCCGCACTGCTACAAAAAGGTTTGACTTTAGTAGTTTCACCTTTAGTGGCACTCATGGAAAATCAAGTCCAAGAACTACTGCAATGTCAACAAAAAGCGGCACTTTTGCATAGTGAATTACCGTCACACCAAAGGCGTGCAACACTACAAGCTTTGGAAAGACAACAACTAAGGTTACTGTATTTATCACCAGAAACTTTATTGAGTGCGCCAGTTTGGGAAAGATTGCGTCACCCACAATTACAAATCAACGGTTTGATATTAGATGAAGCCCATTGTTTAGTGCAGTGGGGAGATTCATTTCGCCCAGCTTATCGCAGATTAGGAGCGGTGCGGCCGGCACTACTCAAATCAAAACCACCGGGAACGAAAATTAGTATTGCAGCTTTTACGGCTACTGCTGACCCTCCAGCCCAAAAAACTATTCAAACCGTTTTACAATTACAACAACCAGAAGTTTTTCGCTTAAATCCCTACCGTCCAAATTTACATCCCAGTGTCCGCATAGCTTGGACACCACGGGGAAGAAAACAACAGTTATTAAAGTTTATTCAAAATAGATCACAACAAACTGGATTAATTTATGTGCGTACTCGCAAAGATAGCGAGAATTTAACTGCATGGTTAGCAGAGATGGGTTACGCCACAGCTAGTTATCATGCGGGACTGGGTGCAGTAGAACGCCGTGCTGTTGAAGCTAGCTGGTTAAGTGGCAAAATTCCTTTTGTGGTTTGTACCTGTGCTTTTGGTATGGGGATTAATAAACCAGATGTGCGTTGGGTGGTTCACTTTCATGCGCCGCACCTAATGTCGGAATATGTGCAAGAAATTGGACGCGCTGGACGAGATGGAAAACCAGCCCAGGCGCTAACATTGGTCAGTGAACCTACGGGATGGTTAGATCCAGAAGATAAACAAAGACAGCAGTTCTTTCATGAACAAATGCGATCGCAACAGCAAATAGCGCAGCAATTAGTAAAAAAACTGCCGCCGCAAGGGGAAGTAAATGCGGTGACGCGACAATTTCCTGATGGTGCTACAGCGCTAGCTTTACTGCATAGTAGTGGTCAACTAAATTGGCTTGATCCTTTCCATTACATGATTAATTCAGGAGTGAAAAATCAGCCACCGATGCAACAACATGCGGCTGAACAAATGAATCGATATTTGACTACTAAAAAATGCCGTTGGCAGTTTTTATTAAATGCCTTTGGTTTTGGTCAAGAAGCTGCTAACTGGCATTGCGGACATTGCGATAATTGTCGCTAATTAGGGAACAGGGGATAGGGAACTTTATGACATCGACTTTGGTGGCGATCGCTGTGAAGATGCGATCGCCCGGCAAACCTTACTTCTACCTAAAATTGCTGCAAAAACCGCAAATCACTAGCATATAAGCGGCGAATATCATCGATTTGGTGTAATACCATCGCAAAACGTTCTACACCAAAACCGGCGGCAAACCCAGTATAAATTTCTGGGTCGTAACCTACAGCTTTGAGGACATTTGGATCAACCATACCGCAGCCCATAACCTCCAACCAACGCCCATTCCACTGTAAATCCACTTCAGCCGATGGTTCGGTAAACGGGAAATAACTGGCACGGAAACGAATTGGCAACTCACCAAATATTTCCTGCAAAAATACTTTAATAGTGCCTTTAAGGTCTGTAAATGTCAGTCCCTCATCAATTGCTAAAAGTTCGATTTGATGGAAAACTGCGGAATGAGTAGCATCGACATTATCTCGCCGATAAACTCGCCCTGGAGCAACAACCCGGATAGGTGGTTCCTCTTTTTCCATATAGCGAATTTGCACGGATGAAGTATGAGTACGTAGAAGATTTCCATCTGGCAGGTAGAAGGTATCCTGCATATCACGGGCGGGGTGGTCAGGTGGGGTATTAAGAGCCTCAAAATTATAATAATCTGTTTCCATCTCTGGCCCTTCAGCCACGGTGTAGCCCATGCCGACAAAAATATCCAGTGCTCGGTCAATAATACCGTTAAGTGGATGAATACGACCTTGAGGGCGGAAAATGCCTGGCATAGTCACATCCAGAGTTTCAGCCTCTAGCTGCGCTTGAATTTTGACAGATTCCAAGGCGGCGCGTTGCTGGTCTAGACTAGTTTGCAGAGACTCCTTGACTGTATTGGCGATCGCCCCAATTTTTGGTCGTTCCTCCGCACTCATTTGTCCCATACTTCGCAACAATGCCCCCAATTGTCCCTTTTTACCCAGATAGCTAACTCTGAGTTCCTCTAGAAGTTCTAGGGAATCGGCGGCTGCGATCGCTTTTTCTCCTTCCTGCCGCAGTGCTAAAAGTTGAGCCTCTAAATTGCTAGGCTGATTCGTCATGCTAAACAGTTGTTTATTCTTAATGATTATTTGTATGCCAATTGTGCATCAACGGCAAAGGTTGAAACCCAACCCCTTCCTACAAGTTTAGAGGCGATCGTCCGTATCTTGCCGAGGTTTTTTTGAAAAAAATGCCAACTTTACTTAGTGCTGAGTGCTGAGTGCTGAGTGCTGAGTAAGAAATTATATCTATAATACATCTGCTCTCCTACTCCCTACTCCCTACTCCCTACTCTTTTTTATTTGGACACAGACATTGACAATTGAGTCTTGACTCTTGACTATTAACTATTGACTATTAATTATTGACTCATGAAATTACTCATTAGCAATGATGACGGGATTTCTGCCTTGGGCATTCGTGCCCTAGCCAACTGCCTAGCAGAAGCTGGCCATGATGTAACTGTAGTTTGCCCAGATCGGGAGCGATCGGCAACCGGACATGGACTAACCATGCACCAACCCATTCGTGCCGAAGTTATTGAGTCGCTTTTTCATCCCGCCGTCAATGCTTGGGCTTGTGATGGTACTCCGTCGGATTGTGTGAAATTGGCACTATGGGCTTTGCTAGAATCTCCCCCTGATTTGGTTCTCTCTGGCATTAATCAAGGTGCAAATTTGGGCACGGAAATCCTTTATTCAGGTACTGTTTCAGCCGCTATGGAAGGAGTAATTGAAGGTATCCCCAGCATAGCACTGAGTCTTACCAGTCATACCTCCAAAGATTTTCAGCCTGCTGCTAAGTTTGCCCAAACTCTCGTAGAGCAACTAACACTCAAACCTCTACCAGATTTAATGTTGCTTAACGTCAATATTCCAGCTGTTAAATGGGAAGAAATTGCCGGAGTAACTCTCACTCGTCAAGGAGTTCGCCGCTACGTAGATGTTTTTGACAAGCGAGTTGATCCTCGTGGCAAAATCTACTACTGGTTAACTGGAGAAGTTTTAGAAGATGTGGAACCACCAGAAGGCTTAAATCTGCCGTCACATGTGCCTATTGATGTGCATGTTATTCGCAAAAACTACATCAGCATCACGCCGTTACAATACAACCTCACCTATGCCACTGGACTGGATAACTTGTCTAAGTGGAAGTTCCAGTTTCCCTGAAATAAGACAAAGTGCTGAGTGCTGAGTGCTGAGTGCTGAGTGCTGAGTGCTGTAAAGCCCTGCGGGCATGGCTGCGCTTATAGCCCGTGCTGAGTATAAACCCAGTTGCTTCATGGCTTTGAGCAATCAATAATGTCCTAATCTATGTGACTACGGCTATAAATGCATTACAGCAAAATTTAGGCTATAAAGTAGAAGCCAACTTGATACTAATGATACACATACATCGTTAAAAATTGGGGCAACTGCCTTGTAATACATCACCTACGTTATCTACTTTTACACAACCCACTTTAAACAGGGTATGCTGTTTTACCAAGTAATATTTTTTCTACTAAATACTGTAAGACAGCATAGACTGAACAAAACAAGTAACATTTGTGTTATTGATCGCCCGCTCAATCCAGCAAGCAACACCCATGTCCAGGATAGAGAACCAATTTACCGTGCAATTTTGGGGCGTTCGCGGGAGCATCCCTAGTCCAGGTACAGACACTGTTCGTTACGGCGGTAATACCCCTTGCATTGAGATGCAAGTGGGCGGTAGACGCTTAATTTTTGATGGTGGTACAGGACTGCATGTTTTGGGACAATCTTTATTACCCAAAATGCCGATAGAAGCTCATATATTTTTTACTCATTCCCACTGGGATCACATGCAAGGATTTCCTTTCTTTGTTCCCGGATTTGTCCAGGGAAATAAATTTCATATTTATGGCGCGATCGCTCCTGATGGTTCCACTATAGAACAGCGTCTCAATGATCAGATGCTGCACCCAAATTTTCCTGTGCCTTTACAGATCATGCAGGCAAATTTGAATTTCCACGACGTTAAACCGGGGGAAGATATATATGTTAACGACATTACCATAGAAACGGCATCGCTCAACCATCCAGGTGAGGCTGTTGGGTACCGAGTTAACTGGCGTGGTGGTGCTGCTGCTTACATAACTGATACTGAACATTTTCCTGATCGGCTAGATGAGCATGTCTTGTGGTTATCTCGGAACGCGGATATCTTAATTTATGATTCCACTTATACCGATGAAGAATACCATTCACCAAAATCCCCAAAAATTGGCTGGGGACATTCTACTTGGCAAGAAGCTGTGAAAGTTGCCAAAGCTGCTAATGTAAAGACTCTCGTGATTTTTCACCATGATCCTGCCCACAACGATGAATTTTTGGATCGTGTAGGGGAACAAGCGTCTGTGGAATTTCCCGGTGCAATTATGGCGCGGGAGGGAACAGTTCTCCAGGTTCCTATCTCAGTCTCCTTATCAGAATCTTTTCCTGTCAGCAAATTATCTATGTGAAGGTTGCTGTCGGAGCGATCAAAGATTTTAGATTAGATTGGTGATCAAGAGCTGTTAGCGCGAGATCTGACCTGACGAGTATGCCGTGACCACTGGAGGACAAGCTATGTGTGGGTTCTTAGCCAATCACAAATGCCTGTAGACCCTTTCTCTTGTGGGGCTGGACGCAGGATCAAACCCCGCCACCACCTAAATGCAAAACTAGTATTCTGGCAAGGCAACTTTACTGGGTGAATAAGTTCGTAATCAGGACTTTAGTCCTTGGCTTGAGGGCTGAGAGCAATCACTGCAAACTCCGCAAAGTTTGGGCGAACTACTAGAGTTTCTTGTCCTCCAGGTGGCTTTTGTCAGGTAGCTTGTAGCTGATGGCTAAATAAACCTAAAATCCCAGAATCCACGTGCTAAATTTGTCTAAAAATGGATGTTCTGTGTGGGTTGCTTCTTCGACCGAAGGGCTGCTTAGACCAACTGCTGTGGCGCTTGGCAAATTTGATGGTGTGCATCTTGGTCATCACAAAGTTATTCAGCCAATTTTGCCGCCAGCAAAGAGTGAGGAGAGACGAGAAGATGGGGAGAATTTACACAAGTACTCTCCCACCTCACCAACCCAACCACAAGAACAGACATACTCGACAGTTGTCACCTTTGATCCCCATCCACTGGAATTTTTTACGGGTCAACCCCGGGCTTTGCTAACACCACTGGATGAAAAAGTCCAACAATTGCGATCGCTGGGAGTAGAACAACTGGTACTATTACCCTTCGACAAAGAATTATCAGCTTTATCTCCAGAAGATTTTGTAGACAAGATTTTGGTGCAACAACTCCAATGTCGGCGAATTAGTGTTGGGCAAGATTTTTGTTTCGGCAAACAGCGCCGTGGTACTGCCAAAGAATTGCAATTACTAGCCGCCAAGCACCATATCCCCGTTACCATCGTTCCCTTAGAAACTTATACCGATAACGCGCCCATCCAGGAGGCTCCCATTAGCACTTCACTGATCCGCCACTCCTTAGAAAGTGGCGACATCAAAAACGCCAACTTACTCCTGGGACGACCTTACACCCTCATCGGTGTTGTTGTTCAAGGTCAACAAATGGGCAGAACGATTGGTTTTCCTACCGCCAACCTCCAATTACCAAATGATAAGTTTATCCCCCGCCAAGGTGTTTATGCTGTCCGCGTTGCCATTCTGAATGAGACAGCAGATGCGACTACTTCATCTCCAAGTTTGGGTGTGATGAATATAGGTAATCGCCCAACAGTGAATGGTAGCAATTTATCTGTGGAGGTACATCTGTTTGATTGGTCTAGTGATTTATATGGCAAAAAACTGGCTGTACAGCTAGTCGAATTTTTGCGCCCAGAACAAAAATTTCCTTCTCTAGCAGCTCTGAAACACCAAATTCAACTTGACTGCACCGTTGCTAGAGAAGTTTTGAATTCTCAATGCTGAGTTTTTAATACTGAATGGGAACACTGTAGATCAGGGAATGGAGAATAAAGCATAGGTGATTCTCCATTCCAATTTCTTGCCCAATTACCAATCCTTCCCACTGTGGTGCATGAGAGAAAACATTGACGCTCTAACACAAAATCTTGCTCGTACCATCGTTGGCAAACACGAAGCAATCCGCTTAGTTCTAGTTGCTTTGTTAGGTGGTGGACATGCATTGCTAGAAGATGTCCCTGGAGTTGGCAAAACTCTCCTGGCTAAATCCTTAGCCCGTTCACTGGATGGTAAGTTTCAACGGTTACAATGTACCCCTGATTTACTACCAACTGATATTACTGGCACAAATATTTGGCATCCCAAAAGCGGCGAATTTACTTTTCTTCCTGGGCCAATATTTGCCAATGTGCTGCTAGCCGATGAAATCAACCGCGCCACACCCCGCACCCAGTCAGCTTTGCTAGAAGTGATGGAAGAGCATCAGGTAACTGTTGATGGTGTCTCTCGTGTGGTTCCCCAACCTTTCTTTGTAATTGCTACCCAGAACCCCATAGAATATCAAGGGACTTTTCCCCTACCAGAAGCCCAGATGGATCGGTTTATGTTGTCGTTGAGTTTGGGCTATCCTTCGGCACAAGAAGAAATGGAGATGCTGCAAAACCTCCAAAATCATGTCAAGGTGGCGGATTTACAGCCTTGTATTACTTTGGCAGAAGTAGCTCAATTGCGTGAAATCTGCTCTCAGGTAAGAGTAGAAACTTCTTTGCAACAATACATCCTGGAATTAGTACGGGCAACACGGCAGGATGAAGAAATCACTTTGGGTGTCAGTCCGCGTGGTACTGTGGCATTACAACGAGCTACCCAAGCCCTAGCTTTTCTGTTGGGGCGTGATTACGCTATTCCCGATGATGTGAAATTTCTCGTCCCCCACGTTCTCTGCCATCGCCTGATTCCCAGAGGCGGGCGCAGTGCCAGAATTGTTGTTGAGCGGTTATTAAGGTCTATTTCTATTCCTTAAACAAATCGCTCGGTAAATTCATAAATCAAATCAACCCTTCCCTTGCGTAACATCGCTGGATCTAATCTTTCAGTGGTGTTGCAAGTCATCAAAACTACTAACCTCTGCTTGATCTGAATTCCAGAATCATCTATCACACTTTGATATAAAGTCCCATCTAACAAACTCAAAATGTGTTCTGTTTTGTTACTGTATTGTGCTACTTCAGATGAACGATTTTGGGCTAAATTATCAGCTTCATTGATAATAATACAAATACGCTCTAAATAATGTGGTGGGACAAAGTTAGCGATCGCATCATGATCCAAAATAAAAATTACATACCCTAAAGGTACAATAATTTCTTTTGCTACTGCCTGTGTCCATACCGTTTTACCTGTACCCGGTTCACCATGTACCACTACAGCCAACTGGTTCTGATTGAGAACTGCCTGTTGTACTGTATCAGTAAAGTTTTGAATATCTGCCGGAAAGCTCCGAATGAGATATTGACTGTGAACCTTGCCCACCCGACTTTGATATCCACTCAGCATCACTGCTAAATCATAAGTTGCTTTATTAACAAGCGGTGAGATATTTGTGGCCATTAAAGTGTAATGTCGCCGTCCACGTTCATAGGATTCAATTTGCAGCCAAATATCGTGCTTTGACCAATACCCATAAACTGTATTGATCACGTCTAGACGCTCCCAACTGATAAACTTATCTACAGGAAAACAAAAATTTCTTTCTAAATAATCTTGGGTAATAATATCAGGACTACCTAATAATTTTAAAACTCTTAATACAGTAATTTCTTGCAGGCGGTTAAGTACATAGTCAATAGGAATGCTGCTACGACTAACAAATTGTACGATAGGCGTTTCTGTACTCAAAATGTCTTTATATCGATGATCTGGTGATTGAGGATCAGGTGTGATGTAATTCCAAAATTTTTCTATTTCGTAGCGGGTATTATCAGATACGACATTCAATAAATTAGCCCACCAAGTATAATTATTTCGTCCTAAAACTTCAGCAAAACTACTGACTAAATTCAAACTTTTTTGAGTTAACTCACTGGTGTCGTTCTGCAACAGTTGCCAGAAAAATTCCCAGTCTAATTCTCGGTTTAATGGTCGCCAACCACTAGCAAGTAAACTTTGACGATTATTATTAGGAGTGCTTTCTGTGCTTCTAAAATAATCAAATTCCATATTTTTTATCTAATACGTCCTTGTTAAAAAGCTAGGTGATTATTTCATTGAGAGGTTTTAAATCAACGTGAGTTCGACAACTATCAAAAACCCCTTTCCAAACCTCTCCTCTGGCAGGGGAGAGGCTTTGAAACCTTGATTTTTAGTTCAAAACCAGGGATATTTTTGCCCCTCTGGATGTCGGAGAGGGGTTGGGGTGAGGTTCATCGAATTCACGTTAAATCAGGATCTATCCAGCAGGTTCGAGCCTCCCAAGACATCAGTAAATCCCGACTATAGTATTCTAATGGCAGATTTTTATTTCTATAAGTATGGATTAGTTCGTTGGCTAACTGTAGTAGAGAACCTATTTTGTCTTGATTTGATAGATAATGCTGCACCATGTAAATCCAGAAAAGTGTGAGAGTTTCGTGATATCCACCGTTTTTTGTGTTTTTGATATCCATAGCTATGTTGTAGTTCTGGATACGCTCACGCACAAGATTTATGGCTTGTTCTTCCTCATAATGTATGCGATACCATAGTTCAACTATCAAGTGTGCAGCATGATCCTAATCATGATGTGGTAAGCTAAATATTTTAAATATACTTATGAATTTTTCTATCTCACTAACTATCTGAAATTCTCCATTTATATACATTATGGTCTATTATTTACTGAAAATTTTTGTAATGAATTAAATTAGGATGTAAGACTTCATTGATTATTTACTTTATGCTGCTTAATAAAGCTATAGGTTGGGTTGGCTGTTGTTATTGTACTACAAAAGTTACATCGTAGTCAAGCGTTGGCAACTTGGAGTAAAAATACGTGATTGTTTTCCAATTATGCTTAACTAGCAAATAATTAAACTAAATATTTAGCAGATTAGTGTTCTTGATTGCATAAAAAGTTAACAGTGGTCTATACTTACTGTTATGTATTTTTAACTCTACGGAAATAAGTAACACCAAAGATACTACGGTGAATTAGAATTTTTTATATCAATTTTTTATAAATTTCTGCGGAAAATATTCTGTAATTTTGCGTATAATCGAGGGGTACTTGCTAAACCCATCAGTTTGAGGTTTTATTTTCCCTATGCTTATTGCGTAGATTCACAATTATCAACTAAACGCAAGCAAAACTAGAGCCGATCCTGGATTAGCTCCATCCTATCCCTCTCGGTATATCTCGTCTATTATCTTAAACAAGACGATAAATCCCAATTAAATCTTCTGGAGAAGAGATGTATCTGGCACATTCATTCATGAGTGATGAAAAGAAGCACAACTCTCAGCAGCCCTTAATTTTAGCAGTGGAAGACCATGATGATAGTCTACTGCTGATTGGTTATGCCCTTGAGTCACTTGGCTGTAGATTTATTTGTCAAACCGACAGTTCTACTACGTTATTGGTGGCAAAAGAGTATCAGCCAGACCTAATTATGTTAGATATTTTGTTACCAGGTCTCAGTGGGATCGATGTTGTGCATTATCTAAAACAAGAATCCCTAACTTGCAAAATTCCAGTAATCGCAGTTACAGCTTTAGCTAGTAGAGAAGACCGAGAACGGTTGCTTTCGGCGGGTTTTGATGACTACATCAGTAAACCTTACATGATTGAGGATCTAGAGGCGATACTTTGCCGTTTGCTAGGTGGTAAGCTCAATTCTCGCTCGGCTCTTAAGAGTGCTGAGTACTGAGTGGAGGAAAAAATTAACTTTGTTTTGGTAGCGTGACAGTGAAGATACTACCTTGACCTGGTTGAGAGGTAAGTACAATTTTGCCACCGTGTGCTTCGACAATCCGGCTCGAAAGATGCAGTCCTAAGCCACTACCTGATCTTTTATTTCTACCTTGGCGAAACCGTTCAAAAATGCTTGTTTGGTCTTCGGGAGCAATTCCATAACCTGTGTCTTCAACCTCAACTATTACCCAACCTTTATCCTGAGAATTAGCTGATTTTTCCAAAATACGAATTTCTATACCTCCTGTATCTGTAAACTTGATGGCATTGCCGACCAAGTTGTTAAATACACGCCGCAGTTCTAGCGGATCACCCATTACTACACCAGCAGTTTCTTCTTGTTGATCTAACTGACTAGTATCTATTTTCAGCGTTAAATTCTTCTCACTAGCTAGAGGATTGAGTTCACTAACTACTTCTTTAATAATCTCCGGGAGATGGCAAATTTCATCATTTAAGGTCTTTTTGCCAGCCTCAAAACGAGAAACTTCTAGCAGGGTGTTTACCATTTGCATTAAGTTTTGATTACTGCGAATCATCACGGCGATCGCCTGTTTCATTTCCGGGGAAATTTTGCAGAATGTTTCCTGTTCAAACAAACTCAGCATCCGGTCAGCTGCTACTAGAGGAGTACGCAAATCATGAGTTAGGCGCGATACAAAGTCTTCGCGCTGGCGGGCCATTTTTTTTTGTTCGTCAAGACTGTGCTTCAAGCGTAACAGCGATCGCACTCTGGCTAAGAGTTCATCAGTATCAAATGGTTTACGAATAAAATCATCTGCACCAGCATCTAAGCCTTCGACAACACTGGATTCATGAAAGGCAGTAATTAACAGAATTGGAATATAGCTGACATTGAGGTTGGGGTTTTTGCGAATCCGCCGTGTGACTTCATAACCATCCATTCCTGGCATCATCACATCTAGTAAAATCAAATCTGGTGGAGATTGTTCAATGTGCTGCAAAGCTGATACACCATCTGCAACCAAGTCAATCTCATATCCCTCGCTTTCTAAAATAGTTTGAACCAAAATGAGATTATCTCTAGTATCATCAACGGCGAGAATACGATCAATTTTAGAATTTTCTACAACAGACATGACTTATCAACTTTTTTGAAAATACAATAATTTATAGTTTGAGGTTAGGGAAACCCATCGATACTTTGCTGAAATGAAAAGGAGACTGATGGGGATTTTGAGCAGAACAAACAATCTCATGACCATCCATGTGAAAAGTAGAGCCGTTGTCGTTTGCGGTTGGTAATGATAGTTGCCGTGGTATTTCAATTTTGAACATTGAACCGACGCCTAATTGACTTTCCAAAATAATTTTTCCCCCCATCATTCGCACCAAAGAATCTATGATTGCTAACCCTAAACCTGTACCAGGATATTTGCGAGTAATACTTTGATCGACTTGTCGAAAAGCTTCAAAAATATGTTTAAAATCTCTAGGAGCTATACCAATACCCGTATCGCGAACTGCGATCGCTATGCGATTTTTAGAAATTTCCTTAACCTCAACCCAAATCCTACCAGATTCTGTAAACTTAATGGCATTAGATAATAGATTTACCAAAATTTGCCGCACACGCACTGAGTCATTAAATACCAAAGGATTTTGCAAGTCAGTTTGGACTAGCAAAGACAACTTTTTTGCTTCAGCCAAAGAGCGCATTTCAGCTACGGCAATGTTAATTACCTTTGTTAAATCAAATAATTCTGGCTTTAACTCTAGCCGTCCTCCTTCCAACTTAGAAAAGTCGAGAACTTCATTTAATAGCATGAGCAAATGTTTGCCATTATTCAAAATTCTCTCCACCATGTCTGTTTGCTGGTGGGTAAGTTGACCGAACTTAGGGCGCAATAATATTTGAGAAAAACCAATAATGGCATTCATGGGAGTCCGCAGTTCATGAGACATAGTTGCCAAAAACTGAGACTTGAGCCGTGATGCTTCTAATAGTTTGAAATTTTGCAACTGAATTTGTTGTCTTTGACTCTCCAATTCTTGATTCTTGCGAATTAGCTGCTCATTGGTTTCTCTCAACTGCTGATTTACCAAAGCTGTCTGCATTTCAGCGCGGTGTACGCGAATCGCATGACGCAAAACCTGTGCTAGAGTTTCTGAACATACCCTAGACTTAGAAAGATAGTCTGTAGCACCAGCTTTCATCAATTCAACAGCGATTTGTTCGTCTCCCTGAGATGTGAGAACTACTAAAGGAACTTTGATTTCCGAAGAGCGTAGTTTTTGGATTAGCGTCAAACCGTCCTGATCTGGTAAGCGATAATCGAGGAAAACACAGTCATAAGTACTATTTCTCAAAGCAGAAAGTGCATCATTGCCATCACCTACCTCAGACAATTCCATGCAAACACCTGCTTGAGTCAAGGCGCGACGCACTTTCATGCGATCTACTTCATCATCATCTACAACCAAAATTCTCAGCGTCTCTTCCATTGGTTTTTACTTTCGCTGTCAAATACAGGTTGATGTATAGCATTTCTATTTTCAAACTATCCAACTAAATAATTTTTGATTTTAGATGGGGTTTTGATAGATATTTACCCCTCACTCAAATTCTCTATAATCTGAGTTTCTCAAATCAGAGCTTTGCTCAACTAAGATATTGCACCAAATATCCAATACTTATTTAAGGTTGCCATGATTATCCACAAAGTTAATGAAAATAAAAAGCTAAAAAAGAAAGCTAACAACGTTGAATTTGTAAGCATCTATTCTATCTCTATCTTGATTTGATGTGGCTATCACAACTACGGGAGTTGATTTTGTCTGCGGGCCAGATCGGCATGGGAAAAATTCGATTTTACCCATATTTAGCATATGCAAATTTAGTAAAACCAAGCTTCCTTCAGCATGTATATGAGGAGGCTGACTATGAGCATCCCGCATCATTGTTAATGCTTCTGAGCGATTACCTATTTGGTCAATCGGGTGCTGATGATTAAATTTATTGAATGCCCACTTGACATTTTTGGCATTGGTTTTATCATCCTTCATTAATAGTATGTTAGTCACGCTTTTTTGCATTTCCTGAAATTGAATTTAGCCTATTTTATTTTCAACGGGTTCATTAAACAGTGGATTGAAATTAAAATTGAAAAATTTAGCTCAATGAGTAATAACCAATGGCTTGCACACCATGAATGAGCAAGCTCACAATGACTGGCTATTCTAGTAGAAGAAACCAAAATAAAGTAAAATAAAATACTTTATTAAGGCTCACAACAATTGTAAATGAGCGAGTTAACGCCCGTCCTCAGTCATTGGTGAGAGTTGCGTACCAAAATTGTGTACCATAAGCCTGAGCAGTTTTACTCATCTAGTTGTTGAGTCCAGGTAAAGGGGAAAGTTCCGCCAACAGCAGCATTAGACTCCAAAGTCATCGTACCTCCTTCTGTTTCGAGAATTTTTTTGCCCATCGCTAAATCGATGCCAGTATTTTCTTTGCGATCGCGGGTTGCTAGTGTTGGTAAAATCACAAAGACTTGATAATTATTTTTCCGGGGAATACTAAAATCGAGTGCTGAGTGCTGTAGATGTTTCTGGGACTTCTTACACCTTAGAGCCACGGTATCTTGAGATCTCCCCCAGTAGAAGAGCCGTTCGCGTGTGCGGGTCTCCCCAATTGAGTGAACCAGAGTCAATTGGCGTTGCTGAGTCAAGTAAAAAGTACTTGGTATACACCCCACCCATAAAGGAACTTTCAAATCAGCACTCTTCAAGGTTTGATTAAAGTTAACATGTAGGTAGCGATTACTTTCTTCTATGGGAGCTTCAACTGCTTCGGATTTGTTCATTTCTTTTAGCTTTTTTCTCAGCTTTAGAATAGTATTAAATATTAAATGAGTTATTACTCCCGAGGACATGACAAAAGTTAGAGTTCGTCCCAATATTCCATATTTTCTTGTAAAATAGCCATATATCTTCAGCTAGATTTTTGTCTGTATTTAGGATGAAAAAATCAAAACTTTATTATTTCTATCGGTGGATGCAGGGTTGCTAAAGCATCATCTATCTTTGGTTTGGGAAAATTCAGATAAACTGCTTAAAAAAGGTCATAGTTTGCAACATGCAATCAGCAAAAGCGGGTATAGCAATGAGTGAAATAAGCATTATTTTAATTGAGGATCATGACCTGACGAGAATGGGGCTAAGAGCTGCATTACAGTCTCATAGTGCATTGCGAGTAATTGGTGAAGCCGCAAATGCTACCCAAGGACTAAAACTTTTGGAAACGGCCAAGCCGGATGTGGCAGTGGTAGATATTGGACTGCCTGATATGGATGGCATTGAACTCACCCGTAAGTTTAGACGCTTCCAAGCGGAAACTGGGCAAACAGCTACCAAGATTTTGATCCTGACAATGGATCACACAGAAGATGCCGTACTAGCAGCTTTTGCGGCGGGTGCAGACTCTTATTATATGAAAGAGACAAGCATAAATAAATTAACAGAGGCAATACAAGCGACTTATGGCGGTAACTCTTGGATTGACCCAGCGATCGCTAACGTGGTATTGCGGAAGATGCGGCAAGGTATTCCAGTAGGAGATAGCCAACCGTCTGATAAACCAAAAACAGTAAAAATCGAGGCATTGGCGACAGAATACGAACAAGTTTTAGAAACCTACCCTCTGACACAACGCGAACTAGAAATTTTGGAGTTAATTGTTGCTGGATGTAGCAATGGGCAAATCGCTGAACAACTCTACATCACAGTTGGGACAGTTAAAACTCACGTTCGTAACATTTTAAATAAACTCTGTGCTGATGACCGTACCCAAGCTGCTGTGCGCGCATTGCGTTCTGGTTTAGTAGGGTGAGGGCGTGATAGGTGATAGGGGACAGGTGACAGGGGACACGGGGACAAGAACAAAAATACTCCCCCATTCCCCACTCCCAATGCCCAATGCCCAATGCCCAATTCCCTTTAACCTAATCTTTCCTGTAAACAATCAGCAATCCGTCGTGCTGCACCTGGTTTACCCATGCGCCTCAGTCCATTTTCGGAAATTATTTGCAGAGTATCAGGATTTTTGAACAGCGATCGCATGACTTGGGCAACTTTTGCTGGTTGGTCTACTACAATTAATGATGCTCCTAACAGACGGCTTTGAGCTTCGGCAAAGGCTGGGGTATATTGGGGGCCATTACCAGGAATAGCGATCGCAGGTTTCCCTAAACCAACAAATTGTTCTGTTGCTGTACCTGCCATGGCGATCGCTACATCTCCCCAATGTAAACAATCGTTGTAAGCTTGTTGTGTGAGCAATAAATAAGCGTTTCTTTGATTAAAGATTAAGGCATTAGTATCAGCAAGTGGAATAGGACTTTCCGAGTGGGGTTGCCAACCTTGAGATTGAAGAGTCTGACATAAAATATCATTATCTAGATTAGGTGCGATCGCCCCCAAAAATACCACGCTTCCAGAAGTGTGTAAAATCGAATCTCGTTCCTGGAAACTAGCCAGTAATGCAGATACAGCCGTCATAATTACTTCCCAGTTCTTATATGCTTCCGGGGGACGAGAACCAGGTAATAAAGTCACAACTAATGGTCTAGCTATTTCTTGCTGTTGGGCATCAGCACTGTAAAATTTTGGGGATGAAAACGTAGGTTCTAAACCATCCATCATCGGATTGCCTAAATCAAAAGCCGGAATTGACCACTGTTGTAATATTTCCGTAGTCAACGCATCTCTAGGGAACACAGCCTGACAACGGCGACGACTCATCAACCAACGTTCCCAAGGATGATAGATAGAACCAGAAAAATTTTCCCAACGTGTAGCTTTTGATTTCCTGGGTAATAATCCTACTTCATCTCGGACATAGTATTCTGATTTTGCCGTACCCACAAAAGCATAGTTAGCACCACTGAAAGTGGCAAATAACAAAGGTACAATATCTCCCACAGCTAAAATAGCTACCTTGTTGCCTAATTTTTTGTGGTAACGCACCCAACGACGCATAGCTTTAATTTGCTGGAGAGTTAGTTGCACTAAACCGCCACGCACATCTCGTACTAGTTGGCGACTATCCATATACACAAAACCACCAGAAGGCATAATGCGGACTGAACCGATAAGCGGGATATTTAACTTTTGGTAAGCAAGTCCTTCACCCACCAAAGGTAAAGCAAAGATATCTGGGGGGTTTGCTTGTTGCTGGAGTTCCTGCAAAATGGTAACAGCGATCGCATCTTCACCATGACCATTACTTAAAACTAGTAGTTGCAAACCAGAGGTTGCATCTGACGATAATTGGGATACATTACTCATAAGAAACAAAATATGAAAATTAACTGTCTTTTTGGGCAAGAGGTATCAATGAGGATATCAATCAACCAAGGATCTGGAAGTTAGTATTATCCTCATTACCTCAACTCACTACAACTAACTACCAGTTAATTAAACTAAATATTATGCGAATTTCTTCTGCTGCAATTTTTACTTTAGCTACTTTGGCAGCTAGCAATATTACACAACAAGCAACGGCTACACCTATTACAGCCGCTTCTGTGGATGACCCTGCTAAAAACTCAGTAGTGCCAGTTATGGAAGAAACACCTGCGCGAGTAGAGGCTATTTCATCCCCTGAAACTGTGGCTACAGAAAAATTTTCCCCAAATTCTGTTGTTGTACCAGCAAGTGTAAATCAAAATTCCCCAGTTGCCCTCACACCAGCAACCAAAGAAAATCTCCTCATCGCTTCCTCCGCTACTGACAATAACCTAGTAGTCACCGCTACAAATATCCAAGTAGTCGGAGCAACTCAGGAATTGCAGCAGATTGTTCGCCAAGTGATTAAAACCCAAACCGGTGGCGAAACCAGCCAAAATCAGCTACAAAGCGATGTGGCAGCAATTTTAGAGACTGGTTTATTTGCCAGTGCCAACGTCAATAGCAGCAGCACACCAGCCGGATTGAATGTAGTGTATCAGGTGCAACCAGTGGTAGTGCGATCGCTACAACTTTCAGGAGCCAAAGCACTCACCTACCAGGTAGCACAGGAACGTTTTCAATCCCAAATCGGCAAACCCATCAGTCCAGAAGGACTCAAACAAGCCGTACAACAAGTTAATCAATGGTATACCGATAATGGTTATCAACTAGCCAACGTATTATCGATTAAACCCAACCGCGAAGGCATTCTCACTGTGAATGTAGCTGAAGGTTTGGTGGGTGACATCAAGTTTCGCTTTATTAACGATGAAGGTAAAACCACTGATAGCAAGGGTGAACCAGTAGCGGGACGTACCCAACCAGATTTTCTGCGGCAGCAATTAACACTAAAACCAGGGCAAATCTTTCAAGAAAATACTGTCAGGCAAGATGTCCAGCAGTTGTATCGCACTGGCTTATTTGAAACCGTAAATGTTGCCCTCGCAGGAGATGCCACAAAAGTTGATTTAATTTACGAAGTTAAAGAATTTGGGGCCCGAGCGATTAACTTAGGTGGTAGTTTTAACGCTGATTTGGGTCTATTAGGGACATTAAGCTATCGAGACCAGAATATCGGTGGTGTTAACGATAATTTGGCTGTTAATGTGGGTGTTAGCCGCAGTGACTTGCAGTTTGATACTAAATTTACCAGCCCCTATCGCTCAACTGAACCCGATCGCCTAGGCTACACTATCAATGCCTTCCGACGCCGGGAAATTTCTGCAACTTTTGATGACAGCATCAAACTGGCTAATGGTGACAAAGTGCGGGAAGGTCAAATTGGTGCTGGGATTAGCCTCCAGCAACCGCTTGACGACTGGAATACATCTCTAGGATTCAACTATACTCGCACCAGTATTCGCGATCGCCAAGGTAATATTACCCCAACAGACGAACAAGGCAATCGCCTCTCTGCCAGTGGTACAGGTATCGATGACCTAACTACCGTATCCTTCACCGCCTCCCAAGACAAACGCAATAACCTCATCAATCCCACTCAAGGTTCGTTACTGAGTTTGAGTACAGAACAATCTGTACCTGTTGGTCAAGGGAATATTTCCATGAATCGCCTCACAGCGAATTACAGTCAGTATGTGCCAGTGAAGTTATTCAACACTAACAATCAACAGCCACAAGTCTTCGCGGTCAATTTTCAAGCTGGCACAGTGATTGGCGATTTGCCACCTTATGAAAGTTTTAACTTGGGTGGTTCCAATTCAGTGCGGGGTTACGATGCTGGAGAGGTTGGCAGTGGCCGCACTTATTTATTAGCTTCCGCAGAATACCGCTTTCCCATCATGCCAGTGTTGGGAGGTGTGTTATTTGCCGATTTTGCTTCAGACTTAGGCTCCGGTGATACTGTATTAGGAGATCCGGCTGGTGTGCGGGATAAACCAGGTTTTGGTTTTGGTTATGGGGCAGGAGTACGTGTAGACTCACCTCTAGGCTTAATCCGGGCTGATTATGGCATTAATGACCAGGGAGAAAGCAAAGTACATTTAGGTATAGGTCAAAGGTTTTAATCAGTCGCGGTAGGGGCGAAGTGCTATTTTCCCCTACTGTATGATGAATAAGACAAAGCTGTTAGGATAATCGTGAGGTTTTTTCACTTCGGGGTTCTCAAACATAAATCAATTCTGTATGTAGCGATTCCCAGTTGAGTGAGGTACAGACCATTGTCGGGGCAATTCCTGAATTGCTTCTGACTAAGTAACTCAGCAGATGAGGAAATGCTATGAAGATATGGCAAAAATTTGTGGTTTAGAATTGCCTGAAGACTCAACAAACAGTAACATCTGCTTACTCAGCACTCAGCACTCAGCACTTCTTATGTTAGCAGGCACAATTTTGCAGGGTGGCAAATATACCCTGATCCAAGAAATAGGGCGCGGTGGCTTTGGCATTACGTTTAAGGCTACCCATCACTACCTAGGTCAGGAAGTAGTGATGAAAACCATTAATGAACGACTGCGACAACATCCTGATTTTGCTAAGTTCGAGCGCCAATTCCAAGATGAAGCCAGAAGATTAGCTACGTGTATTCATCCCAATATTGTCCGGGTCAGTGACTTCTTTGTCGAAGATGGGCTACCTTACATGGTGATGGAATACATTCCTGGGGAAACCTTGGGAAATGCATTTGTACTGCCAGCGATACCCTTACCAGAAGCCATAGCAATTCATTACATCCGTCAAATTGGGGCAGCATTACAGGTAATACACAACAATGGTTTACTGCACCGGGATGTCAAACCAGATAATATTATCCTCCGTCATGGAACTCAGGAGGTAGTACTCATTGATTTTGGCATTGCCCGCGAATTTAATAATGGTGTCAGGCAAACTCAGACAGGAATGGTCTCTGAGGGCTATTCTCCTATTGAACAATACTTAACCCAAGCACCGCGCACACCCGCTACAGATGTTTATGGTTTAGCCGCAACTTTGTATGCTTTATTAACAGCACAAGTTCCCTTACCTGCATTATTGCGCGATCGCGAAAAAATGCCTTCTCCCCGCGAACTGCAACCCCATCTGAGTGCAGCCGTCAATCAAGCGGTAATGCGTGGTATGGCTGTAGAATCTCGTTTTCGTCCGGCGACAGTTGCCGAGTGGTTACAACTACTGCCAGGAAATGTGATAAATACACCTCAAGTAGTTCCCACGCAAGCAGTACCGACAATTAATTTATCTCTGAAGCAGCAACGAGAAAAATTTCCGCAAGAAACCATCCTCAGTCGGATTAAGCAGCCATCAAAGTCTCACAAACACAGATCTGCTCAAGTATATATAGGAATAGGTGTAGCCGTTGTTGCTGCTACAGCAGGTTTTGGTGTGACTAGCCTATTTTCTTCTTCTGAACCACAGTCATCCTCACCACCGCTATTTGAAAGGCGGATAGTAGAGCCGACTAATCAAAAACCTACCGTTGATTCTCCTTCTTCGTCTCAGGAAGAGGAGAATAGTACCACACAAAATTCTCGAACTTCTTCCCCAAGTAATTCTGCACCAGTCTCAACTCCCAGGCGACGCCAACGCAACCTTCCTGTTGCTCAAGATGAATCTCCAAAGACCACTAGTAGCAGCAGTTCAACTGAAAAATCAACGCCAACCAACCCTGACCAATCTTCAGTCAAACCTAGCGTCGCTCCCACACCGTCGTTAGTAGAGAGGCTAAGAGCCATCCGTTCATCTCGTGATGCTTCATCAGAAAATACTGTACCTGCTTCAAGAAAAGATTCTATCTCACCCCCATCGGCAAGACCATCAAATCCTGTAATTATACCAACAGCACCACCACCGGTGGAATCAAAAAGGTCAGATCCTCCACCAGTGATCGTCCCAACTTTGGAGATGAAGCCAAATAATTAACTTGAATATTGCCGTTCAGGCTACACAATTAATCAACTAAAACGTATTTTTAGTTTTTGTATTCAAAGTGGGTAAAAATTACCTAAAATTGGACAAAATTTTAGGCTTTCCACCTTTGTGACTTTGAGCCTTTGTGGTTCAAAAGTTATTTTTTTACCACTAAGACACCAAGACACCAAGAAGAATACATTACACCTTGAAAGGGCTAGTCCTAATTTATACTCGTCTTTAGTTCCTAGCTTCTTTTCCATTGGTGCTGGTGTACACAGTTCATGATGGCTACTAGGGAGCTTTTTTATCCTTGTCTAATGCTTCCTGGATAGCACGTCTACAGAACTCTGGAGGGTCATCTTTTGACTTGACCTCTTCTTTCATTTCCTTTGTCACACGGAAACTTAATTGGTCTGATAGTTCTTTGCTCGGTTGATTTCCAAAATTTTCAGGCTTACCCTTGCGGTTAGACATTTGTGTAGAAACATGAATATAGCTTAAACCCGATGAAACCATCGGCTTATAGTCTTAAATCGGTGGTGTTCTTTGTCTAGGAAACTGGTACACCACCGATACCACTTTGAGAAAGAGGCATTACTATTCTATGTTCACTCGTACTGAGTTAGAACTGTTGACCGTTCCGCAGTTAAAAATTCTCTGCAATCGCTACGGTTTACGAGCCAATGGGAACCCAGGATATAAAACAAGTTACATCACTACCCTCATGGCATTCCCCGTATTGGCAGTACATCAGGTAGAGAAGGGTGAAGGGTTGAAGTCACCCTTATTCGGTAGTCTCCAGGAAATAAATACTGCATTAGATGAGATGGGTAATCCCACACCTGAGCAGTCGGCGCTGCTAAGAATTTCTTTTGAGGGTAGGAGGATGAGTATTCCGGATAGGTATAACCAAGAGAAACTGATAGCTATTTACAAGGCTAAAAACCACTTAGAAGAGGTAATTAGCTTACTGGCAATGTAGAGTTAATTAGTTAGGACTTTAGTCCCTACAGACGGGACTAAAGTCCCTACTACAAACTGGTAAACGGAGAGGGGGGGATTCGAACCCCCGTTGAGTTGCCCCAAAACGCATTTCGAGTGCGTCGCATTCAACCACTCTGCCACCTCTCCAGTTATTTATTCACGCTTGTGAATTTAGGGAAATGTTATTGCATATCCTCTGTCATCATAGCATCCCGATATGTGAAGGTTTTACCTGAAGTTGATAGAAATGCGATCACTTCTAAGTCAAAACCAAGTTATCTCTGTGAATTACGGTATCTGCACCGACATAACCCAAAATTGTCGCTATTTCCCGGGAATGACAACCACGAATTTTTTGCAGTTCATCGCTGTTGTAGTTAACCAGTCCTCTGCCAATTTCGTTACCACTGGTGTCACACAATTGCACTGCGTCTTGAGTGTCAAATTCCCCTTCTACTACCTTAATGCCAGCTGCTAATAACGATTTTCCTGCCTGGGCGATCGCGGCGATCGCTCCGGGATCTAAATATAATTTCCCCGCAGGCACTAAACCGTAAGCTATCCAACGTTTACGAGCAGAAGTTGGTTCAGGCTGTGGTTGAAAGTGAGTACCCAGGGGTTCCCCTTGTAAAATTTTTTCGATATTCTGAGGAAAGCGCCCTTCAGTAATTACAGTCCGCACTCCGGCAGCAATGGCAATTCTTGCAGCCGAAATTTTGGTTACCATGCCACCAGTACCCCATTGAGAGCCTTGAGAGCCTGTTTGCACCTGCAATTGTGTTAATTCTTTGATGTTACTCACCAAAGATATGGGACGAGCATCAGGAACAGAACGCGGATCAGCTGAGTACAGCCGATCTACATCGGTGAGCAAAAATAGCCAATCTGCTTCTACTAAGCTGGCAACTAATGCTGAAAGGGTGTCATTATCGCCAAATTTCAGTTCGTCCACTGCTACCGTATCATTCTCATTCACCACCGGAATCACTCCCAGTCCCAGCAGTTCCCGAAAAGTGTTGTAGGCGTTAAGATAGCGGCTGCGCTGTACCAAATCGCTGCGAGTCAGTAACACTTGCGCTATGGGCTGTTGCAAGGTAGTAAATAAATCATCATACACTCGCATTAACCGTCCTTGCCCGACTGCTGCTACTGCCTGTTTGAGAGCGATCGCCTTTGGTCGTTCGGTTAAGCCCAAACGCGCACAACCCACCCCCACAGCACCAGAGGAAACCAAAATCACTCGATGGCCTTGCCGCCTTAAGTAGGAGAGTGTTTCTGCCAAGGTGGCGATGGTGGAAAGTGCTAATTGTCCGGTTTCTGGTTTTGTGAGGCTAGATGTGCCAATTTTGACGACAATCGTTTTGGTCATTGGTCATTTTTAGTAAAAAATTGTAAAGCGCCAGGCACTCTATATATGAGTTCTGACGCTTTACGGGTTTATATGTATTTGTTATACGCTAGGGTCTTTATTTGGCTGACCCCATGTTATTAATACTTATGATCCCCGATTTTTGTATCCTGGGGCAATTCCTTAATTATTTCTTTAGATTTACTTTCCTGACGATTTGTTAACTTTTACGAATCTTAGTTTGTTTGGGAGTGATGGAGGCTCCCAAGATTTCCGAGAACCAAACTTCAAAATTGCGGATCGGATGAGAGCGGAGGATAGCATCGGGATGGACAATAGGTTCTACTAAAATAGTGAACATTCCCAGGCGATTACCCGCGATGACATCCGTAAACAAGCGATCGCCTACCATCCCCACTCGCTGAACGGGTAGATTCATTGCTGTGAGTGCGGCTCTGATTTTGCGTCGTGAGGGCTTGGCTGCACCCAGGTAGTAGGGCAAATCAAGAGAGCGGGCGATACCACCAATTCGCGCTTCACTGAGGTTATTACTTACCAAACACAACTCTGCATAGGTACGGATTTGCTCTACCCACTGTTGTAGTTCCGGTGAAGCTACCCCCACTGTAATCGGAACTAAGGTTTCATCTACATCTAGCACCAGCCCCTTTAGCTCATATTGTTGGATAATTTCGGGTGTCAGATTTAATACTGAACCTGCTAAAATTAGGTCTGGCTGTAAGAGCTTGTTCCAAGTCATAGTCACAATATCAAAAGTGAAAAATCAAAATATATAGATGCTTTCAATCAAGCATCTTCCTCCAATAGTCACTAGTCAAAGAGTGAATAGTCAAGAGTCAGTTGAGCGTTTCCCTGAAGAAACCTTGCTAAACTTTTTTCTCACCTCTATTT
Source organism: Nostocales cyanobacterium LEGE 11386 (assembly GCA_015207155.1). Classification (GTDB taxonomy): domain Bacteria; phylum Cyanobacteriota; class Cyanobacteriia; order Cyanobacteriales; family Nostocaceae; genus LEGE-11386. The sequence goes on along the minus strand of JADEXK010000007.1, from coordinate 2,329 downwards.
CCGCATCTGACTAACCAAGTGCGTGATTTCTGGCAAAATCAGCTTTTCCATCCCCAAGCGCACAGCATTACTGGAACCAGGAAGCGAGAAGATTAACTTATTTTGATAAACACCAGCCACAGCGCGAGAGGCGATCGCTCGTGAACCAATTTCTGCATAACTTAAAAATCGAAACAACTCCCCAAATCCGGGTAAGGTTTTCTCTAATAATTGCTCAATGGCATCATAGGTAGTATCTCTCGGTGCAATACCTGTGCCACCATTGAAAATTACAACATCTAAATTTGCAGTTTCACCTAGCAGTTCTATCTGTGCTTGAATCTGCATTGGCTCGTCTTTGATAATTACATAAGCTCCTACAACATGGTTAGCTCCAACGAGCAATTGCTGAATTAGCTGACCACTTTTATCTGTTTCGGAAGAGCGAGTATCACTGACTGTAACCACAGCACAAGTTACGGTGATTCCTGGTAAGTCTGGGTGAGGTTGTAGTGACATAGAGGGATGAGGGTGACAGGGATAATGGGGATCAGGGGGGATGGAAAAAACCAAATTTTCATTCCCAATTCCCTACTCCCCTCTCCATAGTTATTCAGCTTTATTAAATCCCAACCCGTTTTGTTCGGCATACCGCTCCATAAAGCGCATAAAGCGATCCCATTCTTCGGCAGATTTCATTAAATGAACTGCTTCTAACGCTTCCGGTTTACCGTTGACGAATTTACCCTTTACTTCGCGGGTAACTATTTCCCCTTCTTCATCAATCAGGTACATCCCGGTGACTTCTTCAGTGCTGCCTTGATCTAAAATTTGCGGATTTGTAAAAATAAACGTCGCCGTACCACTGTCACCACTGCGCGATCGCGTCAGCCGCACCTCTGGAATTACTTCTTCGTCAATACCTCTAGAAAACTGGATTTTTGCCATGATGAGTGTATTTAAAGTTTTGTAATGGTTAATTTTTTATTCTCTCATTATTTGGGAAATGCTGAAAACTCGAATATTTTTAGCTGAGATTGGCGGACAGCCTGCTTTAGTAGCATAAGTGAGTCAATAATGCAATGGATAAACTAGAAAAAATACCACAATTCTATCAAGAATATATTGACTGAATATTAAAGGATTCGCATCAAGCGATACCTACGATCAGCTACGCTAACGCTTGGCTTTTGATGAACAAAGAGATCAGTATCTTTGGTTTATATTTGGCTGGGAAGAAAAAAGGCAAATGCAGCATATTATTATGCATCTCTGCATTAAAAACGGTAAAATTTGGGGTGAAGCAAATGTTAATAACAGTAAATATAACATGAGGTAAAAATATATGAAAATTGACGTGCGTAGTGCTGTTGTTGCCGCTAAAAAATATTTTGAAGATATACAAGATATGATAGGTAATTCTATCAATGATATCTTGCTAGAGGAAGTAGAACTATCAGATAACAAAAAGTTTTGGTATGTAACATTAGGTTTTAGTCGCCCTGTATCTAAGACTGAAAGAACACTTATTCCTGATATTATTTCTGTAGCGAATAAATATGAGCGTGAGTATAAAATATTTACTGTAGATGCTGAAACGGGAGAAGTTAAATCAATGAAAATCCGTGAAGTATGAAAGATTATATTCTTGCGTTGTTTCAAAGTTATAAACAGAAAGGAGTTTTAATTGATACAAATATTTTAGTGCTTTGGTTTGTTGGTACTGTAAATCGGCCAAGGATATCACAATTCAATCGAACTGAAAAGTTTTTACCTGAAGATTATGATTTGTTAGTTAGTATCTTGTCATATTTCTCAAAAATTGTTACTACTCCTAATGTGCTAACTGAAGTCAATAGTCTGATAAATCAGATTGGTGAGCCAGAACGTTCTCAATGCTACTCTGTATTTACTCAAGCGATGACAACATTAGATGAGTTTTATATTGAAAGTGTACATGCTGTTCAACTAGATAATTTTACTAAATATGGGCTGACCGACTGTGGAATAGTGTCATTAGCCAAAAATCAATATTTAGTACTTACAGATGATTTTAAGTTAGCTAATTATCTACAAAAAATAAGTATTGATACAATTAATTTTAATAATCTTCGGACTTATGGTTGGTAAAAGATACGGTTGATGATCAACTGCTAAACTAGGCGACTGAAGTATTCATCGTCATCAGTTATGAGTCTTTTCAAGTTACAGCAGATTGTGCAAGTAAGTGTAGTACATTAAAATCAGTGCATCAAAACTAAAAATGAAACCTTACTCCATCGATTTTCGAGAAAAAATAGTCCGAGCTTACGAACAAGGAAACACCTCAATCAGACAAGTAGCAGCTCGA
>JADEXK010000171.1 GCA_015207155.1 Nostocales cyanobacterium LEGE 11386 | reverse complement strand
CAGGCTCAACACACTATTGTGGGTTCGGTCTTAACTGTCAGGATCATTATTAATGTACCCGTTGATTAGTCGCCTCAAAATAGTTTCTTTCATTCATAGCGGGTGGTGTGCCCCCAGTGCGTCTGCTCCTAAGAAATAGTGCTGAGTGCGCTTGCCCTGAGCGAAGTCGAAGGGGAGTGCTGAGTGAGGAGTAAAAAGTACGAAGGATTATGTTTCTTTCGCCCTTCCCGCAGCTTCTCCTCCGTTGGAGACTCACGCTAGCTTAGGACATAAACTAATTCTAAGACCTTTACTTCAACCAACTTTCTGTCACATATCATAAATAGTACTTTTTTGAGAATGTAAATCTTTATTAAGAAAAATATATATCTAGTTGTAAGCTTTATTTATAGAAAATATAATGAGCATCAATGACAGTTATGAAACTGCGATTACTAAAATGTATGCAAAATTAAGCTGTATGTATTACAGTAAGGTTTTAAGTATACATAGATGCAATTCTTAAGATAAGCAAAACGTAATTTAAATTTTTCCCAGCCTAATTTTTATGTAACCCCAAAGCTACAGTCAATTGGAAAGGACATATGCAGCCTCAAAGCTTGCTGAATCAAGGTTTGGATTCTCAATTATCAGTTTTCCAGTGCTTATTTGAGTTGACGCCCCAGCATCCCCAGCTCCTTTCCTCCGTGGAACTAAGCAAGAGAAGGAGGTCGCCCACTGCGACACAAACCTCTATGCCATAGTGGAACCAGAATCTAAGCCCCACTGATGCTTCAGTAACTCTTGATAAGTTGCCTCCCGCACCATCATTTGCTCATAAAGTTTGACTAAAAAGTCTTTAGCTTGATCATGGCTCATGTGCTGTACTTGGGTAGCAAAGGAGCGGATGCTGAATTGCTGTTCCAAAGAAAGTTCGATGGGTTGACTCATAAATAAACTCCGAGAAAAACAACGCGTAAAATATACTATCGATTCCAGAAGTCCCAAAGGTATAATAAGTAGGCTAGTATCCCTCATACATTTGTACCTCTGTATTAAGAAAGATAACAATTGTTTGACGAATTGCCCACATCCTAATGGGTAAAATTTCTGTTTTGATATATTGCACCTCAACCAACAGATGTATAACCTAGGACTGCCGAGTTATATTTCGGTCAAAGTCGCCTGGTTATAAATTACTAGTAGGTGGAATAGCCTTAACCCTCCCCAACCCATTTCCACATTTCTTGTCAGGAGATGCTTAATAGAGTGATGAGAGAATAAAAGGTATTAAGCGTGAATTATATTCGCTTTATATCATTAGGTGCAAGATGTCAATTTACCAAATTGTGTAAACTCAGCCGCCAATGGGTAAATTTGGAGGCTAAAAGTATTTGTATCAAGTCGTAAAGATGAAAAATGCTCAGGTTGAACAAATTGCTGAGTATATTTACCAAAAACAATATTTATTTCTTTAGTTGCTAGTTGTTAGTTCTTGATTCTGAGGCGCTGGTTAATGAGCATTTTCCTCAAGAGAGACCATGACGACTGTGATATTATCGTGCCCGCCCTGCTCTTTAGCAGCTTCAATGAGAGAAAGGGAAGCTTTTTCTAGTATGGGGAAGTTGCGCAGGCAATCAGCAATATTGTGATTAGCAAGTTCTTCCGTCAAACCATCACTGCATAGAAGTAGGCGATCGCCTACTTTGACATCTAGAGGTTGCACATCAACTTGATGTAAGTCTTCCCGTCCCAAGCAGCGAGATAATACATGGCGGAAGGGGTGAGTTCGTGCTTCATCTGGGGTGATGTCACCAACCTTGATTGCCCTTGCTACCCAAGTATGGTCTTCTGTAACTTGTGCTAATTGTGACTCCCGAAAGCGGTACAACCTGGAGTCGCCAACATGAGCGCACCAAGGCGAATCTGGTGAGCGAAAAATGACTACTACAATCGTTGTGCCCATGTCAGCACGTTCAGGATGCTGCTGCTGATCCTGTAGAATTGCTTTATTTGCTTGCCACAAGGCATTTTCTAGCAATTTTGCCGTAGGTTCAGCAGTATCCCAGTGAGACACCAAAAATTCTTGAATTTCTCGTGTAGCAATCCGACTTGCTTCCTCACCCCCTGCATGACCACCCATACCATCAGCAACGATGAAAAATCGCCCTTCGGGATCGATATAGTGAGCATCCTGGTTATTAGCACGAATAAGTCCCGGATCGCTAAAACCCGTGAAGTTAAGTTTCATAATTTTCTAGTACAACATTTAATACATACGGTCATAACGGTCGAGGCGCGAAAGCAATCGGATGAGTATCACTGCAACAGCTGCGGCGATTAAACCAGCCAGTACGGCCAGCCACACTTTATCATGAACCAATAAAATTGTGGCTGAAATGGTAAATCCACTGATTATCAGGGCGTAGCTGGTGCCTAGCTGGATATTGCTCTGTCGTCGTAGCAGGCGCTCTGTTTCTATAGAACGGACACGCACGCGCATGTCTCCGCGTTCCAATTTTTCTAATGTGTCTTCTAATCTCCGGGGTAGTCCAAATGCAGTTGTACTTACTTGAACTGCTTGGCGACTTAATTCATTGAGGAAGCTATTATTATCAGAACCATTCATATTTGTTATCAGTTGCATTGCATACGGTTGGGCAACTTCCATAAAGTTAAATTCTGGATCTAAACCCTTGCCTACCCCCTCTAGAGTAGAAAAGGCACGCATCACAAAAGTAAAGGTTGCGGGAAATCTAAATGGCTGATTATAAGCTATTTCGTAAAGGTCGTCACTAATTGCAGCCACAGATTGATTTTCAAAGGGCTTATCCATGAAATTGTCCAGCATATACTGGACAGAACGCCGCACGGGCCCCATATCATCTGTAGGTGCGATCGCGCCTAAATCGATCAGAGATTGCACCACGCGATCGCCATCTTTTTGGGCAATACCAAACAGCGTTTCCATCAATCCTTCACGCACATTCGACTTAATCCGCCCCATCATGCCAAAGTCGTAGAAGATTAAATCACCATTGGGACTCACCGCAATATTACCTGGGTGGGGATCGGCGTGGAAAAAGCCATCATTTAGCAACTGTAATAGGTAAGCTTGAGCGCCTTGACGTGCTATTACCTTACGATCCAATCCGGCTGCTTCTAAAGCTTCATATTGGCTAATTTTAATCCCCGGCAGATATTCTAAAGTCAACACTCTAGGTGAGGCGTAACGCCAGTAAACTCTGGGAACTTTTACCCACTCGTAGCCGCGAAAGTTACGGCGAAAAGTATCAGCGTTACGACCTTCATTGAGATAATCAATTTCTTCCCAAAGAATGCGGCAACACTCTTCGTAAATTCCGATCCAATCTCGCCCTCGTCCCCATTTGGGATGGTTTTGAAAGTAGCGGGTAATTCCTTTGAGAATCTGTAAATCGATTTCAAATAGCTTCTTCAGTCCAGGACGCTGTACTTTCACAACAACTGATTCCCCAGTGTGGAGTACAGCTTTATGTACTTGCCCCAAACTTGCCGCCGCCAGAGGAATAGGCTCAAAATTCTGGAATAATTCGGGAATTTTCTTGCCTAGTTCTTTTTCAATCGTTGTTTCTACTTGCTCATAGCCAAAGGCAGGAACTTTATCTTGTAACTTTGCCAACTCTTCGACATATTCGCCGGGGAAGATATCAGCACGAGTAGAAAACAACTGCCCGACTTTGATAAAAGTTGGCCCCAAGTCCAGCAGGGTATTACGAATCCAGACTGCTTGAACTTTGCGTCTTGCAGCTTGCTTGGCTTCAGTGACACCGCCAGGATAACTCCAAGATTTGTTGTATCGCCAAAGCTTGAACATTAAGGTCAAGACAAAAGACCAAATGTCCACAAAGCGCCGTCTACTAGAGTAGTTTTCACGATTCCAACGGTATGCCTGATCTGAATAACCTGTTTCCATATTTTCTGTGTACCGTTGGTTTGTAACCGAATCACCTGGAAGAAAAGACACTTCAGTTCCTGAACTATTTACGAGCAAGTGTCATGTGATCATGACCAATGACTAAAGACTAAATTTATACAGAACTACTGCGATAGCGTTGCAATTCGTTTCGCAATAGAGCAATTTCTGCTCGCAGTTCATCAATCGTTGCTTGCAAGTCAACTGCATCAGCACCAGGTTGCCCGAAGCCTGTGCTAGTTTGTCCAGCATTAGCAGCTTCTGCCGCCCGATTTGCCCGTTCTAGGACTTCTTCTGTAAACTGGCGCAGTTGTTCTCTCGCTTCAGCATCAAATTTGCCCAAATCACTTAAAGCATCGGTCAAGGCGACCTCTAGCCGCTCATTAATCACTTCAGCTACGGCTCTGCCTACGAAAAAAGCTTGTACTAGGGGGTTACTCATAAATTTTTGTTACGTTGCTCCGCAAAAGAATTATAACTTGCCTGTCTGCTTTGCGGCTTCTGCTGGGGAGCTAGAAATTTGAAGTTAGAGATGACTTGATGCTGACAATAGCAAAGCTAGCCTCTTCTATTTTCCCACGCTCCATTTTTCGTGAGAAACACTTCAATAACTAAGTAAGTTGGCGGGAATAAACAGAACTATGATACGAAATGTAAATCTAACTAAAAGCCTTACCAATGACTACTGACGACCCTCTCCTATGGTCGTCGCTACGCGTTAAGCACAGCAGCCATGCCCTTCAGGGCTTTACAATAGTTAACTTTATTGGCTCTCCCAGACTAAATATGTTAAATTAAGAACAAAAATACCAATTGAGTAAAATCCTTCTTCTAAAATTATTGAAGTTAGTTAAGCCATAAGCCCTTCTTTTAATGAGCTTAATCTTCTGATTAA
>JADEXK010000170.1 GCA_015207155.1 Nostocales cyanobacterium LEGE 11386 | reverse complement strand
AGGCTAGGAAGTGGGGAAGGGGACAAGGGGATAAGGGGACAAGGGGACAAGGGGATCATCAAATCTCTCCCTATCCTCTATTCCCCCCATTCCCTATGCCCTATGCCCCATTCCCAATTCCCCATTCAATTTATGATGTTCCCTGATTTTTCTGATTTTTCTCAGCTAGCTTTACAAGGCAATTTTGTACCAGTGTATCAAGAATGGGTAGCAGACCTAGATACGCCAGTATCTGCTTGGTATAAAGTCTGTGCTGGTCAGCCTTATAGCTTTTTGCTGGAATCGGTGGAAGGCGGGGAAAAATTAGGACGTTATAGTTTACTGGGTTGTGATCCGCTATGGATTTTGGAAGCAAGAGGCGACATTACCATCCAAACCCACCGCGATGGTTCAGAGGCGGTTTTTGCAGGTGACCCCTTTACAGCTTTAGCTAATTGTTTAGCACCTTATAAGCCAGTTACATTGCCACAATTACCACCAGGAATTGGCGGATTGTTTGGCTTTTGGGGCTATGAATTGATTCGCTGGATCGAGCCACGTGTACCAATTCATCCACCAGATGAGCGTAATATCCCTGATGGATTGTGGATGCAGGTAGACCACCTGTTGATTTTTGACCAGGTGAAACGAAAAATTTGGGCGATCGCCTATGCTGATTTACGTGATCCAGAAGTAGATTTGCAGGCGGCTTATGAAAAAGCGTGCGATCGCGTCACTCAAATGCTGTGTAAGTTATCTCTACCTCTATCGCCACAAAAAACCATTTTAGAATGGACACCCCCAGGAACAAAGAATGTCGGGGGAACAGAGGAATATACCAGCAACTTCACCCGCCCAGAATTTTGCGCCAGTGTGGAAAAGGCCAAAGAATACATCAAGGCTGGCGATATCTTTCAAGTAGTCATTTCCCAGCGTTTATCAACAGCATACACAGGCGACCCCTTTGCCCTTTATCGTTCCCTACGCCAAATAAATCCTTCGCCTTACATGGCTTACTTTAACTTCCAGGATTGGCAAATCATCGGTTCCAGTCCCGAAGTCATGGTAAAAGCCGAAAGTGATCCAGATGGTGGGGTAATAGCCACAGTCCGTCCGATTGCTGGGACACGTCCACGGGGTAAAACAACCAAGGAAGATGCAGCTTTAGCTGAAGATTTGTTGCAAGACCCCAAAGAAACGGCGGAACACGTCATGTTAGTTGACTTAGGGCGTAACGATTTGGGGCGTGTTTGTCAAAGCGGTAGCGTCAAAGTTGATGAATTGATGGTGGTTGAACGCTATTCCCATGTGATGCACATTGTCAGTAATGTGGTGGGCAAATTAGCACCACATAAAACCGCCTGGGATTTACTCAAAGCTTGCTTTCCTGCGGGTACGGTTAGCGGCGCACCCAAAATTCGAGCGATGGAAATCATCCACGAATTAGAACCGAGTCGCCGGGGTGTCTACTCTGGTGTGTATGGTTATTACGATTTTGAAGGACAATTGAATAGTGCGATCGCCATTCGCACAATGATATTGCACGATAATACAGTAACTGTTCAAGCTGGTGCAGGTTTGGTAGCTGATTCTGAGCCTGAGAAAGAATACGAAGAAACGTTAAATAAAGCCAGAGGTTTGTTAGTGGCAATTCGTTGTTTGCGATGAAACCCAGCGTTTAACATCCTCTTCCAAAAAGTTGCTCGCTGAAGAGAGGAACAATATAAGTACTAAAGCTAGCTTATTACATAGATTCTTAGCAGACCTTCACAATGTCCCTTAATTAGAAAATGTTTTTACTCACATCAATAACATATTGGTTGCTCAGGTAAGCTTTTGATTTAGTAACTTTATTTTTCTCAAGCGTAGTTAAAATTATGTAACTTAAACATACTGTTGCATTCCTTACAACTTAAAAATCAAGCTTGTTTTCAACGATTAGGATAAACATGGCGTATTTCAAATCTGCTTTGTTCCCAAAGTGGTAGCAAAGCCTGTTTAGCCGCATTTAACTGTGATTGAGAAAATCGGACTTTGCCATGCTCGATAATCCAGATAAATGTCCGCGTGATTAAATCTGCTTGCAAACTATTTTCAAATTTAGAATTATTTATTCTTGCTACTTGCCTATCTAAAGTACGTATTGCATCTTTAAAATTTGAGTTTTTACGGTTGATAGAATAGCTAGAAATACCTTCTTGGTCATTTCCCCATTCAATCCTATGCAAAGTTCCTGTAATATAATCTATGCCTGCGATCGCAGAATCAGTATTACGTACCAAATCTGTAAATGCTTGGTAATATGGCCGCAACAAAGAAGCAGCAATATTTACCATATAAATATGTAACCACGACTGGATATCACGTAAATAAGGAACTAATTCTTTAATATCATTAACCTGTTCAATAGGAGTGCAATTAATTTGATAATTGATGATATTTTTGTTTAATTCAGCTTCAGATAATTGAAATTTATTTGAGTAATAATCAATAACCTTGGGAATATATTTTTCTAATAACCATTGTTTGGTATACTTAGCTGTCCAAGTTCCCTGTGGGCCAATATCTTGTTGCCACGAGGTAAATTCTCCTCTCTCAAGAGATTGTAAGTGAACTGCATTTATTTGATAAACTATATTAATTCTCTTATTTTCTGAATAATTACTATCAGCTTTAGATAATATAAATGCGTGGTCACTAATTCCTCGACTTACCCGGATGGATAGACCTTCTTGATGAAATAGATGCCATTCGGATTTACCTTGGGCATAATTAAATTCATTGGCAAACCTTTGCATTAATTCCCATAATTTTGACTCTACTGAGAAAAGAGAAAAACCACAAATGTTGGTAAACTTTACTAACTCAAAATCCCATGTTTCTAAAATATTTTCAAATCCGATGATAAATTTTTTATATTCTTGGCAAACTGCATCAACACACAAACACAAGTCAGTAATTTCTAACTTTGATAAAATTACAGATACTTGTCCTAAATATACTTCAAAGGCATTATTTCCTAGTTTTTTCAAAAAACGACGGCATCCCCAGTCTGGCTGAGTATCCAACCCAATCATTAATTTTCCTAAAATGTCTCGATGATTTAAGTCAATTTTCAAACCTCTTAAAATTAAACTACTGAACTGGATTTGACAATTACCTTCGACAAATAATTTTGGTAAATGACACTCAATTAAAATTTTAGGTTTTATCATCATAAAATGATTACCTTCTCGTATAATAGAAGGTTCAAACTCTGATTTTGATAAAATATTTTGTAAATCTGGGTAGCTAGTTAGAGCTTTTTCTAAATTAATATATTTAGTAAGAGCCAAATTAGTGTTTATATTTTTATCAATATTTTTAAGCAACGTAAAACTTAATTGATTATAGAATTCAGAGGCTAAATTAATATTAATCAATAAATCAGTATTTGTATCAAAAATAATCTCTTCTTTTTGGTAATAAAGGCACTTAAATACATTTATTTTATAGCCATTAGTAACAAATAAAAATAATAATTTGAGAGATTTATTGTAGAATTTTGCTTGTTCAATTGCCTCTTGAAAATTAGTTGTGTTTGGTTCTAAGCATATAACACTAATTAATGAAGTGTCTGCATTTTGTTGTTTTATATTATCAGTAGAAAAATAAATTTGAGCAATTTTTAGGTTTCTTTCCTGGGTTCCAGAGTTATATATTTTTAATGGATACTTACTCTGACGGCATCTTTCTGGATAACCAAGATACTGAAACATCGGAACAGCAAATTTTTTTTCTACATCATCTTCATTTTTTAAAAGACGATTATCAAAAGATTGAATCCATTTAATAAAGTGATTAATTGACGCTGAATTAGACATTATATAATCCACCTGCTTGGATAAATTTTTAAATTTTTAGTTATCTAAATTGTTCGTTTAACTAGCAATTTATCAAGTCAGTTTGGATAGTATGGTGATTGTGAATACTTTATTAACTAAGACAGGAAGCAGAAAGTATTTAATTTTGGCAAAAAATTCTGACTAATTCTATGCGTGTCTATACAAAATATTTAGGGGGATAGCATTGCTATCCCCCTACGTTGTTCATTAATGAAGATTAATGCTATACCAATGCCGCTATATTCTCTAACAACCCTTGAAATAGCCTTAACCCATCACTACCCCCCAACATGGCATCTGATGCCCTTTCTGGGTGGGGCATCATCCCTAAAACATTGCCCTGACGATTACAAATTCCGGCAATGTTATTCAGCGAACCGTTAGGATTTCCCCCCGCATAGCGAAAGACAACTTGTCCGTTATCTTCGATCGCTGATAAAGTCGCTTTGTTAGCGTAAAATCGGCCTTCGCCGTGGGCGACGGGCAAAGTAATAACTTCGCCAGTTTTATAAGCTTGCGTCCAATTCGTATTGGTACGCTCAACTTTCAGGGGGACACGATCGCATATAAAATGCAAATCCTGATTTCTTGTCAAAGCCCCAGGTAAAAGCCCGGCTTCAGTTAATACCTGAAAACCGTTACAAATACCGAGGACGAACTTACCCTGTTGGGCGTGGGTCATCACCTGCTGCATCACAGGCGAGAACCGCGCGATCGCACCGCAGCGCAAATAGTCACCGTAACTAAAACCACCAGGTACGATCACCACATCCAAATCACTAATATCCGTTTCTTGGTGCCAGACCATGCGAGTCGGTTGACCCAGCAAGTCTCTGGTCACATAAGCCACGTCGCGATCGCAATTAGAACCCGGAAAAACCAAAACCCCAAATTTCATGATTTAGTCAATAGTCATTGGTTATTAGTCAATGGGAGTGGAGAGTAGGGAGTAGGGAATGGGGAGTAGGGAGTGTAGGGGCGGGTTTAACCAGCGAATCTGCGAGTAGAAAGAATTCTTGATCAACCTACCGTACAGGGGTGGGGAG
>JADEXK010000169.1 GCA_015207155.1 Nostocales cyanobacterium LEGE 11386 | reverse complement strand
CCAGTTGCTCTTTCTCCAACTGCTTTAGGGTTTCAATGTCTAGTTTTGGTGGCAGGTCTTTTTCCATAATTGCTATATTCTGCTTCCCCTACCACACTTGTCAATACCCCAGCACCTGAATCCTTACTATTTCTGAAGAAACACACAGGGAATTAACGAAAAATAATAAGCCTAGCAAGGGAGATATTTTATACACCAGAGTTGGAAGCTTTGGAGAAGCTGCGATTATTGATGATGATATTGAATTTAGTATATTTGTGAGTTTGACTTTAATAAAAACCAAAACAGAAATTCTTAATTCGTTTTTAAAATATTACTTAAATTCATATTCAGTTAAAATACTTGCGAAAAATAGCATCAGTGGATCTGGAGTTGGCAACTTAAATGTTGGCACTGTTCGTAACTTTCTTGTTCCTCTTCCCCCGCTCCCAGAACAAAAGAGGATTGTGGCGATTTTGGATGAGGCGTTTGAGGGGATTGATAGAGCGATCGCAAACACCGAAAAAAACCTCGCCAACTCCCGCGAACTATTTGAAAGCTATCTAAACGGTATCTTTACCCACAAAGGCGAAGGGTGGACAGAGAAAAAGTTAGGAGATATAGCAACTTTTAGAAATGGTCTAAACTTCACAAAAAGTAGTAAAGGTGAGTCAATCAAGATTGTCGGCGTTAAAGATTTTCAAAACTATTTCTGGATTCAGGAATATCAATTAGATTCCGTGACCATAGATGCAGAGTTAAAGGAAATAGATATTCTTCGCAAAGGAGATATATTAACTGTTCGTTCCAATGGCAATAAAGAATTAATAGGGCGTTGTGTACTTGCAGGTGATCTATCTCGAAAAACCTCACACTCTGGCTTCACAATTAGAATTCGCATAGAAAGTGAGAATATTTATCCCCAGTTTATAGTCTACTCTCTAAAATCTAGACATATCCGAAAACAGCTAATAGAAAGTGGAGGCGGAATTAGCATTAGCAGTCTTAACCAATAAGGGCTTTCATCAATCACAATTAGTTTTCCTAAATTTTCAGAGCAAAAAGCTATTGTTGCAAATATTGACGAGATAGCCTCTGAAAGTCAACGTCTCGAAGCGATTTACAAACAAAAACTCGCCACCCTCAACGAACTCAAACAATCTATCCTGCAAAAAGCATTCACTGGCGAACTCACCGCAGACACCCCGAAAGCTGCTAAGGAGGGAATTGCAGTTTGAAAGCGAGATAGGTCTACCAGATTAAAATTAGATTGAATTAGCTCGACAACAGGAAATTTGACTTATGTTAATTCAGAAAATTGTCCAAGAATTGCAAGACATCCCCGAAGACAAACTAGCAGAAATTTATGATCTTATTCACTACTTTCGCTTAGGTTTAAATCGAGAAACTGCCCAACCTCTCACAGTGAGCGAAGTCGAACCGCGTACCCCAGGATTACTAACGGGAAAACTCAGCGATGCTTTTTTTGAACCCTTACCGGAAGAAGAACTTCAGCAATGGGAATGAGCTACCTGATTGATACACATATCCTGTTGTGGTGGCTCTTTGATGACCCAAAACTCGATACGGAATGCCGAGACATCATTCGCAACCCCGATAATCGCATTTTCGTTAGCAGTGTTTCCGCTTGGGAAATTGCCACTAAATACCGCATCGGGAAACTACCTGAAGCAAAACAACTCGTTGAGCAATATTCACAGATATTAAATCGGGCAAGATTTATCGAACTTGCCATTACCTCAGCCCATGCACTTAGAGCCGGAAGTCTAGCAATTGCCCATCGAGATCCCTTTGATCGCATGATCATGGCTCAGGCTGAATTGGAAAGTTTACCCGTCATTACTTACGATGCCGTATTCCAAACTGGACTGATTCAGGTAATTCCCAACCACAAGTAAGGACTATGAACGAAGCCGAAACCCGTGCCGAACTAATTGACCCCGCACTCAAAGCCGCAGGCTGGGGAGTTATCGAAGGTAGTCGCATCCGCCGCGAAGTTATTGCCCCTGGTCGCTTAGTTGGCAACGGTAGACGCGCTCAATCAGACATCGCCGATTATGTCCTGGTTTATCGTGGTGAGAAACTCGCTGTCATCGAAGCGAAAAAACGCGATTTACCAGATACCGAAGGTTTAGGACAAGCCAAAAAATACGCCGAAAAGTTGCAAACTCGATTCGCCTACTCCACAAATGGCATCGGCATCTACCAAGTAGATATGCACACAGGGGTAGAAGGCTACATCAACCAATATCCCACCCCGGAGCAGCTATGGGAAGCAACCTTTAGCGAAGTTAATCAATGGCGCGATTCTCTTTCAGAGACACTTCGTGAACGCTTTGCTGCCATCCCCTTTGAAGACAAAAGTGGCACATGGGAAGCCCGTTATTATCAACACAATGCCATTAAGCACGTCCTAGAAGCAATCTGCCAAGGACAAGACCGGATTTTGTTAACAATGGCAACAGGCACAGGTAAAACATTCATCGCCTTTCAACTCGCCTGGAAACTCTTTCAAAGCCGTTGGAATCTTAGCAGACAACCCACCCGTCGTCCGCGAATTTTGTTTTTAAGCGATCGCAATATCTTAGCCAACCAAGCCTATAACTCATTCTCTGCGTTCCCTGACGATGCCCTAGTCCGCATCGATCCCGAAGCCATCAAAAAACGGGGTCGAGTCCCCAAAAATGGTAGTATCTTTTTTACCATTTTCCAGACATTTATGACTGGACGGGACGACGCTGGCAATCCTACGCCCAAATTCAGCGACTATCCCCCCGACTTCTTTGACTTCATCATCATTGATGAATGTCATCGAGGCGGAGCCAGTGACGAAAGCACCTGGCGGGGCATTTTAGAATACTTCTCCCCAGCAGTACAACTGGGACTCACCGCTACTCCTAAACGAAAAAACAACGCAGACACCTACGCCTACTTCGGTGAGCCAGTCTATACCTACGCTCTCAAAGATGGCATCAACGACGGGTTTCTTACTCCCTTTAAAGTCAAGCAAATCGAAACTAACTTAGATGAATATATTTACAGCAGTGAAGATGAACTGCTCGAAGGTGCAGTAGACGAAGCTAGAACTTACACTGAAGCTGACTTCAACCGCATCATTGAAATTGCCGATCGCGAACGTTACCGGGTGCAACTGTTCATGGAAGAAATTGACCAGAATCAAAAAACTCTGGTGTTTTGCACCAACCAGCCCCATGCTCTAGCTGTGCGGGATTTAATCAACCAAATGAAGATTAGCAGTGAACCTAATTACTGTGTCCGCGTCACCGCCGATGATGGGAAACTGGGCGAACAGCACCTCAACACCTTTCAAGACAATGAAAAAACTATCCCCACCATTCTCACCACTTCTCAAAAGCTCTCCACTGGCGTTGATGCTCGCAACGTGCGTAACATCGTGCTGATGCGCCCCATCAACTCGATGATTGAATTTAAGCAGATTATTGGACGCGGTACTCGCCTATTTGAAGGGAAAGACTACTTCACTATTTATGATTTTGTCAAAGCCTACGAACACTTCAACGATCCTGAGTGGGACGGCGAACCTCAAGAACCTGTAGTAGTCAAAAAGCCTGAAGGTGCAGATACAACTAAAGGTTTCATAAAAGACACTAACAAAGGTAGCGTGGAAACTCCAGAAGAACGCCGCCTTCAAAAAATCAAAATTAAACTTGCTGATGGCAAAGAACGTTTCTTCCAGCATCAGATGTCTACCACCTTTTGGAGTCCAGACGGTAAACCCATGAGCGCCGCAGCATTTGTAGAACGTCTCTTTGGTGAAATTCCTGAACTATTCACAGATGAAGATGAATTAAGAGCCATCTGGAGCCGCCCTGACACCCGTAGAGCTTTATTAGAAGGACTAGCAGAGAAGGGCTACGGGGAGGAACAACTTACAGAAATTAGCCGCCTGATTGATGCCGAGAAAAGCGATTTATATGATGTGCTGGCTTATATCGCCTATGCCTCTCCACCCATCAGCCGCCGAGAGCGTGTCCTTGCTCACAAGTCCTTAATCTTCTCGCAGTATCTCGGCAAACAGCAAGAATTTCTCGATTTTGTACTAGAGCAATACATTAAAGCCGGCGTGGGAGAACTCGATCGCACTAAATTACCGCAACTGTTGGAGTTAAAATACCATACTGTTCGTGATGCTGTCGAAGAACTAGGAAGCGTTGCCAATATTAGTGAAGTATTTATTGGGTTTCAGCAGTATTTGTATTCACACAACAGAGCAGCTTGATTGGGCAGATCAATACAATTAAACACCCCAGTTAGCCGTCTCAGGATTTAGACCAAACGAGTAATTCGCCGCGATCGCCTCCTGCGGCCAGGAATTTACCTTGGGGATGCCAAGCGAGGCTAGAAAATCCGACTGCTACACCTGTGAGAACTTGGGAAACTTGCTTGGCTTCGTTCCATAAACATAGCCAGCCATCAGCTGCGGCGGAAGCAAGCAGGAAACTTTTGGGTGCAAAGGCGATCGCTGTAATAATATCTACATGATTAGTTAAAATTCTTGCTTCCCAACCTAAAGCTTCATCCTCTAGCTTTTCCCAAACTACGATACCTTCAACACTGGAGGATGCCAACAGAGGCGCACCTAGGTTAGTGCTGGCTTCTGACCATGCTAGCTGGCGAATTTTGCCGGGGAAGCCACGCATTACCCAAGGATCAGGATTGTCCCATTCCAAAACGGTAACGCTCCGATCCATGTTACCAGATGCTAAAAATTTGCCATCGGGAGACCAAGCCATAGCGACACTGACACTAACCATATCTAAGATATATGGTTCTTGATCCCAGTTTTGGCTGTGCCAAATTTTCACGCCCTTATAGCCACCAATAGCTAAATATTGTCCATCACTGCGCCAATCAATACCTAAAACCGATGAGTTGTCAAAATTGAGTGTGACGACAATCTGCCGAGTATCTGCGTCCCATACTTGCACGTAACGCCCCAAACTAAAAGCTAGTTGGTTACTGGTATGATTCCAAGCCAGCTTGTCTACCCATGCAGGAGCATTTTCCAATGTGGTGATTAATTCGGTGTCCTGCCAAATTTTGACTTGTCCATTTTGTCCACCAACGGCTAAAAATTTACCATCTGGGGAAAAAGCAACACAGTCTACTGATTTACTATTACCAGTTTGCAAGGTTGTGAGGTTGCCATCGTTCCATAGTACTACTTCCCCGGCAGCAGAAGTAGCAGCTAAAGTTTTACCTTGGGACGACCAGGCGATCGCAGTTACGTAATCTGAAAGCGTCCCTGAATAGTGTTCTGCAAATCCTTGGGATTTATTGGTTGTGAGATTCATAAGTAAAAAGGGAGTGGGGAGTGGGGG
>JADEXK010000168.1 GCA_015207155.1 Nostocales cyanobacterium LEGE 11386 | reverse complement strand
TTAAACATAGGCTTTTTGCCCGTATTCGCTGGACACCTTCATGCTTTAATAGCTGTTTGTGCCATTGCGCTTCAAATGCTTGACAGAAATCATCTACGTGGCAAAACAAAACATCTAAACTAAACATAGGGCAGGTTGCTGGATTTTCGTTATTTTCAGCTTACTACCTGTCCCTTTCCTTATCCCGAACTCAGGTTAAGTAGCATTTTCATAGAAAATTAGTATGATTACTAATCGCCAAGTATTTTTTATTTGTTGATAGCTAACTCTTTTTTCTGATTAACAATCGCCAAGTATTCATTACGAGTTCCATCTAATCGATAGTGGTCGCAAATTTGGCAGAGTTTCAAAATATCTAATCGGCTGAATACTTTTTGATGCTCAATTTGGTTGTCATTTCTCCACCGCCAAAAAGTTGTTCGATCAATGCGTCGATTGCTATCAGGCCATCTGCGTCGAGAGAGAAAGTCTATCAATTCGTCTTCATATAGCGAGTAATCTTTTGGCAATTTCCAGAGTTCTGCTCTTAAGTCTGCTAGGGGTATAAGTGGATCTAGCTTAGATAGTTTCATGCCAGTAAGCTCTTATAGTTTTATATTAGTAAAATTAAGCAGAATGTCTTATGCACTAAAGTTTTAGTGTATTAAATGCACTGGATATTGTTAATTCAATAGCGAAATCATGAACTAGAAAGGTAAATTAGTGTTTGTATTCTCTTTTTCTCTGTAACTTTCAGCTTTGCTAAGTGAAAATATACAGTTAATTATTTATAGGACTTACGCACAAGTTAGGGAAGAATCAAACCGCAGAGGCACAGAGAACACGGAGGAATGAGAGTTAGAGAAGTATTTTGCGTAAGTTCTAATTTAATTACACACAACAAACTGAATAATACACAATTACAACCCACATGCAACATATCTAATATCTAATAATAGCCATATGATTACCAATATAAATCATTGCATGAACTAGCATTATTTATCTACATTTATATAATCTTCTATCAATCCCATTCCTGATTGTATTATTTTTTGACAGCAGTGCCCTCTAGAGTTAATTGCCAATATTTGTCTTATTTAGACATAGTTAATAGTATAGCAGGAGACAGGGGAAAGGTGACATCTCACAGGCTGGTAACTCTCTTATTGTCCGGGTTTCATGAGCAGTAAATCTTCTAAACTATGTAGCAGATGCTATGGCTAGATTGACGATGTAATAAAGTTAACGATTTTGGCACAAAAATTCCCAAATAATCAACTTATAGATAGATAAACTGAATTGCTGCAGGCAGAGAAATTGGCATTTTAGATAACTTGATTTAGTATTCATGACAGAACGTTATTCTTGCACAAATAATCAAAGAAGGAAAATTAATAGCAGAAAAAATTTAGTACAGAAGATGAAGAATAAACTTCTTGCAAAAAAGCTAATTTCACACTTTTTCTCGGCGCCTCTGCGTGAGGCAAATAAGTCAATGCTATGCAGGCTTGTGATCTAAACGGGTTGCTTGCTCTAGGGCTGCCTTTTCTTTGGCTCTCTTAGCATAGGATTGTAATAGGGTGCGATCGCAACCTGTCAGAATACTCAGGTTTTCCCAACTCATACCTCGCATCAACATTTCTACACACCAGGTATGTTGTGCTTGAGCGATCGCTGGCTGTTGTCCTTGAGGCGTTAACAGTCCCTCAGTCCATTTTTCCCAATATTTCAACAGATCAGATTCTGAAATTGGTTGACCAACTTCGTTGAGAAACATCGAGGGTTGACTATCTTTACGACTTTTTAACCATTTTATTAGGGGGTTATTGCTGTAGGAACCATAGCGTTTGCCTAGAATCCACTGATTAATTGGCACTTGGCGACGATTCCCTAGAGTCGTAATCTGGAGGAAGTGCCCGGAAGTATCGCATATTTGATGGTTTCGCTGTAAACTGACAATTTCTTTTGGAGACAAGCCAGCACCAAATAACACATAAGCCAAGGCATAATCTTGTGTTCCTAACTTCCTGGCTTGTTGCAAAATTTGGTGGACTAAACCAGCAGGTAAATCAGCCACTTCCCTCACAATTTCCCTTCCTGTTGCTGATTTTCCTGAAGGTGGCATAGCTCCATGTAAAAATAACTCTACTAAATTCACCAGAAAATCATCCCGATCTTCCCACAGTTCATGAAATTCACTGGTGAATTCAATTACGGCATATCCCAGGATCATGCCATTGAGTAAACTGGCTAATTTTTCTGCGGGGAGATAAGTATTTAAGTCTCCCTGTTGGATGACAGTGGCTAAATATTCCGCCACGTAGCGGTTTGCTTCTGTTAATCCACGTCCTAAAGCGCGGCGATTTTCTGTTGGGTACTGGTCGGCTTCACCCACTACAGACCGCACCAATTCGGGTATCCGTTCTAATGCATGTAATGTGTCACTTGCATAATCTTTCAGTGCCTGGTACACATCACCAGGAGGAGTTGCCCTTTGCACTAGGGACTCACCTAAATTTTTGAAGGCTGCGGATTCTTCCAGCACAGACAATAATAGCCCATGCTTGTTACCAAAATGCCGGAATAAAGTAACTTCATTAACTTCTGCTTTTTCAGCAATTTGGCGGGTTGTGGTGGCGCTGACTCCCTGAGCAGTAAATAATTCCAGTGCTGATTGAATCAGACGTTGACGAGCTGAAATAGGTTGAGATGACATAGGGAATAATGCAAGTGCCACTTGCATCAAAGTTACAGGTCTGTTAGCATAACAAATGTAAGTGAAACTTGCTCTTTTTTACTGTAACGAACTGCTGTGCAGAGCAGGTGAAGTCCTGCTAGGGTTGCACCAAGAAAAAGCAAATCGCTTCATCATCCATCAACAGGAATTTGTATGACCGCGAAGTTTCTGGCGTTCGCCCCTGAGAGAGGAAATTCACCTCGACTTAGGTGGGCGAATGTGGCATTTTTTGCTGCATTTCATGCCTTAGCTCTTCTGGCTCCTTGGTTTTTCTCTTGGTCAGCACTGGGTTTGCTGCTGTTTCTCCACTGGTTGTTTGGGAGTATTGGCATTTGTCTAGGATATCATCGTCTATTGAGCCATAAGAGTTTCCAAGTGCCCAAGTGGTTGGAATATACGATCGCCATCATTGGAGCATTGGCTTTACAAGGAGGGCCGATTTTCTGGATTGGTGGACACCGCCAGCATCACGCCCACACGGAAGATATCAACTTAGATCCCTACTCTGCTCAACGAGGATTTTGGTGGAGCCATATGTTGTGGATTTTCTACCCACGTCCTGAGTTTTTTGATTATGAAGTTTATCAAAAATATGCGCCCGACCTAGCACGACAACCTTTCTATCGCTGGCTAGATCGCTACTTCCTACTCATGCAAATTCCCTTGGGATTGCTGCTGTATGTTTTGGGGGGTTGGCCTTTTGTCATCTACGGAATATTTGTCAGGTCTGTTTTGCTGTGGCACTCCACTTGGTTTGTCAACTCTGCATCACACCTGTGGGGTTATCGTACCTTTGATGCCAATGATGGCGCACGTAATCTTTGGTGGGTATCTATAGTCACCTATGGAGAAGGATGGCATAACAACCATCACACTTATCCCCATATGGCAAAATCTGGATTGTCTTGGTGGGAGATCGACATTACTTGGTGGAGTATTCAGTTGTTGCAGACTCTGGGTTTGGCCAAAAAAGTGGTGTCTACTCCTCCCCATAGTGCAACTCAAAAATAAATTGCCACTGAAGTATTATAAATTTTCATGCCGACTGCTGGTCGTGCCGTCGGCTTGTTTAATCAGATTCGTAGTTAATCAAGATATCTCCTTGACCCTGCCTGGCAAATACATCAGAGGTAACCCATCTTGAAATACTAGCAGTTCTCCCGGTGGGATTTGTGTCCAAACTTCATTGTCGGTAAGGGGAGTAGTGGCGATAACAGCGACGCGATCGCTTGGCGAAGTCAACTCCCGAAAATCTACGGTCATGTCTTGATCAATCAAGTGGGCGGCGGCAAAAGGTGCTTGACGTACAATATAGCTGAGTGTGGTGGAACAGTAGGCAAAAAAATGTTCTCCATTTGATAATAAGTAATTAAAAATACCTTTTAAATTTATTTTTTGTGTAATTTTACTTAAGGCAAAATACAGTTCATTCAGGGGAGGCTGGCCATCAGGAAAGCTTTCTCGCAAGGTTTCTAAAATCATGCAAAATGCTTTTTCGCTGTCTGTGTTACCCACAGGTTGAAAAAACCCCATGCTTTGAGGCTGAAAATCTGGCAAGTTGCCGTTATGGGCAAACACCCAATACCTTCCCCACAATTCCCTTTGGAAAGGATGACAGTTATGTAGGGCAATTTCACCTTGAGTAGCTTTGCGGATATGAGCAATTACATGGGTAGAGTGGATGGGATAGCATCGCACCAAATCTGCAACGGGAGAATCAATAGAGGGTTTGGCATCTAAAAAAATCCGACATCCCTTTCCTTCAAAAAAAGCTATACCCCAACCATCGCGATGATGATCGGTTTGTCCTCCCCTAGCACAAAACCCCTCAAAAGAAAAACAAATATCTGTTGGCACATTACAATTCATTCCCAGCAGTTGACACATGATTTTTGACTAATGCCTCAAAATCAAGATACTTCAGAATGCTGCTCAGGTTCTGGTGCGATCGCTTCAATCTGGAGATTTAAAGCGTACCACCCGAAAGGAAACAGCAGAGAAGTCATATAGATGTACTGATTTTTTTTAAAACATCAAATTTGAGTTATTACTTAATAATCTTTTCTTAACTTAGACATTTATTTAACTATAGAACCAAAATTTCTGATCAAAAATAATATTTATCAGCGAGACAGGTTTCTTAATGCATGAAATTTATTTAGGTAATCTTACAGAAGCCTACTAATAAAAAAAGAGAATAATATTAATAGTCATATTGTAAATAAAATTGGCAATAAATTAGTATTGTTTTTACTTATGAAACGACGAAACTTACTTTGGTATTCTCTAATCTTTATTGCTGGTTGTACAACGCGACTAAATCCTAGTAATAATAGTACCAATAAATTGGTAAAAGCTACACCTGAAAAGCTAAAATTAGCTGTTACAGATGTGAGTGGACTGGAAAATCTACAGCGTGATTATGGAGCTTTTCGCACTGCGTTAGAAGAAGTATTGAGTATACCAGTTGAATTTTTTCCTGTTGAAAATCGTACCGGCGCAGCACCAGCTTTACAATCAGGTCAGGTAGATATTGTATTTGCAGGGCCGTCAGAATACGTAATTTTAAATTCTCGGGCTAAAGCCATTCCCTTAGTGGCAATTGAGCGTAGCAACTATCATTCTATTATTGTTGGTCGTGCAGATAAGAAAATTGGCTCTCCCAGACTAAATATGTTAAATTAAGAACAAAAATACCAATTGAGTAAAATCCTTCTTCTAAAATTATTGAAGTTAGTTAAGCCATAAGCCCTTCTTTTAATGAGCTTAATCTTCTGATTAA
>JADEXK010000167.1 GCA_015207155.1 Nostocales cyanobacterium LEGE 11386 | reverse complement strand
GAGCCATGCCAGAAATAACTTGATCGGGCTGAAGTCTCTCCAAAGATGCTTGGCACAGTGCTACAAGTCGAGTAAAAACTTTATTTGAATAACCACCAAGTTTTTCAGGACGGTGACCTGTACCAGCAATAATTTTAGTCATACTCCTGATTTCTTAACTAAACTCACTACTTTTCAGGCGTAGCCTTATGTACTTAAAATCTCTACTACAAAAGTTAAGATTCTAGTTGGTGGGGAACAAACAATATCTAATTCAAACTAAACAATGCCCAGCAAAGAAATATACGTCCGAGAATACACAGTTAGAGCGCACAAACGAGAAATTCACACTCGCGTCTTCAAATTCATCTGCAAACAGTGCGATCAACCAACCGAACGCGAAACTTATGGCCCACGACCACTGTACTGTGAGCAATGTCGTCCACCGCAAGCTCCTAAGAAATCGCCAGTGCCTCTTAAGAAACGAAAACCTAGAGCAATGACTTATCGTAGTAATGAGAGCTAGGTGGTATGATTTCGATACTTAAGATATCAAGCCTGAAGGGATAAATTTTCCAAAATTATGTCCAGCCCAAGTTCTGATCCACTTCGCGTTTACCTGCAAGAGATTGGTCGTTACCCAATGTTAACCCCAGAGCAAGAGATTACTTGCAGTAGGCAGGTACAGCAAATGATGGCAATTGAGGAACGAAAAGCTGAACTCACCCAACAACTACATCATGAGCCAACTCTGGCTGAATTAGCTGCTGATGTTGACAAAAGCGAAACTCAGTTAAGCAACATCCTTCACCAAGGTCAGCAAGCTAAACAAAAAATGATGACGGCGAATTTACGCTTGGTGGTAGCGATCGCTAAAAAGTATCAGTGGTGCAATTTAGAACTTTTAGACTTAATTCAAGAAGGGGCGATTGGTTTACATAAAGCGGTAGAGAAGTTCGACCCCAATCGAGGTTACAGATTCTCTACCTGTGCCTATTGGTGGATTCGACAGGCAATCATGGGAGCAGTGGCGGAAAAATCTCGTACAGTTCGCTTACCGTTGCATTTAACCGATAAACTGCTCCAAATTAAAAAAATACAGCGTGAAATGGCCACAACACATGGTCGCAGTGCCACAATCACAGAAATAGCTCAAGCATTAGGTACACAGCCGAATCAGATTTGGGAATATTTAGGTGCATTTCGCCCACTTGTTTCTTTGGATGTGCGAATTGGGGAGGAGCGAGATACCGAACTTCAGGAAATTTTGCCTGACGAAAACCCCTCTCCAGATGAGTTTCTGATTCAGGAATTTTTTCAACAAGATTTTGATAAGTGGTTAGAATCACTCTCGCCAATCCAACAACAAGTGTTAACACTGCGCTTTGGGTTGAGGAGTGATTGCGTCGATTACAGTGCCCAAAGCAATCGTAAGCTCACTGTCAAGCAAATTGGAGAAAGGCTGAATATCCCTCCATCACGAGTCAGTTATATTCAACAACAGGCGATGAAAATTCTGTATTCTCAACAAGAACAAATACGCCCATATTTAGCTTCTTGAATCACAAAATTTCGGACTCTTTTAGAGTACCTGTTAGATTTTTTGAGCGAATTCATATATTCTATAAATGCTCATACATTCTCAATATCTTGAAAAACACTAATTATGTTGAAATTAGCGAAATCCGAAAAATTTTTGCGATTCTTTTTATCTCTAACAGTAACTACTGCAACTCTTACTAATTTAGCTGGTACTGTTAATGCCAATAATGTTCAAACGAAAGACTGGTACAAGCTTAAACAAGAAACTCAGGTAGAAGAAAGTAAAAACGTTGTCTTAAGCAAAGACGAAAGATTAAATTTCCAGCTTCATGGATGTACAAGAAACAATAAATCTTCAACAGTAGTTTGTAGTCTTTTGGTTACAAATGTATTCAATAGAGATGAAGATTTAAGGGTAGGAGCATTTAAAAACCCTACAATAGATCCTATTCCACGAGTATTTGATTTTTCCGGTAATGAATATAGTGCAAAGTTTGTTAAATTAGGTGAACGTGAAAGTGATAATGCAGTAATAACAAGAATTATTCAAAGAGTACCAATTAAATTATTAATTAATTTTGAAGTGCCTCCAGATGTGGGACAATTGACAATACTTGAAGTTAACTATAGATTTATCGGTAACTCGAAAGCTGAATTTCGTAATGTTGATATTGCTGAAATAGCTACTAACACAAAACCAAGCACCTCTGGAAACCAAAAAAAGTAAAATTGTTTAACATCTCAGTATGAACATCTGATATTTGATAATCACCGCACTTTTAGAGCGGTGATTCTTCATTCAAAAACCCAAACTCTAATACAAACATAACAACTCATACAGTATTTTTGTACTATAATTCATTTTCAGGTTTATAATGATGTGTGGCATTTCTAGAAACCAATGTCCACTCCCCCAACTGTTACGCAACAACAAGTTAACGCAACCCCCCACTATGAAACCATCACCGGAGTAGTTGAACGCCTAACCTTTCACTCAGAAGAATCCGGGTACACCGTGGCGCGGTTGGTGCGTCCCAGAGCCAGAGAATTAACCACAATTGTCGGTAGTTTTGCTAATATTCAGCCAGGGCAGACACTTCAGCTAACAGGGTTTTGGCGTGAACATCCACAGTATGGCCCACAATTCCAAGTCACAAATTACCAAGAAACTAAACCAGCAACTCTAACTGGGATTGAAAAATACTTGGGTAGTGGGTTAATTAAAGGTGTTGGCCCAGTGACAGCCAAACGCATCGTTGCTCACTTCGGGCTAGAAACTCTAGAAATTATTGACAATCAAATTGACCGCCTCATCGAAGTTCAAGGTATTGCCAAAAAGCGGGTAAAGCTGATCAAAAATGCCTGGGAAACCCAGAAAGCTATCAAGGAAGTGATGGTATTTCTGCAAAGCCACGGGGTATCAACCACATACGCCGTAAAGATTTATAAGCAATACCAAGATAAAGCGATCGCAACAGTCACAGGAAACCCTTACCAATTGGCAACCGATATCTACGGCATAGGTTTTCTCACTGCTGATAAAATTGCCCGTAACCTGGGAGTACCCTCTGACTCAGAGTTTCGCTACAGTGCTGGCATCATCCATGCTTTGAGTGAAGCAGCCGAGGATGGACACTGTTATCTCCCCCAGCCTGAGCTAATTGAGAAAGTCAGCAAACTGCTAGCGACAGATGATCATCAGCCAACAGAGGATGCGATCGCAGGCATTATCAAACAGATGTCAGCTAGGGAGGAACTGATCAGAGAATTTGTTAGGGACAGCTACGGAGAGAAACTACTCCTGTGCTACAAACCGACATTCTTCCACACTGAGCAAAATCTAGCACAATTGATATCTCGACGGTTGCGCCAGCCGATTGTACAAGATATCTCCCGTGTTCGGGCTTGGATTGAACGCTTTACAGCTAGTCACAAGATTGAACTATCACCACAGCAGCAGCAAGCAGTAGAGAAAGCAGCTTACTCTCCATTCATGATTTTAACTGGTGGCCCTGGCGTGGGAAAAACTTTCACAACCCATACCATAGTCCAATTGTGGAAAGCAATGGGCAAATCCATCGCCCTAGCTGCACCAACTGGGAGGGCTGCACAGCGACTATCCGAGATGACTGGGCTGGAGGCGAAAACCATACACCGCTTGCTGGAGTTCGACCCCCGTTCAATGGGTTTCAAGCGTGATCATGAGAATCCGCTACCCTACAATGCCATTATTGCTGATGAAGCTTCGATGCTTGACCTGTTCCTAGCATATTCCCTAGTGAAAGCCGTAGCTAATGGAGCGCAACTATTATTAGTAGGTGATATCGACCAGTTACCCTCTGTTGGACCTGGCAAAGTGTTGGCAGATCTGATTACATCACTGCAAGTGCCAGTAGTCCGGCTAACGCAAGTATTCAGGCAAGCCCAGCAGAGCGCAATTGTCACCGCCGCGCATCAGATTAACCAGGGTGATTATCCGGTGCTGGAGCCAATCTGCGATAATCCACAGTCAGATTGTCTGTGGCATGGTGGAGGTCATCAGCCTGAGCATGGAGTACAGGCAATCTGCGAATTGGTGAGCGAGTTCATCCCCCGGCTGGGGTTCAATCCTGCGTCTGATGTGCAAGTGCTGTCTCCAATGTCGCGGGGTTTGGTGGGTACTCGAAATTTGAATGCTGTTTTGCAACAGCTTATTAATCCGCCAGTGCAGGGGAAGGTGGAGATTAGCCGGGGTGGAATGATTCTGCGGGAGGGCGATCGCGTAATACAACAGATGAATGACTATGACCGCGAGGTGTTCAATGGGGATTTGGGGACTATTCTGAGTATCGACACGGAAGAACAGGAAGTTACGGTTGATTATAGTGGGCGGTCTGTAATTTATGACTATGCTGATCTCAATGAGATTACGTTAGCTTGGAGTGTAACTATACACAAAAGCCAAGGCAGTGAGTATCCGGTCGTGATCATGCCACTATATATGCAGCACTACATCATGCTGTCACGGAACTTGTTTTATACGGCATTGACTCGCGCAAGGAAATTAGCGATTGTGGTTGGTGACAAGAAGGCGATATCTCTGGCTGTGCGGACTACAAATGACCAGCAGAGGTATACGCGATTGTGGCAGAGGTTGTTACAGCCTGTCTGAATCGGCATAATAACGTTATCAATAAATCAGAATAAATAAATGAATTTTGATGAGAAACTTAAATTTTTACTTAAACTGCTTTTTATGGCAAATCTTGTAGCCATAGCCATCTTGATATTCAGGGGAATTATTGATCTGCGTCAAAGCATATTTTTAGTAACAAACATATTCATAGTATTTACAATATCTTTGAATATTGAGAGATTAATTAAGTGAAATACGCAATTTTCGTTAAACTCGGCGGCGAAATTATTACGGCTGAAGATGCCGATTACGAAGATTATAAAGGCTTTCTCAAATGCCCTAATTGCAAAGAACCAGTATTTTTGAGGAAGGCGCACATGAGGAACGATATACAAGTGCCTTCCTCATTTGTGCATCACAAAGCCGTTCCTGAAGTTTCTGCTTGTGAACTAAGAGTTGGCAAGTATACAAAACAAGATATTGAAGCGATCTCCACTACAGCTAGGAATCAAAGATTAACCAAACTTAAAATATCTCTATGGAAGTATTTAAAATATAACTTAACAATTAATCTAAAAAACTGGTCAACCTACGCCA
The DNA here is from genome assembly GCA_015207155.1 of Nostocales cyanobacterium LEGE 11386. GTDB lineage: Bacteria > Cyanobacteriota > Cyanobacteriia > Cyanobacteriales > Nostocaceae > LEGE-11386. Next base: position 304 of record JADEXK010000167.1, on the reverse strand, counting down.
AAGATGCGAAAAAAATGAAATTACTGGGCGATATTATCGATTATGGGATGCAGATTCTAGAGAGTAATGTTAATTTTATTCTGGAAAATACTTTACCAAGAACTGAAATTTTATTTAAAAATAAAGACCCAAGAATAGCAATAGTCCCTGAGATGGAACCTTTTTTTAATGCTTTTATTAAAGATAATAAAAGTAACTGGCAATTACACTGTAAAATTACTAAGGAAGCTCTGGAGTTATTTCTGGTTAGTAACTCCATGAAAGAAATTAGGTATAGGCTACTTTGCTGTTTATGCCATCCCAC
>JADEXK010000166.1 GCA_015207155.1 Nostocales cyanobacterium LEGE 11386 | reverse complement strand
CTATAATTCTCCCTCACTCCCTCACTCCCTCACTTCCTCTTCTTCTAACTGCCAGAAGCTAGTTTAAAACCCTCGGCGATCGGGCCTAAAGCCAAAATGGGGAAGAAAGTCAATAGCCCCAAAATCAGCACTAATCCGGCTGTGGCAGTGGTAAATAGCAGAGAATCGGTTTTGAGAGTACCAGGAGTTTCCGGTATTGTTGGTTTACGAGACATCCCATCAGCCAATAGCAAGATGGCAATAATGGGAATGTAGCGTCCTAGCAAAATACTCAAACAAGTACTTAAATTCCACCAGAGGGTGTTATCTGCTAATCCCTCTAAACCAGAGCTATTATTGGCACCAGCTGCGGCATACTCATAAACTACTTGGGAAATACCATGAAAGCTAGGGTTGGTAATTCCAGATAGAGAAAAAGGATAAGCTAATGTAATGGCACTGGGAATTAAAACCACAATAGGGTGAATCAACAGCACCACGCTGGCAAGGATAATTTCTCGCCTGGCAATTTTGCGCCCTAAAAATTCTGGAGTGCGTCCTACCATTAAGCCAGTTAAAAACACGGTCAAAATTAAATAAATGAATAGGTAAGCCGTGCCAATTCCTTGGCCTCCCCAGATAATTTGCAGAAATAAGTTAAATAAAGTCGAAAATAATCCTGGTGGCATCAAGGAATCATGCATTCCGTTGACCGCACCACACATAGTAGCAGTAGTCATGACTGCCCACAGTGCTGTTTGTGCCCAGCCAAATCGAATTTCTTTGCCTTCTAAATTGGGCTGTTCTAATCCTAATGTGCCATTAACAAGGGGATTGCCTTGTTGTTCTCCGCCCACGGCTACCCACACTAAAATTACAAAAACTACAAATACCATCCAAAACAGTAGCCAAGCTTGTTTGATGTTTTTGGCAAACACGCCGTAGGTGTAAATTAAGGATGCTGGAATCGAAATCATGGCGATAATTTCGATTAAATTAGTAGCGCCATTGGGATTTTCAAAGGGGTGAGCCGAGTTAACGCCAAAAAAACCACCGCCGTTTTCACCCAACATTTTGATCATCTCAAATGATGCTACTGGCCCTCTAGCAATATATTGTGTTCCCCCCTCTAGAGTTTGGACAACTAGCGGTTCACGTAATGTTTGCGGTACACCTAACATCACTAAGGCGATCGCGCCAATGACTGAGATGGGTAGTAATATCCTGGTAATGCCACGGGTCAGATCAACATAAAAGTTACCCAGTTTTTTGCCTGTCAAACCGCGAATAAAGGCAATACCTACCGCTAAACCTGTAGCAGCTGAGGTGAACATTAAAAAGCCTAAAGCCGCTACCTGGCTAAAATAACTTAAGGTTGTTTCGCCAGTGTAGTGTTGTTGGTCGGTATTTGTTACAAATGAAATGACTGTATGTAGCAGTGTGTCCCAACTAGGGGCACCCAAGTTATTAGGGTTCCAGGGTAATAATCTCTGAAAGAATATCAGCGAATACACTAGAATACCCATGAATAGGTTAGTGATTAATACTGACCGGATATACTGTCCACCCGTCATCTCATCTTTTGGGCGGACACCCGCTAACACGAAGAAGCTGCGCTCCATTGGGTTCATTAAGGGATCGAGCAACGTTCTTTCTCCCAAGAAAACCCGTGCTATATATCTTCCCAAAACTGGAGTGATAGCTATGACAATACACAGTGTCAAGCCGATTTGTAAAAAACCTTGTCCCATTTATTTCGCACTCAATTTAAGTTTAATGATAGAAAGCTAATTATTTAGATATTTAGATATAGCAAATGAATTACTCTGCAATTCAATCACGAGCAGTTGGGTAATGTCTATATATATGTAACCTCAATTCATTTGTTGTTTTTAGTTAATACTATTTTTCATATTTTTTTTCAGGTTTCCGTCAAAAATATTTAAACTTTATTTTTATATAACTTGTGAATATTACTTGCCTACATAACAAATTCCTGAAATTTGCTAATGTAAAATACATTCTGAACTATAAAATTATGTATAAAATTACACTAATACTTCATGGACATAAACTAAACTAAGAGTTAGCAAAAGATTATATTGCATATTTAGCCTTTTGGGTGAAAATAAGTATTTTGCGAAAATAAACTACAATAGTCAAGTCTAATGAGCAAATAATATTAACTCAAGATTTTTAGCTTTATTTTGGCAAATTATGCCCAAATCTGGCATAAAATTAAGTTTTAGAGTTAGATGTATAGCAGTTGCCACTTAGTTTAGGGCATAAACTAATCATAAAACCTATAAGTGTAAGCCTGTCCCCTGTTATAACGGCTGACAGCACAATAAAAAGAATATGTTTACTAAAGAATCTGTTGCAGCCAAGGAAACCAAGTATTTTCAACGCAAAGTGTTGATTGTAGGTGGAGGCCCCGCAGGGCTAGCGACTGCATTAATGTTGGCCAAACGTGGTTGGACAAACATTACGGTTTTAGAACAACGGGCTAGTGCTGATTATTATGAACCTGACAAGTCGTTTCATTATCTAATTGATGGTCGGGGTCAAAAATTAACAGATTTTTTTGGACTTACTGACCAAATATCAAAAATTAGCGTTCCCAATACAGAGTTTTACTTAACTCAAATTAAACCTAATGGCAGCCGCAAAACATCGAAATTGCCTATCGTCGATCCCAACCGGAAAACTGCCTATTGGTTACCACGAAAAGCCTTTGTTTTGTTGTTATACCAAGAAATCACACAACATTGGCAAAATGCAGTTACTGTATTATTTAATACAAAATGTATTCAAATTAATAAAATTCAGAAAAAGCTGGAAGTAACTACACAAGATAAAAACGGTAGTATTGGCAAGTTTGAGCCTTGTCTGCTGGTTGGTTGTGATGGCATTTACTCTCTTGTCCGTAACACCCTCAAAGAGTGGGACAAATCCACATCGGATAAGTTTGAGATGAAGCTTTTTCCTTCACCCAGTTCTGGTTTGAGGTATAAAGTGTTAAGTCTGCCACCAAAGTTTCCCCTCGATCGCAGTGGCAATGAATATGCAGTGAGTCATATGGCATATGCTATTCGTGGAGCCTTCCGCGATCGCTTGCGTGCTTTTTCTCTGGGTTTACTACCCTTCCATAATCCAGATGAACCCAGAACAGCAAATGTGATTACACGACCAAACCATAAAATATGGGAATTGAAAACCAGTGCGGAAGTTTACGATTTTTTTGAGCAAGCCTTCCCCCAATTACCCATACGCCAAATAGTTTCACCCACGGAGGTTGAACGATTTGCTAAAAGTGAAGGGGGTTGTTTTCCTGATCCGCAATACTGTTCTGGATTGCAATACTTGTTATCGCAGGATCAGTCATCAGCTACTGGGGTTGTACTCTTAGGAGATGCCATCCACTGCTTTCCTCCAGACATCGGACAAGGGGTAAATTCAGCATTGGAAGATGTTTATGTGTTCAATGAAGCACTCACTAAGAGCGATGATGATCTCTCGCAAGCGCTACCTCTATACGAATCCTGGCGGCTTCCTGATGTCAAAGCTTTGGTACGTCTGGCTCAAATTGCTTATCCTTGGCAGTATAATCAGGATCGCTTGGGCAAGAGGCTATGGAATATTAACTTTTTTCTGAGATTTTTACTTAGTCGGTTGCTACCCTACATCTTCAATCCTCCAGCCTTCTTGCTGATCCAAAATCATCAGCTTTCCTACCAAGACATCTTGACGAAGGCTCAGGGTACTACGCGAACCTTGTATGTACTTGGACTAATCATTATTTTTGGGTTTTTGGTTTTAGTAATTATGATGTCTGCCAAATCACCCATGATAAACAGTTTGTAGTGGGGACTACTCTGCGAGAAGCCGCTACGCGTCTACAGTCCCTCAAGCCAGGACTAAAGTCCTGACTACGAGCAAACATTTTTTATTCAGTAACAGCATTAATTACACGCATGATTTCTCTGTTCCCTGTTACACATTTCCTATTCCCTGCCTTTACCAATTACTAACGGGTAAAAACAGCTTTCTTCATTCCCATTTCTTCCACAGTTACTGGACTGCCATCCTTGGTAAAATCAAAAGATTTAGTGATTGGCCCGTGAATAAATAATGTCCATGCCTGTTGACCATCTTCAATCCAGATGCAATGGTATTTTTGAGCAGACCGAAAAATGATTGAACCTGGCCGATACCACTTAATTCCTTGTTCTGTTTTCTCCCAGTAACCACCTGTTAAAATGATACTAATGTTGAACCAAGGATGGTTGTGTAGTAAGCCTTTGTACCATTCTGGACGATCTAAAATCTGGTTAAGGGTGACATTGAACCAGCGATTTTGGGGAAACAAGATAAAGTGAATATGCTGCCGAGGTTCTTTCTGTTCTGAATCATTAAAGGCAGTTAAGCAAGGGCGAGACTCTAGATATTTATTGAATAATCTGGTAAGCACAGCCATACCTCCTATTAAATTTAGTGATTTCACAAACCCATGATTACATAATGTTTAATGGGTCTACATCTATAGTTAAGTTAACAGAATCACTACAAAGCGATCGCACTGACTCCCAATCGGGTAATTGTGGTAATGCATCGGGGGCAAATTTTAGCAATATTTGCCAGCGATAACGGTTGGCTACCCGCACAATACTAGCTGGCGCTGGGCCAAGGATTTCAAATCCTTCCTGATTGCTTAACGCTGTGGCGATGATTTGCGCTGTGTTCTGTACTTGGATGGGATCTAGGCTACTCAATCGCAATAAAATCAATCGTCCATAAGGCGGATAATTGAGTGCTTGCCGTTGTTCTAATTCAGCTTGTGAAAAAGATTGATAATCATGTTGTTGCATTGCCTCAATTACGGGATGCTCTGGGGTGTAAGTTTGCACAATTACCCTACCTGGGTCGTCACCTCTCCCAGCCCGGCCAGCTACCTGTGTCAGGGTTTGAAATGCGCGTTCACTGGCGCGATAGTCTGATAAATGCAATAAACCATCAGCAGCAACCACACCTACAAGTGTCACCTGGGGTAAATCTAAACCTTTGGTGAGCATTTGTGTACCTACTAATAAATGGGCTTCCCCGTTGGCAAATTGGGTGAGTAAGGTACGGTGTGCGCCTTTGTTACGGGTGGTATCACTATCAAAACGGATGAAACTCAACTGCGGAAACTGTCGCGTTAATTCCTGGGCGACGCGCTGAGTTCCGCTACCAAAAAATTTGAGGTAAGGCGAACCACATTCGGGACAATGTTGGGGATGCGGTCGCGTGTAGTTACAGTAATGACAGCGTAATAATTGCGGCGCACCTTCTTCGGTATGGTGATACGAAAGCGACACATCACAGTAAGGACATTCCATCACATATCCACAACTGCGACAAGAAACAAAGGTGCTGTGTCCCCGCCGATGAATAAATAAAATTCCCTGTTGTTGCTTCTCTTGTAGTTGGTTTAAAGCTGTTTGTAGCGACCTACTGAATATTGAACGATTTCCCTGCTGCAACTCTAGCCGCATATCTACTAGTTCTACTGGTGGTAATGGGCGGGAGTGGATGCGTTCGGGG
>JADEXK010000165.1 GCA_015207155.1 Nostocales cyanobacterium LEGE 11386 | reverse complement strand
TCGTCAAGGAAGTTCTGTTATTGACTTTTTTGACCAAGCTATCAAAGCAATGGTTCACCCTAATGTGCAGACTCCTTCTTTAATTCCTCAAATCTAGAATTCCTCAAATCTAGACCTGAATCCTTACGTTAATAATGATAGGATTGCCAGTTGTCCAATGATGTTAGTAATCCCAATTTGGGCAATGATAGAGTTCTCTTTTTGCACTACAATATCTACGGCGACACCGATTAAATATGATGGTGCCAGGTCGAAGATTTTATTGAGGATGGTAAATGTTGCCGCAGTCCACACTTGAGGGCGGTAGTTTTTGGCGTAGTTTAATAATCGTAGGAGAGGATGTTGTTTAGAAATAGAAGAAGATGTCATTGTGATTCAGTTAAAACAGCTATGATAATTGTGTATTAAGCTAAAATGTGGACAAATAGCGTGGAGAATGATTAGAAATGGCGAAGTTGACAATTGATATTCCTGACGAATTGGTCAGTCAGGTCAAATCTACGGGGTATCCCATTGAGGCAGTTTTACTCAAGGCATTAACTCAGTATTTGGCAAATAATTTAGTATCTAAAAGTATTACGGAAACTCGCACATGGCAACTGTGTGGACACTTTGCTATTTCTGAAAATACAGATGTAACAGAGATGACTAATTATGCTGATGGGTGCAGTTAACTGTTGATAGCATGAGGAAAACGCCCGTTGATTTGTACCGTATGGGCAATGCAACTTCTCCCAGGTTGGATAATGTCCGAGATCAAGATATTGAGATTTATGAAGACGGCAATGAGATATGGGTTGCTGCAAATTCAGGTGGTATTTCCACCTTTTCAATCCGAGGGAGTGGCAAAAATTGGTGGAAATTAGATCAGGGAACTGAAATTCCGGGCGAACTTCGAGTTGTGAATGATTATGCTAACCATTGGCTTTGGGAACCGAGTTATTCCATGCCATTGAATACATATCAAGAAGCACTTCAGTTAGTCGGTAAACAATTTTATAAAGTGAGTTGAGGGTTATGACAATGATGAATTTATCTCCTAAAGCTGTGCGATTTTTGATAGAGGCATTAGAATTTCGGATTGCGGCATATCAAGTTCAACTGGATGAACAGGACTTGTCAGAAGATGAGGCTTCAGAGATAACAAATGACATGATGTTTTTGGAGTCGTTACTGCAAGAGTTGAAGAAAATGCGGGATATTCCTGTATCACAGGTTTTCTAGATTAGATTTAGTAATTACGAATTACGAACTTGTACTGAGCGCAGCCGAAGTATTACGAATTATTTTGTGGTGGAATTTGAGCGAAAATGGCAGATTGTAAGATTTCAGGAATCTGTTTCCACACTACATTTCCTTTTTCACTTTTGATATACAGTTGCATAAAATCTAGTAAAGCTGTGGCACTTTCTTCTGGGGTGAGATTGACGAAGAGATAGATGGGTTTATCTGGACTAGCGACGGAGACAACACAGCCATGATTGCACGCCCATAAGCAGCCTACTGGTTGAATTTCAATTTCATCATCTGGAAATTCTTCGGCGCATAAAGTGTTGAGTTGGTCAAGTAAATTATTGCCATCAAATGGGGGATTATCTGGTCTTTTTTCAGATGAACGGTGGCAGGATTTGCAGATGAATAGCTTGTAGTTAAGCATAGATTTAGGGAGTTTTGACTAAATATTTATACAAGTCATCAATTACGGCATCAGCTGCAAGTAAGTTTGACCCAATCCAAGTCCAACCATCATCTACTAAATATACTTGCCCTTGCTGAACAGCTTTGAGTATCTTCCAAAGCGGTTTTTGTTGTAGTTTTTCAAAACTTTTTTTACTCTTATCATTGAGGGTCATAACAAATAAAATATCCCCATCTATTTCCTCTAATCTTTCTTCAGAGATATTATTAATTGCGCCACTAGGCGTGTCAACATTTTGCGCTTCCGGACGTTGTAATTCGAGATCATCAAAAATGGAACCTAAAAATGAGTTTTTAGCATAAGTCATAATCATGCCATTAAGGTTAATGAGAGCAACAGAAAATTTCTTGTCTTTATATTGATCACCCAAAACTATTTTGAGTTTTTCAATTCGCTGGTGATAGTGATTCCAAGCTTGCTGTGCAGCTTCTTTTTTCCCTAATGTCTCAGCTACAAAGTTAAAGCTTTCCTTCCAATCTTGCCAACCCTTCCAAGGAGCCACTACAGTAGGGCTAATTTGAGAAAGCAGAGGATAAATACTTTGAGCTGGTTCCCAACTTAAGATCAAATCAGGATTAAGTAGCAATATTTTCTCTAGATTTGGCGTATATGGTCCGCCTAAACTCTTTATCCCTTCCGTCAAATTTCTTAGATAAGCTTCATCACTTAAATAAGTCGCAGTTAACTCCTTTGGTGAATTGTGTGAAGTGCTACCAATTGGTTTGACGCCTAAGGTAAGTGCATGACTCAGAGTGTAGCGAGAAATGGTGACAACCCGTTTAGGATTATTAGGAATACAGGTTGCTCCCATTGTATGCTGTATTACTCGGCAGGGTAATTTAGATGCTTCAGGTACAGGTGTTGTGCCTTGCTCAATAGCTGTACTGCTACAGCCTGAGATAATCGCGACTGTAAGCACTAATAGTAATAGTCGTTGCCTTACCGCCCTCAATCTCCCCTGGGAAAGGGAGGAAGTTGGTACAGATTCCCGTAGCTTGGTAAAGGGGGGGTCAGGATGGGGTCGATTGCTGCAACTAATGAATTGTCTGAGCGATTGTCTCCAGCACTGCGCTTCGCCCAATCGCCTCCAAAACCTCATCCAATTGTTGATCCACCTGCTCATTTGTGAACCTCACAACGCAAATTCCCTTTGCTTACCGCCCTCAATCCCCCCTTAGTCAGGGCAAGTTTGGAAAGGGGGTCAAAACTGCCACGAAATTGTGCCTTGCACCGTGAATGGCTCACCATAGTAAACTCGTAATATATTTTCGGCAGCTTCAAAATAATTTATGTCAAATAGATTCCTAACATTGAGAGCAGCCCGAAAACGATCTCTCTTGTAAAAAATTGCAGCATCCGTCCGTAGATAGCTGGGTAGTTGAAAGTTATTGCCTAAATCGCCTTGTCGCTCTCCAACATAGAACAATCCCAAGCCAAATCCTAACCCTTGCAATGCACCTTGCTGAATTTCATAGGTTGTCCATAGGTTAAAAGCATTTTCAGGGACATTATTCAACCGATTACCAACGGGAAACCTGTTGTCTTGAGTGATTTGGGCATCTGTATAGGCATAGCCTGCAATGATGTTCCATCCGGGCAGAATTTCACCTGCAATGTTGAGTTCAACACCTCGGCTGCGCTGTTCCCCAGTCTGAATCGAAAAGCCTGGTGGTACACCAGGTCTAGTGTCAGTCGTTAAGACATTGGAGCGAGTCAAGTCATACAAGGCAAGCGTTGCTGAAAGTCGGTCATTCAAATCTGCCTTGACTCCAACTTCATATTGAGTGCCGCGTTCTGGTTGAAATTCCCTCCCCTCAAAGGTAGTGCCAGTTGTTGGTGTAAATGAGCGACTGTAGCTGGCATAAAGTGAAATTGGCTCAATAGGTTGATAGACAACACCAACACGCGGACTGAACGCATCACCTGATTGATTGGTTCTGGTACCTGCTAGAAAATTTGCGTTCCTTTGCTCAAACAGATCAAACCGGCCGCCTAGCATTAACTTCAAATTTTCTGTCAGCGTCACCAAATCTTGAACATAAATCCCCAATGAGTCTGTTAAGTTGCTTAGATCTGCATTGGGGGTAAGAGGTCCAATAGCCTGCCCATACACGGGGTTGAACAGGTCAAGTGGCGCAGCAGTTCCAATCCTGTTTTGAATGTTTAAGTCATATCTACTGAGAGCAACTCCAAAGACTAGCTGATGCTCAATTGATCCCGTTGAAAATTCGCCAATAAGGTCTGCTGTTAGATCGTAGCTTTCTTCATAGTTAGAAAAAACAAAGTTTCTCAGTTCCAAGATTCGATTCTCGCGAAATCCTGTACGAACAAAATACCTGTCTGAAGACGAAGACCCAGATGGTGAGAACGTTGCCCGAAATGCATTTTGTAACGACCAGTTATCGCTGAACTGATGCTCTAGCCGATATCCAACTCTACCAATGACTCTATTATTACGAGCATCAGGATCTGAAGTAAAACGATTACGCGGTATGCGACCATTGGGATTAGGGAGAACCGTACCGACCGCTGGTAGACCAAAGTCAGGGACAAAGCTTGTGTCTGTATAATCCCCTTCCAGGGTTAAGCGAGTTCGTTCACCAATCGCCACACTCACGACAGGCGAAATGGAGAATTGGCGATTCTCGTAAAAATCAACAAAACTGTTTCTATCTAAATACGATGCATTTAGTCGATATAGAACTGTTCTGGAATCGTTTACCGGTCCAGACAAATCGATCGCACCCCGATAGAAGTCATAACTGCCAACGGTGGCATCAATGGCATAGAAGGGATCTTGCAGTGGTTGTTTCGTCACCACGTTAATGGTTCCACCTGGAGGAGCACCACCGTAAAGAACAGAAGCTGGACCTCTAAGAACTTCGATTCTCTCGACATCAGAGAAGTTATTTGTAAATACCCCAAGACGGTCTGTTAGTCCATTTCTGAGCCAGCTTGGACCACCAGAAGTAAAGCCTCGAATGGTAAAAACACTAGCAAAGTAACTTGGAGGTAAGTTTGCAGTTACTCCAGGAACATTTCTCAAGGCTTCTTCTAGTCGAGTGACGTTTTGATCCCGCAGCACTTGTTGGGGTACGACCTGAATCGATTGAGGAATGTCGCGCAGGGGCGTATCAGTGCGTGTTCCCACACTGGCATTCGGCACGCGATAGCCATCTTGCTGTCCTGTCACCACCAACTCAATCGGCTCATCACCCTGCGCTACTGGTTCCTCTGGCGGTGCTTCACTCGTCGTCGGCGGCTCAACTTCAGGCTGCATCGCAGTCGTCGCAGGTGTGAAACCAAAAATCAACCCTTCATCACTGTCAAATAACTCTACTGCTGGCAATCCCGCTTCACCCGCTACCGTCACCCGAATCGTATTGGCATCCAGATTTATCACCGTTATCTCACTAATCCCCTCAATTGGGTTTGGGGAACTGAATGTAAACGCATCACCACTGGGTAAACGTAATTGAGCATTGGGAATATCAGCGATAAAGTTATTCTCAGCACTGCGATTGGTGATTTGCAGTTGTTCCCCCTGATTTGTCTGTAAAATCACCTCCACACCATTTTCAGTGGGATTTGCTTGTACTCCTGTTACTTGTATTACCTCTGACGAACCTGGCGACTGTACAAGTAGTTCTGCACTCTGGGAAACCCGTTCAATCTCACTCAGTTGAATAATATTTCTATCTGATTGATCAGACTTTTCTCTTAGCAAAGAGCTTGCCACTTGCGACTGAAAATCTCGGTGCTTCCTATTACTAAGAGTCAATACTGGAGATTTACTGTTGACAGACTCCTGAAATCTCACTCCAACTGTGTTTTTGAATAGACCTCTTGCATGAATCAAGAAAACAAAGCAAGTTCATAATTGAGAAGCCCAGCAATCAAGTTGCAACGTAAGCCAAAGCGTCGTCTGCGGTTACGATATTGTTCTTTGAGAATACGAAAAATCT
>JADEXK010000164.1 GCA_015207155.1 Nostocales cyanobacterium LEGE 11386 | reverse complement strand
TGCAGTTGCTGCCTGTGGCGGTTAGTGAGATTCGGCGGGTGCTGTCCAAGCCTGGGTGTAGCTGGCAAGATTATTTGAGTGTGGCCCAGGAGTATGAGGTTATCAAGCAAGATTACTGGGCTGAATTGACACCGCAAGAGAAAGAGTTAATCACTGCCCTTGAGAAAGCTGAATCCTCTCAAATTACGGAACCATTGGTTCTTCACGAAACCCATGCTGAGTCCGGTTCTTCTAATTGCGACTTACAACTTGCGACTTGCGAATTGATTATTGGGCTTGGTTCTATCGTTGCCCATGCTGACCCCTACCGTACCTTGTATGTCGAACGGGGCGAAGTAGTGGAGGATTTAGGCGAAGAGTTGGTGGTTGCTTGGGACTCTTGGAAGGAGCAATCGAAGAAGACCGATAGGTATTCCAGAGATGAATTGCGGCTTTGGGAAGGATAACTAATTTGTTGTCCTTGCCAGTGATTTTTTAGACAAACAAATTATGAGTACTCAACCCCGCTTTCGCAGTGGGGGAAATTTCCGTGCGTCAACAAAAACAGGAGTAAGTATAATGACTGCAACTATCACTCGTCCCAAGTCCAAAAAGTCTGCTACTAGCAAAAAAGAATCCCCATACAAGAGGTTTCACATGATTATCCCTATCGAAGATATGCTTTGGGCATCTCAGCAAAAGCCCTCCGTTAGTCAACTGTGGCAGGAATGTTGGATGGCTGACCCCGCTTTGCAGATTGTGGTAAAGAAATTGGTGGCGAAGTTTCCGCAGTGGGGGTTGGTTGCAGTGGAGGGACAGTTGGTGCAACCTTAAGATACCCAGGTTCCACTAAACACAGGCTCATAGCACCAGACTAAAACCGACCTCGGTTCGTTAATTCCGTCTTACTTCAAGTGTACTTATTTTCATCCGTGGTGCTGAACTGAAAGTTCATGACCCACCAAACACTAAACTCCAGTAGGATAGAGCGAGTTTGAAAACACGCTCTATCGATTGCTGCACCACGGTTACTATACTATTTGTCTGTTTTTTGATTTAACAGATGAACCATCTGTTGAGCAACACCAGTTGCTGAAGCCGGATTTTGTCCTGTAACTAGTCGCTCACTGACTACGACATGGGCTTGAAAATTGGGGGCTTTGGTATGTTTAGCTCCGCGTTCAATGAGTTTGGACTCTAGCAAAAATGGCATTACCTGTGTGAGTCCAACTGCTTCTTCCTCTTCATTAGTGAAGGCTGCAACTGTCTTGCCAGCAACAAGATATGCTCCATTAGACAGCTGAACATTCACCAATCCAGCAGGACCATGGCATACTGCTCCCACAACCCCACCTTGTTCATAAATTGTAGATGTCAGCTGAGCAAGGCTTTGATTATCAGGAAAATCCCACATCGTGCCATGTCCTCCTGCAAAAAAGATGGCTTTGTATTCAGAAGGCTTGACTTGTTGAGGAGACAAAGTATTGTTCAACTTGTCCATCACTTTCTGATTCTTGACAAACTGTTGATTTAATTGATCATTAAGATTGTAGCTTGTGGGATCTACGGGAGCTGCGCCTCCATTGGGACTGACAAACTCTACCTTAAATCCTGCTTCGGTAAATACAGAGTATGGATGAGCAGCTTCATCTAGATAAAAACCTGTTTTCTGACCTGTATTTCCCAATTGATCATGGCTTGTTAAAACCATCAAAATTGTGTTGGGACGATTGACGTTAGCCGGAGTAGTCCGCTGAGCATTAGCTTCAAAACAGCCTGTCAGGGTCACAACTCCAACTAAAATGAGCAGATTTTTTTTCAGGTTAAACATTTTTGAAATCTCCAATTAAAAAGAATGCAAGTATGACTGATATTGCTGATTTAGACACCTACTGGTGTTAAAGAAACTTGTGTAAGTAGTTTCACCATTTGTTCTGCAACGCCAGTAGCAGATGCCGGATTTTGTCCAGTCACCAAGTGATCGCTCACGACCACATGCTTTTGAAAATTTTCGGCTTTAGTGTGCAAAGCACCCCGCCCAATTAATGCTGATGCCAGCAAAAATGGCACGACTTCAGATAATCCAACTGCTGCTTCCTCTTCATTCGTAAAACAAGCAATCTTTTTACCTGTTACTAGATACTTGCCATCTAACAACTTTAGGTTGACTAAGCCTGCTGGCCCATGACAAACAGCACCCACAACACCGCCTTGCTCATAAATGGCAGCTGCAATGTTGGCAATTTCTGCATTATTGGGAAAATCCCACATCGTACCGTGTCCACCTGCATACAAAATAGCGTTAAATTGGGCAGGGTTAATTTGATCTGGACGCAGTGTATTTTCAATTTGAGCTACATTCTGGAGATTATCCAAAAAAGCTTGATTCAGGGGATCTTTCAAATCCACACCGATCATTGGGGCTTTACCACCTTTGGGACTCACATAATCAACCGTAAACCCTGCTTGATTAAATACTGCAACTGGATGGCTAACTTCAGGTAAATAAAATCCAGTTGTTTGATCAGTACTGCCAAGTTTGTCATGACTGGTTAAGACGATGAGAACTTTTGCAGACATAAAGTGTCCTCCAATATAGAGATTAATTGCAAGCTTTGAATATTGCCGAAGCGGTTTAATCTCATACTAAAACCAACTTCTTTAGAATACAAATTATAAAATTTTGGTTTTTCTATAAATAAATTTATGGTTAATTTCGAGTGGTATCGTAGTTTCATAGAAGTTTATCGAGTGGGCACAGTATCAGGAGCAGCACAGGTGTTGCATCTGACACAACCAGCGGTGAGTCAACACATTGCGGCTTTAGAAGCTGCCTTGGAAATACCGCTGTTTCAACGAATGCCTCGAAGGATGCTGCCAACTGAGGCTGGGAAGCGTTTATATACTCGCATTGCCTCAGCAATTGAAACCTTAGAGTCTGTTTCTATCAATACTGGTTTAACCAACACACCACTTTTGATTCGGTTAGGAACCCCCCAAGAATTCTTCACTGAACAGGTTCTCAAACGCCTAAACGCAGGAAATACCCTATTTTCAATTCAATTTGGACTAACGCAAAAATTAATTGAGCAACTGTTAAACAATCAATTAGATTGCGTCATTGCCACGCAGAAAATTGTGAAATCAGAACTAGAATATCAACTCATTTTTGAAGAGAACTTTTGGCTGGTGGGTCCGCCAGAGGTTGAAATTCCCATTCTTCAAGACGTGCTGCAAGTTGATTTGTCATCCCTAGCCAAATGGCTGATTCAACAACCTTGGATTAGCTACAGTGACGAACTGCCTATTATTAGGCGATTCTGGAGAATTGTGTTTGGTTGGCGTTTAGATGTCAATCCTCAGTTTGTTATTCCAGATTTGCGGAGTATTCGATCTGCGATCACTCATGGGTTAGGCTACAGTGTTTTACCCGATTACCTGTGTCGTGAATGGATTGCAGAAGGTCGATTAACCTTGATACTGCAACCTACCAAAGCAGTGACTAATCAAATTTGGTTAGCCTATCGCAAGTCAGAAAGACAATCACAACAAACTATCACCCTTTTGAATTTACTTTTATCTGACAGATCAAGGGGTGACAAGGAGACGGAAAAGTAGAGAGAGTAAGGGCTGGAGCAAATGTCCCCAAAAAATAATAGAGTTGTCTGGAAAGACAACTCCTGACATCAAAATGATTCCTGAATTATACCAAAAAGTTTTCGAGATTCACCTGAATAAGAGCCAATATTTAACTCTCCAACTGCTAATTATGCTGGTGCAAAGCTACCGAAATGTGAGTTTATCGCAGTTAGCAGAACTGTTTCCGCAGCCGATAAAATATGAAAGTCGAGTACGGAACTTACAACGGTTTTTAAATTTGCCTCAATTGAGTGCCAAGGTGCTATGGTTTCCGATCATCAAACACTGGCTCAAAAAAGAGTTTCAACACAGAAAGCTGAATCGATATCAAAGAAGACGCTCGAAAAAAAGCACTCTTATCCACCAAGGATATTTGTTATTAGCGTTAGATAGAACTCAGTGGCAAGAGCGAAATATTATGATGTTAAGCTTGGTGCGGGGTAAACATGCTCTTCCAGTTTATTGGGAATTACTCGCCAAAAAAGGAAATAGTAACTTCTCTCAACAAAAACGAGTCATTGCTCCTGTATTACGTCTGTTACGTTCTTATCCAATTGTCTTATTAGGAGACTGAGAATTTCACAGTGTGAAGCTGGCAAACTGGCTGTATAAGTGGGGAGTAGACTTTGCATTACGTCAAAAAAAGAATACCTGTATCAGCGATGACGAGCAAGTTTATGTCGCTCTTGAACATTTGGAAATTAAACCCGGAAAGCGCCAATTTTACGCAAATATTTGTTGTACTAAAAAACATCAATTAGGTAACTTTAATTTGGCTGCATATTGGAAACGCAAATATCGACGCAAACCTCCGAAAGTGCCTTGGTATATTTTGACAAGTCTGCCCAGTCTTAAACTCACTTTATCATTTTATGCAGCACGATGGGGAATTGAAACATTGTTCAAAGATTGCAAAACAGGCGGTTATAATCTGGAAAATACAAAAGTCAATGAACGTCGTTTATTGGCAACTATTTTGCTGATGACTATCGCTTATACTTTGGCTACTTTTAACGGGATTTCCTGCAAAAAACAGCAGCTTGATGAGTATATTTGTCGCCCAACAGAAAAACAACGTGCTGTGCCACGTCATAGTGATTTCTGGATAGGTTTATACGGTTTTCTTTGGGTAGAATCTATGACACTCTGGTCAGATATAGCTCTGGGTTTGATGAATCTCAAGCCTCATAAGCGCCTCTATTTTCAGCAAGGTTTGAAGGCTCTATTCTATCTCCAGTCTACTGTCTAGCTCTCTTGTCACCCCTTGAGGTTTTCCTCTAAGAAAGTGGCGATCGCTCTCTTGAGTTTGTCAGATGTCAGTGACTTGCCCTCTAAATCCTCAGTGGGAATATCAAATTGATGGGCTATTTCAAGCAACATCTGTTTAGGTGTCGCGGGTTCTATGAAGGCCACCATGAACCCGTCGCCTTGTAGCTTCTCCACTACTGCATTAGCTAGTACAGATTTACCACTCCCATCCTCACCAGCAATAAGGATTGCACCATTTGCTAGAAGTGAAGCTATAGTCCGGTTGAGTTCGGCTTGACGGTAAATTTTGAAGTCACCCGGCGCGGGTATGGTTTCAGTTATTGGTTTTGGAGTCTCATTCTTAGAGGAAAGTTTGGGGATGAATGCCAACGCTCCTCCTATACCCAGTGCCAGCAATGAGAAAGGGTTCAATCCATTAACTGCAACAACTAACCCAGTTGCCAGCATCCCCAGAAATTTCAGGCCGCGCTGATAGAACCCATTGCGATATTGATCAATGAGTCTGCGTAGGCGAAAGGGTCGATGCTTGGCATTTCCCCCGATTCTTTGATTTTGGTTTTCAGTTCATCTGGCAGTAAATCAGGATTTTCAATAAAGTGTCTGGCTAATATATTCTCTGCAATTAACGTACCAGCTGCTTTACCTTGTGCAGATTAGACCTCTTGCACGAATAGTGTAAGCATGAAAAAATACAGGTCAAAAATTAAAGAGCAATGAGCTACGAACAAATAAAAGACCTGCCAGCATCAGAATTTAAACGGTTATGTGGGGTGCATAGAGC
>JADEXK010000163.1 GCA_015207155.1 Nostocales cyanobacterium LEGE 11386 | reverse complement strand
GTAGGGGTGCAGGGGAGCAGGGGGGAGAAGAATTTGATAGTCGTCTTGGATGCAGATAGTGGTAATTTAATTTTTGCCTAAATATACATAAGTTTTTTTCTCCTCCGCCCCTCTGCTCTTCTGCCCCTCTGCTTCTTTTTCCCAGTGCCCAGTACCCAATTTTTAAATATCAACAAGTGATTCTTTAGAATTCAATTTGGGCAAGATATTCAAAGTTGATTTTTGCTTGGCAGCAACATGAGAAAATAGTTCTTCATACCGATTCAGCGTTTGCTCAAAAGAATAATTTTCCATGGCAAACTTTCTGCCTTTATCACCTAGCTGGGTGGCTAGATCTGGATTTGCATACAATTTCTGCACTGCATCTGCCAAAGCATCAGGTGATTCTGGACTCACAACTATACCACCGCCACTGAGTTGAATTGCTTGAGCCGCAGTGCCAGTATCAGGAACTGAACCGATGATTGGGCGACCACTAGCCAACAGCAGGGGTATTTTTGAAGGCATATTGAATGAAATTATGTTGTGCTTTTGCACAATTAATCCTACGTCAGCTGCTGCCAGCATTTGCGGTAGTTCTTCTCGTGGCTGCAACGGTAATAGCAATACGTTATCAGCACCACAACTCAGACAATATTCCTGCAATTTTTGCAATGCTTTTGACTCACCAACAATCACAAAGACTATTTCTTGGATGTGACGTAAGCGCAGGGCTGTTTCGACTACTGTTTCTAGTCCTTGTGTCAGTGCAATATTGCCTGAATAAAGTACAACAAATTTTCCATCTAGTTGATGCACTGATTTCCAGTGGCTGTTTTTCTTTGATAAAGGGCGAATGAAATTGACGTTCACCCAATTAGGAATGCAAACTATTTTCTTAGTAAGTACTCCCTTGTTGACTAAATTCTCTCTAAACCCTTCACTGATAACGCTGATGGTATGTGCATTGCGATAGGCAAATTTTTCTAGGGCTGTCAATACTCGGATCATCCACTTGTTATTGATTAGCCCAACACGCACCGCAGCTTCTGGGAGAATATCTTGTACATTTAGCACTACTGGGCAGTTATACAGCCAACCCAGTAAACTCGCAGGTAAGGAAACCAGCAAAGGCGGAACTGTTAAGAGAATTACATCTGGTCGCTTGCCTTTGATGGCTTGTGGCAAACTCGTGAAGACAAAACTCAACTCTAGGAGTAACCGATCAAGAAGATTAGGTTTAGACTTGATCCGTAGATAACTGCGCTGAATAGTCACGCCATTTTTTTGTTCGGTTAAATACCATTTACCTTGATATTCATCATAAATTTGGCGTTGAGGATAGTTGGGCATTCCTGTAATCACCCGTACTTCATGACCTCGCTTCACTAATCCTTCTGCTAGTTCAGTCATTAAGGGCGCAATTCCAATTGGCTCTGGATGATAGTTGTAGGAATAAATCAGAATATGCATAAGGTGTTAATGTCTTTGGAGGCACCCTAATAACGTCGGCTTGGTGGAGATAACTAACTATAATATTCATCAAAATTGTCAGTTTTAGGCTTTAAGTCACTGCAAAAATTTGACCCAGTTTTATGGAAATTGGCAGTAGGCTTAAGACTAGTAATCCGTAGAGCAAACCCGCAAAACCTGCAACAACTGTAGTATCTAAAACAATTAGTGATAACACGCCAGCCTTAACTGCGATGCGGATTTGCTCTGGAGTAGGTTCGAGTACAGCTTTGATCAAAGGAAGCAACACTCGCATAGCAAATAATATAAGGAATGGTAAAGCTGTAAACAGTTGATAGTTGGTTAACAGTCTCATCTCAAAAATTCCGGCGATGACGATCGCAATTAGTAATAGCGCTACCACTCCAGTACTCAGCTTTGACCCATGTACCTCACCCCGACTCAACATAGTGATAGCCCCAATGTAAACTATGGGAATCAAAGCCAAAAACCAATACTCTTCTACCATGGCTGGCAAGACACTCACGCCTAGTAATAAATTGCCTCCACGACAAATGCCCATGTTGATGGGGCCGAAGATGGGGTGATGCTTACCAACAGCGTTATATAATAAGGCGGCTACAGCGATACCAAGAGCTAGAGTAGCGCTCAACCACGAGACTTGAGAAGCTGCTACTATACCTATACTTAAAAGCAAACTTCCTAGTACAGTTGCCCCTCTCAGGGATGCTCTATGACTGGGGATAGGTCGTTCTGGTCGTTCCTGGGTATCTAATTCAGCATCAAATACATCATTAAATACAATGCCGCCGCCGTATAAGCCAGTGGTGGCTAGTAACAACCATGCTAGGGAAACAAGATTAATCTCTGAACCAATTGTCAGAATACCCGAAGCAGCAAAGCCAGCAAGGATATCTGCCCAAGCAGTGACAATGTTAGCTGGTCGTAGTAATTGTAGATATGCCCACAGACGATGGGAATTTAGGGTTACAGTGTTCATAGTAAATGCTGAGTGCTGATTTAAAATATGGATTTGTCTCACGCAGAGGCGCAGAGAGTAAGAGTTGAGAGGGCTGAATTTTTCCTATTTCTTCATCACTCGATTAGTGCGTATTCACGGCTGGACTCGACTAGTGGTTCTTGTCCCCGTAGTACGGAATTATCATTGAACATCTGTCGCTGATCTATGGGTAGGGGATTGAGCCAGTCGGACTCTTGGATTTGACCACTTTGGCTGTAAGCTGTTAGCGCATTTTGATAACAGACTGCTTTCACATTCGCTGTGGAAATTCCCCGTTCTAGCATTAATTGAGCAGTTTTGGGTACAGCCAGAGGATCACTGACACCCCAATCAGCACTACTATCTACGATGATGCGATCGCTCCCATAATGACGGACAATTTCTACCATGCGAGCATTCCCCATTTTTGTTTGTGGGTAAATTGTGAATGCTGCCCAAAAGCCGCGCTCTAAAACTTCTGCAACGGTCTCTTCGTTGTTATGATCCACAATTACCCGCGATGGATCTAACCCATGCTCAATACAAACATCCATACTGCAACTTGTACCTGCTTTTTTGTCGCGATGGGGTGTATGAATCATTACTAACATATTTAATTCTTTGGCTAGTTCTAGCTGGAGACGAAAGTATTTATCTTCGGCTGGAGTCATATCGTCGTAGCCAATTTCACCGATCGCCACTACACCCTCTTTACAAGCATACAGGGGCAACAGTTCCATTACTTGTGCTGCTAAGGCTTCGTTATTGGCTTCTTTAGAATTTAATCCTATTGTGCAGTAGTGCTTAATACCAAATTGAGAGGCGCGGAATCTTTCCCAACCGACTAAGCTACTGAAATAATCTTGGAAGGAGCCAATGTTTGTGCGGGGTTGCCCCAACCAAAAAGCTGGCTCAATTACTGCGACAATACCTGACTCGCGCATCATTTGATAATCGTCGGTTGTGCGCGAACTCATATGAATGTGGGGGTCAATAAATATCATAATTCTTAGTGTTAATACTTAGCAAAGGAAATGTGCAGTTATATTTGTTACTGAATTATCAAGTTACAATCAGACACTTTGTGTTTCAGCCCTTGGCAAATCTGCGAAAGTGTCAGCATTGATGAAGAGCGCGCTCGTTAAAAAACCGCTTCCTCTTACTCAGCACTCAGCACTCAGCACTCAGCACTCAGTAAGGCAAAATCCTCTACTAATGGCCAAAGTTCTTCTGGTACGGAGCGGTGAGCGCTATGGCGTTCGTGGGCATAGTCTATTAGCATCCTTCCTAGCTCACGGTTAGCACGAACATCAAGACCCTGAATTAAATGTAGAGGACTGCCGACAAACAAAGCTTTCAGTACCATTTGATTCCATGCCAGTGTGTTAAAATACTGGGCTGGGTAAGGATTTTGTAAGGCGATCGCATTGAAGACAGCGATCATGTTACTACGAACTCCCTCGGCAGCACGTTTTTGCAGTTGTTCTGGGTAAGGTAGCAGAGGTAAAGCTTGATACAGTGCTACTAATTCTCCGACGTCGGCATTTGTGAATACTTGCTCGAGTGTGTGTAAATATTTTTCTACATTGTCATGTGGCAAAGCCAGTACTAGTAGCGTACGTGCAGCTTGATCCACGCGCCAATGACCGGGAAACCAACCTATTCTCATAATTGAGGCGGCTTTTAAGTCTTTGGGGTTTAGCTCTAGCTGTTGTTTGCCTACATAACGCGGCACTGCACTGAAGGCAGTGAAAAACTCTCGATTGCTGGCATTGCTCTTAATTTGCTCTCTTTTTTCGTCTAGCCAAGTCAGAGCTGCTTGATTCACTACTTGTGAAATCCAGTGGTGTAATAAGCTAGTGATACTGGTTTGCTTTAAATAAATTACAGCAGACATAATTATGGTTGCAATAGTTTTTTTTGGCGTTGCTGATTGAGAATATGAATTTGTTTCACGCAATCGCTGAAAGCGATCCCGTAGGGTAGGCGCAAAGGTGCAAAGAAGATTTCATACGTCAATTACACCCGCATTACCCCCTGGGAAAATCTTGTGTGTACACTGTAGCTTTCTCAGGGGAGGGTTTGGGTGGAGTAAAACTTACACAGAAGTAATTTCCAATTCCTTCTCTAAACTGATGAGTGTCTTTTTCTGCTTATTTTTCCGTAGTTTAGTAGCAGTAAATCCAAGTCCTAATAATCCTAGACCTAATATTGAAGTAGGCTCAGGTACTTTAGCTGCCCGTTCTACTGTTAAGACTTGAATCCGACCTTGGAAGAAATCACCTACATATACTTTGCCATCATTGTAATGTAGGCCAGCTGTCCAGTTAAACTTACCTGGTTCGAGGTCGATGGGGGTGCCATAGGGAGTAGTTCCACCTAGGGCTACAGGTGTAGGCGGTGGTACAATTTCACCAGATGAATTCCGGGTTGGTTCGCCAAAAGAAGTCAGGAAATTACCCTCTTTATCAAAGACTTGAACCCTACTATTTTGCGAGTCTGCTACATAAATATTCTCGTATTCGTCCAAATCAATGCCGATAGGTTCTTTAAACTGTCCAGGTTCAGAGCCAGTAGAGCCAAAGGCAAATAGAAAATCACCACTGGAGTCAAGAACTTGAACACGGCCGTTGTATTGGTCGTTAACATAAATTCTGCCAGTTGTATCGGAGATAATTAAGCCTCCTGGCCCCAAAAATTGACCGGGTTCACTGCCGGGACTGCCAATAGTTCTAATTTGTTCGCCTTCTGGGTTATATACTTTGATAATGTCGGCACTAAAGTCACTGACATATAAATTACCAGCCGCATCAAAATCCATTCCTCCAGGGCCAAAAAATAATCTATCCTCTACAGGCCCGCTAAAAGAGGCATAGGATGTTTTATAGTTACCCTCGGCATCGAATACATTAATCCGACTGTTGAAAACATCACCCACATGCAAGTCACCTGTTATGGGGTTGAATCTGAGGTCTGCTGGCTCATCGAACTCTCCAGGACCAGAGCCAGTGCTACCAATACCCTTAATATAGTTGCCTTGGCTATCGAACACATCAACGCGGTCAATACCCCGACCATTGCTAACGAAAATATTTTGGGTCGATTCTTGTACTCCTATGCCTTGGGGAACAGTAATTACTCCAGGAACGCCAGGAAAATCACCATCGGTAAATGTGGCAGGTCTACCAATACTAGTTTCGTATTTTAAAGTTAAAGCTTCGGCTGTACTTGCTATTGCTAATGTCATCAATCCAGCACCAGCAATTGCAATTGATAGTTTTTTTACTAATGCCATCTGAGTTAAGCTCCTAGGTTTGTGGGGAGTGGGGGACAAGGGGATAGGG
>JADEXK010000006.1 GCA_015207155.1 Nostocales cyanobacterium LEGE 11386 | reverse complement strand
GGAAAATAGTCTTCCAACTCTCTTCCCTACCTACGACCTCATCTACATTGGCGGAGCCTTAGGGGTGATCCATGCGGCTGTCATGGCCAAGCTGGGATATAAGGTGCTGCTGGTAGAGCGAATGCCTTTTGGACGAATGAATCGAGAATGGAATATTTCCCGTGATGAACTCCAAAGCATAATTAACTTGGGTTTGGTCACAGCAGCCGAATTAGAAACCGTGATTGTCCGGGAGTACAAAGATGGATTTAATAAGTTTTTTGATGGCAATAATCCAGCCAAATTGCGATCGCCTATTTTGCACACACCCACAGTGTTAAATTTAGCCTTAGATTCGGAAAAATGGTTGCAAATGTGCGGGCAAAAGCTGCGGGATGCAGGCGGTGAAATCTGGGATGAAACAGAGTTTATGCGTGCGGATGTTGATAAATCACAAGTTGTGATTACAGTCAAGCATTTACCTAGTCAAAATGAGCAGCAAGTAAGTGGGCGACTGTTAGTAGACGCCATGGGAACTGCTTCCCCAATTGCCTGGCAGTTAAATGGTGGTCGTGCCTTTGATAGTGTCTGTCCGACGGTGGGAGCGGTCATTGAAGGAGGATTTGAACCGGGAGCCTGGGATTCTCAATATGGAGATGTGCTTTATAGTCACGGAGATATTTCCCGGGGAAGGCAGTTGATTTGGGAATTATTTCCCGGAATGGGTGAAGAACTGACGATTTATTTATTTCATTACCACGAAGTTAATCCCGAAAATCCCGGTTCTTTGCTAGAAATGTACGAAGACTTTTTCACAATTTTGCCAGAGTATCGCCGTTGTGATCTAGACAAGCTGGTATGGAAAAAGCCGACATTTGGCTATATTCCGGGGCATTTTAGTGTGGGGAGTAGCGATCGCACCGTTGCTTTTGATAGATTAATTGCCATCGGAGATGCCGCATCTCTCCAATCTCCCCTGGTTTTCACTGGTTTTGGTTCCTTGGTGCGGAACTTGGAGCGCTTAACAGTACTTTTGGATACTGCCCTTAAGCATGATTTACTAAGTTTCCGTAACTTAAATAGAATTCGCGCTTACCAAAGTAATGTTTCCGTAACTTGGTTATTTTCTAAAGGCATGATGGTACCGACTGGGAAATTCTTACCACCCCAAAGGATTAACTCCATGCTCAATACCTTCTTTGGGTTATTAGCAGACGAACCCCCAGAAGTAGCAGATAACTTCATCAAGGATAGATGTGATTGGTTAACTTTTAATCGTTTAGCCCTGAAAGCCGCTCGCAAAAATCCTGCCTTGCTGTTGTGGATTTGGGAACTAGCTGGGTTTAGAGATTTGGTCAGGTGGCTGGGAAATTATGTTAATTTCGGTCTTCATTCCTTAGTCAGTGCTTTACTGAGTGCATGGTTCCCGCACTTCTTGGTGCAAAGCAAACCTTGGCTAGAACCACGCTACCCGGCATTGTGGTTAAGGCTGCTGGTTATTAACTACGCTATCACCACTGGTAAGCCGCGATCGCATCATCAAATAACACAAGTCAACCCAGAAGCGATCGTGCAAAAATCAGAGGCGAGAATTCTCAATTAATCAAAAGTTCATTACTCAGTGCTGAGTACTTTCTTCCTCTTCTTACTCAGCACTCTTGACTATTGATTATTGGGGCGAAAATTCGGCAGTTCTACAGATGACAACGACTTGCGCCCTTTAGGTGGACGCTGAGGATAAACTACTGGTGAAGGTGATTGTATATCGTTGGTGTAATCATTAAATGATTCTTGGGGTAAATCAGTGGTCGATGATTCTACCTCATGTTTATCTGCTTCTATGGCTACGTCTATGGTTTCGCCACGCACACTATCAGCATTCGCCTCGGTGTAAGGGAAGGTGAATGATGCTGGTGAAGGTGTAGAATCTGCCCCCAAAGAAGAATTTATTGCTTCTGCAAATGGCTGTTCTGGTAAAGTTTCTGGTTGCTCATCATCCTCAAGGCTTGTGGCTCTAGTGTCCCAAAAAGGCGTATCATTTTGATTTGTGTTGATATTGGTTTCGGTTGCAGGTGGTGATACAGATACAGGCTGAGGGGTAAAAAACATTTGGATGAGACTATCTAGTTGCTCATCTAGGTTTGATGACCCTGTAGAGGAAACGGTTTCTGGTTTAGTAAAAAAATCATCAATTTCTGAGGACGCAGCTGGTTGTGAAGGACTGGATGTGTCTTCCTTAACTGGCCAGTTCCAAGGAGATGATGGATTGGGAGCAGGATTATGGCTTTTGTATGGGGGTGATGTGGAAGATTGACCCTGAGGATAATTGAGTCTATCGATAAAGGATTCTGGTTCTGCTGACCAAGGTCTAATTGGCTGTACGTTAGGAAATAAAGACCGAGCCTTTCTAGAAAATCTTGTTTGGTGGTTGGTTGTGTCGTCTGAAGAGTTATTCAAAGCTGGTGTCTCTAGGCATTTTTCTAAAGCTGCTTTGAATTGTAAGGTCTGGCGTTGTTGGCGCATGAGCCTAGTACGTAACTCCCGACAAGTATTTTCTGATTGCAATGCCTGCTGAGACTGTTCGTTATAGTTAGTTTGCAGCAACGCACATTCTCGCTCTAACTGAGCCAGGCGCTGTTGGCTAATTTGGAGTTGTACTTTATAAGTTTCAATAAAGTTTTCCTGGCGTTGAACTGTTTGTACAGCAGTTTCTAACTCTTGGAATAGAGATTTAATTTGTTCTTGGGCTGCGGCCAGTTCCTGAGTTTGTTGGTTAAGCATCGACTCGGTGACACTGGAGCGTCTTTTTTGCCACTGCAAAGCCTTTTCTGATTCAGCTAGGTCATCTTTGAGATGCTCCACCTGCTCATATAATTCATTGTTAGCAGCACGCAATTCTTCATTCAATGCCAGTAGCTGCTTAAATTCAGCATCAATCAGTTTTTGTTGTTCGCTATTAGGCTCTACAACCCAGTCTTGCTGAGTAGTATTTTGTGGGGAATCAGGAGTTTGCACCTCTGGCTGTTGATCTGGCGCTGGCTTGAGGAGTGGTAATTGCGTATTTACCATATTTTCAGGAGGGACAACTGAGTAAAAGGGACAGCTAGGCTGCTCCGGTTGTAGCGAATTGTCAGAATTTAAGGATTCCATCACAGCCCTGTTGTTTGAGGTGTCAGGTTCATTCATCACTCTTGACCCACTCACTTAATTGCTAGGGTTAGCATTGCTGAACAATTGCATCAGATCAGGGTTTACTCTAGAAGCCAAGTCGGACTTTCCCCAAGCATGAGTGATTAGTCATGAGTCAGTGTTCCCCTTTTTGCATCTAGAACTGATGCCGTTATAACATTATGAGCTTATCCCTCGTCAACCTTCGGAATCAAGGGGTATCTTAGTTTAAATGCTACCAATATACGGGCTTTATTACAGATATCGAGAACAGATTTATCCTACTTGGCTTTGTTAAAGCCATTCTGCATCTACAACTGTTAACTTTGAAAATTAAGTTTAAGCTCAATTACAGGTATAATCGCGACAGGCGTTATTAACACAACGCCTCAGAAAAAAAGTAAATCTGGTTCGTATTAACTAGCTTGTTTTCCGAACCGCCTTTGTAATTCAGCCTCCGCTTCCTCGATTGTCATAGAAACAGGATTTGGAGATGCAGCGCGCCTTCTATCAATGTAAATATGGAATGCTTCATCGTCGTTGCGGTGCGCCAAAATATAGGATTTTAGCTGCTCTAAAGGCATTTCTTGAAAGTTAGGTTTTGTCATAGCCAAAAAACTTCTCCATTTGGTGCTATCTCAGCTTCTATTGAATTTAGGACTTACGCAAAATACTTCTCTAACTCTCATTCCTCCGTGTTACGCCATTTGCTACAACGCGGGGAACCCGCGCAACGCAATGGCTCCTCTGTGCCTCTGCGGTTTGATTCTTCCTTAACTTGTGCGTAAGTCCTATGAATTATTAGCCAAGATGTAAATGTTTTTGGTGCGCTCATCTAATCTCACAAGGTCTATTTGTTTGTAAACCGTTTCCTCACGGTAACCAACGGGGATGAAATCCGACTAAGGGAAGTTTCTCTGGCCCGATTGTAGTGGTGGGAGCATCGGCAATAGGTAACAATGGCATTAGCCATAAACTGCTAGTAGCGATCGCTTCTCCATCCTCGGTCTTTAATGGGTTTGCAGACAAGGGTACGGGTTCTGTTTGTGGCATTACTTGATCAAATAACAAGCCCAAACCGTCAGGTGATAAGCTCATTTGCACATTTCGCTGATCAATTGGGAGTGCTAGCAGGGGTTTTTGTTCTCCAGTTTTCAGGTCAATTGCCACTAAATAAGGCTGTTCTATATATTCTTCATTAGAGACTAGCTGTGTTAGCAAGCAATAGAGGGTAGGTGAAGCGGGGTCAAATTGGCAGTTGCGAATGGAGCCTGTGGTTTTTAGCAGAGGTTTTTGGATGCCTTGGTTAGTCACCAAAAACAAATCTCGTGTGTAGTCAGTATTGAATTTTACCATTGCTGCTTGGGAGCCGTCTTTTGAGAAAGCCTGGACTAGCCCAAATTGCGGTAGAAAATCTAGGGGTTTACTGGCATCACTTTGTAGTGGTAAGATGGCTGCCCCTTGACCTTGGGCAACCGCTACGGCTTTACTATCGGGAGTGATCATAAAATCTCCCCCTGGTTGGCTTTGCAGGCGTTTAGGGGTGGGTTTTTCTGATCTGTCACTAGTTGCTGGCATAAACCATAGACCAAAATCACCAGGATTAGCTTTGTTCCCTCGCTGAACGACAATAGTTTCTCCATCCGGCGATAAGTCAAATTTGAGGTTTTGATATTTTTTGTTATCTAAAATCAGGTCAACTTTACCTGCTGGTTCTGCTGGGGTTTCCGGCTGTACGGAAATGCCTGTGGTTACCGTGTACAACTGCGCCGATAGTAAGTCTTGGTTATTGGAGGTGCGAGCAGAAAATAAAATTTTGCCCCCGTCTGGAAATGGCTTAAAGTCCATGACAATCAGGTCTTTGGGGGTAATTATCTGCTTTTGCTCTTCGGTTAAGTTGTAGAGAACTAACTGACCTTGGTTGTCTGGATCGGCTCCTATGTAGAGAATGACGCGATCGCGAGTCTGGAAATTCCCTTTAAAGGGCTGTATTACCCGATTTTTCCCATCTGGTTGCGAAAATCTATCTTTCGCGCTTTGCAACTGTACTTCATAATTTGTGCCATAGGGTGCTGGTGTGAGCAGTGTATAAACCATCCGCCGCCCTGCCCAACTAATTTTACCTGCTAAAGGCGGCTCAATTTTCAGATTCTCCTCTACGCTCTTTATGTCCATTGGGCGACTAAAGGTGAGGCTAAAAGAGATATCTTCTGCGCCAATTTGTTGATTTTGCCAGGTAAAATCCCGGACACGAGATGTCACCACATCACCTTGCAGTACGATAAATCCAATCAGCAGACTCAGCAGCAACATCAGTGCGATCGCCGCACGATCTAGTGGTTGGATAAATGCTTTGGATGTAGTCATTTTTCAGTTATTAATTATCAGTTATCAATTATTAGTTACTACTAATAACTATAAGGATTTCGGGGTTGGGGAATTTCTTTCATGGAGTTAGCAGCAATGGTAAGTTGGCGTTTACCTGCTAGATTTTCTGTGACCATTTCTCCTTCTACTTCCAACCAAACATCAGGAGAATAGCGATTTTGATTTTCTGCTAGTTTGACTGGTAATCCCACAGGATATGCATCTGCTGCACAACAAGTCAGAACAAATCGCGCTAAGAACAAATATTCACTTTCTAAATTTGGTGGGTGAATCACAAATCCCTGAACTTTGACTTTTTGCCCTGTGTATGCGTCTGGTTCTGGATAGACGTTGAGTGTGCGTACCCAATCTACTAGCGATCGCTCTTCTGGGCGAGTAGAAGCTCGAAAGGATTGGGGTTGGACACGTCCGGTGGTTAATAAATCATTCACACCTAGTTGAATAGCGCTGTCGCTGGCAAAAACTCGGGGTGTAATCGTCAAACCCAGAATTGCTGTGGCTAACAACAAGATACTACCCCAGCCAGGGGGAAATAAATTCAAATGCTGGGTGCTAGATGTCACCATACGGCGGCGTTGACGCCAAATTTCTCGCATCTTTAACGAGCCAATAACTAGCAAGGCGATGCCACACACAATCACCAACCCAAAGAAATTGGGGTGAATCAATAAGTATAACTTGCCTGTGAGCCAGTATTGCAGCATCAAAATTCCCCAAGTTGTAATTGCTAGGGCATCTAGCCAGGGGAATAATAGATTGGGAATTTTAGATTTGGAATTTGGGATTGAAGTCATTCGTCAGCTACTTATTGGGAAAATTTCTTTACCTATCCCCTGTCACCTGTTCACTGTCAACTGAAATTAAAGCACATATAAGTTCATGAACAGGGTAAACAAAAATGTTAATTGTGCTGCTAAAGCAAATAAGTAAAAGATTGTTCTGGGACTAAAAACAGATAACATCAAACCAACACTTTTAATGTCAATCATTGGGCCAAAGACTAAAAAGGCCAATAAAGAACCAGAGCTAAAAGTCGAGGCAAAAGATAGAGCAAAAAATGAATCGACCGTCGAACAAATTGAGACAACTGCGGCTAATAGCAGCATGACCAAAATTGAGCTAACGTGTCCTGCACCCAGACTCAGGATTAATTCACGGGGGGCAAATACTTGCACAGCAGCAGCGATCGCACTGCCTAAAATCATTACGCCTCCCAATTCCCGCAATTCCTGGATGACATTATCCAAAACTAGACGTAGCTTATCTACCACAGATTTACTGGGGGTAGAGGTTGGGATAGATGCTTGGACAAAATTAGGATCTAGCCGCGTGGGGATACCTGCTTTGCCTCCTAAAATGTAAGTCCCTGATTTCAACACACTGGATACCGTTGCTTCCTGCTGTGCTGGGTAACGTCTCCCACGGCGTTTTGTTTCCGGATTGGCTGGGGGATTGAATTTCAGATAACGGGCGATCACTGGTTGGACAATCGGATTGACATCTTTTTGAAAACTAAAAACAAAACCGATAATTACGGCAATTGATAGAGAAAATACCACTCGTAAAACTACTATTTCTGGCTGGTCTCGAAAGGCTATCCAAGTTGCCCAAATTACAATGGGGTTAATCGTTGGTGCTGCTAGTAAAAAACCAATTGCCACGGGTGTGGGTACTCCCTGCATCAGCAATCGCCGCGCTACTGGGACATTACCGCACTCACACACCGGAAACAGAAAGCCGATCATACTGCCTGCTAAAGCACCCAGTACCGGATTTCTGGGCATTTTTGCTACTAATTGGCGCTCATCGATAAAAATCAGCAGCACACTGGAAAATAACACACCAAACAGCAAAAATGGCATCGCCTCGACTAGCAAACTCAGAAATATAGTGAAACCATTGTTCAGTTGATTCATGGGTGTCGCAGTCAAAAGCGGTTTAAAGTTTTTAGGTTATGCCTTGTCATTTTATCGGAACGGGGATCAAAAGCATGTCAGGGTAACTCAACCTTATTTAAACAGTAAGTTCGTGTTTGATTTCTAGTTACGCTACAGCGATTACTAGCGCTAGCAAGTTGTCGATAGTCATGTTTAACCGTGTGCATTTACTGATGATGGCTAATCTTAAGATTGCTGAATTTCCGAAATTGTTCCGAGTTATGGGAAATAGTGAGCTAGCTGCATGACGTTTAATTACTTAATGTTTATACTTACTGTAAACTAGTCGGTCAGGATGTTATCTTCCACGCATTTTCATAAAGGATTCATAGTTTTTAAACATTCGGGGATCGGTGGTGATTGCTAACAACCGTGATTTTGACTATTTTTGGCAAAATCAAACACGAGCTTTGGTTGATTTTTTACTATAAAAACTGCCAAACTGCAAGCCCAAGGAGGAACAAATAAGTACATGAGAATGAAAATTTTCACAAAAAAGTGCTTCTATGACTTAAATATCAAGTAAAATCACGTATCTGCAACTGCTCTCCAATTTACAAATTCTGCTACGATTCATCAATTGATGAGTTCTGAAGCTGTTTGTTTTGTCCCCTATCACTTCTATCTGCTAATTCAGTAGATACTGACAGGGAATAAAATATTAGCTTATTACTTACCAGATTTTCTATATATTAGAGTCTCTAGTGCCACAAGAATTTAGTTCCCTAATCTCACAGCCAGTTCTGTCTGGTGGTAGCGATCGCGATCTCGGCTTAGAATCAACACTCCAAGAACTACCCATGTACAACTTTCAGGTAGAAATTAGTTGTACTGGTGCAGAAGTTGCTAATTTTTTTGAAAAATACCCACTGCTACCAGGAGCAATTTTACTAGAACAGGGCAAATTCATGGGGATGATTTCGCGGCGGCGACTGCTGGAATTTTTGGTTCGTCCTTATGGACAGGAGTTATTTACCCAAAAAAGTTTGGATGTGCTTTACAGCTATGCACGTACAGCTATAGTGCTACTTCCCGATACAACATCGATTTTGACAGCGATACAACATACATTGAGGCGATCGCCTGAACTTTTGGCAGAACCAATTGTAGTGCAAACAGCAGCTAATACCTACAGATTATTAGATATACATGACTTGAATATTGCTGCTTGGCAAATTCAGGGTATAGAAACTCAAGTCCGCTATGAACGTAGCCAGGCCCAAATGATTCAAAATGATAAAATGGCACGTCTAGGGCGTTTGGTAGATGGGGTAGCGCACGAAATTTTAGACCCAGTGGGGTTTATTTGGGGTAATTTAACTTATATTTCTAACTACAGTCAAGATTTACTCAAGCTAATAGCTGCTTACGAACAAGATTTACCTCATACTTCTCAGGCAATTAAACATATTAAAGAAGAAATTGAATTTGATTTTCTCGAACAAGATTTATCAAAGTCACTTGCTAGCATTCGCACTGGTGCAGAAAGATTAAAAAAACTGGTCACTAGTTTACAAAACTTCTGTCATATCGATGAAGTTCATCCTAAACCAATAGACTTACATGCCTGTATAGATAGTATTGTCTTGCTAATCAAAAGTCGTTTAAAAGGAGAAATTGAAGTAATTAAACATTACGGTAAACTGCCACCAGTTTCTTGCTTTATGGGGCAGTTAAACCAAGTATTAATGAACATTTTAAGTCAAGCTGTGGATGCTTTGCTAAATGAGGCTGTGCGACAAAAATTTCAGCAAAATTATCCTCCAACTGCTGCTAAACCACAAATTAAAATTACTACAGCAGTAATTTCGTTAGCAGCCACCAAACCTGATGCACCAGATTCTCGTTGGGTTTCTGTGTGCATTGCTGATAATGGCCCAGGAATGTCTCAAGAATCGCAACAGCAAATTATAGAGTTTTTTTCTTTGGAAAAATGGGCTGATAAAGAAACTAGTTTAGGGATGAGTTATCGAATTATCACGGCAAGACATGGTGGCCAGTTAAAGTTTCGTTCACAACTTGGTGTAGGTACTGAATTTGAAATATTATTGCCCTTAGTGTAATTAAAGGATACTTTACTCATACACTAGTAGTCGGTCAAAGTAATTTTAACAGCATTTATTTCAGAGGTTTACTCAATCTTGCTTGTCCACAGGAACTAAAATATATGTAGTCTGATTGTTAGGTTGATTAACATCCTGACTACTAGATGTTGGAACATCCTTAACTGCACTTTTTACTACATTAACTGTGCCTTTAATAGTGTCCTTAATCCCTTCGTCTGCTCCCTTAACAATATCCACAGTATTTGTGAAAGTATCGTTAACATCCACAGCTGCACCCTTGACACTAACTACGGTATTTTTCACAGTGTCGTTAACATCTACAGCTGTACCCTTAACGGCATCACTTACATCTTTGACAGTATCGTTAATGCCTTCAGCTACAGTCTTAATTGCATCTCCTACACCTTTTACTGTGTAATTAAAATTATTAGTTACACCCTTAACTACGTTCCCTACACTTTTGATACTTTCGTTAACTTTTTGGGCTGAATTTCTCATAGCCAAAGCTCCAGCTACAGCGCCCAAAGTAGCACCAATAACTGTTCCAAATACTACTTTAGCAAACTCATTATTTGAGTTTACACCCACTTTATTATTATCAGGTTGATTTACCTGACTATTTCTATTTTCTGTAACTTGATCGGAAAACTGCTGGTTGCCATTCATTATCATTACCTCATTTTAAGTGTGAAATAATAAGTAACTTGAGGACAGAGCCGATAATATTATGTCCGGTTAATCAAACTAAATAAAAAATGTTTGCTCCTAGTCAGGACTTTAGTCTTGTCTGTAGGGACTTCAGTCCCTACTACAACAGGGTTGATTATGGGTAGGCGGACATCATATAACTAATCATTAGGAAGAGCACAGAAATAGTTAACCTATTTATGCGCGCTTCCTTCATGATTGAAGATTAATTTGATTGAAAAAAGGTGCATCAAAAGGTCATATTTAAAGAAATATTTGTATTTGTTACCAGATAGTTAATTCCCAATTTTAATGACCTTTAAATTTATGCTTATTTTAACTATCAATCCGATTAATCTCTTCTTCAATCGCATTATCTTCAAAAGAAGATACTGAAATTCTCTCATTGACAAAATTTGTTGATTCGCCTACATATCCTTCTGTACGCTCTGGAGTTGAAATGTACATCGACTGAGTACTAATATCTCGCTGACCTATGCCGACATCATCATTTTTAGTTTGCTGATTGTCTGCGACTGTCTGGTCTTGATTCTGCTTACCCGTATTTTCAAATGGTTTGGTATTCTCTGCTGCTTCCTTTGTCCTCTCAGCAGAATCTTGTACAGCTTGGTTAATATCCTGTGCTGTCTTCTGTACTGCGTTCATTGCACCGACTGCGGTTTCTCTAGCTCCTTCTGCCGCACCCTGAACTGTGTCTAACGCATCCCTATCACCAATCACAGCGTAGCTGGCACCTTCAGCAACACTCTTTGCCACATCTCCTAAACCTTTGGCTGTATGACCAAGACCTTGACCTATAGTTTTTGCTGCGTCTTGGACACCTTTCATGGTGTGGTTAAATCCCTCACCCAGTCTTTTACCAGCCAAAGCACCAGCTAGTGATCCCAAAGTACCACCAATGAGTCCACCTATGATTGCTCTACTTAATGCTGGATTAACTTGTCGTCCGTTTGTGGTGCGACTAGTATCGGATTGAGATCCAGTTTTTGCTGTACCAATACGAGATTGGTCTGTAGTCGTGCGGTTAGCCTCTTCAGAACTAGATACTTCAGTCCCTGTATTCGTGCTAGCTGTACCAACACAAGCTTGGTCTGTAATTGTGCGATTAGTATTTTCACTCTGATTATTCACAGCCTGTCTGCTCTCAACCATATTAAAAATCTCCTTAGTTAAAAACGATTAACATCAACTGTTATGTGTTGTTATCTAAGGACAATTTAACGATTACAGATTCAGGCTTAACCGTTCTGAAGACAGACATATTAGACCATACTGTCTGTCTGGAGTTGAGTTAATTGTATTTTTTAGTTGTAACTAGCAATACAAACTTATTTAACTCCATTGAAAATGGCTAGAAACACGCTAATTGATGATATTTCTCTCAGTGGAATCTCGTTGACAGCAAGTTTTCACCACTTTGGTAAATTTTACGCGCATAGTCAGTCCAAGAACCTTGCCCCCAGTAACGAAAACAACTAGTTTGTAGCAAAAGGTTATGTAAAAGTATATTGCGATATTCAGAGGAATTAGTTAACAATACTTTACTCATGTTTTGGTGAAATAAACTGCTTAATTCATACATGGGAGATAGCACATTTTCATATCCTGTTACCCAACTAATATGATTTGTCCATGATGCTCCATCCATGTGAAAATTAGGGTTATTTTGTTTTAATTCTTGAATGGTATTTTCTACAGTATCAGGTTGGCAATTTTCGGGTGAAACTCGCTGCCAGATTTGATGTTGTCCTACTGGCTGGCATGTGGGATAGTCTTCAGCTTGGCAACCAGCAGCAGCGATTAATTCTAAATATTCTGTACCACACACCCCAACAACACCAGATTTGCCTCCTCCTTGATTCACCATGTCTCCCCATGCTTGTTTAAAAGCACTAGGAAATTCATTCATCATCACACCACCATTTTCACCATCCCCAATTTGGCTCACTATTGGGGGGATCAATACATTGCCTACTTGTTGTTTAGATAGAGTTTTGGCTTCATAGTAAGGCTGCATTTGAGCCACTAATTTAGTATCGGAACCCTGGGTTTTAATTAAGGCTGTAATGCTAATTGTTTCACCTTGAGAATTACGAGCAATAAGACGGTGAGGTAAGTGTTTGTGAGTAAGAGGTTGACCGTTAATTGTTTCTACAGAATGTTCTTGCACAAGTAACCAGCGATATCCACATTCCTGGAGAGCTTTGACAAATGCAAATAAAGTATCAGGGTGATTTGGTAGGTGCATTTCTGGGGGTGAAAAACCTTTGACTCGCGCCAATGCTTCCCAACCAAAAATCGCGGCAAAGTGATGTTGCCAGGCGATGATATGTAACTTAATATCTGGTATGGGAGTCGAAGGAACTACAGCATGACCCCACATTGTTCCTAGCCATTCTACATAAGGTTGATAAGTACGATCGCAAGTGATGCGTTTGAGATTATCTAAAATATCATCTCGTCCCATTTGTCTGAGTCCCCACAAAAGATTACCAGAGTAATCCAACATCACACGGGGGTTACAGCCTTGATGAACGAGTTCGGGGATAAAGTCACCCATGCGGCTGTAACAATAGGCAAAAGGTGCAGCATTATGATTATCCCCGAACTGGGGATGCTCAAACATATATTGCAGATGACTGATCAGTCCACCATCATGTCCAGCAGGTATAGTAGGCTGATGCATATGTAAGGCGATCGCAAATACAGCATTCAAGTCTTCTAACCGGATATTCGTTGAGGGTAAAAATACCGGCGCATCATGGTTAACTACAGAAAGCACCTCTGTTTCCCAACCAGAAATATTCGGCAAACCATCAATGATTTCGGGCAAAGAAGGAAGATTTGTAGGTAATGTCAGCATTTCTGATTGCTCCGAAATAAGTTTTATTTTTCAATCTTGCACCAGTCACCTGACTCAGCGTACATAATACGCCATTCTCAATCTGGTATTTTTTAGGCAACAACTACGAGATTAGGTAAGTCTGGCAATTATCGTCAGTGCCGTCTTACCAGATATTCCCATCTTTGTGTGACACTTGGTGATGAAGTTTGTTTACCCTCTATTGTCAACGAAGTCAGAGGGAAGAAGGATGATCCTCATCCTTCTTCCTTCGCTTTGAATTGAGACACTAAAATTTTAGCGATCGCTTGTCCCTACGTCCGCGATAAAATTCTCAAGCACAACAGTGTCGTTATTCCCATGCAAGTCAACTGGCAAACTGTCAAAACTTACGAAGATATCCTGTATCACAAAACAGATGGTATCGCTAAAATTACCATCAACCGCCCCCACAAACGTAATGCCTTCCGCCCCAAAACTGTTTTTGAACTATACGAGGCTTTCTGTGATGCCCGCGAAGATACGACTATTGGAGTAATACTCTTTACGGGTGCTAGCCCACACACTGATGGCAAATATGCCTTCTGTGCTGGTGGTGATCAAAGTGTGCGGGGACAGGCGGGTTATGTTGACGATGCTGGTATCCCCCGCCTGAACGTGTTGGATTTACAACGTCTCATTCGTTCCCTGCCGAAAGTCGTGATTGCTTTGGTAGCTGGTTATGCTATTGGTGGTGGACACGTCCTGCACTTGATTTGTGACCTTACCATTGCTGCTGATAACGCCATTTTTGGACAGACTGGCCCCAAAGTTGGCAGTTTCGATGGTGGTTTTGGCGCTAGCTATCTCGCCCGTATCGTGGGACAAAAAAAGGCGCGAGAAATTTGGTTTCTCTGCCGCCAATATAATGCACAACAGGCTCTAGATATGGGTTTGGTAAATTGCATCGTCCCCATAGAACAACTAGAAGCCGAAGGAATTCAATGGGCGCAAGAAATTTTAGAAAAAAGTCCAATTGCCATTCGGTGCCTGAAAGCGGCATTTAATGCTGATTGTGATGGTCAAGCCGGTTTACAAGAACTTGCTGGTAACGCCACTCTACTGTATTACATGACAGAAGAGGGTTCTGAAGGCAAACAAGCCTTTTTAGAAAAGCGTCCACCGAATTTTCGCACCTTCCCTTGGCTACCTTAAAATTGCAAAAATCGCACCTTGTTTTAAGGTGCGATTTTTGCAGATGTCAAAGTTGACAGCACTAGAAATCTTATAGATAAATCTTAATTTTAAGTAAACTACAAACTGAGTCCAGTTATAAGTGACTAAATTCGCACTACCCTAGTCTTAGCCTCTTGCGAGGTACAGTTAGCTACTTCCTCTACAGGGGCAAGAGTCTTATTGTCTATATCTGAAGCCAGAGTATGAGAAGAACCTAAAACTCGTGTCGCATCTGGCAAACTCCAAGCATCTTCTAGGGTTTCCCAAGAAGGTGCAAAAGGTGGCAATGCCAATGAGCAAGCTTTCCAACTGGCTTGAACTGGCGATCCCAACTGTTGGCACATTCCGCCACGGCGACCCTCTGGCTGGTAATGACGACAATATCGACAGGCAGATGTCAAGAATTTAATGGGTTTCATTTGGGTTCATCTTTAGTGCCGTTTAGGGCTGATTTGCATCCTTATATTCTGCGCTTAGATGTAAATACGGAATATAGCCAAAAAGTCATTATTTTCCCTAGGTTTCAGCGATCCCAAGGAAAAAATAAACTTTAGGATGTTTTTAGATTCTCGTTATATTTGTAAATGATCACTATAGTAACTACACACTTGATTTTGCCTAAAAATGGTAGGGGATCAAGGTTAAAGCTAAAGCTTTCGATTTAAATAAAATATTAAATTTATTACTAAGGTATTCTTAAGGTACGTCTTTGGCAATGAAGTGCTGTGTATCATTTAAGATAGTTAGCTTAATTTTACATCAATAAAAAGGTTAAACTCAAGACATAACAAAAAATCAACCGCTTAATGGCAGTCTATGGCGGCGAAGGACATTTTTCATGATGCAGTAAGACGCGCTTTAGAGAAAGAAGCGTGGTTGATCACCAATGACCCTCTTTTCCTGCGTTTTGGTGGTTTGGATATGTACATAGACCTCGGTGCAGAAAAAATTCTAGCGGCTGAACGAGGTGAAGAAAAAATCGCCGTTGAAGTTAAAAGTTTTGTCAGTCCATCTACTACAACTGAGTTTAGTACTGCTTTGGGACAGTTTCTCAAATACCAGCTAGCACTGGAAGAAGAGCAACCGGAAAGACTTTTATACTTAGCGGTTCCTGCGGATACTTACCGTTCCTTTTTTACTCTAGAACTGCCGCGCTTGTTAATTCAACGCTACCAAGTGAGACTGATCATTTTTTCTCCAGAAGAGGAGGTAATTGTCAAATGGCAAAAGTAGAACAATACCGCCAACTAATTCAAGAACTGCTACAGGCTTACAGCGAAATTAAGGCTAGTAACGAACAAGTCGAAGCAGAAGTAATTTTTGATCACGAGCGCGATCGCTATCAACTGGTTCATGTAGGCTGGTCAAATAAACGGCGTGTATATGGTTGTGTTTTACATCTAGACATTAAAAATGGCAAAATCTGGATTCAGCACGATGGTACTGAAGTAGGTATTGCTAATGAACTCACCAACCGAGGTGTACCTAAACAAGATATTGTCTTGGCGTTTCATTCCCCCTTTAAAAGACAATTTACCGAGTTCGCTGTTGGCTAAACTTTCTACAAAGCAAAGATCGTTGGTGGTTCAAAGATGGGATAATTGTTAGCAACGAGACTTTAACTTCCAGTTCCCAACATGCTGAAGAATTCAATTAAATTACCATCAGGATCGCGGAAATGAGCCGTCCGTAGCCCCCATGCTGGGCGATCTTCAGGTTGAGTGACAATGGTTACGTTTTGGTCTTTGAGGTACTGATATAGCTCGTCCACGTTATCCACGGCAAAAACCAGAGCTACTTTGTTATGACAGTCAACAGCCGAAGGTTGATAGGCACTAGGGACGGCTTCAGCCATCAACTCTTTTCTGAACAAAGCCAGCTTGATATTATCTCCGGTGTGCAATTCGGCATACCAACTATTTTCGTCACCCCAATCAATATCAAATCCCAGTACATCACGGTAAAACAGAAAACAATCTTTGAAGTTGGAGACTAGCAGCCTGATGTGTGTTAACTGAAGCATCATATCTCTTACGTGATTCTACTAACTCTACTAACTATGAATTCTAGGCTCTGGATGTAACTTTTCTAGCAAATCACTTTCGATATTCGCCAGTTCATCTAGCCTTTGCCTGACAATTTCACGGTCAAAATAAGTATCAGCTAAAACCCAATAAGTACCGTAGTGCCGTGCTTCTGATGCCATCAAGCCCCGATAGAATTTAGCTAATTCTGGTTCAGGACAATGTGTAGCTAATAGTCCTAAGCGTTCGTGACTACGAGCTTCAATTAAACCAGTGACAAGTAAGGAATCTAAAAAACGATGGGGTTCTTGAGGACGCACGTTGGCTCTTAGTCCAGCACCGTAGGGAGGTGGTGGTAAGGGAGCAAGGGCTATATTTCGGCTCTCTAGCCACTGATTAACTAATTCAAAGTGTTCTAGTTCTTCGCGAGCGATCGCTGTTAATTCCCGTACCATTTTAGTATTGGAAGGATAGCGAAACATAAAATTTAACGCTACCCCAGCTGCTTTGCGTTCACAGTGGGAATGATCAAGCAAAATGATGTCTAAGTTAGCTAGAGCTTGTTCTACCCAAGCATAACTAGTGGGTTGCTTGAGGGCGTTGATAATAGGTAACTGAGAGGTAAGCACAGGGTAACAAAACTCCGAAAATTTTCATGTTGCTGAATAATCCCAGCAAATAGATTTTAATAGTGGATGGGACAATCAGGTATGTACCATCAAAATGTTTGCCTAATTCTTCAAAATAAATTTTCTAATTTATATTTTGCACCTGCCTTATATCCCGCCAAGAAATTTATTTCTTGGCTAATAGCTAAAGTCTACTAAAGTGGACTGAAATCCATACTTTGCAAACAGTGAGAGGCTCAGATCCCCGACTTCTCGAAGAAGTCGGGGATCTTTTTGTTCGTGACGTGCTTTAGCGCTCATCATCAAGATTTTCAGGGCTAGAGGCATGACCCTTCGCCTGTCCGAGACGCTACATGGTAAGCACGGCTATGCCCAAAAGGCTTTACAGGACTGGACTCACCGCGCTAACTCACTACAAAATTTCATTTAT
This sequence comes from Nostocales cyanobacterium LEGE 11386, assembly GCA_015207155.1. GTDB lineage: Bacteria > Cyanobacteriota > Cyanobacteriia > Cyanobacteriales > Nostocaceae > LEGE-11386. The sequence continues at coordinate 112,892 of JADEXK010000006.1, read as the reverse complement.
TTAACAAGCCAAAAATAAGTAAATCACCAAAGCGGAGGAAACTACTCATACACTTTCACAAGTTGCAATTGATAAATATCAATCGCACTTATTAAGGTAATTTCCTATCGCTCTGGTGCTTCTTTAGCGGAAATTTCCGCCGTAAGGGTATAAGTAAAGGGCTTTAAAAGCCTATAACAGTTATTTAGAATGTATTGTATCAGCCCACACATTTTTTCTGAGATTTCAAAATGTTAGGCTAAAGCGGTCTTGGGGTTTCCCTCGCCGCAGGATGCGCGCAGCGCTGTAGTAGAACATGTGGCGTTGCTGAGTAAGAAGAGGATGAAAAGGTTTTCATGAATTATGTAGTCGTTTTCCCACTCAGAATACACTCGCATTCAGGAACATTTTGTCACCAATCAATCAGTTGGCGCTCATGGAAAAATCCCCCTGTAGTAGCATCATCTGCAAGAGTTGCTAGCCAAACAATTGTATCAACTCCTTGTTCTGGGGTTAGTGTTGCATCTTGTCCACCCATATCAGTTTTTACCCAACCTGGACATACAGAATTAATTAAAATATTCGTACCTTTTAACTCGCTGGCAAAAATCCGTGTTAAAGCATTCAAAGCTGTTTTAGAAACACGATATCCTGTAGATCCTCCTCCCATGTCAGTGAGTTGTCCCATACCAGAAGAAACATTTACTACGCGTCCATAATTTTGTTTTTTCATTAAAGGAATTAATGCTTGAGTCACTCGTAAAACACCGTAGACATTTGTTTCTATTGTTTTTTGCAAAGTGTCAATTTTGGCATTGAAAATACTATTTTCACTGGCTTGACCATCGATATATATACCAGCATTATTTACCAAAACATCGAGTTTACCAAACCTCTGGCGAATGAATTCAGCTAATTTACGGCTGCTTTCATCACTAGTGACATCAAGGGGATAAGAAATGACATCTAAACCTTCAGCTTGTAACTGTTGCGCCGCCGCATTACCTTTTGCTTCATCCCGACTGGTGAGAACTACTTGATATCCTTTTTTAGCCAATTGGCGAGAAGCTTCTAATCCTAAACCACGATTTCCACCAGTGACGACTGCAACTTTTTGATTTGAACTCATGATAGTTATCTCCTGTTGCTCATGAATCAAAGTTTTGGGAAATTAGTTAAACTGTCATCAAACAAATTCATTACTTTAGGGTGTAATCTGATTGATATTCAACTAACTCAATTTCGTTACCATCTGGGTCATTGACATAAATTCTGTGCTTGGTTTCAGGCGCTGTCATTGTGTAGTATTCAATACCTTCTTTATCAAGCAAGTTTTTCATGGCTTCGCCATCTTTAATCACGAAACCAACGTGATTAATACCTATAGTTTCATAAGGTTCATGTACCCGCTTTTGGTCAGCATCGTCATTCAAGGCAAGATAAAATTGATTGTTGCCAAAATGCATCCAGCGACTACCATTAAATACACCTTCAGCACGTATATACCAATCAGGAAACAGCGTTTGGTAGAAGTTCTTACTAGCTGTAATATTTTTACAAGCTAGGTTAATGTGTTCAAAGCGAATAAAGTTCATATTTCGCTCCTTGTGATTTTAAAGCTGAAAAATGGCGAGGAAAATTATTTTAGTACTGTCTAAAACTATCAGTGAGATAAACTCACGCGGTACCTTTTATCCTAACGAAATATCCAAAAACATCATCACTACAAAGCCCAACATCACACCAATAGTTCCTTCTTGTTCCCAGCCTTGACGATGAGATTCTGGGATAATTTCATCACTAATGACAAATAACATTGCTCCTGCTGCAAATGCCATCGCCCAAGGCAAGATAAAACTAGCAATACTCACCACACCTGCACCAATCACACCACCAATTGGTTCAACTAAACCTGTAAGCAGCGAAATCCAGATAGCATAACCTGCTGAATATTTCTCTGCTACTAAAGATAAGGCAACTACTAAACCTTCAGGAATATTTTGTAAGCCAATTCCTAAGGCTACAGGTATACCATCTGTAATGTTGTTATTGCCAAAATTAACTCCTACGGCTAAACCTTCGGGAAAATTGTGAATAGTAATTGCGGCAATAAATAGCCAAATTCGCTTGAGGTTATGGCTACTAACATTTTCTTTTCCTTTGAAAAAGTGTTCATGGGGCATAAACCGATGTGCTAGTTGGAGAAATACTCCACCTAAAAGCACCCCCACAACGATAATTAAAGCCGCATTTGCTTGGGAATATCCTTGAGCGATCGCCGCTTCTGTACCAGGCATAATTAATGAGAAGGATGTCGCCGCCAACATCACTCCCCCACCAAACCCCAACATTATCCCCTGCACTCGTTGCGTAATCTTAATTGGTAGTAAAATCGGCAAAGCACCGATAACTGTGGCAAGTCCTGCTCCTAAACTGGCAAGTACACCGATTACAAGGCTTTCCATAGCTGGGGTGATTTATTGGATTGACATAAATAAATCATACTCGAAATGATTATGAGTTGCAACTGTCTCCAACAAAAAATCGCAGATGTTTTGAACCTGCGACTGTCAAATTTATTTTTTAAGAAAGCTGAATAAGTACAGTTCATGGAACTCGACGGACAATTTCAATACAGTAATCATCCTTCAGTTTCTTCAGAGGAAATTGCACAAACTTTGGTTCACCCGTTAAATTCCAGTCAAACGCTTGCAGTACATGGGATGCAAACACTTTTGTGACCGCGATCGCCATTTGCGCTCCCAGACAAGCGTGTACACCGCCCCCAAATGGTATGAACTCGTACATCTTGCCCTCTCCACGTTCTGGGAGAAAACGCTCTGGAGCGAATACTTCTGGTTCATGAAAATGTTCAGGCATAATGTGTGCAATCCGTGGCTCTGCCATGACAGCGCAACCCTGCTCATACAACACACCATCTAATACCACAGACTTGGTAAGTTGGCGAATAGCCGTAGCACTGGGAGGTAGAGTTCGTAGTGTCTCTTTGATTGTGGCATCTAGAAATACCATCTGCTTCAATTGCTCTGGTGAAAACATCTGGAAATTACCATTTTCTCCCACCAGATTTGCTTGTTCCTGCCGCAGTTTTTGTAACACTTGCGGATATCGAGCAATTTGGTACATCAGCGAAGATATGAGTCCAGATATCTCGTAATGTGATGCCCACAATTGCAGCAAACATTGATTTTCAATCAGAGCATCACTAAATATGCCATCGGGATTTTCTTCCTGTCCAGCCAGCATCATTGATAAAAAATCAGCTGTGGGGTTGATGTCTTGACCCTCTGCTCGGCGCCGCCGTACCACAGCACCCATAAATTCTAGTAGGGCTGCGCGTGCCAAGATTCCCCGCCCGTATTTCGTCAAACGGGACTGCCATTTAAATAATCCATAGAAGCCATCAAAGTAGGTCTTATACAGAGCTTTTAACTCTGCCTTAGAGGTAATAGGTAACCCCTGGAAAGTAGCGGGATCATGATCATCTAAGCTGACTCCTAGTAGCAGAGGCGTGAGGACATCAAAACATATCTGCTCCACAGCCGGATATAGTGCCATGTGGCTGGGGGTAGACCAGTTTTGCAGACCACGAATAATCACATCATTGATGTGGGGTGTATAGCCATCAAGTACACGACCAGTAAGTCCAGGAGCTAAGGCACTTTTGCGCTGACGATGCAAATCAGGACGTTGAAATAAACTATACTCGCCAAACATATCCATTGTGGTGGCTGGCAAAGCAATTTCTGTATATTTCAAGTCTCCATTGAATGCCATTTGAATGGCTCTAGAACAACCTAAAAAGATAGTGGTGCGACCAAAAACTTTTGTATTGAATATAGGGCCGTATTCTTGCAGATACCTACGGCAGAATTGATCGGGATTTGCCATGTACTTAAACGTGTCATCCCATTTGGGACGGCGTGGTGGAGTAGTAATCTCCATTGGTGGCGATTGTCCTGGCTCCAGCACAAGTACATCTTCAGTATTGGTAGTATTTTGCATAGCCTGACCAAGCTCAATGTTGAGCAAATGTTTTTATTCTAAACTTTGTCGATTAACCAGGGTGGCGCTGGCTTGGTCAACAGGCATAAGTATCACTTCATTGATATTGACATGAGGCGATCGCGTGATGCAGAAAAATATCACATCCGCCACATCATCGGCTGTCAGGGGTGTAAGTCCTTGGTAAACTTTTTTGGCGCGTTCGGTATCGCCATGAAAGCGCACATCGCTAAATTCAGTTTCCACCATCCCAGGATCAATGGAAGTCACCCTGATAGGAGTTCCCAACAAATCCTGTTTTAAACCTTCAGAAATTGCTCTGACAGCAGCTTTCGTACCACAGTAGACATTACCACCAGGATAAGTTTGATGTCCGGCAATGGAACCCAAATTTACCACATGACCGCGATCGCGACTCACCATCCCAGGAACAACATAGCGAGTCAGGTAAAGTAAACCTTTAATGTTGGTATCAATCATTTCATCCCAGTCGGGAACGTTGCCTTCATGCAACTTATCTAAACCACGACTCAAACCAGCATTATTAATGAGAATATCAATCTCAGACCAGTCGGGGGGTAGGCTAGAAATAGCAGATTCTACAGACAGGCGATCGCGCACATCCAACGGTAACAAATGAATTTCTACACCATACATTTTATTAAGTGTATCTGCTAGCTGCTGTAAGCGTTCCCCACGTCGCGCCGCTAAAATCAGTTTTGCACCCTCACGGGCAAAGATTTTGGCGCAAGCAGTACCGATCCCACTACTTGCACCGGTGATTAGAATTATTTGATTTTGTAAGGCAATCATTGTTATTTAAGAGTTAATTATCAAAAAGAAAGTAGGGAGTAGGGGGATGAGGGGGATTTTCTTAGTCCCGATTCCCCATTCCCCATTCCCTACTTCACAACTTGCAGACGCTGAGTTACCATTGTCATCCCATCACCCCGGAGAATCACCGCAGAAACCCATTGGTTACCAGGGGTAGATGGTGCGCGTCCCACTTTAAAGAGTCCGCCAGATGTCAGCAATTCCAAATCTACAGATGTCGGGTTGAGATATTTGTTAGCTTGGACAGGTTCTTCCAGTGCTGTTCCCAGCAGAAAATCATCACCTAGGGGTTCTTGAACAATTGCATCAAAATTATACTGCTGTCCTACTTTCACCTGCTGGGGTAAATTCACATCAACTTGGGGTGGTTTGCTACCAGCAGTTAGTAAAGTGCGTTCAGATAAAATTTCTTGACTGACGATTTTTGCATCTTGAATGCGCTGGCGGGATTTAATTGTGGCATTAAGAGCCAAATTATTACTGTTAGCAGAAGGTAAGCCTGTAATTTTGGTTACTGTTTCAGCAACAATAACATTGCCTTCAGATTTCCAAGATTCCAGTTGTGTACTGTATCGTAACTGTGGATGTCGCTGCCAAAGAGAAGTTAGGGATTGTTCCAAAGTCTGGCGATTTAATCCATCCCCATGAGTAAAGTTGGGACTGTATAATTGCATGACTGCTTTGATATCGCCTTTGCTAGCTGCTTCATCAATTTGCGTCAAGAGGTTTTTTAATTCAGCAGGTGCATTTTGGGAGACAATGGGAGAAACAGGTCGTTGTACTTGTACTCCTTCTGATAAACCGTTAGACTTTCTGCTTTCGCTCCAGTCGATTAGCCGTTGCCGCAGAGTAATTGTTTCTGTTCGTTTAGCGTCTACCACCGGAGATGAATTGGGTGGCAAATTCCTTGGTGTACTGGCTTGAACAGATTGCCAACTACTAGTTACACCCAGTATCAGCAGGGATAAAATTAACCAGATGCCAGTGGGAAATCTTCGTTGGTGTATCAATAATAAGGCAGTAATGTTAGTCATTTTGTAAGAGTTTACTGATTTGAGTAGAGAACGTCAGGAAATTGTTTTATCTTAGTTAAGCTAGGCGCTAAACGGTAGAGTGTTGATGGCAAACGCACCGATAAAATTACTCATAGCTGCCAGTGGGACTGGTGGACACTTGTTTCCAGCAATCGCATTGGCTGAAAAACTGCCAGACTATGAAATTGCCTGGTTGGGTGTCCCAAATCGTTTAGAAACTCAACTTGTCCCTAAACGGTATCCCTTGCATACTATTGCAGTTGAAGGGTTTCAGCAAGGCTTTGGATTGTCCACACTCCGGATTTTGGGTAAACTCATCGCGGCAATTGTGCAAGTGAGACGAATCCTCAAACAAGGAAATTTTCAAGGTGTATTCACTACAGGCGGTTATATTGCCGGGCCGACTGTCATTGCAGCGCGTTCCCTTGGGTTACCTGTGATTTTTCACGAATCTAACGCCTTACCAGGAAAAGTTACTCGCTTTTTTGGGCCTTGGTGTAGTGCGGTAGCCTTAGGATTTGCCGTAGCTGCAAAGTACTTACCTCGGGCCCAAAATGTCTGTGTGGGTACTCCTGTACGTTCCCAATTCCTAGATGCAGGACTTGACAAATCGTTAGATTTACCCATTCCTGATCATGTGCCTTTAATTGTAGTCTTTGGTGGCAGTCAGGGCGCGGTTGCGGTCAATCAGTTGGTGCGCCAGTCAGCTAAAGCTTGGTTTGATGCGGGTGCTTATGTAGTACATTTAACAGGCGATCGCGATGCCGATGCCGATAGTCTCAAGCATTCAAACTACATGGCATTACCGTTTTATGACAACATGGCAGCATTGTTACACCGAGCTAATTTAGCGATTAGTCGTTCTGGTGCTGGGAGTTTGACAGAATTAGCGGTGTGTGGAACGCCAGCAATTTTGATTCCTTATCCTTTTGCGGCCGAAGACCATCAATCTTATAATGCAGACGTATTTACTAAAGCTGGTGCAGCATTAACGTTTAAGCAATCGGAGTTAACAACAGAGATATTGCAAACTCAGGTTTTGCATTTATTACAATCGCCCGCAGAGTTAGCCAAAATGGGCGAGAATGCAAAAGCGATCGCTATTCCCGATAGTGCAGAGAAGCTAGCCTCTTTAGTGCGTGAGATAGTAGAGAGTTAAATATAAAAACCACAAAAACAAATCTGAGCAGCAAAAGCCGCCGCTCAGAAATTGAATAGGTGCAAAAGCCAAGTGTTATAGCAAAGTGCTGAGTGCTGAGTATAAACCCAGTGGCTTCAGTGCTTGGGATCAAAGGAATTTTTAACCATTTTCTTGAGAGTTAAGGATAATTGAAAACTACGCGGCCACCAGGACGCCAATCACAATGGATAAAACCTCTATGCATTCCTCTTCCTAATCCAGTGCAATCAGAGGCGCGACAAATCTCCATTAATCGCCCAAAGTTACCATCTGCGGGATAAATATCAATTGCTAATCCTTGGATATGTTGGGAACGGGAAGCACCTCCTATACGCCGATTCACAGCAGGTGGACGATAACCGGAAGTGACAGCAATTGGACTACCATATTTATCGCGGATTTTTCCAAACCCTTGAGCCGTCTTCATCATATTATTAATAATATTTCTGGACTCTGGCGCTCTTTCGGGGTCACATCCTTTAGTGAATTCACCCCAAGTTAAAGGAATACCAGGAACAATCAATTCATTCTGGTAAACTGTAACACCAGTTACTAACTTCATGGCGCGACCAGTTTTAGTGCCTAAAGTTGATGTAGGTAAGGGTGTAAGTTTCTGGTTTTGTTCATCAACGGCTTTATGTCCTTCTGCTATCTCCAACAATGCAGCAGCAGTAGTTGGCCCCAGCAATTCTGGAGAATCAAGCCAAACACTTTCTTTAAATTGTGCAAAGGCTTTTTGGGTTAAATCACCTGCAATGCCATCAACTTTACCTGTATAAAGACTTGTCTTGTTAAGCAAAGTTTGTATTTCCGCGATGGTGTCAGCATCGGCCTCTGTGATTTTGATCGTGCTATTAGAGGACTGAATTTTTGCCAAGTTGAGGAATTCCCCCGTGGAATCTTCCATTGATACATCTCCTTGAATTATTAGAGTTTGAATAATTGCAACTTCAGTTGTGTACTAAGTAATTCCTGAAAATTAATATGAGCAGTGTTCAGTGTTTATGGCGTTTTACCTTGATAGCAGTTATACCCAAAGAATTATACCCACCATGATATGTACTGTTATCTGCTGGTTGAGATAGTGCATTTAGTCACTTATGGCACATGGTACTTATTTCCTTTCAATGATATTATTCATACACAAGGTATCCTTAATTTAAGAAAATATCAATAAATTTTAGTAATATTTTTAACATAACAGTTTCCATGTTAACGTCAGTTAAATTAACCTCTCCCTCCCTCTCTTTTCTACAAGACGTTACGGTGTACACACATCTGGCAAAGCACCAAGGAAAGAGCCTCCGGATGCCGATAGGCTTCATGCAGCTATAAAAGCCAAGCCTACGCAAGTAGACTATAAAAAATCAAGGTTTTTAACCCGCGCAGATACCCTTCACCGAGGAAAGCAGCTCTGCGTCAAGCCTGTGTAGCAGTGACTTCCACTCGCCTGGTACTGTATTCTTCTAAACCTTTGTCTTTTTCCCACAGTTAAATCAAGTACATACATCAACCTAATCAAAATTATTTGTTACTATACAAAGATAAAATAAAGCTGTAAATTTTAGATACCATTATTGCCTGAGAAAATGCTGAGAATTAACTAAATTTTCTCAAGGAATAAACTCATGAAAATCATCGCTTAGATTCAGATGCACTTCAGTTACAACTGACATACTCTTGGACATTCAGAATAACTCAAACACCAGGAGTCATAAATGAAAATCGCCCCTCTGCTTACAAGTTTTGCCTTAGTTGGTTTTTTCACGGTTTGGGATGCACCACTCAAGGTGATTAATCCTGCATTAGTGCAAGCATCAGCAGCTGAAGAATTATCTGTAGCACAGAAAATAGACTTGCTTACCAAGAGTAAGGGACAGATTGGTAGTGGCGATCAACTGCGTCGTTTCTTTTTTGGTGACTTAGACCCAATCGGTATCCAACCCGGTGGTGCAGGTCAAGTTGTTAACCTTTACAACAAAGCCAACGATGTCACATTCTCTTACTGCTCACACTTCGATGTGATTGTCGCAGTTAAGAAAGGCAAGGTGCCTAAGTTTGAGGCTAGTGAAGTAAAATAACCCACTCTCCGTGTCGGAGAGGGGTTGGGGTGAGGTTCATCGAATTCACGTTATGCTACAACCAGGAATCGCCTGTAGAGAAAACTAAACATAGTTTAGATATGTGCGAAAATTGCAACTAAGCAAGAAATTGAGGCAAAAGTTTCTTACTTAGTTGCGCTTTTTTTGAAAGTTTTTGATAGTAGTAGCGTGACCAAAATAAAATAGCACTAAATTAGTCCGGTCACGCTAGTAGTTATAGAAATCAAAATATTAATTTTTATTTACCAATATTGACATTATTGCATATTTAATATGCACCTTTATTTTTGCCTAATTTTGTTTTACAATTTGTTACAAAGACGATTTGTGGATTTGCCAAACACAATCAATGTTTGAACAAAAGCCAAGAACTTTAATAAACATGCTTCAGGATAGCTTCATCGCCAAATTAATCTGGTTTCCCGTCATGGCTTCTTTGCTGATAGGATTGCCAGGTAAGTTAGCTATTAGCCAAAATCCCCAAAACTATTTGCAGATAGGGCTAAATTCCTCACCATTTTTGGCAGAGTTAGAGCAACCCACTGCTGTCAATGTTTCTCAGACTACCAAAGAAATTGATGAAAAGACAGCCTTTAACTTAGTCTGGAAGCTACCGCTAGTACAACGTAAAGCACGAGAAATTCAACGGCTTTCTAAAGGGAAGATCCGGGTAGGTGCGATCGTCGATGGTTATCCCACGCCAAATAACCCCTACTACACAGTTCGAGTATTTGAAGATGAGCCAGACCACAATACAACGATTTATTGGTTTCGTGTCTTGAATACAGGTGATGTCATTGAAGCTTTAGATGTTGTGGATAATAAATACATCTCCTTGGAAGAATGGAGAGCACAATTAAAACGCTAGAAAGCATTGCTCTCAAATAAACTCGACATGGGGCAAGGTAGAAAATTTTATGCCCCTTGTTTCCTTTTCTCCTGATCCCTTTGGTCATTTTTCCCCACGAATGAAATCACGTATTGGTAAATTTAGCAAATAAAACTAATGTCTCAACAAAAGTCTTTAAGTCCTTGGCACTACAAACCTTGGTGGTGTCAACCCTGGTCTATACTGCTTACAGGTGTGATACTGATTAGCGGTAGTTGGTTATTATTTAAAACTATTTGGCTGACAGTTCTTGTTTCCATACCAGTTTTTATTTGGATGGGATTTTTTTTGTTAATCTGGCCGCAACTAATGATTCGCAGTGGGGTTTTGGAGTCGCATCAAACTGATTCTGTACAACAGTAATTATTTATTGCTATTCGTGATGCTTTTGATCTGGTAGAAACAGAGTGAATTGACTGCCTACACCCAATGTTGAGACGACTGTGACATCTCCACCATGCAAACGCGCTAACTTGCGTGTCAAGGCTAAACCTAAACCGGTGCCTTCGTACTGACGATTTAATCGGCTGTCTAGTTGTTTAAATGGTTCAAATAAAAATTGGAACTGATTATTGTCAATACCAATCCCCGTATCTGAAACCGTGAAATTAGTGCCTTCAGGTACTTTTTTGACTGCTAAAGATACGTGACCTACTGGGGTAAATTTAATGGCGTTAGTCAGGAGATTGAGTAGCATTTGTTTAAGGCGTCGTGCATCAGCGATGCACACATCTGCTTTTGGGTCAATTTCACTTGTTAGTTGTAAGCCTTTCGCTAAAGCGCGATCGCGTACTGTCGATAAAACATAATTACATAACTCTGGTACTGATAAACTCAACAAAGATAGTTCTTCTTTTCCAGCCTCAACCTTAGATAGGTCTAAGATATCGTTAATCACTGTCAGCAGATGTTCCCCACTGTTATATATACAACTTATATACTCCTTCTGTTTATCATTGAGCGAGCCAACCATTTCTTGTTGTAGCAACTGGGACAACCCCATAATTGCATTGAGAGGCGTTCGCAGTTCGTGGCTCATGGTTGCTAAAAATTCACTTTTTGCCCGACTACCAGCTTCTGCGGCTGCTTGCGAGGCACGTAGTTTTAATTCTGTTTGTTTGCGCTCAGTAATATCCTCAATAATTGCTAAGAAAAATTCAGGTTCATCATTATAATCTGGCAGTATAGAAACGGAGAGGTGAGTCCAGACTAAACCACCGTCTTGATGCAGGAAGCGTCTTTCCATCTCAATATGATGTATGTCAACCAACTGTTCAGCATTATCTACACGCATTCCTGAAATTAGTTGTTTGTAAAGCGCTAAATCTCCCCGTTGGTGTGCAATGTAATTGATAAAGCGCTGACCACATAGTTCTTCCCGACTGTATCCCAACATCTGACACAGTGCCGGGTTGGTATCAACTATTTGTGCTTTCATATCTATTAGCCCAATGCCCACAGAGGAACGCTCAAAAATTGCTCTAAATCGCGCCTCACTTTGTCGCAGTGCCTCTTGTGCAGCGTTGCGATCGCTCGCTTCTATGGCCAGGGTGACAAAATCTGCGATCGAGCCTGCAAAATTTTCTTCTGCCAAAGTCCACTGGCGCACCTCACCAAAGTGTTCATGGCACACTACCCCCGCCAAACGACCCCCCAGCCAAATTGGTGCCGCCAGCAGGGATGCGATGCCAAATACACAAAGATAAGAAGTGGATAACTCTTGAGTTCTTTTGTCCTTGATGGCATCATCTACTGCAATGCTACGTTCTTCTTCCAAAGCTTGAAAATATCCTGGATAATTCGCTTTTAAAAAAGACGTACCACAGGTGTGCTCTTTTTGGCTGACATCATATAAATCGACGCATTCAATAGCTGAACGGTCTTCCTTATATAACCACACGCCAACTCGCTTGACTAAGAGTGTCTGAGCCGCAGCTTCTGTAATTTCTCTAAGCGCCGCCTTGAGATTGCCTTGCTGGAATGTCTGGCTTCTAGCTAACTGCACCAGCGTCTGGCTTTGTTTTCGCCGCTCATTTTCTTTGATTTGCAAAGCCTTTTGTACTTGCTGATGTTCGGTAATATCTCTAACCACCACCATTTGCATATGTTGTCCCTGGGAAGAAACTACTTTGCCTTGTAGGTCTACAGGAAGGGTAGAACCGTCTTGATTAACTACAATTACTTCACAGGGTTTTTCACAACCGGGGAGTATATTTTTATTCATCAAATCTTATAAATAAATTTATTGAGTCTGTAAAATTTATACCCTCCAGGAATTAGCGAGTCTGAATTAGCAGAAACAGTGGGTGGCAGCAATGTCTTTGATGCTTACATTCAGTTAACATAGAAGACACCAAACTAGCATCACCCTTACAAGGTAAATTTGCTGGGGTGAATGCTCTAACTTCTGTATGATTACCATAAAACAGTAAATTGTTAATATGACCTCGATCATATTTGTTATTTATAAAAGCAGCTTTATCCAAAAATTCACAGAAAACAAGGTGCTTCATACGCATATTTAAAATAAAGATTAGACTTGTACCTAAGAATAAATAATTACTGCACAGCTATGTATAGCAGGCAACAGGCTGAAACATCTCTTGGTGTCAGGGTTTGATAATTAGTTTATGTTTTCAGTTACGTGGTGACTGCTATAAATACTGACTACCAGAACAGCCGTGCATTCATCTAGAGAAAGATACCCGAATGCTGAAAGTTTGTCAGAATTAAGATAACAGCAGCTGTTCTGGAGGTGACACAATGAAAAATAGCAGTGTGAGAATTGTTTCTTTGATTCCCAGTGGAACTGAAATTTTAGCAACCCTGGGACTGACTGAGCAAATTGTCGGGCGATCGCATGAATGTGACTACCCTCCAGAAATTCAGAATCGCCCCGTTTGCACCCAAGCACGCTTGGACTCTCATGCACATAGCCGCAAAATTCATGATGATGTCAACGATTTGTTGCAATCTGCTCTAAGTATTTATCAAATCAAAACAGATGTTTTAGAGCAATTGCAACCCACACACATTGTCACTCAAGACCAATGTGATGTCTGTGCCGTTAGCCTGCCAGAAGTTGAAAAAGCTGTTGCTAGTCTTATCCATACCTCACCTACAATTATTTCTTTGCAACCAAATATTCTTAAGGATGTGTGGACAGATATTGAGCGAGTCGGTAACGCCTTTAGTGTAGACTCAGTTCAGGTTTTAGAGAACTTAGAAGCTCGCGTTACCATTTGTCAGCAAAAAATCCAAGGGCTATCTTTAACAGAACTACCCACCGTCGCCTGTATTGAGTGGACTAATCCTTTGATGACGGCTGCAAATTGGATTCCTGAATTGGTTAATTTGGCAGGAGGACAGTCACTATTTAGTGTGATTGGTAAACCCTCGGCTTGCATACCTTGGGAAACACTGATCACCAGTAATCCAGATATCATCATATTTATGCCCTGTGGCTTTGATTTAAATCGCACTCGCCAAGAAGCCAAGTTATTAACTCAACGTCCAGAATGGCAAAAACTCCACGCCACCCAAACTGGCAGAGTCTACATTACTGATGGCAATGCCTACTTCAATCGTCCAGGCCCAAGACTAGCAGATTCTCTGGAAATCTTGGCAGAAATTTTACATCCGGAAATTTTTGATTACGGCTACAAAGGAACCGCCTGGGAAACTTTATGAAGAGTGCTGAGTGCTGAGTAGGGTAAATATTAGTCATTAGTCATTGGAAAGTCACAATCGTTTCCCTCACTCCCTCACTCCCTCACTCCCTCACTCCCTCACTCCCTACTTCCCCCAAACACAGCTAAACCGTAATATTTCCAAGGTACTGCCACTGTCTTAAATCCAGATGTTGTCAGCATTTGCCAATGGGTATTTAATGTAGCTAATTGGTCTTGACTAGAGTATCCTTGTGTACTACTAGTACCTAGCTTGGCGCGAACTTCTGTTAAATTAGTTCCCTGTTGGCTGGCCCATTCCTCTCGTGCCAACTTGTAAACTTCTGCTAGGGTAGGCGACTCTGGTAAAACAGGGTCTGCATTCCAAAAATAACCGCCTTGTTTGAGACTGACAGCAATACGCTCAAACAACTTTAACTTCATCTCATCATGGAGATGATGAATTGCCAAAGAAGAAACACAGGCATCAAATTCGCTACCAATATTTAACTTTTCTGGATTATTTGCCCATTCACCAAAATCACCTTGTATCCCAGTCCAGCGTTGTTGATATCCAGCTGCTGTGATTTTATTTTCGGCAAATTGCAGCATTCGGGGTGAGTAATCTAAGGCAATTATTTCGGCATTGGGAAAACGTTTGAGTATTTTGAGACTTAGTTCCCCTGTACCACAGCCTAATTCTAATAAACGATGAGTTTTGGCAGGCAAACAATGAGTAATTACCTGCAACATTTCATCATATCGGGGTATAAGTTGGCGAATACCTATGTCAAAATCCGCCGTGTTGGCAAATACTTCTCCGGGAAATAGCTGTTGCATGGGAATTTTACAGATAAATGTACTCTTAATTATGATGACGCATCATTGTACGTAATCGGCACAAAGCGATCGCATCTTCTGAACCTGAGCATAAAAAATACTCAACTAATATCTTTATTGATGAGGTTATGTAATTCTTTAATTGAGGACTTTATGACCAGCCTCCGCCGGGGATCACGAGGTTTTGGGTGAATTAACTTGTATCAGATGTGACATTAATCCGTAGCTTCGCTGCACTAGCTTAGAATAGGAAGTAGTACACTGGAAAATCAAAAGATAGCCACTCAGTTAGCTATCACTAGCCCCAACTTTCTCTTCCCATACTTGGGAAATTCTATGCTACAGCTTGTAATTATTGTATTTGTTGTCATTTTAGGTTCAGCTTTTTGTTCTGGTACAGAAACGGCGCTGTTTTCTGTTTCGCCTTTGAGAATCAGGCAATTAGCACAATCACATAACCCTTCAGCAGTTGCACTTTTGGCAATTCGAGAAAACATGAATCGCCCTATTGCAACTATCGTAATTCTGAATAATATTTTTAATATAGTTGGCAGTATTCTTACAGGTAATATTGCTACTCAAGTATTAGGAGACATTTGGCTGGGGATATTTTCAGGAATATTGACATTTTTAATTATTATCTTTGGTGAAATCATTCCTAAGACAATTGGGGAGCGTTATTCTGAACCAATTGCCCTGATTGCAGCACTACCTGTCACTGGACTTTCTATTGTTTTTACACCCTTAGTTTGGATTATAGAAAATGTGACTGCGCCTTTTGTCAAAGGCAAAAAACGACCAACAACAAATGAGGCTGAAATCAAACTACTAGCAAATATCGGTCAACAAGAAGGGATTATTGAAAGCGATGAAGCAGAAATGATCCAACGAGTGTTTAGATTAAACGATGTGACAGCCTCTGACCTAATGACACCTCGAATTATGCTGACGTATATACGGGGAAATTTAACTCTTGCTGAAGCTAAAAAAGATATTATTGCCTCCCAACATACCCGCATTATTGTAATTGATGAGTCTATTGACCAAGTAATTGGATTTGCTTTAAAGCAGAATTTATTAACAGCGATGGTTGAAGGAAATAACAATGAAAAAATTGCTAATTTAGCTCGGAAAGTTCACTTTGTTCCGGAAATAATTCGGGCAGATAAACTACTGAAAAATTTCATAGAAGCACGTGAACATCTTGCAGTAGTGGTTGATGAATATGGGGATGTTGCTGGTGTTGTTACTTTAGAAGATGTGCTTGAAGTGATCACTGGTGAAATTGTAGATGAGACTGATAGAAGCGTAGATTTGCAAGAGATTGCACGCAAGAAGCGAGAAAAAATGTTGCAGTCTATGAATGTTGGCAATATACGTTAATTCTGGTCAGCACCGCCACAAAATTGGGTAAAATCTAGCCAATAACAAAAAACTGGCGGGGAAATGGCGTAGTAACTGAGTGCTGGTAAGAATCCCCATTCCAGTCCTTCAGCCTCTTCCCTCCGTGCGTCAGCCAGAAAATGTGCTTAAATAAGCATAAATTTACACTATTAATATTATAATTAGTTTGCTTTTAAATTTTTAATTAGCTGGATACTAACAACATAGTTAAATGATTTTAAATGCCAAAAATCAACAAATTTAAAAATTTTGAAAAACTGCTGCCATAATTTTTTTGGGAAATAAAATATTAAATAATTTAAAATAAATATTTATCCATCAAAAAATCCATCATTATGTCATTACCATTGAGACTTGAAAAAATATAAATTAAAAGTCTGGGCGACAAGTTCTGGAGGATCAATTAAGTGGTTAGGTGGCACAGATATCATCGATTTAAATCTGTGAACTTTTTTAGCAAACAAGTGTTGTTGCCACTTTTAGTGGGAATTGTTGTCTCAATTGCGGTGGTTATACTATGGCAAAGACTACTAATTGAAGAGCAGAGCAACATTGAACAACTTGTACAACAACAAGCGATCGCCCTGCAAACAGAATTGACTAACGAACTCAAAACACGCATTCTCGCATTGGAGCGCATGGAAAAACGCTGGCAAATGCGTGGCGGAACTCCTCGCGCAGAATGGGAAGCAGATGCAGCCGCTCAAGTAAAAGACTTTAGAGGATATCGAGCCATCGAATGGGTTGACCCATCATTTCGGGTACGTTGGATTGTACCTTTGGAGGGAAATGAAACCGCCCAAAACCTTGATCTCAGCCAGGAAGCACGGCGACGGGAAGCATTAGAAACAGCACGCGATCGCCATCAAATTACTTTTAGTCGTACAGTCAATCTTGTCCAAGGTGGTAAGGGATTACTAGCATACGTACCCCTGCTGAAAAAAAATCAGTTTGATGGATTTATATTAGGAGTATTTCAGATTCAACCCCTGCTGGATTCACTTGTCCATTTACCATTGGGTTACAAAGTGAGAGTCTTTGATGGTCAGGAGTTGATTTACAGTCATGATTCACCACTTCTAGCACCACCACTTTCTTGGCAGCAAGATGTGAAAATTGACTTGTATGGAATTAACTGGCGTGTGCAAGTTTACCCCACTCCAGAGTTATTAAAAAACTTGCGATCGCCTCTGCCAACAGTTGTCTTGATTGCCGGATTATTACTAGCTGGAACGCTAACTTTATTAATCTATTTTGCTCAAGCCACTAAATTGAGCAGTTGTCAAATAGCAGCATTTAATCAAGAACTAGCTCACAGAATCTTTGAACAAAGACAGATAGAAATCGCCCTCGCGGAGCGCGAAACTCGTCTGCGGCAGTTATTAGAAACAGTTAAAGTGATCCCCTGGGAATTAGACTGGAAAACCTGGCGATTTACTTATGTCGGGCCGCAAGCAGAAGTATTACTGGATTATCCCATCAATGAATGGTATCAAGAAAATTTTTGGATTAGTCATCTGCATCCGCAAGACCGAGAAAAGTCTTTGCATTTTTGCCAGGAAGCAATTACCAAAGGCGAAAATCACGAATTTGAATACCGCATGTTAGCAGCCGACGGGCGAGTTGTTTGGCTGCGAGACATTGTAAATGTAGTTCAGGAAGCTGGATATCCTACTATTTTACGGGGATTCATGTTTGATATTACCGACCTGAAACTAGTAGAAGAAACCTTGAGATTGCGAGAACGGGCACTTGCAGCCACCAGCAATGGAATTGTGATTGCCGATGCCAGACTTCCCAATAATCCAGTGATTTACGTCAACGCAGCCTTTGAGCAAATCACAGGCTACAGCGCCACTGATGTCATCGGGCATAACTGTCGATTTTTACAAGGCCAAGATATCCAGCAATCAGCAATTCAGGAATTGCGTTCATCTCTGCAAGCTGGAACCAGTTGTAAAGTGATTCTCCGCAACTACCGTAAAGATGGCACTTGTTTCTGGAATGAATTGAGTATCTCACCTATCCATAATGAAAACGGACAATTAACTCATTTTGTGGGAGTGCAAAATGATATTAGCGAACGGCAAGCCGCGCTGCGCGAACTGCAAAAAGCAGAAGCAGCCCTCAGAGAACAAGAAGAGCGCTTGCAACTAGTGATTGAAGGCAACCAAGATGCGATTTGGGATTGGAATATAATTACAAATCAAACTTTTCGTTCTGCCAAGTGGGCTGAACTTGTAGGGGAACCAGAACATCAATTCATCAGTAGCAATGAGGATTGGGTGAGCCGGATTCATGCCGATGATTACGACCGGGTAATGATGACTAGGCAAGATTATCTCAGTAAAAAAATCCCCAATTATGTGATTGAGTATCGCTTGCGCTGTAATGATGGCAACTATAAGTGGGTGCTGGTACATGGCACAGCGCAATGGGATCAACAGGGTAATCCAGTACGGATGGTTGGCTCAACTAAAGATATTACTGAACGCGTGCAAACACAAGATGCACTCAAACGCCAATTTAATCGGACGCTGCTGCTGGAACAAATTACGCAAAAAATTCGTCAGAGCCTCGATACCCAAGGCATTTTAGAAACGGCTGCCATTCAAATTGGTAAAGCCTTTGGAGTGCATCGCTGTCTAATTCACTCTTATATTAATGACCCTATTCCCCGCATCCCTGTAGTCGCACAGTACGTGGTCTTGGGTTACCCCTCCATGCTGAACGTAGAGATTCCCATTATTGGCAATCCCCATACTGAACTGATGATATCCCAGGATCAGGCGATCGCCTCCCCAGATGTATACGTTGATCCTTTACTGCAAACAACCGCACCCATCTGCCAGGAGATGGGGTTAAAGTCGATGCTGTCGGTTCGTACCTCTTATCAAGGAGAACCGAATGGAGCCATTTGCTTACACCAGTGCAGCTATTTTCGCGAGTGGATTCCAGACGAAATTGAATTATTAGAGGCAGTTGCTGTGCGACTAGGCATTGCTTTAGCCCAGGCTCATTTGCTAGAGCAAGAAACCCGCCAACGGGAAGAACTCACTGTGAAAAACTTCGCCCTGGAACAGGCAAAACGTCAGGCAGAAACGGCAAATCGTGCCAAAAGCGAGTTTTTGGCGATGATGAGTCATGAAATTCGTACTCCCATGAACGCTGTGATTGGGATGACAGGGCTGCTGCTAGATACTGAGCTGACTGCCCAACAGCAAGACTTTGTAGAAACAATTCGCAGTAGTGGAGATGCCTTACTGAGCATCATCAACGACATTTTGGATTTCTCCAAAATTGAATCGGGCAAATTGGAACTGGAAGAAAAACCTTTTGATTTGAGAGCTTGTGTAGAGAAGGTCATTGACCTCTTAGCCCCAAAAGCATCAGAAAAAAATATTGAACTAGCTTATTTAATCAAGCCTCAGGTGCCGGCGCAGATTATTGGCGATTTAACTCGTCTACGCCAAGTCTTAATGAATCTCCTCAACAATGCTATTAAGTTTACCCAAGAAGGAGAAGTGATACTCTGTGTTGAGGCTAGGCAACTGACAAGCAAACAAACCAACAACGTCTACAAAATTCTATTTACCATCAAAGACACAGGCATTGGCATCGCCCCAGAAAAGATGAAACGCTTATTCCAACCTTTTGCTCAGGCAGATGCCTCCATGAATCGGCGATATGGAGGCACAGGACTGGGGTTAGTCATTAGCAAACGGTTAAGTGAAATGATGGGCGGCACTATTTGGGTAGAAAGCCAAGGTTGTGTTGGTGGTAATCCCCGTTCTGGATGGCGTGCATCTCATCATTCTGCCCCAGGTTCCACCTTTTACTTCACAATTACTACCCAAGTAGTTGCTAATTCAGGTTCAGATGCGTTGCGCACCTCACCAGTCCAGCTGGTTGGTAAGCGGTTGTTGATTGTGGATGATCATCCCAGCAATCGCAAAATTCTCAGCTTGCAAGCAGAGTCTTGGAAGATGCAGACTACAGCAGCTAAATCCGGTCAGGAAGCTTTAGCTGAACTTGCTAAGGGAATACAGTTTGATATTGCCATTCTGGATATGCAGATGCCTGATATGGATGGACTAACCCTAGCAAATGAGATTCGCCAGCAATCAGGCTGTCAGCAGATGCCCTTAGTGATTCTCACTTCTGTAGGTAAATCGGAAATTTACGCTCAATTGAGTAATTTGCCATTTATTGCCTGTTTGACTAAACCCGTCAAACAGTCACAGCTATATAATGTCTTGACCTCTGTTTTGAGTAATCAGCCAATTCAAGCTAGCATTTCTCATCGTCATGCTCCTGATTTGTCGCTGCATCTAGCAAAGCAACTACCATTACGGATTCTTTTGGCAGAGGACACAGTAGTAAATCAAAAAGTTGCCCTACTAATGCTACAAAAAATTGGTTACCGGGCAGATGTAGCAGTTAATGGGCTAGAAGTACTCAAGGTATTGCAACGCCAGCCGTATGATGTAGTGTTAATGGATGTGCAAATGCCAGAAATGGATGGACTAGAAGCAAGTCAGAAAATCTGTGAGCAATGGGAAGCTAGTTCTCGCCCTTATATTATCGCTATGACGGCTAATGCCATGCGGGGCGATCGCGAAATTTGTTTGGCGGCTGGAATGGACGACTACATTAGCAAACCAGTTCAGATCGAAGATTTAGTCCAAGCACTGAGCAAATGTCGCCCCCGAGTAAATTCTCAATCCACAGTCATTGATGCCAAAATTTTGCAATCTTTGCGGGATATGCTGGCAGGAGATCAGTCGGCATTTGGGGAACTGCTCAATTGTTATTTAGCAGAAGCACCCAAGCTTATACAAGATATTGGCACATCTGTGACAACTCAAGATGCTCAGGCTTTATGGCAGACAGCTCACAAACTCAAATCCAGCAGTGGTTCTGTCGGGGCCACAATCCTCGCGCAACTCTGCAAACAGCTAGAAGTGAAGGGCCGAAGTCACAACTTAGCAGGCAGTAAAGAAATCTTTTCACAACTTGCTCAGGAATATGAGCTAGTTAAAACTGCGTTGCAAATAGAACTAGAGCAGGAGGCAGATTGAAAGCAGACCAATTTTTAGTTCTAATTGTTGATGATGAACAATTTACTAGGATGCAGTTGCGACTTGCTCTCGAAAGAGAAGGTTATCAAACAGCAGAAGCTCAAAATGGCAGAGAAGCTTTAAATGCTTGTCAGCAACTGCATCCCGATATTGTCCTCCTTGACGCAATCATGCCTGATATGGATGGATTCGAGTGTTGCACTCGACTGCAAGCTCTAGACTGTTGTCAGCATACTCCTGTTTTGATGATTACAGGACTTGATGATCAAGAATCAGTTGACCGGGCATTTGAAGTGGGTGCTATAGATTTTGTCACCAAACCAATTCACTGGCCTGTTTTGCGTCAACGGGTAAGACGCTTGATTCAGCAATCCCAAATTCAGCGACAGCTCGAAGCAGCTAACCGAGAATTGCAGAGATTGGTGACTATTGATGGATTAACTCAAGTAGCTAACCGTCGCCGCTTTGAAGAGTATTTTTATCAAGAGTGGCAGCGAATGGCACGAGAGCAAATGCCTATTTCTTTGATTCTTTGCGATGTCGATTTCTTCAAATTTTACAACGATACCTACGGTCATCAGGCAGGCGATCGCTGTCTGCAAGAAGTGGCTATAGCGATTAAAAATACTGTGAAACGTCCTGCGGATTTAGTAGCCCGTTATGGAGGTGAAGAATTTGCTGTAATTTTACCCAAAACCGATATGGAAGGAGCTATTCTCATTGCTGAAACCATTTGCTCTGTTGTCAGGAAATTAGCATTCCCTCATATTAATTCTCAAGTTAGTTCTTATGTCACAATCAGTGCTGGGGTAGCTACAAAAATTCCCCAGCCTGGCTCTGACTTGCAAGCAATAATTGCTATGGCTGATCAGGCATTATATCAGGCAAAAACCGCAGGACGCGATCGCGTTAAATTCATGCCGTTAAAAAGTGCTGAGTGCTGAGTGCTGAGTGCTGAGTGCTGTTAGCGGTAGCGGGGCGTTTAGCCCGTGCTGAGTGCTGAGTGCTGAGTGCTGTTAGCGGTAGCGGGGCGTTTAGCCCGTGCTGAGTGCTGAGTGCTGAGTCAGGAATTATTATTTATCCTGTCCCCCTGCTCCCCTGCATAAACTGCACCCATACTATGGTCGGGATGAATTTCTATTACTAAATCAACAGATGAAGGCAATTTAACTAACGGCTGGATGAATAATTCCGGGTGAAGCGATCGCCAAAAATAATTGACAAATTCTTCTATTTGTGTATCATTCATTCCTGATTTACCAGCAGCGATCATCTGTTGTTCTGCTTGTTTACGCCATGTCAAAGAATAACGGTAATCAATGGGATATAGCACAAATAAGCTGTCTAATCGCTCCCACAAGGGCAAATAATTTTTTAGCTGATGATTCATCTCACGGGCAAATGCTTTATCCTCATCTGTGAGAATTGGTGGCGGGGCATGATCAAATACATTGGGATTAAGAGGTTGCACACCGACAAACCAACCTTCAAATAAAACAATATCAACACCGTTGACAATTTCTGGAGTAGTGCGCTCGCCTGCACCGTTGTATGCAGATTTATCAAAGCGGGGAACGCTAACTGGACTTTTGCCCTGACGAATTTGATCTAGTAGATTTAATCCTAAATCTAGATCGTGAGTTCCTGGTGGGCCACGCCAAATTAAACGAGGATCTTGCTGTCTTAAAGCCAAGCGATCGCTATAAGTTTTATACAAATCATCTAAGGATAAACACAGGGTACGATATCCCAACTGCTGGAGAATGAGACTGAGAACTTGGGACATAGTGGTTTTACCTGTACCTTGACTTCCTAAAATTCCCTGGATTAATGGATGTCCCAACTGTTGGCGGTGTGAAGCGAGTTTGATCCCCAGAGGTAACCATAAGTCCCACAACATGCCCAACATTGCTTGCGGTGACAGTTGCAGGTTGGTTTGGCAAAATTGGCTAAAACTTGGCAAGACAGATTTAAATAAATGCGATCGCGCTTTGATAATTTCATCGACATTTTCCGGTGTGATACCAAAAGCTTTTGCGCTTAAGGTATCTGCTAGGGCTGCTTTTCTTGCTTCTGCATCACTTAGCCAATGCATCCAACACCTCTAACGAGTACAAATGTTTTTGCGATCACCCAATAAAAACGCTTCTGGAAATGTTTGTGGTATCAAGCATTTCTTAGGTAATAGTCAAGCATCTCTTGATTTTATGAGTTCGTTCTTAACGGAACTTGCGTTCCGATTCCTGAATTGGAAGATCGTTGATACTGGCTTCCCGTCGTCGCATAAGTCCGTTTTCAGCAAACTCCCACTGCTCATTGCCATAAGCACGATACCACTGCCCAGAATCGGTGTGATACTCGTACTCAAATTTCACCGAGATGCGATTATCGGTAAAGCTCCACAGTTCTTTCTTCAGCCGATAGTCTAGTTCTGTTGCCCATTTGCGGGTGAGAAATTCGCGAATCTTTTCCCGTCCGTTAAAGAACTCTACCCGATTTCGCCAAACCGAATCTGCTGTGTAAGCCAGGGACACTCGTTGGGGATCGCGGCTGTTCCAAGCATCTTCTGCCGCCTGTACCTTAACTTTGGCTGTTTCCAGTGTAAACGGAGGCAAGGGGGGTCTGCTTTCCATAATGAAGAACCTGATAATTGGATATTCAGCAAAGACAAAAGACCGCAGCAACAGAGGCCGATGACCAATAAACTAGCTAGTTCGTTGGGCTGATCGCTTTAGAGTGTATCCATTGAATCGTCATGGCGATCGCCCAATTGTTGTGACAACTCTGCAATGCGAGCCTGAAGAGGAGCCATCATCGCTGCAACTTCGGTAATGGAATAGCGGATGGGAATGTGCTGAGGACAGTTCTCACTAACCGCTTCAACGTGGAAGAGAATTGCTCGTTCCACTTCGGCTGGGTAGTCAGGCACTTGTAGCCGTTCAATCAACTCTATATCGTCTTCAACGTATTCAGCTCTTCCCCATATCTTGATGCGTTGGCGGTGACGATAATCCATTAAGAACAGAAACGCTTTGTCATTGCCAGAAAGGTTGCCTACTGTAATGTACTGCACATTTCCTGAAAAGTCGGCAAAGCCCAGAGTCTTCTCATCTAGCAACTTCAGAAAACCAGGTGGACCCCCACGAAACTGGATATACGGATAGCCATTGGAACTGACTGTTCCCAGATAAAATCCTTCGAGTTGAGCAATAAATTCCTCAATTTTTGGGGTAATTGTATCATTGGCAGGACCATTGGCAATATAGCGCTCATAGGTCTGCCGCGAACCTCGTTGTTCTTGAGCCGCTTGTACTTCAGGTGTAAACGCTATGTCTCCAAACTTGCGTGGCATAATGTACTCCTAAACCGCCGCAGGTGCTTCGATGCCAATCATGCCAACAAAACCAGGGAGATTTTTGATGCGATCGCTCCAGGCAAGTATATGCGGATATTTGCCTAGGGAAATCTTGCCGTCGGGTGCAAGGGCAACATAGGGAAAGACCGCAACATCGGCGATAGTAGGATATCCCAATTCTAGCCATTCTCGATTTGCTAGGTGATCATTGAGTTGCTTCAGGATAAACTCTGCTTTTTGATTTGCCCGTTCTAAATTGATGCTGGCGGCTTTGAATAAATGATACAGACGAGCGGATTCGGGACCTTGGCGAATTTCTCCCGCAGTAATCGATATCCAACGCATTACCTGAGCCAGGGGTAAAGCTGCCAACGGCAACCATTGGTCGCTACCATACTGCCGCGCTAAGTAAACCAGAATGGCTTGAGCATCGGCAATTACGGTATTTTCATCGACCAGCAACGGCACCTGCCCAAAGGGATTGAGTGCCAGGAATTCAGGCCGTTTGTGTTCTCCTGTCATTAAATCGACTTTAATCCACTGATAATCCCAGCCCAATAGAGACAGCATTAATTTTGCTTTGTAGCTGTTGCCAGACAGTTCGTGACCGTAAAGCTTAATCATGGGTTAATTCTCGCGATGGGGTAAAAACGAATGGGATAAGAACAGACAGTCAGTTGGGAATAATTCACGCTCTGGCTGATACAGAAACGAGAAGGCGCATAGTGCATCTTCATAAACAGGTAGCACAGTACATTTTCGGAACTATTTTTTGTATTTGTACCGAACGAACAGTACAAGACTACTGTACCGTTCGTTCGGTATAATGTCAATGGATGATTTTTAGCCTTTGACAAATGCCTAAAGAGACGTATGTTCCATGCCTATTGCGACTATTTCGGGAGTATGGCTATGATGGCGCAACTCTATCCAAGATTTCGGAAGCGACTGGACTGGGGAAGGCTAGCCTTTACCATCACTTTCCGGGAGGGAAGGATGAGATGGTTGAGGCAGTATTAAACTTTCTCGAAAGCTGGTTGGAACAACAAGTCCTGCAAACTCTCAGCAGCCCAGGCGATGCCCTGACACGATTGCGGCGGATGTGCGATCGCCTGAGCGAACTCTATGAGGGAGGACAGCAGCCCTGTTTGTTTGCCATTTTGTTGCTAGGTTCGGCTCGTGACGTATTTCACGCCAAAGTGAAAGCGCTATTTTGTGTCTGGATGGATGCGATTGTCAGCGTGTTAATTGAGGCTGGTATGGATCGGGAACTTGCCAAGCAGCGAGGTGAAGATGCAGTGATCGCGATTCAAGGTTCATTAATTCTGTCCCAAGGATTGGACGATCCTTCTCCCTTTAAGCGTGTTATTCAGCAATTACCAAAAGAACTCTGTCGAAAAGTTTAGGTGGATGGCTATTGTGGAACTTAACTTTGAACAAATGCAACTAGATTCTGAGTATTAGCGGGGTTGGGGTTGCTCAAAAGCATAGATATCTTGAATAACTTGTACCCAACCATTAGATACAGATTCGAGGATGCGATCGCCTTTTTCTTTAGTTGCAGTTGTCGCATCACCAATCACTCCACTTTTACTAACATCCCGCGTTACCCAAGCCACAGGAAGTTTACCTTCCAAACTTAGTAAACTACTTTGTGATTGTTCTGGCGGATACTCAGCAACAGCTTGATCCAGCTTTACCTGTTCTGGCAAAATCGCCAACATAATGCTAGTTTCTGCATCTCCGGCGTGCATTCCCAATGCGGCTTCCTGCGGAGATAATAATTCTTTAGTAATATGAGGCACACGCCAAGTAAACAGGGGAAACACCAAAAAATCATCATACTCGACATGCAAATCCCGCGCTGCCATTTGCATAACTTGGGGTTGTCCACCGTGGGAGTTCATCAACACCAGTTTTTTAAACCCAGCACGGTAAATACTTGCCCCCACTTCCATAATGGTTGCAGTCAGGGTTTCCGTACTCAAAGTAATTGTACCGGGAAAATGCCAATGCTCGTTAGATTTACCATAATAAAGAGGGGGTAGAGCATAGGCGGGAATGCTAGCATCTAGTTTTTTCAGGGCTTCTCCCAAGACTCCCATACCGATGGCAGCATCGACAATCAGTGGTAAATGGGGGCCATGTTGTTCAATTGCCCCTACTGGTTGGATAATTACCACATTTTCCTTATTCGGCATAGCCTGGATATCAGTCCAAGTCAGGTAGGGAAAAAAGCGTTCTTGGGGAATAAAGCTGTGCATCTTACTACTATCGCGCCATATTTATGTTACAGGATGGGGGAATGAGGCAGGGGAGCAGAGGGGACAAGAACAAAAATAGTAATACATCAAGCAGTAAAAAAAGGAAAAAACTCAATGGTTGAAGATAACGGATCTATTCGTACCTTATCAGTTGATATTGGCGGTAGTGGTGTCAAAGCGATGGTTTTGGATATCACAGGAAATCCCCTAACAGAAAGGACACGTTTAGATACACCCCAACCTGCTAAACCAGAGGTTGTCATCAATGCAATAGCAGTATTAGCGGCTGCTCAAGGTGAATTCCATCGCGTTTCCGTGGGTTTTCCGGGTGTGGTACGTCAGGGAGTGACGGAAACAGCAGTCAACTTACATCCAGATTGGATTGGATTTGACTTGGAAACAGCATTATCAAAATGCCTCAACAAGCCTGTACGAGTGATTAATGATGCCGATATGCAAGGGTTTGGGGCAATAGCAGGTAAAGGTGTGGAACTAGTTGTTACCTTGGGTACAGGGTTTGGTTCGGCTTTATTTATCGATGGTAAATTGGTACCAAATATGGAAATGGGTCATCATCAGTTTCGCAAAGGCAAAACTTACGAAGAACAACTAGGACGTGCAGAGTTAGAAAAAATCGGTGAGAAACGATGGAACAGGCGATTAGAAAAGGCGATCGCCTCTTTGCAAAGTCTGTTCAATTATGATTACCTTTACATTGGGGGCGGTGAAGCTGTCCGGGTAAATATGCAGCTACCTTTAAATGTCAAACTCATCCCTAACATCACTGGTTTATTAGGTGGTATTGCTCTGTGGCGAGATTAAGTAGAGACTAGAGAATGGGGCACTCAGCACTCAGCACTCAGCACTGAGAAAAGCACTCAGCACTGAGAAAAGCACTTTTATAAACTCTACCCTCTGCGTAAGTCCAACGAAAGATGTACAAATTAATCATCAAGCTTATCCATAAAAGGAGAACTTAGGGATGATTAACGATGCAATTAAAGCCAATTAATCAGCAGGTAGTAGCCGTCGTTGGGGCTTCTAGCGGTATCGGTAGAGAGACAGCGCTAAAGTTTGCCCAGCGAGGTGCAAAGGTAGTAGTTTCTGCACGCAGTGAACCAGGGCTAAAGTCTTTGGTAGAAGAGATTCGAGGCTTGGGTGGTGAAGCAATATATGTAATTGCTGACGTGAGTGATTTTCAGCAAGTGAAGGCGATCGCCGACCAAACCGTGGCAGAATATGGACGATTGGATACTTGGGTTCATGCTGCGGCTACAGGTGTCATGGCACCTTTTGAGAAAATCACGCCAGAGGAATTTGAGCGTGTTGTGGATGTCACCTTAATGGGACAGGTGTATGGTGCAATGGCCGCCCTACCTTATCTCAAACAAGAAGGACGGGGAGCATTAATTCATATTTCTTCAATGGAGGGTAGGCGCAGTCTACCACTGCAAAGCCCCTATTCATCTGCCAAGCACGGTTTAGAAGGTTTCTTGGAAGCCTTGCGTGTGGAGTTACAACACGAAAAATGGCCGATTAGTGTCACCTCAGTATTGCCTGCAACAATCAACACACCTTACTACAATAAAATTCGCACCAAATTAGGGGTGAAGCCAACAGGAATACCGCCTTATTACCAACCCAGTCTTGTTGTTGATGCCATTCTCTACGTTGCTGAACACCCAATGCGAGATTTTATAGTTGGGGATGCGGGCAAAATCTTAGATTTGCTGCAACGGATTTCGCCTTCCTTATTAGACACAATTTTACTAGCGATCGCTTTTCCTGGACAGCGTACCAACGAGCCAAAATCAGAGGATGCACCAGACAATGTTTTTGCAGCAATTCCTGGCTATGATCGGATTGAGGGAGACTTTAGAAACCTGACAGTACCCAGTTTCTTAGATTGGTTAGATATGAATCCACCGTTGAAGTGGGGAGCTGTGGCGTTAGCAGCCTTGGGTGTGGCAGCGTTTCTCGGCGGGTGGCATAACGGGAATGATGTCTGATTTGATTGTACTTATAAACAGTATTTGCGTTGTACTTAACTTATACCAATTTTCTATAAATTTGCACTAAATAAATATCTCCTTCCTCCTTGGCAGTTTGTTTTTTCATATTAAGTGCATCATCATAGAAAATTGGTATAAATATATTAAATTGTATAAAAATCAATAAAACAAACAAATATTTTAGTTTTTTTACTTCCTAAGACATACCAATGAAACAATAGACATGATGATATTGTTTTAGACAGCGTTATATCAAATTTTCTTGGGAAATAGCGAGTGCGATCGCATATTTTTTAATACCAATAAATATGAAGATGCACCGCTACAAAAGTTGCTCTTAAGCTAATACTTTTATGCAACCTTACAAAGAAAAGGTATGACGCAATTAATCATTGTCTATAATCTTTAATGAAAATGAAGCACAAATTAATTTTTTTGGTTTTATTTTTGTTTGTTTCATGTCTCACAATTACCTCAGTAAAAGCCAGGTCTACACAAAATGGTTTCTTGTTTGACCCCAGAACCCAACCAAAGTTCATTAATTCCTTACCATCTCCTCATAAATTAGATGGCACAAAAGGCGGAAATTTCACTTTAGAAATGAGGCAAACAGAGCAATGGCTAGGATTATATGCTGGGCCTGGTGAAGATGGAGAATACGGCACTAGCGATGATGAACGTCTCAATACAAACGTTTGGGGATATGGTTTAGCAGGTGAAAATGTCACTTATCCAGGCCCTACATTCATTGCACAAAAGTTCATACCAATTCAAGTGGAGTGGAGAAATAAGCTACCTAAAGAACATTTGCTGCCCATAGATACCGAAAATATACACAATCCACTTTTGCAAGCAGCTCTAGAACAAGGAGTCCCCACAGTAGTACATCTGCATGGAGGTCACACCGAATCAGATAGCGATGGCATACCAGAAGCCTGGTTCACACAAAATTATTCTCTAACAGGGCCCGACTGGGTGAAGAAAACTTATACTTACGACAACAACTATCAGGGAGAAGCGGCAATATATTGGTATCATGACCACACAGACCTCATCACTGGCTACAATGTTTACACTGGACTAGTGGGATATTATTTGTTACGAGATCAAAACGAAGATAATTTGATCAACAATAATGTCCTACCCAGTGGTGACTATGAAAGAGAGTTGCTGATTCAAGACAAACAGTTTACGGCTGACGCTCAGCTGTTCTATCCAGAACAAACAAATATAAGTCCTCCTGGGGTTCCCAGCCGCACAGGATCTTATGGTGATTTCATCTTAGTGAATGGGATGGCATGGCCTAATCTGGAAGTAGAACCAAGAAAGTACCGCTTGCGTTTACTGAATGGTTCAGATTCGCGCTTTTACAAATTTGAATTTCGTGACACATACAAAAAAATTTACCTCATTGGCACTGAACAAGGCTTCGTAGAAAATCCAGTTGCCTTAGATGAGTTAGTACTTTCTCCCAGTGAACGAGCAGATGTAATTGTTGACTTTACTGGCGATGCGGGACAAGAGTTTATTTTGAGAAATTACGGCCCAGGTGCTGACCCCAATACCACAGGTCAGATTATGAAGTTTACAGTCAACCAACCACTTGCTGATATTCCCATTGCTACGGTTGATACAGACGAAAGCGATGGACTGACGACTCAGTTAAGACCCGACGCAATTACGCCGCTTACGCCAACTGCACCTACCCGACAACTAGCTCTTTTTCAACTTCGAGAAGCAGATAACCATGATTTGTTTTTGCTGGGGACATTAAAAGACGGTTCTTTCAGATATCATGACCCTGTAACTGAAACACCACAATTAGGCACAACCGAGGTTTGGGAAATCTATAACCCCACCCAGTACGTACACACTGTTCATATACATTTGGTTGCCTTCCAGGTTCTCAATCGGCAGAATTTTAGTGGTAATTTAGTGACTGAAATAGACCCAATAAAAGGTGAGACTAAGCAGTTTCTCCGCAATGTTAATCTCAGAGGCAATCCTCAGGCTCTAGCACCCTACGAGAATGGTCGAAAAGACTCGATAGTTGTTAACCCTGATGAAGTTGTCCGCTTCATAGCCACATTTGACAGACCAGGAAAGTATGTCTGGCATTGCCATATCTTAATCCATGAAGACCGCGATATGATGCGTCCAATTGAAGTGGTTAATGGGAGTTAAAAATGGCGGTGTTACTGATGGGAGAATAGTAATGATATAGATTTTAAACTGGGGATAAGCTTACTTCCTCTGACTTGTGAGGTTCATTAAGCTGCTTCCCCCAAGCATCAACACCTTTCAAACATCCTCTAAAACTTTATTACTGGTTATTTATCTTCTTGCATATTTCTCACAATTTTCGTAACTAGCTTTCTGGGTGTAAATCTGACACTTTTTGCTAGTAGTTGATTTATGACACCGGGAATAACAACTGTTTGGCCTTTCATTAAAGCGCGATAACCAATTTTAGCTACTGTTGCTGCATCCATCATCCTCTTACCTTTAACCAGCTTAGAGTCTGCCATCCCTGTTCTTTCATGAAAGGCCGATTCTGTTGAACCTGGACAAAGAACCGTTACTGTGACACCTGTACCTTCTAATTCATTTGCGATCGCTTCCGAAAACGATAAGATATAAGCCTTAGTAGCAAAATAAACTGCCATCAAAGGGCCTGGTTGAAAAGCCGCCGCCGAGGCAACGTTTAATATTTTTCCCTCGCCTTGCTTTACCATATCCTTCAGAAATAGCTTAGTTAAATGGGTGAGACACACCAAGTTTACTTGTAGCATTTCCAATTCAGCCGTGAGGTTGGTTTCGTTAAATAATCCATAGATACCAAATCCAGCATTATTCACCAGCACATCAATTGTAATGTTTGCTTGTTGCAACTCTGTAAAAATTTCTTCAGGGGATGTAGATATAGATAAATCCTTCACAATAGTTCTGACGAAATTACCAAATTTTTGTTGGAAATTAACGGCAATTTCTTTGAGCTTTAGCCCAATTTTGTCTACTAATACAAGATTATAATCATTACAGGCAAAAATACATGCTAATTCATAGCCAATTCCACCTGCTGCTCCAGTAATTAGAGCAGTTTGTTTGTATTGACCTTGGTTTGTTGTGTTCATGTAAGAAGGTTGGTGAATTCAATTTGAGCAAGCTATCCTGCATTTACTGTGGTTCTCAATTGTCTACAATTTAATAACTGTAACGAACCTATTAAAATTGCTTTGAGTCGTTACCCTGGCTCATACTTGTGTGATGAGTTGAGCAAAAACTGAAAAAATGTAGACCTAAATTTAGGACTTACGCATTGTACAAATTAATTACCAATGAGATTCAGTTATTTTAGACTGCTAACCACTACTCTACATTTATATAATGGATTACTCACAAAAGCGTGGACAAATAAAAATTCAATCCATGACAATTACTATTGTATGCTCAATTATTGATAAATATAATGTCACAATTATTTAG
Source organism: Nostocales cyanobacterium LEGE 11386 (assembly GCA_015207155.1). Taxonomy (GTDB): domain Bacteria; phylum Cyanobacteriota; class Cyanobacteriia; order Cyanobacteriales; family Nostocaceae; genus LEGE-11386. The sequence goes on along the minus strand of JADEXK010000006.1, from coordinate 80,738 downwards.
AGAATAGGTAGAGCGATCGCTCTATCTGATATAGCTTTATAACTGTCAATCTTCGTTATATTAACCAGAGTTAAATTTTATATTTAGGTATCAATGAAAACAAATGATTTTGCAAATTTGTCAACACAATAAAACAGGGCAATTTTCTTGCCACTGGTGCTGTATATTTTTTATGAAATACATAATAATTAGTTGGTAACCAGTATTATTTAACGTGAGTTTGATGACCTCTCCCCAACCCCTCTCCGGCACAAAGAGGGGCTTAAATATCTTGAAAGCTCAACGAGAAATTAAGGTTTTGAAGCCTCTACGCCACTTGCTACAACGCGGGGAACCCGCGCAACGCAGTGGCTCCTCCTAGCAGGGGAGAGGTTTGGAGAGGGGTTTTTACACTTGTCGAACTCACGTTTATTTGTTTATGAGTGATAAGTTTATTATTTATCACTCATAATTTTTAACTGTTACTAATAAGGTAAATTAGGCAAGCGTCAAAAAACCACTATTAATCAAGTAGGAAGTGTAAGTCATCAGCAATTGGGAATCAATTGGCGGACAAACAATAGAACTACCTGAGAGTGCTTTCAGCGTTTCCTGACAACTAATAGTCGGTCTTCTAGCTTGGAGATACAAATCTGGAATAGTCAGTTGTTCATCAGACCAGCGTTCCAGTAAAAAAGGTCGCAGGGTATACAAAGGATTATCCACAGAAGATACATTATTAATTAACTCTGCTTGCCATTGTTCATAGGGAATCATCTCCACCGGATACCCAAAAGAGCGCACCCATTCAACTAGATTCTTTAAAGAAATGGGTTGAGGATGTTGCAAGTGGAAAGCCTTACCTATCGATTCTTTTTGTCTTGATAGATAAACAACAGCTTTACTTACATAATCCACCGGAGACATATCCAACATATAATCCACATCAGGAAAACATCCCATCTGTAGACAACCCTTGGTCATCAAATTAATAAAGTCATGAGTGTTACAAATCCCTGTTTTGCTATCTCCTGAGATTAATGGTGGTCTATGGATAGTTACAGGTAAACCTCTATCACGGGCAATCTTGACTAACTTTTCTGCCACCCATTTCGTTTGAGAATAACCAAGATAAATACCTTCCCAATGATTGAAATCATCTTGTTCTTCTACTAAATGACCAGCATAAGCAGGTGATTCAAACACAGCAACACTGGAAACGTAATGTACTGGCTTGACTTTGATTTGACAAGCCAATCTTAAAACTTCTTGAGTTCCTAGAACGTTAGCTGTCTTTAATGCTGAGTATGGATATACATAATTCAGTAAAGCGGCACTATGGTAGATGGTATCAATATTAGTAGCTAAAATTTGAAACTGTTCGGAGGCAATACCCAAAAGTGGTTCAGATAAATCACCAACTATGGGGATAATTCGAGAATTAAATTTCTCATCCCAAATTGCATACTGCTCCAGGTTTTTTTGCAGTTTATTTTTGCCTTCGGTAGAATTAGCAGCCCGCACTAAGCAATAAATATCTGCATCAGTTTCTTGTAGTAGTTCCCGGATAATAAAAGCACCTAAGAAACCAGTTCCCCCAGTTAAAAATATATTCTTGGGTTCACCGATAGACACGCTAGATGCAGCACCAGGATGAATGGTGGGGTCAAGTACAGCTTCAGCACCCAAATCTAGAACCGGAGCAACAATATTGACGTTAGAATTTGTCTGACTGTCCTGAACTTGTACACCTTCTTGTAATTCTATGGCTGATGCCACGCTATCGCTATCAGCTAAACGTTGTGAAAGTGAAGCAATAGTTGGGTAGTGCCATAAGAGAAGTGGAGATGGTTGAAATCCCAGCAGTTTTTCCAACTTACTCACTAGAGTCATTGCTTGTGCTGAATCTAAACCATAGGTTTCTAAATTCTCGCTGACATCTATTTCGTCAGTTTCTACTCCTATTAACTCAGCCAAGTTAGATACCAACCAAGCTTGAATATCTGCTGCACTATAAGATTGTTTTAGAGTCATTTTTACATCTCCAATAATTGAGAATATTCTGGGCAATACTGACTGTAATCTTCGGGGATTTGCATTCCTTGAATTTTCAAGCTTTGAATGCGATATAAGAAGGCTGCTCCTGTCATGATGTGATAAGCAACATCAACTACCCGGCGATTCTGTGGTTCAGCTAAGTAAGAACCCCGCACCCAATCATTAAAACCACCCATTGCTGGGCCACACCAAATTTGATAATCGACTTCTCTGCCTTTTTCCCCAGAACTAGACCAACGAGAAGATAATCCTAAATACCAGCGAAAAATTAATGCCATTTTCAGCTTAGGATTATTAACTGCCTTGCCTAGCTTTTCAGGGTTTTTCTGGGATAAATAAGCTGCTGTTCCTTCCCATACTTCGGCCAGAGTTTTCCGAAAAACTTGCTTTTCTAGTTTCTGTCTTTCTGCTATGGGAATGTCTTCAATGGAGTCATAAGTCCGGTATAATTCATACAACTTTTGCGCTCGCATGGGAAACATTGTGCCGCGTTTGAGGACTTGCAGTTTCACCCCCATTTCAAACATATCGGCGGCTGGAGCCATAATCATATCCGCCATTTCTGCCTGAGCTAGTAATTTTTTGGTATGTTCACAAGCTCCAGATTCAACGCAAGACTGATTAATTGAGCCAGTCATGATATACGCAGCACCCATCATAAAAGCCGCTAAGGCTGATTGTGGTGTGGCAATTCCCCCGGCTACACCAATTCTAATTGGTTGGTCGTAATGATATTGTTCTTGGATTTCATTCCGCAAAGCAATAATAGAAGGCAATAAACAGACAAGGGGACGATTATCTGTATGTCCACCAGAATCGGCTTCGACGGTAATATCGTCAGCCATAGGGACTTTAGCTGCTAGTTTGGCTTGTAAGTCGGTGATTAATCCTTGTTCTAGGAGTTCTTTGATGATTCTGGGTGGTGCTGGTTGCAAAAATTTGGTTGCTACTTCTCGACGAGAAATTTTAGCGATGACTTTGTTTTTAATTTCGATTTGGTTAGCATCGTTTAAGCTGAGTCCTGCGACACGGTAATAAACGATGTTGGGGGTTAAGTCGAGAAATGCTGAGGCTTCTACGGTTCTGACTTGATGTTTGAGGTATAGTTGTACGGCACGGCGTTCGATGGCCATGTCGTTGGGGCTGTGAATTAAGTTGAAGGCGTAGGGGCCATTCGGAAGGGCTTCTTGAATCCGCTTAATAGCTGTTTCTAAGCGTTCTGGAGGTAGTCCACCTGCACCGAAGGAGCTTAATATTTTGGCTTTTCCCAGGGCGATGACCATTTCTTCGGAGGCTATACCGCCTGCCATTGCACCGGTGACGTAGGCGTATTTGACTTTGTGAAAAGCTAGGAAAGTGGGGTCTCCTAGTTGTTCGAGGGTGATGGGGGGAATGGAGGTGAGGAGTTGTGCGGTTGGGTTATTTTCTTGGCAGATGTAGCCTTCGTTGGTGACACCGATTTTGTCGGCGATTTTGAGGATGTAACAGGGTTTATCTAATGTTTGTAGTTTGGTTTTAATGGTTAATTGGTCAAAGGATACACTATCTAAGCACCCTTTCCATGTGAGGTTCTGGGTGTGAATATGGGGGGAGAATTTCAGGCTATTATTGTGTTTGTTTGGTAGTGTATCTACGGGGGTCACTGTAGTTTTACCTCAAGTTGTTAATGATGGGTTATTAAGTGTTGAGGGAAGAGGTGTAGGAATCCTATTTGTGTTGTCAGGGGGATTTTTTTTAAGGAACCACAGAGACGCAGAGGTCACGGAGGAATGAGAGTTTTAGAAAAGTATTACGTAAGTTCTAATTTGGCATTACTGACTTCAAGTATGAAATTTACAAATCAACTATTCTCATCTCTTACTCTCTGCAACTCTGCGCCTCTGCGCCTCCGCGTGAGTTAATTCATACTTTCAATTAGCAACGCCCTTAAATTTAATTAAGTTTCTTCATTCAATAAGTTTTCTGCACAGGCTAGTTGTAATTGAATGATTTCGCTCATTTGTTTACTAAAATCTTTTCTGGCTTGTAAGAAAGCAGTATGATTTTTGGTTATGCGGTCATTGTTTTCACTCAGTTTTTGATACTGAGTTTTGTTGAGTTCAGACATTCTAATTGTGTTATCAAGTTGATGATTTGTGACTGGAGATGACACAATTGGTTGCAGATTTTTCTGTCCCAGGGCTGTTGACTCAAAAGATTGTAATTCTTCTGGAGTCTCAAAACCGTGTTCCATGATATTTTTTATTGGGTCTTCTGCTGGCTGGATTGAGGTGGGTAATTGTATGTCCTGATGCAGATTTTCCACCCGATAATTGTTGAGGTTATTGGCGATATTTTGGAAGTGTTTACGGTTTTCTTCGGTCAATATTGCCGCAGTAATTGATTTACCGCCTAGAGTGATGGTTCTTAGGGTTAATTTGTTTTGTTTGGTGGTGGTGGTGAGGTTGTACAGTGGTGATAAGTCTAAGGTGACTCGGTGGCTGACTAGTTTTGCTAAGGCTTTGACCATAGAAGTGTGGTCATCCATGCCTCTACGATTTAGGGATACGGTGAGGTGTTCTTTGTTTTCTAAGATTTTGCTAATCCATCGTGAACATACTCCACCTGCACCGGCTTCGATGAATATTTTTACGCCGTCGTCGTAGATACGGTTAACTAGTCGGGGAAAGTCCAGTTGTTGGCTCAGTCCGGTGGCTATGCTGCGCGCTATGACACCACTATCTAGGACGATGGGTTGGTATTCGGCGGCGGAGTAAAATGTGATACCTGGTAAATTTTGGCTGGGTAAGGTGTTGACTTTGGCTATCTCTGCGTATTGCGATCGCATAGGGTCACAATGTATGACATGATCGAAGGGTGCAGGGAAGGAGTTGCAGCCAAGGGTTTTGATGACTCTTTGACAAGCTGTTTTCTCACCAGCAATTAAGACTTCTTCTGGTGTGTTGATTTGAGTTAAATAAACTCGTGACTCATGTTTGAGAGCTTCTCTGACTTGAGAGGGGGTGGCCATGAGTACATAAGTACCCCAGAAGTTATCTTCTTGTAATTCTGTTGTAGTTAAGCCCCAATACTCACGGACGGCGTTTTTTGGGCCTGATAATTTATCGCCAAACAAGGGTGATGAGTTGAGGGTGTTACTACCGCCTTCAAAATCACTCCAAACCCCTTGGGCTACCATCATGCTGGTTTCACCTAAGCTATAGCCGAAGACGCATTGGGGTTTGACTTGAAAGTCGTCTCGGAAAATTGCTGTCATGTATCTGGCGAAGGCGATTTCACTTTCAAACATCGCCAGGGAATCATCTAACAGTTGCTTTTCGAGGGTTTCTAGTTGTCTGGTTGTGAGCTTAGGAAAGCTGCGGGGATAAACTAACTTCTCTACATCGGCTGCACGGTTATAGAGATTGTTGCTTTTTAAGTCCTCGAAGACTTTGGGGAAGAGGCGGAAGACTGTGCGGCCGATGCCGATATAAGAATTGACTGCGGCTGGATAGACATAGGCTAATGTTCCGCGTTTACCCAAGGGATTGGCTGTAAAATAACTACCTAGTGGTGATTGCCAATCTGTACCCTTTTCAAAGGCAGTATTTACGCCTTTACGGGCTGCATCGATTTGTTTGAGGAGTTCTTTTTTGTTACGTCCGGTAATTGCTAGGGCATATTTAGCATCGGTATGTTCTTTAAAGGTGGTGAAGGTCTGACTGGCTGTGGTGGATAAACAAGAACTCTCTTCGATACTTTGTTGAAGGTTATTTAAAACCTCTTGTAAGTTGCCTTGATTCTCAGCTACTACGGGGAACAGATGAAAAGGCATCTGCTGTAAATACCTAGTATCTCGTTCTTGTTGGTCTGGGTCTTCTGACAAGATGACATGGGAGTAAGTCCCATCTATACCGATGCTATTGAGAGCAGCTATCCGACGAGTACCGCCTTTATCGACAAACCAAGGTCTAGATTCTGTAGCTACATAGAAGGGACTACCTTCCCATAGTTGTGGTGTTTTGGCACCAGACCATTGAGGTGTGGCTGGAATGTATCTGTAATACAGGCAGAGGGCAGTTTTGATTAAACTGGCAATTCCTGATGCCGTATATGTATGACCGATATTCGCCTTAACGCTACCTATGGCACACTGCAAACCATTACCAGTCTGGGGATAAGCCTGTAACAAGCCAGTAATTTCGGCTGTGTCTTGTTGGGGAATACCACTACCAAATACTTCTACATAGTTGACCTCTTGAGGTTCAATCTCTGCCATCTGGAAGGCTTGTTGACAGGCCTCTTGGATAGCTTGGGCATCAGATGTTGTTAGCTGAGGAGAACTACTTTCGGCAAAACTGACGGCATCGACTACAGCATAAATTCGTTGCTTGTCTTGTTGGGCAGTGTCGTGACGTTTGAGGACTACTGCACCCGCACCTTCACCGACCATCCAACCATCGGCGTTTTGGTCAAAGCTTAAGGTATTGATGCCTGTATTGACTTTGCCTAATTGACTGCGTAATAAGACATTTTCTACACCACCGGCTAAATCTACTGCACCCAAAACTACAGCCTCGACTTCGCCAGATGCTAGTAGCATTTGAGCAACTTCCAAGGCCTTGAGGGCAGAGTTTTCACCAGATGTCATGGTGAAGGCGGGGCCAGTGAAATTCCACAAAGCGGAAATCCGACTCGCCATAATATTGGCGATGTGACTGACATACTCGCCGGTTTCGACTGGATGGTGAATGCTATCTTTAACAACGCCTTCTAACTGGGAAAGGTCTGCATCTGGTAAAGCGATATTATCGGACAGTAAGCCTTCTTTGACTTGCCAAGATAAATCCCATCTTTGCTGTAATTGATGGACAGAAAACTCTGTTTCCGCCGCCACAATTACCGCTACATTTCCCCCTTCTTTCAGTCCTGCATCTTTAACAGCGCGGTCAGCAACTTTTAAAAGTAGCAATTGTTGGGGATTGAGTTTTTCAACTTCGTTGGGGGGAATTTTACAAGCTAAAGTATCAATGTCAAAGTCTTGGATGTATGCCCCTACAGGCGCTTTTCCATCTGTTAAACCGTACTCTTGCAGTAAGTTAGTTTGCTCCTCTATACCATGCCATCTAGAGGGTGGTAGAGGAATAAAATGCTGGGTTCCTTCATAAATACTGCGTTCAAAGGCATCTAAGCCGTTACATCCACCAAAGAAGGCATCCATCCCAACAATGGCAATTTTGGCAGGTGGTGTAGGGGTTGTAGAGTTAGCGGTTGATGCTGTAATGCCTTGTTCAATAATTAGATGGGAATTGGTACCACCAAACCCAAAAGCACTGATGGCTGCTCGTTTAATTGGTGTATTGTTGTTAGGCCAGGCTGTAGCTTTTCTGACAATATTTTCACTGGAAATGACATTATTGTCTGAGGCTAAAGGGACATCAACATTAATAGTAGGTGGAATGACTCCCTGAGACATACTCAGAATGACCTTAGTCAAGCCCACCATACCAGCAGCCGTTAGTAGATGTCCGGTGTTGGCTTTAGCAGAACCTACCAATGGTGAGGCTTGATGTTGTCCAAAAAATGTAGCTATGGAATTAAGTTCAGTTGTATCACCTAGTAATGTGCCGGTAGCGTGACACTCCAGATAATCAATACTTTGGGGACTAATTTGAGCTTCGTTATAAGCTCTTTCAAAGGCGAGGACTTGCCCTTTGGTATTGGGACTTAGTAAATGCTTCCCTTTACCATCATTGGAGAGTCCATTCCCACAAATAGTTGCCAGAATATTGTCACCATCTCTGACAGCATCGGCATATCTTTTTAGCACGACCATACCCACGCCATCACCGGGAATTAAACCTCTCGATGTCTTATCTAAGGGGCGACTCGTACCGTCTTCGGAAAAGCCTTGGACACCGGAAAATAGCATCCGTACAAACAACGAATCGGCACAACTGATGGCTCCCGCTAACATCATGTCAGCTTTATGAGATGATAGATAATGAGAGGCTAATTTAATAGCATAAAATGACGAAGAACAAGCAGCATCTAGACATAAATTAATTCTAGATAGCGATAAAGCTTGGGCAACTATAGAAGCTGGTAAGCCAGAAATCATAGCGTTGTATAAAGACGCTTTTGTTGTCTTTGGTAAACCAGCTAAAGCGAAATCTTCATCTTGTAGAAGTTCTCTGACAGCAGGTGCGATCGCTTGTTGGTAAATGGGGGAAAATAATTGATGGGAAAGTTTGGTGGGGAAGGAAAGATTACCGAGAATTACGCCGCATTTGGCCAGGAAGTTTTGATTTCCCCAATAGCCGCTATTGATGATGGCTTGTTTGGCGGCATACAATGACCATTTAAAGGAGTCGTCTAAACCAGCAACTAATTCTGATGGTAGATTATATTCGGCGGGATTAAAATTAAAGTCCCGGATGTATCCACCTTTGAGGGAATAGGTTTTATCTGGTGTGCCTTTAACTGGGTTGTAAAAAATGTTGGGGTCTACGCCTATTTCGCTAGTTGTGGCTGATGAGGTGGATTCTTTTTGAGCTATGAGATTTTGCCAAAATTCGTCAGGGTTTTTAGCATCGGGGAATAGACACGATAATCCGATGATGGCTATTTTTTGCATTTTTATATCCTCAAAAGATGTGGGGTGTTTAAAGGTAGGTAGGATTTACGCTTTTCCCCAAATTTGAGAATTTTTGCACGCAGAGACGCAAAGGCGCAAAGAATAAGAGATTTTATTCAGCAGCGCCTAGTGATTAACTTCTGAGTAATTTCATTGACCAAATAATGGCGTTAGCACCTAGCATTCGGGAGTATATTTTTCCTTGTTTATCGTGGATAATAAAATCAGCGATCGCACTACTTGCTGTTTTGGTTTTTACTTCGCAAGAGACGTAAAATGGTTCGTTGTGTGGGGTGGGGGCAAATTGTTCAAATTTCTCTACTTTCCCTGGTAAGCAACCTTCTTGATGAAAGTGTTGTGTCCATATCCATAAGGCGTGCATACTCAGGTCTGTTGTATAAGGATTGACCCATCTGACGGGGAATTGTCCTTCTTTTTGAGGGCTGAGTTTTGTCCACAAGCATTCTGTGGTAATTTTTTCGGGAGTAATATTTAAAACACGTTGAACTTCCTGAAATGCAGGGCCATGAAATAGGGTGGCTCCTCCATTTTGATAGAAGTCTTTTTTGGTAGCTGTGATGATGTTATCTTCAACTAAATTGATTGATTCATAAATCGGGATTGTGGGAATTTCTCGCTGGAGATTGAGTTGAGCGCTAAAATGGTAATGGGTTTTTCCGGCTGGGTTTTTACTCCAAATTTTGGCTTTTAGTTCTATTTTTTCGGAGTTAAATTTGGCAAGTTCTTCTATTTCCAAAATATACTCTTTAGCTAAAGTTTCATTGAAGGTAATTCCCTTCAAAATTTTGAAATCTTGGTAACTAAATAGTTTATATCCTGGATAAATTTCCTCACAGGAATTGATAATCCAGGACATGGCACAGGTAGCCGGTAATACTGGAACACCCGCAATTACATGATCATATAAAAAAGGATTACCTTCCAATGTCATCTGGCGACGCAGGCGATAAGTTCGCAGTTGGTTGTCTAACTCGATACTTGGGGGAACCAATGGACTACCAATGACAACTTGTGCAGTGTCATTATGGGCTGGGTGAAGTTCGTTGACTAACATTTGTGTACCTGCATCCACAGGAATAATATCAATTCCCCTCTCTGCAAAAGCTTTTTTTAGTTCCGGTGATACCATCCCACTATCCCAAGCGCCCCAGTTAATCGCTACTACATGACACTGAGGATAATTTTGCTTGATTAAATGGGCAGATTTATTGAGAATTTCATTAGCGATCGCATAGTCAGATTGTCCGATATTGCCGTAAAATCCAGTTACGGAGGAGAACAACACTAAATGCTGGAGTTGCTCAAGATTCACGCAAGATAGCAGATTTTCTAATCCCTGCACCTTAGCTGTGTAGACCTTTTCAAAATCCTGGTCTGTTTTCTTTTCAATTAACTTATCAGCTAAATTGCCCGCCCCGTGGATAATTCCTGTAATTCCATCCACAGCCGCTAACTTCTGCTGCAAATCAGCAACATTAGTGACATCAACACTAATATATTCTGCTTGCGCGCCTGTTGCTGCGATCGCTGCCAGTGTTTTCTTAATTTCTCGACTAGAAATAATCTGGTTATATATCTTCTGTACACTGATGGGTGTTGGCTTCTCCCCTTGAGACAGAAGATTTTCCATGATGCGTTTCTTTAGTGCTGGTTCCTCAAAACAATCCTGCACAAACGCCGGCTCAATTTCTAAAAGCTGCGAACGACCCAGCAAAATAAACTTACAAGGTTGGTGCTGTGCCATTTTAATTGCACATTGAGCTGTAATTCCTTTCGCACCACCACTTACAACAAAAACCGATGAAGGACGAACCTGAGTCTGTGTAGTCATATTATTGGTATCTTATGATTAAAATAAACCGCCAAGACGCCAAGACGCCAAGAAAGAGTTTTTTAAAAATTTCTGCGCTCTTAAACTTTGCGCCTTTGCGCCTTTGCGTGAAACAAAAAACAAACCTGAAACGCAGAGGGAGATATATTTCTTACCTCCCTCATGAAGAAGCAGGGGAGCAGGGGGAAAAGTCACTCCACTTGCGGGTGATATTTGTACCTTTAGTTCCCCCTACCTCTTCTCAAAATTACTCCTGCAAATCACCAACCAAAGTCACACGACCTTGAGAACCATAAGCCACTTCACTGATGAGCAAATTCGGATCATGCAATTCGGCTATAATATATTCTGCTGACTTTTGAGCATCCAAAGCCGGACTCAAATCAAGGGCGCGAGTAAACACCTTTGGCCATTCCCACTTCAGAGTCTTAGTTAACCCAAATAACCCCGCACCAATGGCCCCGAAGTTCACATTATGCTCTAACCCAAAAGCACCATCCAAACGATTCACAGTCAAGAAACAACTACGTTCGTAACCCGCCGCTTCATTCAAGGATTGTTTGAGATGTTTAGCCATAAAGAACACGTGCTTGACAATCGCCTTTTCTGCTTCCAGATAAGCAGGTGTTTGATTTACCTGAAATACCGGATGAATATGGATGAAAGCTCCAATATTGCCGAAGTTAGTCGCGATCGCAGATAATTTATGTTGTAGTAATTCTTCTGTCATATCTGCGAGAACTACGCGATGCACTCCGACTGGTAAAGGCGATTGCTGGGGGACGATTGATGAGGGGAAACTTAAAACTACCACTTTCCAACCGCGTTCGCGAAGCGCTCCGCAGGAATCGCTTAAGGATTGAGCTAATTGGGAGGTGGTGAGGGAACCATCGTCGGTGATTAAACCAACGTGTCCCTCTGGTAAAGTGAATTCTAAGCGATCGGGTGGTGGTAGAAACTGAAGTTTAGCTGGACGGCGAGCAATACCGTCAATTATCTGGACTGGCTGGTAGCTAAACTCCTGCTGGGGCTTTTTTTTTTCACCTCCAGCCAACTTCTGGAGATAATCAACTATTTGACCGATGGTGCGGAGGTCGCCCAGTTCTTCGATGTCTGGCTGGGGTAAGTTGGGGTACTTGTCTTGCATCGCCCCCAAGATTTCTACCCGTTTGATGGAGTCAATCCCTAAGTCAGCCTCCATGTCCATTTCCAGTTCTAGCATCTCCACTGGGTAGCCGGTTTTATCACTGGTGATGGCTAACAGGGTTTCACCTAAGTCTGCGTAGTCGTCGGTGGGGAGTGGGCTTGCCGTGAGCGTAGCTTCCCGAAGGGTATGGGAGTCGGGAGTGGGGAGTGGGGTTTGGGTATATTCTACTGTTGCTTCCGGGGTGGGAATGGTGGGTGCTACTGTTTCTGGTTCTGGGATAATTGGGGTGGGGATATTAGTAACAGGAGTTGCTGTTTCTACAGGGGCGCTACCGGAAACCTGGGTTTGCAGATATTCTACAACTTGCCCGATGGTGCGCTTTTCTGACAATTCTTCTAGGTTGGGCTTGGGTAAATCAGGATACATCTCTTGTAATGCACCCAAGATTTCTACTCGTTTGATGGAGTCAATTCCTAAGTCAGCCTCCATGTCCATATCCATTTCCAGCATCTCGACTGGGTAGCCAGTTTTATCACTGGTGATGGCTAACAAGTTATTACCCAAGTCGGCTAAGTCAATGGTGGGAACAGATATGGATGCAGGTTGCGATTCTACAACTGGCGCTGCTGCTACTGGTGCGGGTTGCGATTCTACAACTGGTGCTGCTGTTACTGGTGCTGCTGCTACTGGTGCAGGTAGAATTTCTACCACTGGCGCGGGTGCAGGTGTAGTTTTGCTAATAACTGTCTCTGTGGGTTGAGTAGTCGCCTCACTGGAGACTAACTGAGAATATTCTTCTTGTATTAGTTGGAAAAAGTTCTTGGCGTATTCTAACTGTTCCAGGAGATATTGTTCATGGATGCGGAGGGTTTCACCTTGTTGACTGTGAAACTGCATCATACCTCGTTCAATACTTTCCTTGACAACTAGCTTAAGTTGTGTAGTGTCAGCATCAGATTTAGTATTGGCAAACAAGGCATTTTGTTGCTGCATCAGTTGGAAAAACGCTTTGGTGTATTCCATTTGATGTTGCAGATAAGTGCCATGAACTTGTAAGTTCTCGGTTTGATTTTTCTGAAACTGAGTCAGCAGATATTCTAAACCTTCTAGCGTCCGTTGATAATTTACAGGTTTTTCTGGTGTTGGTTGCATCTTCGTTTCCTGGTCTATTTGAGTGGGAAGCATCGCCGATATTTGCGGCTGGGGTTGGTTGGTACTAGATGCGGTGGAATTATTAGAGTTATGTGATAATTCGGGCAAACTCTGTGCAGGATGGGCAACACGTCCATTACTATGACTTTCTTTCACAACTTCAGAAAATTCAGGTGTAGAAGTGATGACAGGCGCAGCAGGTAAACTGACTGTATGCCCATTTTCCAAAGCTTGAGTAAAGGCATTTTTGGTTTTGTCAGACACATAATTAATGCCTTTTAATCGGACATTTAATGCCTTTTTCTGCTCAACGGGTAGTGCAGGTTCAACTTGATAAGGGTCGAGGTTTTTCAAAGGTAAACCAACCACACGCAACTGTACAGCCGCTTCTCTCAGGGAGCGATCGCTATTCTTTTGGGTGCTGGGGTTCAAGGAGATGGTAAGATGGGGGCGATCGCCTAGAGTATCTTTCACCAAGTTGGTCAAAATCCGCCTGGGGCCGAACTCTACGAAGCAATAACCACCGGCTGCATAGATATTTTCAATTTCCTGTTTAAACAGCACCGAGTTAGACAGGTGGTTTTCCAGGATTTTTTGAATACCTTGGGCTTCTTGGGGGTAAGGTTTACCGGTAACGTTGGTGAAGACGGGAATTTTGGGGCTGTTGAACTTGACCGACTTGGTGGCGATGGCAAAGGATTTTTGCGCAAAGGCAATTAGCGGTGTGTGGAAGGCTGCGGAAACAGGTAACAATACAGCCGCACAACCTTGGTCATGTAAAGCCTGTCTCACCTTGGCGATTTCTGCGGTGGGCCCTGCCAAAACAATTTGGGTGGGAGAATTAAAGTTAGCAATGGTAACCTGGGGATAATTCCGCAGGACTACAGCCACTTTGGATAAATCTTCCTTCACCGCCAACATACTTCCAGCATCATGGTCTGGGTCTTCTGGGGCAGCCATTGCTTGACCTCTGGCTTTCACCAAAAACAAGTAATCTTGTTCACTGAGAACCCCCGCAGCCCACAAAGCTGTCAGTTCACCAAAACTATGACCGGCGACAAAATCAGATTTAAATCCAGCTTGTTGCAGGATGGAATACAGACCCGCGCTAAATACGCCGATGGCAGGTTGGGCGTATTCTGTGCGTTGCAGTGCGGCAACTTGGGCATTTTTTTCTGCCTCATCAAATACCGGATGGGGAAAGACAATTTCTGACAACGGCTGCAAATTATCTTTGAGTAACAAGCTATCCATACAGCCATGCAGACGACGCATCTCCGGGAAATTCATCACCACTTCCCGTCCCATCTCTAGATATTGGGAACCTTGTCCAGAGAACAAAGCCACAACTTTACCGCCTAACTCCATCCCAGAGGAACGGTAGTAAATACCTTGGGGATGATCCCAAGATGTGAGGGAAGCTTTATGCTTTAACCAGTCAATGCTAATTTGCATGAACTTACAGGCTTCTTGCAAATTCTCAGCCACAAAGCCAACTCTAGCTGCAACCTGGGGAATCTCAATTGATTGGGATTCCTGAACTAATGCCGCAAAATGTGTTTCACCGCCATCTGCTTGCAACTTACCCAGAGTTTCTTCACACTTACTCAACAGTTGGGCTGGGTTGTTAGCAAACAGTAGCACCTCACGGGGGGTGCTGTGTAAACGGTAGGGACGATTTTCGCCAGCTTCGTATTCTTCCAACACAATGTGAAAATTTGTGCCACCAAAGCCGAAAGAACTCACACCCGCCCGTCTTGGCGCTTCGCCTTCTGCCCGAATCCAAGGTCTGGTTTCGGTATTTAAATAAAATGAGGAATTTTTAATGTCGAGTTTGGGGTTCGGCTCAGTAATGTTAATTGTGGGGGGTAAAACCTTATGATGCAGTGCTAACGCCGTTTTAATCAAACTCGCCGCACCAGCCGCCGCTTTAGTATGTCCAATTTGGGACTTCACACTACCCAAAGCAATGTGCTGTTTTTTGGTATCATGTCGGCTAAAGTAGTCTTTTAAAGAACCAAATTCTGTAGGGTCACCCGCCATTGTACCCGTACCGTGGGCTTCCATTAAGCCAACAGTGGCCGGAGAAAAACCAGCATCTTCATAAGCACGCTGTAAAGCTTTAACTTGTCCTTCTTTGCGGGGCGCATAAATACTCTTGTAGCGACCATCGCTAGAAGTACCAATGCCTTTAATCACGGCATAAATTTTGTCGTTGTCCCGTTCGGCATCTTCCAGACGCTTGAGGACATACATACATACACCTTCACCCAGCATCATCCCATCAGATTTAGCATCGAAGGGTTTGACATTATCACTAGGAGAAACAGCAGGTGTTTTGCTAAAAGAAATATAAGCCATGATGGTGTTATCAGTATCCACACCACCGGTCAACATCATATCAGCACGGTGTTCAACTAGTTCGCTAATAGCCACCTTTAAAGCACCAAAGGAACTAGCACAAGCTGCATCAACGACACAATTCATCCCGCCAAAATTCAAGCGGTTGGCAATTCGTCCGGCGACCACATTCGCCAACATCCCAGGGAAAGCGTTTTCATCCCATTTGATGTAGGCGCTTTTAATTTTTTCGATAATTTTTTGGGTATCCTCATCAGAAATACCACTGCTTTTGAGTGCCTTTTCCCAAACAGGATATTCCAAACGAGCCGAAAGTGGTGTTGCCAATTGCTTGGCCATAGCCACCCCTAAAATTACGCCCACATTCTCGCGATTAAACTCACGAGATTCACCATAACCAGCATCTTCCATTGCTTCTTTAGCAATTACCAAACCCAATAGCTGGGAAATATCAGTAACTTCCAAAATGCTGGGAGGAATTCCAAACTCCATCGGGTTAAAATCCACCTCTGGGATAAACCCACCGCGTTTGCAGTAGGTTTTATCTTCGGGAGTTCTGGGGTTAGGATCATAATAATCCTCTACGTTCCAGTGTGTAGCAGGAACATCAGTAATACAATCAATTTTGTTAATGATATTTTGCCAGTATTCCCGTAAATTTCTGGCTTGAGGCAATAGAGAAGCCATACCCACAATGGCTATAGGATTTTGTTGTAATTGTCTGTTAAGTTTGCTAATTGACATTGGTTGTTCCTTGTGCAATTTTTTGTCCTCTATTGTCCTCATCACAGTTTTTTCACAACTATTGATTAGGCTTTCCAACTCTGCCAAAGCAGTATCAATTGAATAAGCAGACATAAGGCATATACTGTTCTTAAGTACTGTGAATCGTGATAGCTTGCGTGGCGATAGCTACAGTAATTCCTGTTGCCCATTCAAAATGAGCTGTTACTTTTTTGTCTACGCGTAACGTGACGCAGACAAAACTAAATGCTTGTCTTTAAACCGACACTACACGATACACACTGCCTTTCTGCCTTCAGGCAATTTTAGAAAACAGCGATGGCGCGCAGCGCCCGCCAAAGGCGATCGCATCAGAATGTTATACAGCACTCGGTTCTTGATATTGTGGTAATAGGTCAATGACGTTGTTGAAACTGGTAAAATAGTCTTGGAGTGCGTTAGCTGCTTGACCAGTGAATTCCATCCATTCGTAATGGTAGAGATTTTGAGCAATTGTATCCCACTGGATCACAGGAAACTGAGGAGTAGCTACTAAAACAGAAACGCTTTTTTCTCCCAAACTTGTTTGAGTATCTAGCTTAACCGCAGCAATATAGCTGGTGTTAATAATGACGTTCTGTATTTTGATAAATGCCATAGCCAGTTTCAACGTCCAGGATAATGTATTTTAAGGAATTTGACCCAGAAAAGTTGACAAGTTCGTTACCGAAAAAACATCCCCCCTTATGCCGAATTCATGCACTTTTCTGAAGAAATACTCACACACTTAAAAGGTGATGCCGATGCGGTCAAGTTTAGTTTTGTCGTTTCCTTGCTTAACAAAATAACTAAATTTCCTTACCGCCTTGAAACGTTTGAATTAATAAAAAGAATAGCATGGTTCACAGAAACTAAATCATTTGTTTAAAGTTATTTTATAAAAAAACTAAATTCTTGCTGGCGATTTTTTTGTATAAACCATACAAGCAAAGTATAATTCATACCCAACCCAATCACCCAAAAAGTAACTAATTTCCGCCTGCACCCTTGATTAATCGGTCAGTACCAGAGTCTAATTAATCAATCGACAACCTAATAAACACACATAGATAAAAAATAACCAAGTAGATATATTTCTCAGCAGAGCATCATAATTGAATCCAAATAATTAATGATTTTTGAATATTAAATAACAAAAATATCGAAATAGTTATTTATAAAGCAAACGTTAATTTAGTAAATTGTGCATAACAAACTACACAGAAAAAATTCTCATGAATCCCCAAAAATTTCACCATATCAACTAACATATGACAACAAAGTTACAGAACCAGAAATAAATCCCCGAATCAAAACAATAGCAATAAATACCCAGATCACACTTCATAAAATCCTGATGCTAACCGCATAGCTAAAAACCCTCTGCGCCCCTTTGCGTTAACCTCCGCGCCCCTCTGCGTTTAAACTCCCACTCTTCCCACTCCACTGCTGCCACCGCAACAACCCCCGACCAACCAACCCCGGATTCGCATCCCCAACAAAACAGATCCGCCCTAACCGTTCACAAGCAAGCAAAATTTCCCCATGTCCCATAAAAGGAGCAATCACAAAATTATTCTGACTCGTATATAAATTAATTAAATAATTAACAATCCCTTCCACACCCTCAATATTAATAGGAGCTTGCGGCCGAGATATCAATTGATGAGAAAAAATACCCAGATAAACATTACCCAGCAGCAACTCATATTGAAAAGGCATTTGGCAACGGCGATAAAACTCATAAATCTGACCCTCAGAACGCAACACCGCCACCACCCGCGCTTCATTCACCAAATAATTATGCTCCCAGGTGGGGGAAAGAGTAGCGATCGCCAAAGCCGCATCCGAAGGTAACAAGTTGGTAAAATCTGAACTAGCCGTATCGCCGCAATACACCAAATGCCGACCCAGTAGCCATTCATCCCCCACCTTCACCTGAGTATCTACTGATTTCACCACCGGTTTCGACTGACGTTGACCCTGCTTCTGTGCCAACTTAGCAGCCCTTTGGGACATAGCACTTTTGTGTGCCAAAATCTGTAACTCTTTTTGCTTATTTCTCGCATCAATCATCAATTGAGCCAACCGTGCAGCTTCCGCCTCGTCTCCTCTAGCCTGGGCCAACTCCCAAGCCTGTTGCGCCGCTTCCGCCGCCGCTCGTTCCTGACTACCAGCCCTAGCTATCTTCAGTAATACTGTAGGACTATCAGCAATAGGCGATCGCTTAATAATCTGTTTCACCTCTGGATGAATACTCTTAGCAATTTGCTTACCATGCTGAAAAGTGCGTTCCGAATAACCCACCTCCTTTGCCAACTCCACCGTGCGCTTTGGAGGTGGTGAAATCATTTCACTACCTTTATGAGTATGTTGATTATCACCAGCCTTCGCCCTCAGCCCCATTCGTGCTAGAATCTGGTCACGCTCATACCAAAGTTCCGAACGTTCCAACGGTTCCAACTCATTGCGAATCAAATTTTCGTCAATTTCCGCCAACCGCGCTTGATCCGCATCTTGATAATTGACAATATTACACTCAACCGCCTCCAACCCCAACAACTTACAAGCAGTCAGGCGATGTAGCCCAGCAATCAAAGTTAGCTTTTGGTCTACCGTAATTGGGTTCAATAGACCATTAGCCCTAATCGACTCCCTCAATTCATCAACCTTCTCACCCTTAACCGGTCGGCGGTTCTGACCAATGCGAATTTGGTCTATAGGCACTATGGGCATAATTACAGCTTTTTGGTGCAATCAGTCAAAGAATCAGTATACATAATTTGGGGAGTAGGGAGTGGGGGAGTGAGAGAGCAAATAATAACCAATGACAATATCGTATTTTACGATACTGGATGCGATGCCAAATTAGGATAAAACTAAGAAAGATTTGAAGTAACGCCACTATCAATGTTGTTGCCAAGTTAGTAATTTTAAAGTGGCTGTACAGACATACAAAGATTCATAAAACCCACAAATATGTAAAGCCAAACTCATCTTTGCACCTTTGCGCCTTTGCGCCTTTGCGTGAGCTTTTCATATCCTAAATCCAGCAGCACCAGAGTCATATTGCTTAACTTGCGGACGAGCCTACTGCAATCGACATAATAAAACAATTGGAATAAAAATATGGCAGCAAACAAAGAAAGCCAGTTAATCATAAAATCCTTAAATCGGTGGCGGATAATCTTAGCAGGTTCCATCACTTTATTAGCCGGAATCATCGCTTTTCATAGTTTTTCACCAAATCGGACTTCCTCTCAAGTTCAGACTCCACCACCAAAAACTACCGCAGAAACTACCCCCGTCAAACTTGCGGTCACAGCCTTGGGACGGTTACAACCTCAAGGAGAAGTCACTAATTTATCTGCACCCAATTCAGTCAACGGGGCGCGGGTAGAAAGACTGTTAGTTAGGGAAGGAGAAGAGGTGAAAGCCGGGCAAGTATTGGCATATTTAGAAAATTATGCTCGCTCTACAGCTGCCCTGCAACAGTCTTTAGACCAACTAGAAGTCGCCAAAGCCAGACTAGCACAGGTAAAAGCTGGGGCGAGAACCGGCGATATTGAAGCACAAAAAGCAGCGATCGCCCGTTTAGAGTCACAATTAAAAGGAGATGTTGCAGCAGGGCAAGCGACAATTAATCGCATCCAAGCTGAGGTAGACAACGCGCAAACAGAGAACGAGCGATATCAGCAATTATATAGACAAGGTGCGATCGCGGCTTCTATCGCAGATAGTAAAGCCTTACAACTCAAGACAGCACAACAACAGCTTACAGAAGCCAAAGCCAGCCTCAACCGCACTCAAAACACTCTCCAAGACCAACTCAAGGAAGCTAAAGCCAGACTCAACAGTATTAGCGAAGTCCGTCCTGTCGATATTGAATTGGCACAAACCGAAGTTAATAGCGCTGTAACTGCTATTAAACAAGCAAAAGCCGACCAAGAATTAACTTACCTCAAAGCTCCCATAGACGGTCAAGTTTTAAAAATTCACGCCAAAACAGGCGAAGTAATTGGCAATACAGGCTTTGCTGAGATAGGCAAGATATCTCAAATGTACGTGGTCGCAGAAGTGTATCAAACTGACATCCAAAAAGTGAATGTAGGTCAAAAAGCCACCATTACTAGCACGGCGTTTCCTGGCAAAATCCTAGGAACTGTCAACGAAATTGGTTGGCAAATTGAGAGACAAAGCATCTTTAGTATTAATCCTACAGCAGACACAGACCGCCGCATAGTTGAGGTCAAAATCAGTATTGATGACCCCGCAGATAGTGAACGATTGGCTCGTTTAACTAACTTACAAGTAGATGTCGCAATTCAGATATAGTCATTGGGTATGAGGTCTTGGAGTTATAGCCGTAGTCACATAGATTAGGACATTATTGATTGCTCAAAGCACTGAAGCCACTGGGTTTATACTCAGCACTCAGCATTTTGTACTTTGCTATAACGCCCCATCTCCATCAATAAATTAATCATAAATTAAGGTGCTTGTACCACGAATTACGAATTACAAATAGTGAATCCATGAAATTTAAAATTCCTTTGGCGTGGCTACAGCTAGTCCAACAAAAATCACGTTTTTTGGTAGCTGTAGGTGGCATTGCTTTTATTGTACTGCTAACATTTATTCAACTAGGTTTTCAAGATGCACTATATTCTAGTGCTACCGCTTTACATCAAAATCTCCAAGGTGATTTATTTTTAGTTAGTTCACAATATAAGGCTTTAACCGCAACTCAAAGTTTTTCTCGAAATCGTTTGCAACAAACCTTAGGATTTGATGGGGTAGAGTCAGTTAGTCCCATATACTTGCAATTTGCAAAATTAAAAAATCCTATAACTGGAGAGAAATATTCAATCTATGTGATTGGCTTAGATCCAGGTCAGTCTGTAATGAATATACCCGAAGTTTCTCAAAATTTAGACCTACTAAAAATTCCTGATATTGTACTTTTTGACAAAATTTCTCGACCAGAATTTGGTCCCATTGCTGCCAATTTTGAGAAAGGAAAAACCGAACAAATAATTGAAATTTTTCCTTTTGATGCTCGTATTGGTTTCAGAATGAGAGTAGGTGGTTTATTCACTTTAGGACCTTCTTTTGGTGTAGATGGTAACTTAATTGTTAGCGACTCATCTTTTCTGAAAATAAATGCTAATCTTCGCACAGCAGAAATGATTGACATAGGCGTTATCACCCTCAATCCTGGTGCAGACGCAGATACAGTTTTGCAAAATTTGGCTGCAAGCTTACCTAATGACGTCCAAATTTTCACTCGCCAAGGTTTTATTGAATTTGAAAAACAATATTGGTCTGTGAGAACACCAATCGGTTTTATCCTTAACCTGATGCTAACTATGGCTGCTGTTGTTGGTGTTGTCATAGTCTATCAAATTCTCTACAGCAATATTGCTACTCAATTTGTGGCTTACGCAACTTTAAAAGCTATTGGCTATGCCAATTTATATCTCCTAAATGTAGTCTTTCAACAAGCATTAATCTTGGCTCTCTTAGGCTATATACCAGGGTTTATCTTGTCTATCATCTTATATGATTTTGCGATGGAAGCTACTAAATTGCCAATTATGATGACTGCTAATAATGCAATTATTGTCTTAGTATCAGCAGTTTTAATGTGCATCACTTCTGGGTCACTTGCTATTAATAAACTCCGTTCCGCAGACCCGGCGGATATTTTTTAGTTAGTTAATCAGGACTAAAGTCCTGACTACAAACTATACCTTCTATTAATTTACCCATAACCCCTATCTCTATGAACCTCCAAGACAAAACATTGTTGATTACTGGAATTGATGAATTTATCGGTTTGCGTGCAGCCGAGTTAGCCATAGCGCAAGGAATGAAGGTTCGGGGACTACAAAGTTCTACCGATGAAAATAAAACAGCGCAAAATTTGGGCGTTGAGATGATAATTGGCAATATTACTGATGCTACAACTGCCCAAAAAGCTTGTCAGGGTGTAGATATTGTTTTACACACAGAGCAAATTGCCCAAGAGGCTGGCTCAATCAAAGATTTTCGTACAGTCAATGTTGGCGGTACAGTCAACATGGCTAAAGCTGCTAAAAAAGCTGGTGTCAAAACCTTTGTCCATCTCTCTAGTGTGATGGTTTACGGCTTTAATTATCCAGATGGTATTACGGAATCCGGCCCACTCTCCGGTGAAAATAATCCCTATTGCCAAACAAAAATCGAAGCCGAAATAGAACTCTTACCTTTGAATTCTCCCCCAGATTTTGGTGTCATTATTATTCGTGCTGGAGATGTTTATGGGCCTGGGAGTACTTCTTGGGTAGTCAGACCAATTTTGATGATGCGTCAGAAATTATTTGCTTATGCTAATGATGGCAAAGGAGTAATTAATCATGTCTATATAGACAACTTGGTTGATGCCATATTTCTAGCAATAGAAAAAGAAACATACGGCGAAATATTTAATATTACCGACGGACAAAATACCTCTTGGAAAGAGTATTTTATGCGCCTAGCGGCAATGGAAGGTTTATCTGCACCAATGTCTTTACCAAAAGATGAAATGAAGTTATTTCTGAAATTGCGTGCCCAAGGACAAAAACTTTTTCGGAAAAAAGCTGACATCTTGCCAGAGTCTGTAGATTTTATGAGTCGTCCTCATGCTTATTCCATCGCCAAAGCACAAAACTTGTTAGATTACAAACCAAAAATTGACTTAGAAGATGGTTTACATCTGACAAAAGCATGGATGCAAAAAACTAATATCTAAAAATGGCGTTGCATAATTGCGGGATGATTGATCTCACGCAGAGGAGCCACTGCGTTGGGCGGGTCTCCCGACTTGTAGCAAGTGGCGTGCGCAAAGGCAAGGCAGCACTTTGGGCGGGTTTTCCGACTTGTAGCGACTGCCGCGCAGAGAGAATCAAGAGTTTAAGATTTTAATACATCAAATTTCATCCCATGATTCAGCAACGCCCTAAAAATTAGTTAAATCGTCTGGAACTCTTCATTAACATTGTTTTATATGAGCAAAAATCAGCCGAAATTGAGTATCGGATTGCCTGTATACAATGGCGACAAATTTATCCAAGAAGCCATAGATTCATTGTTAGCTCAGACTTTTGCAGATTTTGAATTAATCATCTCAGATAATGCTTCGACAGATAAAACTGAAGAAATTTGTCGAGCATATGCTGCTCAAGATAAACGTATCCGATATTACCGCAATGATAAGAATTTAGGTTGTTCTCGCAACTTTAATCGAGTCTTTGAATTGTCTGTGGGTGAATACTTTAAGTGGGCAGCTTATGATGATTTACACGCTCCAGATTTTCTCGTGAAATGTGTTGAGGTACTTGACTATAACCCTAGGGTAGTTTTGTGCCATTCTCAGGTATATTTTATTGACGAAAATAGTAATTTTTTGCAAAACTACAATATCAAACTCAATACCAACTCTCCAAAACCCCACGAGCGTTTTCACGAGTTACTTACCAAACATCTTTGCTATCAATGTTATGGAGTAATCCGCACCAGCGCCCTCAAAATAGTACCACCTATGGGTAGTTACGGTACTGCGGATGGCATTTTATTGTTAAGACTGGGTTTATTGGGTCAATTTTATGAAATTCCCGAATACCTGTTCTTTGCTAGAGTTCATCCGCAACAATCATTGAGTATGTTCTTCCCTAGTTATCGGTCATTTACGAATAAACAAGCTCAATATTCGCTCTGCATGTTACCAGATTTTTATGGATACACAGTGTGGTTTGATTCAGCTAAAAAAGGAAAACTTTTATTTCCTCATTGGAGAATATTGTGGGAATATATGCTTTCTGTTTGGCTATTTCAACTGAGTTTGTATGAGCGGATATGTTGCCACATCAGTATTTATCAACAGTTGAAAGGTACAGAATATCTTTTACTAAAAGATTTAGTGAAAGCAATTCAAACAATTTGGCAATATTGGCAACATAATTCACATAAAAGTAGTAAATCGCCTCTGGAAGAAATTGTTGTCAACGACCAAAGTTTACTTTCTTAGTTTGTTGAAAAATCAAAAATCACTTGTTGATATAATCCAATCATGCTGAAATTAACTCATTTTCCTTATCTTCTGTTAGCTAGTTTGTTGAGCATTAATTTTGTTAGCCCAGTTAATGCCGAATCTACTGCCACACTTACAGTGGTAGTAAATGGAGTTAGTAACCAAAAAGGCGAAATTTGCATGGGAGTTTACTCCAGTGCCAAGGGATTTCCCATGAATACTAATCAAGTATTAAAAAGTGCTTGTGTCAAGCCTACAGGAGATACCGTAACTCATGATTTTACTGGTTTAAAACCAGGAAATTATGCAGTAGCAGTAGTAGATGATCAAAATGGCGATCGCAAGCTCAATAAAGACTTTTTTGGTATTCCTAAAGAAGGTTTTGGAGTCTCCCGAAATCCCACTGTTTCAATACTAACGGGTACACCAAAGTTTCATGATGCTAGTTTTATCATGAACCAAGATACCACAATTGACATTTTCTTGAAATATTCGCTCGATCCCTAAGATTAGGGAGTAGAGAGTAGGGAGTGAGGAGTAGGAAAAGCCTTCTTAACAATTAATTTCCTCATCTCCCTCACAATCCTTGATCGCGACTCGCTGTTACACAAAGCCAACTTTGCCGGAGACGATATATTTCATGAAAGAGTTGACGATATTTTTCTCTAAGTCTTTGCTGAGTTGGCTAGCTATTCAAATGTGTTTAGCGCTGGTTTTCTTGTTCTACATACTA
Organism: Nostocales cyanobacterium LEGE 11386; assembly: GCA_015207155.1. GTDB lineage: Bacteria > Cyanobacteriota > Cyanobacteriia > Cyanobacteriales > Nostocaceae > LEGE-11386. Next base: position 56,025 of record JADEXK010000006.1, on the reverse strand, counting down.
CGCTCACACCGAAAAAATTTACTACCCGACGAGCAATTACCCAAAACGGCGGTGATTCTTTGCTTACGAGGAGCTGATCCATTTTTGCCCAAATGCTTACAGGCGTTATTAAATCAGAATTACCCAGAATATGATTTAAAGTTGATCGTTGATAGTCAAAATGATCCTGCCTGGCAAATTGCCAGTGATACTATCAATGAACAAGGAGCTACCAACGTCCAAATCAGCCCTCTGAGGATTATACGTCACAACTGTAGTCTTAAATGCAGTTCTCTAGTCCAAGCCGTTTCTGAGTTGGACGATTCTTATCAGGTAGTTGCTTTAGTAGATGCCGATACAATAGTCCATGCTAATTGGCTGCGTGAATTAGTTAGTCCCCTAGTTAATCCGAAAGTTGGGGCGACGACGGGTAACCGTTGGTATGTGCCTACAAGTAATTATTGGGGTTCTTTAGTACGTTACATCGGTAACGTCTCCACAGTTGTGCAGATGTACCTGTTCCAAATTCCTTGGGGTGGGACTTTGGCTATAAAAACAGATGTACTACGCCAAACAGGACTGCTAGATAAATGGGGACAGGCTTTCGGAGAAGATTTGATGATGCACAATATCCTCAAAAAATATGGGATGCAAGTCAAATTTGTGCCTTCTTTAATTATGCTCAATCGCGAAGAGTGCGATTTACTGGGTTTAATAGACTCTCTCAAACGCCTAATCTTCTATTCTCGACTTTATCATCCTCGCTGGTGGGCTTTAATTGGTGATGCTATTTCCAGTATCCTGTTTCCTTCTCTAGTCATAGTCTTGTTTGTGTTGTCGTTGTTGGATACACAATGGGATTTAGCAGCTTTATTATTTGCCTCTTATAGCATCTATACCGTAGGATTACTCTTGCTGACACTCATATTAGAGCTAGGAGTACAACAAGTAACTCGCTCTCATGGTCAGCCAATCACACAACTATCAGTTGCCACAATAGGAAAAATCTTGATTGCTATCCCCTTAACACAGTGGGTGTATGGGTTAGCGGTGTTATCTTCACTATGGATGTCAACAGTTAAATGGCGGGGAATTGTCTATCGGGTGCAAAACCCTTGGAATATCCGACTAGTTGAATACCATCCTTATGATTTGTTGGATCAACCCACTGATAGCAAAATTTCTCTTTGATTCTGATTCACAACGCTTAGTCATTTAACTTTAGCTATGGACGGAAACTCAGCACTCAGCACTACTTGAAGATGAACGACTTAGTAACATTCCTATGTAGATGTTTATCGGTTGGCCTGGCTATTCAAGTTTATTTCATGCTGGTCTTTTTATGGCGTTTATGCTCATACAAAAAACATCTCTTACCAGATGAACAATTACCCAAAACGGCAGTGATTCTTTGCCTACGCGGTGCTGATCCGTTTTTGCCAGATTGTTTGAAAGCGCTATTGAATCAGAACTACCCACAGTATGATCTAAAGCTGGTTATTGATCGGATGGAAGATCCAGCATGGTCAATTGCTACTGATACTATCGAGGAACAAGGCGCAACTAATATTCAAATTAGCCCTTTGCGAATAATACGCAAAAATTGCAGTCTCAAATGTAGTTCTTTAATACAAGCTGTTGCGGAGTTGGACGATTCTTATCAGGTAGTTGCTTTAGTAGATGCCGATACAATCGTCCATGCCAATTGGCTGCAAGAATTAGTCAGTCCTCTAGCTGAACCACAAGTCGGAGCGACAACGGGTAACCGTTGGTATGCGCCTACAGGTGATTATTGGGGGACTCTGGTGCGATACATCTGGAATGTTTCGGCAGTGGTGCAGATGTACATATACGAAATTCCTTGGGGTGGGACTTTGGCTGTAAAAACAGAAGTCCTTTACCAAACAGGATTGCTAGACAAGTGGGGGCAGGCTTTCTGTGAGGACACTATGATGCGGAGCATTTTGGGTAAACATAACATACAGGTTAGGTTTGTCCCTTCTCTGATGATGCTCAATCAGGAAGAATGCGATTTACCAGGCTTAAGATACTGGATGCAGCGCCAGCTACTTTTTTGCCGACTTTATCACCCCAATTGGTTAGCTGTGATTGGCAACGCGATTTTAACAATACTTTTTCCCATGTTGTTGAGTGTATTGTTTGTGGCAGCTTTGTTCACTGGACAATGGTATGCTGCGGCATTATCTTTTAGCTGCTATAGCAGCTATGTGGTGGCACTACTCTTAATCGTACTTTTCTTAGAGCAAGGAGTACAGCTAGTCATTTGCTCTCATAGTCAACCAAACACACATTTCTCAATTGCCACAATTGTCAAAATGTTAATCGGGATTCCCTTGACACAGTGGGTGTATGGGTTAGCAATGCTATCTTCCTTGTGGATGCAAAAAGTGAAGTGGCGCGGCATCACCTATCGATTCAAAGGCCCTTGGAGAATTCGGTTAGTTCAATACCGTCCTTATCAGTTGTTAGATCAACCTGTTTCACCAAATGTTTCTTTAAATTGACCAGGCGATAAATCCTTAATCTAACTTGAAAAGTACGAACAAGTATTCAAGTTTAAAGATACTAATTTTTTGCTGAATCCAAATACACAAATTCACTAAATTTATGCACAAGCAACCACTTCGCATTGCGCTATTTACAGGATTGTATGCTCCCTTTTTGACGGGAGTTTCAGTTGCAGTACACCAACGAGTTCGCTGGTTACTACAACAGGGACATGAAGTCTTTCTGGTTCATCCAGAAATCAACGACCAGTACCCTAAAAATGTTGGCAACCGTCCTATGCCAGGATTGGAGGAATTACAGCCTTTCCCCAACTTTACTTCTTATGCATTCCCCACACAGCCACTGATTTTTTACAAATCTCTACCGCAACCACTGAACCATCGACATTGGAGTGATACCAAGTTACTGGAAAGTTTTCAACCAGATATTGTGGTAGTTGAAGAAGCGCCACAAATGAGAGGCTTTTACTCACTTTTCTTGCAAGGTTATGGTCGTCCAATTGGAGTTGAATATGCCAAGCGAACTGGCACGCCAATTATTTCTATTTTTCACACAGATATTGTTGCTTATATTCAATATTACTTGGGAAATCAGTTTTTCAATTTGATGCGGCCAATTATTCCTCTTTTAGTCAAGCAGTCTACTAAGGTCTATGATGCCAATTTATTTCCTTCTCAAGCACAGCTACAGAAGTACGAAAAGCTGAAATGTCAATGTGGTGAATACGTTCCTTATCAAGGAATTGATTGCGACAAATTTCACCCTCGAAATATCATCCATAACCCGATTCCTAATGACCACCGACCAACCATTATTTTTGTCGGACGCATTACTGCTGAAAAGAATGTCATGCAGTTGATAGATGCTTTTCCTCTAATTGCTGCCAAAATTCCTGATGTCCATTTAGTGATCATCGGTAGCGGTCCTTTAGATGAAGAACTTCGTCGGCGTGCCCAAAAGTTTGAATCTGGGATTACAGTATGGGGCGAGTCTCATGGTACAGAACTTTTAGGTTGGTTCGCTCGTGCAGACGTATTTGTTAATCCCTCTGCTACCGAAAATTTCTGCACTACAAATAACGAAGCGCTGGCTTCTGGGACTCCCATAGTTGCTGTGGTTGCACCTTCAACTTCCGAGCAGGTTTTCCCTGGTCGCAACGGCTTTTTAGCTGAACCCAACAACCCCACAGATTTTGCGCAAAAAGTTGTGGCAATTCTAGAAAATTCTCAACTGAAAGCAGAAATGACTCAACAAGCTCGTCCCTCGATACTCCAATATGATTGGTCGGCATGTACAGAAAAATTTGAAAGTAAACTTTATCAGCTAGTTCAAGCATCGAAGAAACTAGAATCGACACTTGTTTGATTAATTTAATAATTCACTTTCCAGAACAATTGGGGAGTAGGGAAGGGGAGTATCCACTTTTGGAAGCGATTAGAAATCGTGACCATCCTAGATTCTAATCTTTGATTCCCAGTCCCCAATTCAATTATTAAAAATCAGGTTTCGCTACTTTTTCAATCTGCTGATTAAAATATGATTCCTCGTGTTTAAGTTGTTTTGCTAGTTCTAACCCGTTTTGAAAAGCTGTCAATGCCTGAGGATATTCTTTGCGTTCCAGATATAATTGCCCTATTTGATCATAAGCTTGCATCATTCCATAAAAATTGGCGGCTTGCTCTTGTGCTTCTATAAGAATTTGGCTAGCTTGCAAAGCTTCGTCTATTTGTCCTTGAGAACGATACAAGGGAATTAATTTCTGTAAAGCTTCACCAGCACGAGCATATTGCTGCGATCGCCAAGCAGTAATATAAGCTTCTTGATAGTTTTGAAATGCTTCTTGGAGTAAACTGGGATTTTGCTGTGCTAATAATTCATAATTGGTACCGATCGCTAGTTTTAATTCTGGTATTTTAGTCAGATTATCTGCTTGTAGATAAATTTCTGCTAGCCTATCTAGGATATTAATTGCCTGCTGGGGTTGTTTTGCCTGCTGATAAATATAAGCTAGCTGTTGTAAATACGCTAACTGATTTAGGCTGTCTCCCTGAGAAGATGCTAAATTTAACAATTCCTCGTAGGTGGCGGCGGCTTGGGGATAATCAAACCAGATTAGATGCAGTTCTCCAATAGTGTTGAGGGTTTGCACTATTGCTGCTGTATCTTGTTGCTGCCGGACTACTGCTAAAATTTGCTGATAAACTTCTAGAGCAGGTTGCAGCGATCGCACTTTTTGATAAGCTTCACCTAGCGATCGCATTAAATTTAAATCCAAATTCTTTTGGCTGCGTGCTTGCTTTTGAATAACTTGCAATCGCTGAGTAATATATTGTACCTGCTGATTATTGCTTTGATTCCAGGCGATCGTACCTACCCGCGACAATGCTTGTACTTCTACTAACGAACCTAAATAACGCCGCAAGCGTAGTTCCCGATTCCAAATATCAAATGCTGCTTCTTGATCTCCGGCTTGCAATTTCGCTGCTGCTTGTTGATTTAAGTCATCCAAAGCCGCCTCCAAGTTTTGCAGTTCTTGAAAAGTTAACTGCTGCTTATCCAGCAAAGGCGGTAGCAGTGGATCAGGTGTGGTAATTTCTAGCGGACTGGGGGGGAATTTATCTGGTTGTTTGGGCTTTTTGCTCTCTGCCAGTGCCAACGAACTGTTAAGCTGCCAGAGGATAGCGAAAATGATTGCAACACATAAACGCCGTAACATAGGTACTTTACCTTGGATGGGAATAGGGTATTAGGCATTGGGCATTATCCCCATGCCCAACAATTTTAACTGCCAATTTGTTGGACGTATAAAGAATTGATAATTATCCCATTCGCCATTCCCTATTCCCTATTCCCCACTTCCAAGCCTTACAATACTCCCAGATAATCTTAATTAAACCAATTGATCATCTCAAATGACTAATTCTACTGATATTGCTACCTTAGCTCGCTGGATGGCAGCTGACTTTAGCAATCAAGCACAAGCTTTTGAAAACCCACCTTTTTTTGCCCATATTCGCGTGTGTATGCGTCCTTTACCCTGGGAGATATTATCAGGGGTGAGTTTGTTTGTTGAACAGGCTTATGATTATATGTTAAATGACCCCTATCGTGTGCGGGTATTAAAACTGCTAACCACAGGCGATCGCATCCAAATTGAAAACTATACTGTTAAACAAGAAGAAAATTTTTACGGTGCATCCCGTGACCTCCAACGCCTCAAAACTTTAAATGGCAATGACTTAGAAAAGTTACCAGGCTGTAACATGATTGTAGAGTGGACTGGTAACAGCTTTAAAGGCAAGGTAGAGTCAGGAAAAGGTTGCATCGTATTTCGCAAAGGGCAAAAAACCTATTTAGATAGTGAATTTGAAATTAGCGAAGAAAAATTTATCAGCCTTGACAGAGGACGCGACTTAGAAACCGATGAGCATATCTGGGGATCTGTCGCCGGCCCATTTCACTTTGTACGTAAAAACAGTTTTGCTGATGAGGTCGGTTGAAAAGGTGATGAGAAACTAGTCCCTAGTATTTTTTACTCAGCACTCCCCTTCGACTTCGCTCAGGGTAAGCGCACTCAGCACTCAGCACTTAGAAAAGCACTCAGCACTTAGAAAAGCACTCAGAACAAGGAACCCGTTCAACCGTAGATTCCCACATACCATTGGGGTATAGTTTGAACAAACGAAATCCAGGTAATTGTTGGTCGATTACAAAAGTTGGGCTTTTTGATTGAAACTGAATGCAAGTTGACGGGGTGCTGAGGTAGTCAACCGTGTGACGCTGGTGCTGAAATTCTTGATGAATATGACCAAATAAAACTAACTTGACTTGTGGATGACGGTCAAGAACAGCAAAAAACTCTTGAGGATTTTTCAAGGTACTGGTATCTAGCCACGCAGAATTTACCGGAAAAGGTGGATGATGTAGCGCTACCACTGTAGGGTTATTACCCAATATTTTTAACTCCGAGTCTAACCAATCTAATGTTTTACCTGGAAGATAACCATGCACACATTCAGGAACAGAAGAATTGAGTAAGATAAAATTCCAACCACCACGCTGAAAAGACTTGCGCCGGGAAATCATCCCCATATTTAAGATATCATCCATGGCGATCGCGCAGTCATGATTCCCTGGTAGCCAATAAGTTTGTATTTGTAGTGGATTTAGTAGATTTTGCAGGTTTTCATAGGACTCAGGTGTGCCATCGCCAGATAAATCCCCTGTTAGCAGTAGTAAATCAAGTTCAGTCCGTAGTTGCTTTAATCTCTCTATAATTGTCTGGAAAGATTGTGTAGTAGGCATTCCCAGCATTTTGTGATGTTCCGAAGCAAACAGATGGGTATCTGTCACTTGAGCAATGGATAAGGGAGACACTTGATTCATTATTTACTGATTGCCGTGTGTGTGTCTTAACATCTGATTCTTTTTTCGGGAATACAACTGATCCAGGTCTGAATGATTTTCATGTAATCATAGAACTAAAAACCACATATAGACATCTAATTTCTTAAAAAAACTGATTTTTCATCCATCTTAAGACTGATATTGTCTTTTTTTGGTATTTTACGTCACTCATCTTTGGCAAAAATTCATCAATTCCTCATGCTATCTCCACAAATATCTACTCAGCCATACCATTGCTTTTGATGTCAAAATGCCTGTGACTACTGAATTTTCTGAAATCCAGCAAAATTTTCTCCTTGGGAGGTGCAAATTCAGATAAAATGTTGGTATGATAGTGATTCGTGAGTGCGGCGACATAGCCAAGTGGTAAGGCAGAGGTCTGCAAAACCTCCATCCCCCGGTTCAAATCCGGGTGTCGCCTTAAGGGTTCCAGCCTTCTAAAGATAGCCTCAAGAATAACCAAATGGTTATCTTGATAGTCAAAGTATAGGTACAGAGGAACAGATAATCAGATAGTGGAAAACCAGGTTTTCAAAACCTTAGTTTACTTAAACCAAACTAAGTTTTCTTGGCAAACTCAAAACTTAAACTGACAGCTGCTGCAATTCCAGCCGATAGTTTGTCAGGCTCCATTTCTTGACCAGAAGCTGGGTTGTCACTCGCTACAAGAATGACAGCAGTACGCACACCCAATAATCTTGCTATGGTAAAAAGCGCGCCTGACTCCATGTCTACACCACTCACACCACGACTTGACCAATATTCTACTAAGTCAGAAGTCTCCAATAATACAGCATCTGTACTCCAGACCAACCCGCAATGCCAAGGATGATGAGTAGCTGCTGCTAAATTACGCAGTATATCTAAGCTGTAGATATCAGCAACAGCAGGGTAAGCTTCAGCGACATAACGAACACTTGTACCATCATCCCGAATGCAAGCCAACGGTAAGACAATATCTCCGCATTGAATATACTCTTGGAGTCCACCACAAAAGCCAACACCAATAATGTTCGTTACTCCCAAACTGGCTAGCACATCAATAGTCATTGCTACAGCAGGAGCGCCAAACTTACTTTTGAGAACGCCCACTAAATGGTCTTGATATTTACCAATAGAGATACATCGATAAGTTTTACTTTCAGATAGTTGGGAAACAAATAACGAGTGGTCATGTAAATCAGGATTTTCCAACGGAAGGATAACGGTTTTAGGAAAACTATCAATATTGACATCTGAAAACAGCCATCCTCGCGCAATGTCTTGGATTTGATAACGCCAATCTTTTTTAGGGGAAAAAGACATAAATTTTAAATTCATAGTAGGGATTGTAAGAAAGGTCAGTACAACCATAATCAATCCCCATTTTGTGTAATTCTGAAGTAATTTGACTTCTGTGGTGTGTTTGATGATTGAACATTTTTTGATTTTGCCATTTGCTAAGTAGGACGGCGTAAATAATTAAAGGTTTGTAGTAAGGGCCTTAGCCGTTATTTAAGGACTAAAGTCCTTACTACGAACTGAATTACAATTATTTTACATTGCAAAACACATAGTTTGATTTATTCCCGCCGACATACTTATATAAAGCCATTGTTTCTAGAAATTTTGATGTAATCATGGTTTTTCCATAATCTTACAGAGATGTTTACAGGGAACTCAATACTCCTAAGACTTATTGAATTCAGTAATGGTGAGAAGTAAGCTAAACGTGAGTTCAACAAAACTAAAAAATGTCAGGAAGTAGAGCAGGCAAATCTTTTAGGTAAATATCAATTATCTGGCTTGCTTTAGGGATGATTGTCGCCCTTTGAAGTCTGGCTGTCTTAATTTTGAATTTTGAATTGGTATTATTTAACGTGAATTCGATGAACCTCACCCCAACCCCTCTCCGTGTCGGAGAGGGGCAAAAATATCCCTGGTTTTGAACTAAAAATCAAGGTTTCAAAGCCTGTCTCCTCCCAGGGGAGAGGTTTGGAGAGGGGTTTTTGATAGTGGTCGAACTCACGTTTATTTAGTCCTGTACCTGTAACAATTTGTTGTTTTAACCTTTTGCTAGCTGTTTCTTAATCTAACTGGGATATTTTGAGAGCACTATATCCGAATTAATACTGATTAATCAGGTATGTAACCATTTTCTGGTACATACCTGGATCTATCATGCGCTCCGGCTGCTAAGTGCATCTATGCAGTTGCAGTCATTTTACTTCCCAGAAAAATGACATTTACACTCCAGATTCTTCACGCTTCCGATTTTGAAGGTGGCATCGATGCTGCGGGGACTACTCCTCAGACCTCTGATGCTGTGCGTTTTTCGGCAGTTATTAATCGCCTACGGACGAATACAGATACAACAACTTTTGGGGTCAGCGATAATGTATTAGCAAATACTTTAACTCTTTCTTCTGGGGATAACTTTATTCCTGGAGTATTTTTAAATGCCTCTAGCGATACCAGCCTCAATGGTTTAGGAGGTTTGGGAAGCTCTTCCGCCCCAGTGATTGGACGTGGTGATATTGGTATCATGAATGCCCTGGGGATTCAGGCTTCTGTTTTGGGAAACCATGAATTTGACCTGGGTGTCAGACAAGTCCGGGATATTCTCCGCGCGGGTGGTGGAAATCCGGGAACCAATTTTCCTTACTTAAGTGCCAACATAGACTTTACTCCAGAGATAGCCAGCTCCACAAATCCTGATGGGGGCTTGGGAACTCAAGATTTAGCAGCAAATCAAGATACAGCAGAAGCCAGCACTATCCCCAGACAAATTGCCAGAAGTACAGTCATTACGTTGCCTGGCAATGATGGGATTTTGGATACTGAAGATGACCAAGTAATTGGCATTGTGGGAGCTACCACACCTTTATTACCAGTAATTTCTAACCCTGGTCGTTTAGGTGTTGCTCCTGAAAATCCTGTTGATTTTGACACATTAGCAGCAATCATTCAAAGCCAAGTTGATATATTAACGGCAGAGGGTATCAATAAAATTGTTTTGCTGACACACTTACAGCAATTAGATATTGATGTTGACCAATTAACCCCAAGATTAACAGATGTAGATGTCATCATTGCCGGTGGTTCCCATACCATATTGGCTGATGAAAATGATCTCCTGCGAGCTGGTGATACTGCCGGAGACATTTACCCAATTGTGAGAACTGCCGCCGATAATCAACCTGTATTAGTAGTTAATACAGAAGCTAATTATAAGTATGTCGGACGCTTAGTAGCGACTTTTGACGAAAATGGCATCATTCAACTTGACTCACTCAATCCCCTAATTAATGGGGCTTATGCTACTGACCAAGCTGGAGTGGATCGGGTATTTGGGATTGCCGATTTCGATGCTGCTGGCAATATTACTACTTTTACAAATGCTGCCGCCAACGCACAACACCAAAACATAGTAGATATTACTACAGGTATCCGCAATGTTATCGCTACTCGAGATAACTTAATTGTAGGTGGAGCGAGTGTTTTCCTCAACGGGATACGTAATGATGTTCGTACCAGAGAAACTAACTTTGGGAATTTAACAGCAGATGCTAACTTGTGGCAAGCCCGACAAATTGACCCGACAGTAGTCATTTCCTTAAAAAATGGCGGTGGTATTCGTGATAGCATCGGCGCAATTGATGGATCTGGTGGTGCAGTTGATGCCTCTGGTGCAGCTAGACTACCGACTCAACCCAGTGTTTTAGCACCAAATAAACAAACTGGCGATGTTTCCCAATTAGATGTGGAGAACTCTCTCCGGTTTAATAATGGTTTGAGTTTAATCACAGTCACTGCCCAGCAGTTAAAGTGGTTATTGGAACATGGAGTTGCAGCTACAGCCCCTGGACGCACACCCGGACAGTTTCCGCAAGTTAGTGGTGTTAACTTTAGTTTTGATCCCACCAGAAGCGCGATCGCCTTTGATAATAACGGAGATATTACCCAACAAGGCGATCGCGTCCGGAGTTTAACTGTAGTCAACGAAGATGGTTCACCTTTGGATGTGGTTGTACAGGATGGTCAGTTAATTGGCGACCCTAACCGCACCTTCCGCCTAGTGACATTAAACTTCCTCGCCGGCACAGCAATATCATCCACAGCACCAGGTTTAGGTGGCGACGGCTATCCCTTCCCCCGGTTTGTGCAAGATAACGCCGCCCTTGCCAATCGCTTAGACTTCCGGGGTGAAACCACTGATGTTAATGGTAATGGTATAATCGATGCCCCCTTGGATCTGCCAGGTGGGGCTTTTGATTTTGCCCCCGCAGGTTCAGAACAAGATGCTTTAGCTGAGTATCTGCAAGCAATCTTTGGTGAAACCCGCTTTAGTATTGCTGATGAAGGCTTCCGACCGGATAACCCCAGAACCATTAACCTGGCAGATGCTAGTACCAGGCGTAATGCTGACAACAGCTTTACAGTCAACAACAACGCTAATATCCGCATCACCATTGATGCCGTCAACAGCACTAGGGTGAATGAAATTGGTGTGTTCATCGTTGATGATCAGCAAAACCGCGTCAATGGTATAGCCCCAGGAGAACAAGGTTACCTGCAAGCAGCCTTAAGTCGTGGGCGAGTGATATTTTCAGCGATCGCTAATAATCCTGATGGTTATGACCCTAGCCAACTGTCTCGCACCTTAACAGGATTGAGTAATAATTCTCGTCTGGTGTTTTACTTAGTAGAAAATGCCACTACAGACGCAGTGATAGCCGGGCAGAATGCCAATGTATTTTTCGGTACAAATAATGGGAATGCCGCACAAGTAAGCGATTTAGGTAGCGATACCTTCCAACTTGCTTGGCGAGATCAGCAAAATAACCCAGCCTTCAACAACTTAGTTGTCACCGTTGAAAACACCAACCAAACCAACACCCTAGGAACTAGACTCCAAGGACAGCAAGAAAGAGAACTAATTGATTTGCGGGGTTTAGCAGGTATAGAAGTCAGGGCAGAATTTACAGTCAACCGCGAAGCTGCTTTTGACAACTTGGTCGGTTTTTATCAAGTTGTCAATCCCGAAGGCGGTATTGACGTTAACGGCGATGGTAGTGCCGACATTCTCCCTGGACAAGCTGGTTATGTTCAAGCCGCCGTCAGAGGTCGGGTTCCTGGTATCGATTTGCGAGTTGCTAACCAAGGAACTGCCAACTTCACAGGACAGCTAACCGGAGGAAGCATATTTGCACCTTTCATTATTAGCAACGGTACCGTAGACCAAGTTCTCAACGGACAAACCAGCCAAGTTTACTTTCCTTACTTAGGGGCAAACCCTGGTGGGGTTGATCATATCCGCTTACTAGGTGATAACACCTTTGGCTTTGAAGACCTACCCGGTGGTGGTGACTTAGATTACAACGACATAATTGTTCGCGTTAATTTGAGCATTCCCGGACTTTAGGGATTTTCCAGAAATAAATTAGACCTCTTGTGGTGTAGGCATCCTGCTTATCCCACACAAGAAATTTGGGATTTTTTTGGATTTGGCAGCCTCCTGAAATTGGCATTTTCCACCTCTCTAAACACTGGTAAAGAATTTATGGCGACAACTCTACCACCAGGGGTAATTTCCCTGAAAAATCTCTACTTCCAAGACTTTAATGATCTGATTAATTCTGGTACTGGTCAACCTTGGGAGGATACCGTAACTATCCCTGGTTGGTATGCTAACCGTTCCACAATCAATGCTGGTACTGGCAGTAGTAATACTGGTAGTCTTTACAGCTTCGGTGCCACAGGAGACACTGAAAGAGCCTTGGGTTCCGTAGCTTCTAATACTACTGGTACAATTTACTACGGAGCGCGCTTCTTTAACGATACTGACACTACTATCTCGGCTCTCTTAGTCAGTTACATCGGTGAACAATGGCGTAACGGGGGAAATACAACTCAACAAAAACTAGACTTTGCTTACCAAATTGGAGCCACTGACTTAACTTCTGGCACTTGGATTGACTTTAATTCCCTCGACTTTACAGGGCCCATCGCTACCAGTTCAGCCGGTGCTTTAGATGGCAATGCTAGTACTAACCGAGTCAGCCTTGCAGATACTATCACAGACTTCTCTTTAGCACCCGGAGAAGAAATATGGTTGCGCTGGGAAGATATCAACGATTCTGGTACAGATCATGGGTTGGCAATTGATGATTTACAGGTTTCCGTACCAGTAATAACGACCTTACCTCCGGGTGTTATTTCCCTGAGTAATCCATACTTCCAAGACTTCAACAGTCTAATTAGTTCCGGAACTGGTCAACCTTGGGAAGATACCGTAACTATCCCTGGTTGGTATGCTACCCGTCCTACAATCAATGCTGGTACTGGCAGTAGTAATACTGGTAGTCTCTACAGCTTTGGTGCCACAGGAGACGCTGACAGAGCCTTGGGTTCCGTGGCATCCGGTAGTACTGGCACAATTCACTACGGAGTGCGCTTCTTTAACGATACCAACGCCGTTATCAACACTCTTGGGGTGAGTTACATCGGTGAACAATGGCGTAATGGCGGAAATACAACCCAACATCAACTAGATTTTGCTTATCAAATTGGAGCCACTGACTTAACTTCTGGTACTTGGGTTGATGTTGATTCCCTGGACTTTTTAGGTCCAATTGCTACCAGCACAGCTGGTGCTTTAAATGGTAATACTAACACCAACCGAGCCAACGTTTCTGATACTCTCACTGGTTTATCCCTAGCACCAGGAGAAGAAATTTGGTTGCGTTGGACAGATATAGACAATCCTGGGAGTGATCATGGATTGGCAATTGATGATTTGCAAGTTTCCACCACCGCATTACCTGGGATTACCTTAATTGAATCTGGTGGTAGTACCAATGTCACAGAGGGGGGTGAAACAGATACTTACACCTTAGTTCTGAATACTCAACCCACAGCCAATGTCTCCATCAATATTTTTCCCGATGACCAGACAACGACTACACCAACCACAGTCGTCTTTACACCAGATAATTGGGACGTACCGCAAACAGTCACAGTAATTGCCATTGATGATGATGTCGTTGAAGGTACACATTCTAGTACCATTAGCCACACGGTAACTAGCAGTGATGTGACATATGACGCGCTGAATATTCCCTCAATTATTGCCACCATTACTGACAATAATGTAATAACTGAGATTACCAAGATTCATGAAATTCAGGGTAGTGGAGCGATCGCAAATTTCCTTGGTAGTTTCAAAACGATTGAAGGTATTGTCGTTGGTGACTTCCAAGCGGCTGGCGGTGTGCAAAATCTGCGCGGCTTCTACGTCCAAGAAGAAGACGCAGATGCAGATGATAATCCTTTAACTTCAGAAGGTATTTTTGTCTTTGATGACAATTTCGGGGTAGATGTCAAAGTTGGTGACAAGGTACTAATCACTGGTGAAGTCAGTGAATTTGCTAGTGGTGGTAGCAGTCTAACGCAACTGAGAAACCTGACAAATGTCACTCTAGTCAGTGAGAATAATCCCTTACCCGCAGCCACAGTCCTCACTTTCCCCTTAGTAGATATTAACGACCTAGAAGCCGTTGAAGGGATGCGCGTCGTTATTCCCCAAACATTAACAGTAACTGAGCATTTCCAACTAGGACGATTTGGGCAAGTTGTTTTATCCTCCGATGGTGACACTAACCAGCCAGGAACCGATGGCAGATTAGAGCAATATACCCAATTCAACGCGCCTAGTATCAGTGGTAATACCGCTTATCAAGCAGAAATTGCCAAGCGCCGGATTATCTTAGATGACGGCCAAGGTATTCAAAACCCCGACCCAATAATTCATGGTCGCAGTGGTGAACCTTTAAGCGCAGAAAATACGCTGCGCGGTGGTGACACAGTTATCGGCTTATCAGGCATTTTAGATGCTCGCTTTGGTGATTATCGTATCCAGCCAGTAGATCCCGCAAACTTTATCCCCGCAAATCCGCGCCCAGAGATAGCGCCAGATGTCGGTGGTACGCTCAAAGTTGCTAGCTTCAACGTCCTCAACTACTTTAACGGCGATGGTCTGGGTGGTGGCTTCCCCACACCTAGAGGCGCTGATAACTTATTTGAGTTCAATCGACAACGCGACAAAATTATTCAAGCCATCCTGGGTATAGATGCAGATGTTCTCGGATTAATCGAGATTGAGAACGATGGCTATGGGCCTAATAGTGCGATTCAGGATTTAGTTAACGGCTTAAATGCCGTTGCTGGCGCTGGTACTTATGCTCTAATAGACCCAGGTCTGCCCCAATTAGGTACTGATGCGATCGCCGTTGGCTTTATCTACAAACCCGGTAATGTTACCCCCGTTGGTATAGCTGCCACAGTCCCCGATGGCTTTGGTCAAGGGGCATTTGATGATGATAACCGTAAACCCCTAGCGCAGACATTCCAAGAAAACTCCAGTGGTGAAGAATTTACCGCAGTTGTCAATCACTTCAAGTCCAAAGGTTCCAGTTCTGGAAATGAAGGTGATGCAGATATTGGCGATGGTCAAGGTCTTTCCAATGGTACCCGGACTCGAGCTTCCCAAGATTTAGCAGCTTGGTTAGCTACTAATCCCACAGGTATTAATGACCCTGATTACTTGATTATGGGTGACATTAACGCCTATGCCCAAGAAGATCCCATTAGAGCTTTGGAAATTGCTGGATATCAAAACCAAATAGCCAATAGTAGTTACTCCTTTGTTTTTAATGGGCAGTGGGGTTCCTTAGATCATGTCCTAGCCAATGGCAGTTTAGCAGCTCAAGTTACGGGTGCTGCCAAGTGGCACATCAACGCCGATGAACCCAATGTTCTGGACTACAACATCAACTTCAAGTCACCAGGACAGGTAGAAAGTTTATTCAGTCCTGATGCTTTCCGTTCTTCCGACCACGATCCAGTGATTATTGGGCTGAATTTGTACAGTGTCGATAATGTGATTAATACCCGTCCTGGTCGCAGAGATATTACAGGCACTTCTGGCAACGATGTGATTGTGGGTGGCCCTGGCAGAAAAACGATCGCAGGTGGTGAAGGTAACGACCAGTTTGTTTACACCAGAATTAGTGATGTAGGTCATACCATCGTTGATTTTACACCGGGTAGCGACAAAGTTATCTTAACCGAGTTACTCGATAGTTTAGTTCCTGGTGGGTATAACGGCAGCGATGCGATCACCGATGGTTACATCCGGTTAGTCCAAGGTAGTAGTCCCAATAGTGCTGTTTTAGAACTTGACCGTGATGGCCCAAGTGGCGATGCAATTTTCCGACCGTTTATTAATTTCGACAACATCACCGTAGATTCATTGAATAGTATTTACAACTTTGTGTTCTAGTTGCGTTGCTGGGTTAAGTAGTCTTTTTTGCTTCGCGTAGCGCATACCGCAAAGGTCACCAAGTAATTTTGGGCGTTGCTGAATCAAAGGATGACTCTTGTAGGGTGGGCATCTTGCCCGCCTGAAAATACAAGGGATGGCCAAGACTTCGGCGTGAGCGCTCAGTCGAACGCTGCCCATCCCACAAAACCAGCAAAATCTCTGCAAAGCCTAATTTTGTAGCGCTCAGAGAGTATATCACTCCCCACCTTCCCCACCTTATGTTGACAAAAATCAAACATTCAGTTCTCACCGCCAGCACTGTCAGCTTATTAAGTTTGAGCAGTTTGGCTTTAGCTAACCCCAGCTATGCAGCAATTCTCAACCTTGATTTCAGTACTTGGGAAAGAATTGGAGATGTCACCACAACATCAAATCAAGTAATACTTAAATCAGGCACTGATTTGAGTAATGCTCCTACTGGTGGTGGTGCCGATAGTCTAGAAGAATTTTTGAGCATACCTGCTGATAGTCTGCTCAACGCTGTAGATGCTTTTGCTGTTCAAGGTTCTGCCATCAAGCAAACTTTTACAAATGTACAGGCTGGTGATGTTTTTAGTTTCAACTGGAACTTTGCAATCAAAGACCCTGTTGATAGCGCCTTTGTGACAATTAACAATTCTGTGATCCCTTTGGTCAATGCGCCTTTCAGTTATACATTTCTCACTGCTGGAGATTACGTCCTTGGCATTGGTGTTGTAGATGTATTTGATGTTACTGAAGAATCGCAATTGATAGTAAGTCAAATAACTCCCCAACCTGTCAATGAACCTGTAACTCTTTTGGGTTCATTCATCATGCTGGGTTATGGCGTGGGGATGTTGCACAAGTCACGCCAGAAAACGCAGATATCTAATTGAAAATAATTTTGTGCAACGCCAGGCGATCACATATTTTCTCAGCGCTCTCTGTGGCTCTGCGGTTTAAAAGTAATTTATTGAACCACAGAAGCAAGAAGTCTTTTTCCACTTTGAAGGACTAATAAATGGTAACTACTAGTACAGTTCGCTTTTCTCAGTTCAATGCTTCCCTGAATCGCAACGCTGATGGTCAATTAGTCAGCGATTTATCTACCCCTAACAATCCTCAAGCCAAAGCTGTTGCCGAAATCATTCAGCGCAATAACCCAGATGTGCTGTTAATCAATGAGTTCGATTACTTTGAAGGGAATCCCACAGAAGCTGTTGAACTATTTCTGCAAAATTACCTTGCAGTTAGCCAAAACGGTGCAGACCCAGTTGATTATCCCTACTTTTACATTGCACCCTCGAATACAGGTATTGCTTCTGGGTTTGATTTAAATAATAACGGTGTAGTCGTTACCACCCCAGGCGCACCGGGATATGGTGATGATGCTTTTGGCTTTGGCAATTTCCCTGGTCAATTCGGGATGTTGTTGCTGTCTAAGTATGAAATTGACACTGCTAATGTCCGCACCTTCCAAAACTTTCTGTGGAAGGATATGCCGGATTCTTTACTACCTACCATTGCCCTTCCCAATTCTGACACTCCTTGGTACTCAGCAGAAGAACAAGAAATATTGCGTCTCTCTTCTAAAAGTCACTGGGATGTGCCTATCCGAGTAAATGGAGAAATCATTCACGTTCTAGCTAGTCATCCTACGCCGCCTGTGTTCGATGGGCCGGAAGACCGCAACGGTAAGCGTAACCATGATGAGATTCGCCTGTGGGCAGATTACGTAACCCCTGGAAACGGCGATTACATTTATGATGATGCAGGTCAACTGGGTGGTTTAAATCCTGGTTCCCGGTTTGTGATTATGGGCGACCAGAACGCAGATCCTTTTGATGGGGACAGTTTTGACAATGCTATCCTCCAGCTATTACAAAACCCCGGCATCAATACTAATTTCATCCCCAGTAGTTCTGGTGGTGTCCAACAATCGGCTTTACAAGGTGGTGCTAACCTCAACCACAGAGGTAACCCGGCTTTCGATACAGCCGACTTTGCCGATGGGAACCCCGGCAATTTGCGGGCAGATTATGTACTACCTTCCTCTGATTTGCAAATTGTTAATTCACAAGTTTTCTGGCCTCTCAATACAGACCCAAATTTCTCCCCTGTAGGGACTTTTCCCTTCCCCAGTTCCGACCATCGCTTAGTATGGGTAGATGTGCAGGCTGGCCCAACACAAGCAGGTAAAACCCTCCGGGAAGTCAGGTTTGAGGGACAAACTACTTTTACCACAGGCTTTATTCCCCCTGGTGAAGCGGGAACAGTAAATGGTGTAGCTACGCCACTGGGTGGATTGTCTGGTGTTACCTACGATGCCGCGAATAACCTTTACTACTCCATCTCAGACGATCGCTCGCAATTTGGCCCGGCCCGTTTCTATACTTTCACTCTTGACCCGGCGACATCTGGGGTGAATTTTACTAATGTCACTCCCCTCAAAGATGCTGACGGTAACTTCTTTGCCGCCCTAACTGTTGACCCTGAAGGTATTGCCTTAACTCAAAATGGAACTATTTTTGTTTCTTCTGAGGGTGAAGCCAATATAAATGCCGGTCGTGTTAGTGACCCCTTCATTAAAGAGTTTTCCTTAACAGGAGAAGAATTGCGATCGCTACCTGTACCCAGTAAGTTTTTACCAGTCATCGAAGATACCAACGGTAATGGCATAATCGATGCTGGAGATACACAAATTTCCGGGGTGCGGAATAATTTGGCGTTTGAAAGTCTCACCATCACACCCGACCAAAAAACCTTGTACACTGCTACCGAAAATGCTCTGATCCAAGATGGCGATCGGGCTTCAGTTACCAGTAGTAGTCCTTCTCGGATTTTGCAATACAACCTGTTTTCGGGACAGCCAGAAAAGGAATATCTTTACATCACTGACCCGGTAGCTGTACCACCAGTACCAGAAACGGGCTTCAGCGACAATGGTTTAGTAGATTTACTAGCCATTGATAACCGTGGCACTTTACTAGCATTAGAACGTTCTTTTGCTGTGGGCGTGGGTAACACCATCAAAATCTACGAAGTCAGCTTGCAAGGTGCAACTGATATTAGCTTTTACGATTCCCTCAACGATTTAAGTCCTGAGAAATTAGCAGCTATTCAACCTGCACACAAGCGCTTGCTGTTGAATCTCGATGATTTAAATCTAGAGACTGGACTAGATAACGTCGAAGGTCTAGCCTTTGGCCCCACACTTGCAGATGGTCGTCAATCCATTGTCTTGGTGAGTGATAACAACTTTAATCCCAATCAATTCACCCAAATCTTGACCTTGAGTGCAGACCTCATCCCCACAGTAGCACCCAGAGTCGAAACCCGCCCTGACCTGTTTGATGATGAAGATCCAGCACAGTCCATTGTTGATCAAAACGCTGATGCTGATGATCCAGCAATTTATGTTAATGCCACAAACTCAGCCGACAGCTTGGTACTAACAGCAGTCAAAAATGCTGGACTGCGGGTTTATGACTTGTCTGGTAATTTATTGCAGACAGTTAATCCTGGTAATGTGCGCTACAACAACGTTGATTTGCAATACGGTTTTCAATTAGGTGGGGAATCTGTAGATATTGCCGTAGCGAGCGATCGCGAAAACGATACACTAGTTATTTTCAAAATAAATCCCTATGCTAACGCTGACGGTGAATACTTAGAAGTGATCACTGACAGCAGCGTAGGTACTCTCTTCCAAGCAGCACCATTTGAGCCACCTTTCTTGGTAGACGAACGCAGTGCTTACGGGCTAGCTTTATACCGTAGCCCCATCACCAATGATTACTATGTCTTCGCCAATCGCCGTGAAACCGGAGATGTTGCCCAGTACAGACTAATTGATACAGGTAACGGCACAATTGGGGTGGAACGAGTCCGGGAATTCACCGTACCCACCACAGCCGGATTTGATCCCCAAACCGAGGGGATGGTGGCAGACCAGGAAACAGGCTTCCTCTACATCGGTCAGGAAAATGTCGGCATCTGGAAGTTCCAGGCAGAACCGAATGGCGGCACAACTGGCACACTTATCGATCAAGTGACAGACCTGGGTGGCAGCAATCTCAGCGCCGATGTCGAAGGACTGACTATATACTACGGTGCCAATGGTACAGGCTACCTACTCGCATCCAGTCAAGGAGATAACACCTTTGCTGTCTACAATCGCCAAGGTAACAACGAATTCTTAGGACGCTTTGCTGTTGGTGGCAATGGGGCAATTGATGGCGTACAAGAGTCCGACGGTGCAGATGTAATTAACGTGCCGTTAGGCCCCAACTTCCCCTATGGTCTATTTGTTACCCAGGATGGGAATAACGACCCAGCCAAATTAGTTGAAGATGACGGCGAACTAGAAAACGTCAACACCAACTTTAAATTCGTGCCTTGGGAAAACATCGCCCATGCTTTCCCCAATCCACTAAATATTGACACCAGTACTTACAATCCCCGTAATCCTATGGCACAACCCAGACTCACGAACTACGACTTTCAAGACCTACCCAAATTAGGCACAACCAGCGCCGGCGAAGATATTTTTCTTGGTGGTTTCTCTGGGCTATACTTCCAAGGAATTGCCGCTAACGGCAATTTGCAATTCGTCACCCATACAGACCGTGGCCCCAATGGCGAACCCATCGGTTTCAACAGACCATTTCTATTACCCGACTTCCAACCAGAAGTTATCAGCTTTGAACTTAACCGCAGCACAGGCGAAATTACAATTACCAAGCGCACTGGGTTATTTCGCCAAGATGGTACAACCCCATTAACTGGATTGCCTAACTTACAAGCTGCGGCTGGTGGTCTGGCATACACTGATGAAATTGGCGTGGATTTAGACAATAATCCCTTACCTAATGATCCATTTGGCGCTGACTTAGAGGGAATTGTCGTTGCCCCCAATGGTGATTATTGGCTGGTGGATGAATACCGTCCGGCAATTTACCACTTTGACAGCAACGGTAAACTGATTGACCGCTTTATCCCCAAAGGCACCGCTACGGCATCCGACCCAGACCAACCAGCCGGCACATTTGGCACTGAAATTTTCCCAGAAGTTTATGCCCAACGCCGCAATAACCGGGGTTTTGAAGCTGTAGCACTGGAAGGTAATAAACTTTACGCTTTTATTCAAAGTCCCATTGATAACCCTGATGTCACCAATGATGCCACATCCAGAAATTCTCGGAATTTAAGAATTTTGGAATTTGATGTCATCTCCAAAACTGTCACGGGCGAGTATTTATATCTGCTTGATGATATTACAGGCAGTGGTAACGCCAGAACAGACAAAATTGGCGATGCTGTTTCACTAGGTCATGGAAAATTTGCGGTTATTGAAAGAGACGATCGCTCTGGTGCAGATGCTAACAAACTGATTTACGAGATTGATTTAGCACAAGCGACCAACATAAATGACTCGGCTAACTTCACTTTGCCAGCTGATAAGACCATTGAACAACTCTCCCCGGCTGAGTTAGCTGCTGCCAACATTACCCCTGTAACCAAGAACCTAATTGCCAATGCAGCGCAGTTGGGTTACACCGGGGTAGAAAAATTAGAAGGCCTGGCACTAGTAGCACCCAATACTCTGGCTTTATTGAACGATAACGATTTTGGTGTTGCTGGGCCCACTCCTGCCAGACTCGGCATTCTGGAGTTACCCAATAACTTGACAACAACACCCCAGGTAACACTCGTTGGTTTTGCCTCCCTCCCGGCTGATACCTTTGCTGAGGGGCCACCATCAGGTAATGCCATTACAGGTAATACCAACGGACGCAATGTACCCTTTGCCAAACAGCCAATTCAAGGGTTTAGTGCCGTTCAGGTTGCCGATGATAGTTCCTTCTGGTTCTTGTCTGACAATGGTTTTGGTAGCAAGACTAATAGTCCTGATTATTTACTGCGGATTTATCGCGTTGACCCCAGTTTCCGGGGTACTGAGGGGGGTAATGGTAGCGTCAATGTGTTGGACTTTGTGCAACTATCCGACCCTGACAATAAAATCCCCTTCCAGATTGTTAACGAAAACACAAGCGATCGCCTGTTAACTGGTGCCGATTTCGATCCTGAGTCTTTGGTAATTGCCGCCGATGGCACTTTCTGGATTGGTGAAGAATTTGGCCCTTACCTGTTACATTTTGATGCCACTGGTAAGCTGATAGAAGCCCCCATTGATACACCCAATTTTGTCACATTAAATACCTTAGATGGTCAAGCACCCATTGTCATTGGTCACCGGGGAGCTAGTGGGGAACTACCAGAGCATACTTTAGGCGCTTACAAACTGGCGATTGAGCGCGGTGCAGACTTCATCGAGCCTGATTTGGTGGCTACGAAAGATGGTGTATTAATTGCCCGTCACGAACCTAATATCATCAATACCACTGATGTCGCCTCTCGTCCAGAATTTGCTGATCGCTTCACCACCAAAATTGTCGATGGCGTAGCTGAAGAAGGTTTCTTTGTTTCTGACTTCACCCTAGCAGAAATCAAAACCCTGCGGGCAATTATGCCGCAAGGTTTCCGTCCCCAAGTGTTTAACGGTGTCTATGAAATTCCTACCTTGGAGGAAATCATCGAGTTAGTTCAGCAAGTAGAAGCTGATACAGGTAAGAAAATTGGCATTTACCCAGAAACCAAGCACCCAACTTTCCATGATGACCTGGGTTTATCGCTGGAAGCACCCTTGTTAGCAACTCTAGAAAAAACTGGTTTCACTGACCCCAGTCGGATTTATATCCAATCCTTTGAAGTTGCCAACCTCAAAAAGCTGAGTCAACTCACTGATATTCCTCTAGTTCAGTTATTCGATGCCATTGATATTAATCTTGATGGTTCGCTGATTGAAACTCAACCTTATGATTTCGTAGTCAGTGGCGACCCCCGTACCTACGCAGATTTGCGAACACCAGCAGGTTTACAAGAAATTGCCACCTACGCCTCTGGAATTGGCCCCTGGAAACGGATGATTATCTCGGTTCGGGGTGTGGATTTAAATGGTGACGGTCAAGCCGATGATGTCAATGGTGATGGCGTTGTTAACGATGCCGATAAAACCCTCACCGCACCCACAACCTTGGTGAAAGATGCCCACACCGCAGGCTTGTTGGTACATCCTTATACCTTCCGCAACGAAGGACGTTTCCTAGCTGCTGACTACAACGGCAATCCAGTTTTAGAGTACATAGATTTCATCAATTTAGGTGTTGATGGCTACTTTACAGACTTCCCTGGTACAGGCGACCAAGTGCGTGACCAATTAACCGGGGAATTTGTGCGATCGCCTGATAACCCCGCCGTTCTAGCAACCCCTGAGTTTGCCACCTTAGATGGAACTGCACCCTTGGTAATTGGTCACCGGGGAGCGAGTGGTTTACGTCCAGAACATACCTTAGAAGCATATAAACTCGCGATCGCCGACGGGGCTGATTTCATTGAACCTGATTTGGTAGCTACTAAAGATGGCTATTTAGTAGCGCGTCACGAAAATGCCTTGGCTATCCTCAATGCTGATGGTTCAGTGAATAGAACTGACACCAGCACTGATGTGAACGAACGTCCAGAATTTGCTGACCGTTTCACCACCAAAGTTATTGATGGTCGCACTATCAGAGGTTGGTTTACAGAAGATTTCACCTTAGCAGAAATCAAGACCCTCAATTCAATTGAACGTCTCCCAGATTTACGGGGAACCAACTTTGACCGTGATGGGTTGAAAGTTCCCAGCCTGGCAGAAATCATTGATTTGGTGAAGCAAGTCGAAGCCGAAACAGGTCGCAAAATCGGTATTTATCCCGAAACCAAGCACCCTACCTTCTTTGCCAGTGAAGGCACACTTTTAGATGGTTCACCCATCAACATTAATTTAGGTCAGGTACTAGTTAATACCTTAGTTGACAATGACTTCACTGACCCGGAACGAGTATTTATCCAGTCCTTCGAGGTAGGCAATCTCCAAGAACTCAAACAGTTCATCATGCCAGCCGCCGGCATTGACATCCCCCTAATTCAACTATTTGGTGGTGCGAACGGCAGACCATACGACTTTATTGTTAGCGGTGACCCCCGCACCTACGGCGACCTTACCCGCCCGACAGAACTAGCAGCGATCGCTACCTATGCAGCAGGTATTGGCCCTAACAAACGCTTGATTGTACCTACTGGTGCAAATGGTCAACTCCAAGCACCCACGACACTAGTAGAAGATGCCCATGCAGTCGGCTTACTCTTACACCCCTACACCTTCCGTAACGAAGATATCTTCCTGGCACCAGACTACAACGGCGACCCCAGACTAGAATATCAACAGTTCATCGAGTTAGGCGTTGATGGTTTCTTCAGCGATTTCCCCGGTACCAATAGTTCAGTCCTGCAACAAATCATCGGTGACCCAGTTTTCTCCAACTTGGGGCGTTCTCGCGGATTTGAAGGCATGGCCATCAGCTTGGATAAGAAAACCATCTATCCCATGTTGGAAGGTACCGTTTTGGGTGATCCGCCAAATTCCTTACGTATCTACGAATTTGACGCAGAATCCAAGCAGTTTCAGGGTATAGCTGGCTACTACCGCATGGAACAACCCAACCATGCGATCGGGGCATTAACGGTGGTTAATGAAACGGAATTTCTCGTGATTGAACGGGACAATAGTCAAGGAGCAAATGCCCAGTTCAAGAAGATATTCAAGATTGATTTATCGCAAACAGATGCCAATGGTTTTGTTGCCAAAGAAGAAATCGTTGACCTGCTAAATATCAGTGACCCCAATGACTTGAATGGAGACGGTGACACCAAGTTTACCTTTCCCTTCGTCACCATCGAAGCTGTGGTGGTAATAGATGAAAATACCCTCCTACTAGCTAACGATAATAATTATCCCTTCTCAGTAGGCAGACCACCTGCGATCGACAACAACGAAATCATTCTCTTAGGTTTAGACAAGCCGCTTAACTTGGCTACTCCCGTAGTTAGTATTGTGGCCACAGTTCCCGATGCCGCAGAGGAAGGCAATCAACCAGGAGTATTCCGCATCTCCCGTGTGGGTAACACCAGTAAATCTCTGACTATTAATTACACTGTTGAAGGTACTGCTACCAATGGCGTTGATTTCAACAACTTAACAGGTGTTGCTACCATCATCGCAGGTCAAACCTTCGTGGATGTCACAGTCATCCCCGTAGATGATGATTTTGTCGAGGGTGATGAAACCGTCATTCTCAACTTAGTTGATCAAGCCGAGTACGTCTTGGGTGTATCAAATACTGCCACCGTCACCATTGCCGACAACGACGTGCCACTGGTGAATAATTCTGGCAACGATACCTTTACAATTCGTGGTAGCGGTGACACGGTACAACTCCAAGTTACTCTCACTAGAACTAGACCGAATCAGGTGAATGAACTGGGTGTATTTACAGTTGATGATGCCGCAGGTACAATCAACGGAATCGCTCCAGGGGAAGCAGGTTATGCTGAAGCCGCATTAGAACGGGCGCAAGCAATTTTCTCGGCTGTACATAGATTGCCTACTGGCTTTAGCAGAGATAACATCACCCGCCTACTAGAATTTAACTCAGGCGATAACTTGAGATTCTATGTAGTGCCCAATGGTACAACCGATGAAGTCCGAGCAGAAGTTATTTCACTTGATGATGTGCTATTTGCCGATGCTTCAACCCAAAGAATCACCGATTTAGGCAACGATGAATTTTCCCTAGCTTGGAAGGTGAGGCAGTTAAGAAGCACCACCTTCCAAGATTTAGAAGTGAGAATTCAGGCTACTGAGCAACCATTACCCTTAGGTACAGGTTTGCAAGGCGGCTCACAATCTGAACTGATTGATTTACGCAATATCACACAATCAGTACAAGCTGAATTCGTTGTTAACAGAGATGCAGCTTTCAACAACTACGTCAGCTTCTACCGAGTCACCGATGAAAATGGCGGCGTTGATATCAACGGTGATGGCAACGCAGACATTCTTCCCGGAGAAGCGGGTTACACCCAAGCTGCGGTAAGTGCGCGTGTTCCTGGTGTTGATTTAACAACCAACAACCGCCGGACAACAACTTTCACAGCTACTTTAGAACCAGGTTCGCTGTTTGCACCATTCATTATTACTAATGGTAGGCCAGAAAACGTGAACGACAGACCTGTTTACTTCTCATTCTTAGGCGCTAATCCCAGGGGAGCAGATAACATTACCCTGTTAGGAAATAACGTCTTTGGCTTTGAAGATATGCAGAATGCAGGTAATAAAGATTACAACGACATGATTGTCCGAGTTAATTTAACTGTTGCCTAGTTTGGGGTTCACTTAATAAACAATAATCAGAGTCAATACCTAATAATGGTATGGCTCTGATTTTTTTTGACGGGGGATAGACGGAATGTAGGTTGTATAATAATTACAGTCATGCATCGCTTTGGCTAAATAATCCTATAGCTATTTTTTTATCAAAAACTTATATCTTAGATGTACCCAACTCTTTGTGATACCTTCAGAAGTCGTGCTTTGTGGACATGGGATACTCTTGCAAGAGGACGTTCTGTAGATTGTCAAATTGGGGAAGAAACCTTAACAGACTTGAATATCCTTGAGTTTAAAATCCGACATATATCTGAGGTTTATAGCCGAACATTCAGCAAACCCGAAGAGGGTTTGAATGGTGCTGATTGGGAATGGTGGTTCACAGGCTCTAGCAGAAAATGGATTGGTTTTAGAGTACAAGCTAAAGTCATAGATATTAAAACAAATTCTTTCAAGCATCTTTATTACAGGAAAAATAAAGATTCACCGTTTCAATGTGACACTCTTATTCAGAACGCATTACAAAAGCCGTCTCCATGTATTCCTTTGTACTGTCTTTACTCAAATTGGAATACCTTGACTCAATTGCCTTGGAAGTGTGCATCTTACTACCCTGTAGAAGAAAGCTATGGTTGTTCTATCTTGTCTGCTTTTGCAGTCCGTTATTTGCGAAGTATTAAAAACTTGGAAACCAGACACTTTAAAACTTTACTAAGTTACATAAGTCCTTGGCATTGTTTAGTTTGCTGCCGTGGATATGGTGGAGGTGATTTGCCAAATCGGGTTTTTAGATATTGGAGGGAATTTATTTTAGAGGTTGAGCAGGCAATTTTAGAAGAAACTTCCCCAGAAATTCGTCAGGAATTAAATCGTGAGTTAGACAATTATCAGGGGATTTACTCCCAAATTGGATTGACAGAGGAGCCACCAAGTTATGTTTTATCGCTACTTAACGATGAGTTAAGAGAGCCACCTGATCGAAATTTGCGAACGATTACAGTTTTTAAAGAAAGAAACCAATAAATAAATCGTCAAGTCGCCTTAGCCTATACAATTCACAGAACACCTGTAGAAGAAATTAATCAACAACAGCAAGCTTTTCAAGCTTTACTAAAAGAGTTGGGACAAGCATCTCCATCTGAGGTGAAGGTAGTTTTGGATAAACGAGAAATAGTTCAGCCAGAAGAAGAACTAAACCCTGAGATTGTTGCCTGTTTTCAGCAGCGTATCCGTAATGCTTCAAAAGCTTGAGATTGTTAGTGACCAATGCTAACAAGTCGCTGCACTGGAACGCCGCAAGCGCGATCGCCTAATCTAGCAGTTACGCACCAATAAACGACAAATCCCAAATACTATTAAACACTTTTGGAATTACATTCAACATTTGATGAGTTACTTCGTCAACGCACTATTGTCAAGCGATCGCGCATTCTCCATGATCTGTTGCCTTACAATGGATATTGAACTTTGAGGTTGTAAAGCAGGCATAAGCATGAGTTCTATAGATAATTCTCCAACAGATGACATAGAATCAGAAGTTTTAATATCTGTAACAGAGTTGCAACGCCAGCTCAATGACTCACTCAAGCAACTATCATTAGAGCGACTACAGGTGCTTGCTGATTTTGCAGCTTATTTGGCAAATGTTGAAAGCGAAGCTGCGACTCAGGAACTTTTGGCAATTCCTGGATTACTAGAGCGAGTTAAGCAAAATCAGACAACCTCTAAAGCCCAGTACACCAATTGGAGAAATCTTCGCTCCGATGTATGAAGTTCTTCTCCACCCCGATGCCCAAAAAGTTTATATCAATGCCGACAAAGCCCTAGCGAAGAAAATTGCTCGATGTTTGCACCAGCTAGAGCAAACTCCCCGGTTACACCCTAACATCAAAGCCCTCAAGGGAGATTATGCAGGCTACTACCGCTACCGTATCGGGGACTACAGGGTGGTCTATTCCGTAGAAGATGAATTAGTTCAGGTGTTTGTTGTGGCGATCGCCCATCGTAGTGGAGCATATAAACCGTGAGGTCAAGTTAGAGCGATCGCACTATTAAACACTTTTGGAATTACATTCAACATTTGGTGGGTTACTTTGTCAACGCACAATGGTCAAGCGATCGCACTATTGAACACTTTTAGAATTGCAATTAATCCCCAATTTATTCCCATACACTCTTTTTTAGTATTAATGACACTGAATATGGTGCTATAGTAGTGTCATGTCTACTGCACCCTTACTTCGTGTTGTCATTGATACGAATGTTGTTTTTGAGGGCTTAACAAAACAGGGTAGTTCTGCGGGTTTAGTCATTGATGCGTGGTTGGCTGGTTTGATACAGGTTCATATCTCCAATGCCCTTGCTTATGAGTACGAAGATGTTCTATCTCGTAAACTCTCTGAGACTCGCTGGCAAGAACTGAAACCTGTTTTAGGTACTCTGTTGAGTTTTTCTCAATTCACAACAATTTATTATTCATGGCGACCGACTTCCCCAGATGCAGGAGATGATCTTGTCATCGATTGTGCCATGAATGCAAATGCAATTGTCGCAACCTATAACCTACGTGACTTTAGGAATGCGAGAAAATCTCTAGGTTTACAAGTAATGACTCCTGTTGAATTAGTTACCAAATTGGCACTTGAAGAAAGTTAACTATGAGTCGATTAACACTGCGATTACCAGAAACACTACACCAGCAGTTAATTCACTTAGCTGAGAGTGAAGGAGTTTCCTTAAATCAGTACATTGTTTATGCCTTAACCCGTCAAGTCGCCTTAGCCTATACAATTCACACAACACCTGTAGAAGAAATTAATCAACAACAGCAAGCTTTTCAAGCTTTACTAAAAGAGTTGGGAGAAGCATCTCCATCTGAGGTGAAGGCAGTCTTGGATAAACGAGAAATAGTTCAGTCAGAAGAAGAACTAAACCCTGAGATTGTTGCCCGTTTTCAGCAGCATATCCGTAATGCTTCAAAAGCTTGAGATTGTTAGTGACGAATGCTAACAAGTCGCTGCACTGGAACGCCGCAAGCGCGATCGCACTATTAAACACTTTTGGAATTACATTCAACATTTGGTGGGTTACTTTGTCAACTCACAATGGTCAAGCGATCGCAGATAATAAACACGAGTAATTAGTTTAGGGGAATAAAGTATGACCGCTCCTTACACTGGAGGATGTCAGTGCGGGCAAATTCGATACGAGATCCGGGCTGAACCTTTAACACTTTATGCGTGTCACTGCAAAGAATGTCAAAAGCAATCTTCCAGTGCCTTTGGCATGTCAATGCCCGTTCCTCGCGACGCAATTGTAATTCTCCAAGGACAGCCAAAACAATGGAAACGAGTTTCTGATAGTGGACGTGAAGTGAGTTGCTTATTTTGTGACAAATGCGGGACAAGATTATTCCATAACCCTGTTCGCAACTCCAAAATTACCAACGTTAAACCTGGAACATTGGATGATACAAGTTGGCTCAAGCCCGTTGGCAATCTGTGGACTCGAAGTTCTCAAAAATGGGTTGTTCTTAGTGACCAGATGTTAAACTACGAGGCGCAACCGAGCGACTTTACCCAACTGTTTGAGCAATTTCAGATTGAGTAGCACTGTATGAAGTGGAATCCAGAAGACTACGTTAAAAACTCAGATGCTCAATCAAGCAGCGAAAGGCAAATTCTGGTTGAGGGTTGCTGAGAGGCCATATCTACTTAGATAGAGAAAATATTATACGAAATCTTTCCGTATAATCAATAGTTAGATTGAATTTTCAGCCGAAACTCATGATATTTGACAGAATTTTTCAGCCGAAATTCATTTTGGTGTTCTAGCCTGACTAGTAAGTATTTCTGCAACCAGAGGGCTAGATAATGAAGGATAAAATCTTAAAAGTTAAGAGTATATTATGAACAACAGATACTCGTTTGTTGGTGGCAAGCAGGGCATATGGCGGGTAATAGACGTGCGGAGTGTTTCTGGCTCTAGTTTAGAGCTT
Source organism: Nostocales cyanobacterium LEGE 11386 (assembly GCA_015207155.1). Taxonomy (GTDB): domain Bacteria; phylum Cyanobacteriota; class Cyanobacteriia; order Cyanobacteriales; family Nostocaceae; genus LEGE-11386. The sequence goes on along the minus strand of JADEXK010000006.1, from coordinate 25,458 downwards.
GTTGAAAAAGTAAATGTGGTAAATGATATTGTTGCGGAATTACCATTAGATAGTTCGTGGGTTCTACAAAGTTTTATTAGTAATATTCGCTACTCTAAACGTGATGAAGTCACTGCTCTGCGGGCGGTGCAACCCGGATTAAATCGCTCGGAAGCCATTTCTGCGGTGCTAATTCCGATTAAAAAATCTGTTCAGTGGTGGGAAATGGCACAAGATGAGCGGCGAGCAATTTTTGAGGAAGAGTCTCATCATACGGCTGTTGGTTTGGAGTATCTTCCAGGCGTTGCACGTCGGTTGCTGCACTGTCGGGATCTTGGAGAACAATTTGATTTTCTCACTTGGTTTGAATTCGCACCAGAGCACACCCAGGCTTTTGACGAATTACTGTTACGGATGCGCGCCAGCAAAGAATGGGAGTACGTAGAGCGCGAGGTTGAAGTTCGCCTAGAGCGGGAGGGTTAATGATGAAAACTATAAGCGAGCTGATGAGAGTAATACAGACGCTTATCGAGTTTTTTAGAAAATGCTTGAAAGTGGTTAACCTTTAAGCCGATTAATGCAATGCATGACAACCTACTGATATCAATACACTGGAGTTCGCCATGATTCGACCGACCACACCCGATGACACGACCGCGCTAATCGCCATAGCCGACGCAATCGGCTTCCAGCCGAACGAGCTTGAGGAACTGAGCAAAATGCTGGCTGATTACTTCAGTAGTGACAGAGACAGCGATCGTTTTTGGATCGCCGACGACGACAATGGACTGGTTGGGGTCGCCTACTGCGAGCCGGAACGGATGACCAATCGGACGTGGAATCTACAATTGATCGCCATCCGACCTGACCGCCAGGGACAAGGACGCGGTGCAACACTGCTGCGCTACGTTGAACAAACATTGACGGCGCGCGGTGGGCGTATGCTGCTGGTAGAAACGTCAGGGCTACCGGTCTTCGAGCGCACGCGGGCGTTCTACGCGAAGTGCGGCTACGAGGAAGAGGCGCGCATCCGTGACTTCTACGCGGCGGGCGATGATAAGGTCGTGTTCCGCAAAGTATTGCACAACGAGACACCTCGGAAATCTCTTAAGTGAATCAACTGTGGTTGTTAAGTTATTTACACAATAAGCTTATGGTACATTCCTCTGCTCTCTAACCAGAAACTGAGGTGAGGAAGCCAATACATCCATACAAATAATCATGAGCTTATCATTTACGAGTGCTAAGAATTTTACAGTTGGAACATCTCCCTCCTTCGTCAAAGTAGAAGACTTCGACGGTGATGGCAAACTTGATTTGGTGGTAGTGAATTCTGATTCCAACGATGTCTCAGTACTATTAAACGATGGGAATGACGGGTTTGGCGCTGCGACTAACTTCACAGTCGGCACATCTCCTGCCTTCGTCAAAGTAGAAGACTTTGATGGAGATGGCAAACTTGACTTGGCAGTAGTGAATTCTGCGTCTAACAATGTCTCGGTGTTATTGAATGATGGCAGTGGTGGCTTTGGCGCTGCGACTAACTTCACAGTCGGCACATCTCCTGCCTTCGTCACAGTGGCAGACTTTGATGAAGATGGCAAACTTGACTTGGCAGTAGTGAATTCTGCGTCGAATAATGTCTCGGTGTTATTGAATGATGGCAGTGGTGGCTTTGGCGCTGCGACTAACTTCACAGCCGGCACATCTCCTGCCTTCGTCACAGTGGCAGACTTTGATGGAGATGGCAAACTTGACTTGGCAGTAGTGAATTCTGCGTCTAACAATGTCTCGGTGTTATTGAATGATGGCAGTGGTGGCTTTGGTACTGCCACTGATTTCGCCGTCGGCACCAATCCCACTTCTTTAGTCATGGCCGACCTCAATCGTGATGGCAAACTTGACTTAGCAGTGGTGAATTCTGCGTCGAATAATATCTCGGTGTTGTTGAATGATGGCAGTGGTGGCTTTGGCACTGCTACTGATTTCGCTGTCGGCACCAATCCCACTTCTTTAGTTGTGGCAGACCTTAACCATGATGGCAAACTCGACTTGGTAGCGACTAACTCCGATTCTCACAATGTCTCGGTGCTGTTGAATGATGGCAGTGGTGGCTTTGGCACTGCCACTGATTTCGCCGTCGGCACCAATCCCACTTCTGTAGTTGTGGCAGACTTCAACCATGATGGCAAATCTGAGTTGGTGGTGTTGAACTCTGATGCCAGTAATATCTCATTGCTGTTGCGTAACTCTGCACCTACAGATTTAATCTTCAGCGCTATCAGCAATGACGATGACGATGATGACGATGATGATGACGATGATGATGGCAACGGTGATGGTGATGACGATGATGATGATGATGATAATGAAAAAGCCATCGGTATCTTCAGCACCACTGACTCAGACAAAAACGACACGCACACTTATAGTTTAGTGGCTGGTACTGGTGATACTGATAATGACGTATTTGTCATCGAGGGGAATAGCCTCAAGATCAAATCTTCCCTGACTAAATCTACTTATAACATCCGCGTTCGCACAACTGACCAAGGTGGACTCTTTTTAGAAAAGGAGTTGGCTGTCAATGTCAACAGCTTTAGTGGGTCTATTACCCAGGCGACAACGATTGTCCAGTTAGTCAATATTACGGAGAATATCTTTAACGTTAAAAGTAAGATTAAAGGTAATAAAGCAAAAATTTCCATCAAAATTAAAGGTGGGCAATCTAAGGTAGTCAATGAAATAGGTGTATTCGTCGTTGACGATGCCCAAGGTACGATTGAGGGTATTGCTCCTGGTGCAGCAGGTTATGCAGAAGTAGCACTGAAACGAGCTAGGGTAGTTTTATCTGCTATTGCCAATGCCCCTCAAGGTTTTGATCCTGCTGATTTGTCAAACTTGCTGGAATTTGACTCAGATGCTCAATTGAGATTCTACATGGTACGTAATAGTACTACTAACGCTGTACTAACAAGGCAAACCTCATTTTCTCAGGTAGTCTTTTCTTCACAAACCAACGTTACAGTAGAAAGCTTAGTTGATGAAAGCTTCTCTCTAACTTGGAAAGGTGCGTCTAGTGACGGCAGTGATTTGGTATTGAACATTAAGGAAACTAATCAAGCCATACCTTTGGGTATTGGACTACAAGGCAAACACCAAGGCGAAGTCATTGATTTGCGGCAGGTGACAACTCAGGTGAAAGCTGAGTTTATCGTCAATCGAGAAGCTGCTTTCAATAACTTTGTAGGCTTCTATTTGGTTGCTGATGAGGATGGTGGCATTGATATTAACGGTGATGGAATTGTGGATGTGCGTCCAGGCGAAGCTGGTTATATTAAAGCAGCTATTAGCACTCGTGTAGAAGGCATTGATTTAAAGGTGAATAATCAAGGTAAAGCGAATTTCAATGGAGTGTTTAAACCTGGCTCGATCTTTGCACCATTTATTATTGCTAATACTACTGTAGAGGCTGTTTTAAATAGTAGTTCTGAGAATCTGCCAGTGTTTTTCCCTTACTTAGGTGCTAACTCTGGCGGAGTGAATCACATTCGTCTTTTAGGCAATAATGTCTTTGGCTTTGAAGATCAAGTAGGTGGTGGTGATAGAGACTACAACGATATGATTGTCCAAGTTAATCTGACGATCGCCTGATTTTTCATCTCCTGGATCACAATTTTTGTATATGAAAATACCTGCAACTCACAATGATGAGTTGCAGGTATTTTTGATATTTATGGCAAGTGGCAACTAGTTTAATTCCATCTCTTGCTAATTGCTATCTTGGCAAAAATTAAGTATTTTTCGGGAAAATTTGTTGATACCTAGTAAATAAATTCAGTGTATTCACTCTGGTTAATTATAAAAGCTAAACATAGAATCAATGGAAATTACTCTATTGTCTGAACTTTTTTGTAAAATTAATACCATACTTGTAAGTATTTGTGTAAAAATCCGCATTAATGAAAAAATGCCAACTAAGTAAAATACAGCATTTTTACAACTCATGATTCAGTCATAAAAACATTCAAAGTAAAAAAAAGTTTGAGACATTTCTCAATGTGTCAAACGAACAACAAGTAGTATGTGATATTGAATGCACAAAATGAAATAAAAATCAATCCTCTAAATTTAACCAATTCATAATCTTTTCTCAAAGTATTTCCACTATCTTCTTGAGAGAATTAACTGTCGTGGCAACACAAATTAAAAATAATATGATGCCAGTTCTGCAAGTCGGCGATCGCAAGCTGACTGCTACAGAAGTTTTGCCATTGCTGGCAAAATACCAAATGCTGCCGTTGTTAATCAAAGAGGTGGTGCTTGACCAAGCGATCGCGCCAATTCAATGTACGCCACAAGAAGAGAAATTGGCCTGTGAACAATTAGCTCAACAATATCAAATCACCTCTGATGACGTGTATCAGCGTTGGCTTGAGCAGAATAATATGAGCGCCGAGCAGTTTGCCGCGCTCGCTATCCGCCAATTCAAAATCGAAAAATACAAGCAAATTACTTGGGGAGGCGATTTAGACTCCTACTTTTTCCAGCGCAAACCCCAATTAGATCGAGTCGTCTATTCTCTAATTAGAACTGCTGACATTGGCATTGCTCAAGAAATTTATTTTCGCCTGCAAGCAGGGGAACAATCCTTTGCTGAATTGGCACGAGAATATTCTCAAGGGCCGGAAGCACAGACAAATGGTTTAGTCGGCCCGGTGGAATTGCAAGCCATTCATCCTGTTTTAGCGAGAATATTGACTACTAGCCAGCCACAACAACTGTTACCACCAACTCAATTAGAAAACTGGATAGTTATCGTCCGCCTAGAGAAATTGCTGTTAGTACAGTTGGATCATGCACTGCGTCAGCGATTGCTGAATGAACGTTTTAATAGTTGGCTGCAAGCAGAAATAGCGGCGCAGAACTGCCAAATTCGCCAACTAGAACATATAACGATTTAGGCATCACAGTGAAAATATCAACTGACTTTTATATTTTGGTTTGAAACAACTGCAAAAAATAAAAGCTCAAAAATCACTGTTGAGTTTCCTCATAATGAATAGACCTCTATATATATTGACCTAGGAATGACTTATATTACAAGTTCCTTTCAAGAATTTATTTCTCACCTAGAAGGGTTTGAGCAATTACCTACTGAAGAGATAACTCATCTCTCAAAACAACTACAAGCTTGGCGTTACCGTATAGGTCAAAAAATAATTGGTAAAGAAAAACCCCCTGAACAAATTACGATTCTTTACGAAGGAAAAGTGCGGTTGTTGGGATACGATCCCCAAACACAAATACCAACTACATTAAAGTTGCTGCAACCAGGGGAAATACTAGGTGAAATTAGTGTATTACGCGATATTGCTTGTGAAACAGCGATCGCTTCTACTGAAGTCATATGTTTAAGCTTGAGTAAAGCCGAATATTTACGCCTACTTGCTTCCTATCCAGGATTTGCCAATATACGCCTCCACCAGATTCATTTGGTAGAAGTTTTTGATATCTTGAGTTCACAAATTGCACAGCAAGCCAATGCAGTAACTAATCTCAAAGAACTTGCGGAACAAGCTTTATCAAGAGTTAGAATACATTACTTGGCTCCCGGAATAACTTCATATAACCAACTAGATAATGAAAGTATTTGGTTTGTTAGTGGCGGTGGTCAAGTAACGAATTTCTCGCCGAGTTCTCGCTTAGAATTGAGTGACACGCTGGAAGTAAAAGGAACAATTCCGGCGCGGTTGATTGGTTTATCTGCTACAGATTTATTCTTTTTAGAAAGTCGTAATCATCAAGAACAGGTTTCTGTAAACCAGATTCAACCAACTATCACAGATAGTTCAGAGATTCCCTACGCCTCTGACGAAGTAGTTTCCCAGTCCGAACCACATCCACCAAAGGGTAGAAAAACACGTCAAAATTACCCATTTTTTCGTGGTAATGGGGAATTAAATACAGTTTTTGCCTGTTTTCAAATGCTCTCGAAACACCTGCAAATCCCCTTTCGTCGGGAGGTGGTTCGTCGCCTGTTAACTGAACAAATCAAACGCCAAGGTAATATATCGTTTCAAGTTTGTGCTTACCTAGCAGAATTAATCGGACTCAAAGCGCAGTTAGTAGACTTACCTGCTGCGGCGATCGCACGCATTCCCACACCAGCACTAATTCGCTATGGTGATAGTTATGCTGTTTTATATGAAACAGATGTTAATACTATTGTTGCAGGTGTGCCATCCCAAGGAATTGTCCGTTGCAAACCTGCTGAATTTATAGCCCAATTAGAAGTTAATGAAACTAATTTGCCTCCCCAGGTGAAGGTTTTGTTGCTGGCTGCTACTAAAGAAACACCCCAAGAACGCTTTGGTATCCAATGGTTCATTCCTTATTTATCGAAGCATCGGCGAGTTCTCATAGAAGTTTTTATTGCTTCCTTTTTTGTCCAGTTAGCTCAACTAGCTAATCCTCTTGTCATTCAGTTAATTATTGACAAAGTTATCGTCCAAAATAGTATTAGTACTTTGAATGTTTTAGGTCTTTTACTATTAGTGGTAGGCATATTTGAAGCATTGCTGACCACATTGCGGACTTACTTATTTGTGGATACAACCAACCGCATTGATATGGGTTTGGGGTCGCAAATTATCGACCACTTACTACGTCTGCCACTGCGCTATTTTGAACGGAGACCGGTGGGTGAACTAGCGACGCGCATCAACGAATTAGAAAATATCCGTCAGTTTCTCACCGGTACTGCCTTAACAGTGGTATTAGATGCAGTATTTTCGGTAATTTATATTATCGTCATGCTGTTCTATAGTTGGCAGCTAACTGTAGTAGGTTTAGGAACGATTCCTGTCTTCATCATTATTACCTTAATTGCTTCTCCCACGATTAGCAAACAATTACGCACCAAAGCCGAACGCAACGCTCACACTCAATCTTATTTGGTTGAAGTAATGTCGGGTATTCAAACAGTAAAAGCGCAAAATATTGAATTGCAATCGCGTTTTTCCTGGCAAGAGCGTTATGCTCGGTATGTAGCGGCTGGTTTCAAAACTGTGATCACTTCGACTTTGGCTAATTCTACTAGCAACTTTTTAAATAAACTTAGTAGTTTGCTAGTTTTGTGGGTAGGTTCTTATTTAGTCCTGCAAGGAGAACTCACATTAGGTGAATTAATCGCTTTTAGAATTATCTCAGGTTACGTCACTAGCCCTATATTACGTTTAGCTCAACTCTGGCAAAGCTTCCAAGAAACAGCTTTATCACTAGAACGTTTAAGTGATATCGTCGATACCCCACAAGAAGCCGAAATCGACCGCCAAAATATTCCTTTACCTGCGATCGCAGGCTCAGTAAAATTTGATAATGTTTCCTTCCGATTTGCGCCTAGTGGCCCTTTACAGCTTTCCAACGTCAATCTCGATTTTGCCGCCGGGAAATTTATTGGTATTGTCGGCCAAAGCGGATCAGGTAAAAGTACGATGATGAAACTACTGCTGAGACTTTACGAAGTAGAGTCCGGCAGAATTTTAATTGATGGTTACGATATTGCCAAAGTAGAACTTTATTCGCTGCGGCGACAGGTGGGTGTAGTTCCCCAAGAAACCTTATTGTTTGACGGTACTGTTCAGGAAAATATTGCCCTGACAAATCCTGATGCAACAACTGACGAAATTATTGAAGCTGCACGCATTGCCGTTGCTCACGAATTTATCATGTCCTTACCCAACGGCTACAATACACGGGTAGGAGAACGTGGCGCGGGACTTTCAGGTGGACAAAGACAAAGAATTGCGATCGCCCGCTCTATTTTACAACGGCCAAAATTATTAGTTTTAGATGAAGCCACGAGCGCCCTAGATTATCCCACCGAGCGACAAGTTTGTCTGAATTTAGCTAAGGCCTTTCAAGGTAACACAGTATTCTTTATTACTCATCGGCTCAACACGGTCAGCCATGCAGATATTATTGTCGTGATGGATAGTGGCAGGGTTATAGAACAAGGAAGTCATCAAGAATTAATGTCCGCTAAAGGTCATTATTATTACCTGTATCAGCAACAAGAAGTGAATTTATAACTAGTCGTGCATCAACCAAACAAATAAAATCACTATGACTCAAATTAATGAAAGTAGGCTCAACGGCCATAATGGCAACGGGAAGCATGAAAACGGCATCAAGGCAGATTCACCAGTACCTACATCTCCCGCCAAAACTTCTAAGGAGCCTTTAAGCAACGCCAACTACACTAGTTTTGAGCAATCAGTTGTGCTACGCCAATCGCCAATTTGGTCACGTACAATTATGCTCACCTTAGTGGGTTTAGCGTGTTTTGGAATTACTTGGGCTTGTTTTGCCAAAATCGAGCAAGTAGTACCTGCTACAGGTCAACTCAAGCCAGAAGGAACAATCAAAGAAGTGCAAGCTCCCGTTAGTGGAGTTGTGAAATCGGTTCATGTCAAAGATGGACAACAAGTCAATCCGGGAGATTTGCTGCTAACTTTTGAGACTGTGGCCAGCATCGCCCAATTAAACTCTTTAGATAAGATTCGCACGACATTAATTAAAGAAAACCAGATTTATCGTCAGTTAATGGCAGCTAGTTCTGCTACAGCATCTGAACTGGAATTTTTGCGTAGTGAATTACCAGCAGATACTGCCTTTCTTTTGAAAAGTAGGACAGCATTAGTTAAAGAAAACGAATTGTTGCGTGCTGAATTGAGAAATTCTGATTTAGAAGTAGGACTAGGATCTGACGAACAAAAACGTCTGCAAATGTCCAAAAAAGAATTAGATTCCCGATCTGCGGCAGCACAATTAGAAGTAGAGAAAACTAAAAAGCAACTTGCACAAACGCAAGTAAAAATGAATGATACTAAATCTAGTCTAGCTATTCAGCAGCATATATTAGATAAACTGCAAATATTAGCAGAAGAAGGTGGTATTTCTCAGCTTCAGTATTTAAATCAGCAACAACAAGTGCAAAATCTCACAGCTGAGATAGCACAATTAGATGAAGAACGACAACGCTTGAATTTTGATATTGAAAAAGGACGACAAGAATTAACAAATACTGTAGCGGTTTCTGGTAAAAACATCTTAGAAAGAATAGCTGATAATAAAAGACGCATTGCCGAAATTGATAGCCAATTTATGAAAGTTGTGCTAAATAATGAGCAAACCTTGGCAGATGTCAATAGTAAAATATCCCAAGCTCAGTTGAACTTCCAATATCAAGAACTACGCGCACCTGTGGCAGGAACAGTTTTTGATTTACAAGCTAAAAACCCTGGTTTTGTCGCAAATTCCAGTCAAAAGCTGCTGCAAATTGTCCCCAACGATAATTTTATTGCTGAAGTGTTCATTACAAATAAAGATATTGGTTTTGTGCAAGCAGGAATGAATACTGATGTGAGAATTGACTCTTTTCCCTTCAGCGAATTTGGGGATATTAAAGGAAAAGTAATGAGCATAGGATCTGACGCATTACCACCTGACGAAACACATAAGTTTTATCGATTTCCAGCAACAATCAGTTTGGATAAACAATCTTTAGATATTCAGGGTAGAAACATTAATTTGCAGTCAGGAATGTCGATTGTCGCTAATATTAAAGTACGTGAGGAACGTACAGTTATGAGTCTATTTACTGAGTTGTTTACTAAGCAAGTTGATAGCTTGAAAGAGGTACGTTAATCAAGAGTGCTGAGTTAAAAAACCGCCTACAAGGGGCAGAGCTTTTACCGAGTGAGAAAGTCCCTTCCTTCTTCTTCTGACTCAGCACTGAGTCAGGGCAATTTATATGCACCAAATTAGTCTTGTCATGCCACTACTGGACTGTGACTTTCAGTCGCCTGGTGCAAGATGTCAATTTTCAAACATCTTCTAAACCTGGGCTATATTATCCACTAAACTATCAGATATCAGTATCTCATTACTAGCAAAATTCTGTTCGATAACTGAATCAGTTACGCGGGGAAAAAAATCTTCATGACCAATTATAGGTAATAAATGATCATATAATTGCATTGCTTGTAAGCAATTATTAATCTGCGAAACTGCTGTATTATAGGTCTCAATTTTTTGTTCTACAACACTCAATAAGCGTTGATTATGCAGAATTTTTTCCTCAGCTTCTTGTTGTAGAGTTTGCTCTAAATAAGCACGTGCATGAGCATATTGCTGTAAAATATCATCTGCTTGCTGAATCGCCATTGGTAACAACTGATTTTTAAGAATTTGGTTGATGGTTTGGCGGAAAGTTTTGTGAATTGTTTGGGAAACCTTTGGCTCAAAATCTAACTTTAATAACTTCCTAATTGCGGGTTCAGCTTCTATTATGCTTTCACCATCATAAGTTTGAGAAGTTTGCATCAAAGTCTGGCGAAATTGATATATAGAAAAAGTACCTTCATCATAAAATCTTGGACTTTCTCGCACAAAGCGATCGCATTCTACACTAGCTGCACTAACTAACGCCAAAGATACTCTTTTTTCTAAAGCTTTGACTGCTTGTTCAATCCCGCCATCATTACCTAATAAACGATACAACTGGCGATAGTATTCTGACTTGCGAATTTTCTCTATTAAGCGCTGAAACAAATTAGCAACCACTTGCTGAGAAGAGTCTATTAAAATATCTTCTAACTGATTTGCCAAATAATAAAAAGCTTCTACTAAAATAGCCAGTAAAGGTGCAGTTGCATTCCGGGGATGACTGAGAGTGGAACGTCGGTAAGCATCAGCTACAGAAAAAGTATCTAGCAACTCATCTAAACGACGAATCATCCGTGATTGTAATTGCCGAAAATCTGCTTCAAAACCATCACAATAATTATTAATTAATTGGTTAACTTCCTCTGTGATGTGCTGACTAAAGTCTTTACCGACTTGCTGCAATTGCTGATTGAGGCGTTGCAACTCTTGCGCCTTCATCGACTCAATTTCTCGCGGCTGACTATCTAAATGTCTTTGCACACCCTGATAATGTTTCTGCAACTTAATACAAATATCTTCTAAATCATCGGCAAGATTTTGAAAAAGTTGGGGACGCTTTTCTTCGATTAAATATCGAGTAATAGCTGTGCGAAATTCTTCAATACCACTATCTTGAATTAGTTGATTAATTAAAGGCATTCCCTGTTCAGCTAAAATCCGCAGATAATTTTCGTTTGGAGTCTCAAATCCATTGAGAGAAATCCGAAAATTACTATGAGATAGCTTACCAGAACTTACACAGTAGTTATTAAAAGCGTAAACGAATTGTGGTGTTTCTTCCTTACCATTTAAGCTTTTCACACTTGCGGCAAAAATAGAATCCAAACCAAATCTATCTAGCTGACTTGTCTGTTTGATCTGACTGCCATAAAATCCCAGTAAACCACTGGTTTTATAAACCCTTTGAGTATCGCGAAACTGCCCATTAATTAAAGCATCCAATCGCTGCCTTAGCTGGGTATTATACCAAGTTTCATCAATCCGGTTGAAGATGTAGAACACGCGATCGCGTATTCCCCCATTTCTGCGTATTGTTTCCAACAGTTCTGTTTCTTCTTTAGTCATATCACCAGCAGATGCAGGTTTCAACACACACACCACCGCCGATGTATCAGGATGTTGAATTTTGGCATAAGTTAACAGTGCATCCTTCTCTACTGGTGCATCAATTCCTGGCGTGTCGATAATCACATTACCATCTTGTAAAAGTGGATGGTTGCAGTAATATTCAATCCGCTTTAAAACAGCGCTATTACTCCCACGCCGCGCATATCCAGCAGCTTCCTTAAGATTAGAAAAGTTAAATTGCTCCATTGAATACGTGGCATTATTCATTGTATGAATATGTTGACGGTTAGCCTCATATCCTGCAAGCAGTAATATTAATGCCTTTGCTTGCTTTGCGCGTTCCGATTTACTTTCCCCACCTTCTTGCTGAATAATCACATCGCAACCTTGATGCAATAAATTAATTACTTCAGCTTGATTAATATTAGCTGCTGTTTTAAATCCTAATTGTTGACACAAAAAACTTGCTTGTTCGCGAATTTCTGCCTCACTTAAAAAAGTTAAAACAACCCGTTCTTGATTTATTTTTGCATACTCAATCTTGCATTCCGTACCTGTAGCATGTCCCTCAGCACTGTATAATAATTCCCGTTCTAGGAGTGCATTAATTAGCATTGACTTACCAGCACTAAATGCACCTGCAAACACAATCTCAAACTTTGGTGAAATCACCTTTCCCAGAGAAGTTTGCACAGACGTAATATCTTGAGAACGTAAAGACGGTTCTTGCTGTAAAAGTTGTAATATAGATTCAACTTGCACTTCTAAATTTTGACACTGAGTAGGCACGTCTGACATTATTGATTACCTATATATTTATAGGTATATTTTAATAATTATTTTTAAATTTAAACTTCAGTAATAACACTCATAATATCATTATTTTTTGTTTACAGATAATCATGAAATTTATCTTTTAAAAATTCTCTACGTCTCCGTGGTTTGTCTTTCTCCATATCCCAGACAAAGCATCCAAATCTACCTGCTTCCTCTCCCCCTCCGCAGTATTTTGAAAAAGCACCGTAAAAGCACCAGCACCAAGTTGGTCTTGAGGAAAAAGCCGATAACAAGGAATATGAGTTAAATGTGACTGATACTGCTCTAAATGAATCACCCTCACTGCTTGAAACTGAGGAAATCGTGACAAAAACCATTCACAAACCTGCTCATTTTCCTCAGGAGAATAAGTACAAGTCATATAAGCAAGATAGCCTTGCGGTGCAACTATTTGAGCAGAATTAGCAATAATTCTTTTTTGCCGATTCGCACTTTTATTAATAGCAGTTGGATGAAAACATCCAGGTGCTTTTTCCCCTTTAGCTAGTAAAGATTGCCCAGTACAAGGAGCATCTACTATTACTAAATCACTAGATAAGGGAATATTTTCTGCAAAAATACTAGAATCTCGATTAACCACAGTACAAGAACTAATCTGACAACGCTTCAAATTAGAAATTAGCATTCCCAAACGTTTACCAATTACTTCATTACAAATGAGTAAATCAGGTTGTAAAGCCTTCCAGGCAAAAATACTCTTACCACCAGGGGAAGCACACATATCAAAAATTATACGCACTGATTGAGGAATCGCTAATAAAACTGAAGCCGCAAACACAGAAGAAAAATCTAAACAATAGAAATAACCTTGGTCATGTAAGAGATGTTTACCAGGTTTTTCACCCAAAGATAAACGGTCTACAAAATTTGGTTGCCAATCTGTTGGTGTTTCCACCTGAAAAGGCAAACTATCTGGTTTATTTTGACACCAAAGAATGCAAGGGTGAAACGGTTGGGGATGAATTAACGACTCAATAAATTTCTCTTGTTTATCTGGATTTTCAAACAAACGCCGCGAGAGTTTAAGTAATAAATTTGATGGTTTTTCCATTAGTAAAACTGTTACAGAAGAACAATGCTCTCAAGCATCTTGGCTGCATACTGAAAACATAATGACCGCCATTCTAATTAATGATTGCCACACTCACCCACTGCGCCGGAGATGGTCATAGATGTTAGATAATTTTCAGCAGAAATTACGCCGAGAAGCACAATTATGGCGAGATGAAGGACTAATTAGTTCTTCACAATACCAAGACCTAGCAGAACGTTATCGATTTAATAACCTAGAAGCTGCTGCACGCGATCGCTTTATGATGATGGTGATTTCTATAGGCAGTATCCTTTTATGTCTAGGTGTAATTACCTTTGTCGCAGCAAACTGGCAGGCATGGTCACGAGAAGTCAAATTTATCCTCATGATGAGTTTGTTTCTATCAACTACTATCACTGGTTTTTACACATGGATACCAACTAAACAAAACAACAAGGAAGGAAATAAACAGCAACAAAGCAGACGCATCCTCGGAGAAGGATTACTAATTTTGAGCGCTTTTATATTAGGCGCAAATATAGTGTTGATGGCACAGATTTTCAATATTAACGGTTCCACTGCTGAACTGTTTTTTGCTTGGGGAGTTGGTGTCTTAGTCATGGCCTACAGTCTGTGCCTAAATTCCTTAGGAACCATGGCCATTATCCTCATCCAAATTGGGTATTGGACGGGAAGAGGAGACTTGTTGTTTACTTCCAGCGACTGGAACTGGGTACGCCTAGCAGTTCGACATATGCCTTTATTGTCATGGTTACTATTTGTACCCTTAGCATATTTTTGTCGATCGCGCTGGATTTTTACCTTAGCAGCCTTAGTCTTTGCGGGGACATTACAGTTAAATCTGAATCCCCTGCCATTACTGAATTTTTCTAATATGGCGCCTTGGGTAGCATCCTTTGCTTTGGCGCTACCACCTGCATTGTTCTGGAGTTACGACGATTTACTTTTCCCCACAATCAATTACAGGCTGTTTCAACCGCTAGCCCGTAACTTAGCATTGATATTTTTTGGACTTGTCTTTTATGCCTTGTCTTTCCGTTGGCAATGGGTAGCCCCAACTTTTAATTCTTTTATGCCAACCACCAGAAATAACTTGTTTATGTCTCTGCCCATAATTGATTTAGGGATTCTCAGTGGTTTAGCATTATTACAATGGTTATCCCTACTGCGTCTGAGAAATAACCCTCCTCGCCGGGAAGCAATTTTCACTACTGCTGTCATTACCACTTTTGTGGCTTTCATCATCATCACACCTTTTTGGCATCTAGCTATTACCCGCCTTGATGAACTAGGCAGTTTCATCTTCAATGTGCTTTTGGCATTCTTAGCAACGGGGCTAATTCGAGAAGGATTGAAGTTAAATGATAGACGCGCCTTTTGGGGCGGTATGCTATTATTAACGCTGCAAATTATTAGTCGGGTGCTAGAATATAACACCGACTTACTTTTCCAGTCCCTGGTTTTTGTTTTATGTGGTTCGGCATTAATTAGCGCTGGACTTTGGTTTGAACGCCGCACTGTAGTTCGTAATTCGTAATTACTGGTATTAGGTTGTCAAATCTCTGTGCATCACCCTTTTTAGAGTGTCTCTGCGTTTGTCCTAACTCTGGGAATTCCACCAGACAAATTTGTCACAAATACCTCTTCATTTTAGGACTACGCTGATGAAAAGTGACTCCTCTGAATCGAGTAGAAATAAATCATTATCTCCTGAAGTCGAATTTTCCGAAAAGCTGACTTTTAGGGATTACCTCATTGCCACTGAACAAAAAGCCAACCAACCTCTACCTTTTTGGCGGCTATTAGTTCCCCTGTTAATTCAAACAGGGATAATTTTGGCAGTTCCCACCCAAGCAATGTATACCAATATTGCAGGCAGGGATGTGATTCTGCAAACACTACCTCAAGATCCTAACAATGTAGTACAGGATTTTTCCTTGACATTGGATTACAACATCTCCCGTGTGGAAAATTTGAGAAGACTTCCCGGTTGGGATAATTTACTGAGAATAAATCAGGGGAGAAACAGACAATTGCTACCAGGAACTAACTTGTACGTGATTTTGCAAGAGCAACAATCCTTTGATAGTGGCGTTCCTAGAGCTTGGAGGCCAGTACGAGTGAGTAGCAATCTGCCCCAGTCTCTCCCCAGCAATCAAGTAGCCTTAAGAGGCGTGTATCAAGATAATGCCATCACCTATGGAGTGGAAACATACTACCTTCCAGAACAACAACGGCAGCAAATTAGTGACGATATCTTCCAATCTGTCCAGCAAACTAGAGGAAATAGAAGAAGACAGATCCGACCGATAACAGTGAGAATCAAAGTAGATCCTCAAGGTAATGCCGTACCAGTGAGTTTGTGGGTGCGCGATCGCAACTATAGTTTTTAGTCTTCATGGCGTGCATTCCATGCTGCACCACAAGCCGCGCCTGCCCCTGCTAACAAACCGGTACTCATTCCTTGTATAGTCTTATTGATGGGATCTTGTGTCAAGCAATCGCTTGTAACCGTTTCGGCTTGCAAGCACAGATTGCTTTCTGCCCAACTGGATGTACCTCCGAGAATCACACCAGTGAGACTACAGGAAACTACAAGTAGCAACAGGCGTTTGGTTTTTCTATCCATAGATGGATGTGTGAAAGATGAGAAATAGTTAGTTTTCCTCAACTACTTTACACATCTATGCTGTTTCTGTCACCTAATTTTTTTGGGGCTAGTGCAGCACAGCAGAAAATAACGATGATTTTTGTTTCGCGCGTTGAGCGATCGCTATGTAGTACGGAACTTCAAACTCTAGGACGGGTTTCAAACAAAAGTCTAGAACGATAGAAACAAACATCAAATTCTAAAAAAAAATTCATTCTTCCTAATAGTAAAGGTGCATCATCTGATAAACTCCATGCAAAGACCAGCCGAACTGGATCAAAATCACCAATTTGTGCAGAAACGAGTAATCCTCGTGCCTCTACTGAAGCTAAATTGCCAGCTAGAATTACAGAAGTTGTTTGTTCTTCCCAAACCGCACCCAGTTGAATCCCAAGACTATAAGGCAATACATTGACACTAGCTCCTGTATCCAGAAGTGCAGCAACCTCTACTGATTTACTTCGATAATGAAGAGACAGTGGTAATTGAGGCAATGCATCTGGTACACCAAAAGCATCAAATCCCTCTATAAAGCTAAACTGTTGAGCCTCACGCATTCTGCTGTGATTGCTCCGATTCTAGTAGTTGAGCAAGTTTGTGAGCAGCTTCGTGTGAATTGAGAGGTGACCACAATGAGTATGTTGCACCTTGCTGAAGTGTTGGCTCCTCTTCCTTCGCTAGTTCCGCAATTAAAAACTGCATTACTTTTAATTTGTCTGCACGAGGTAAATTTCTCAAGGTAGGAAACAGCTCTGCTACTGTCATAAGAGTGAGAGATATACGCTATCTGTCTATTTTCTCATAGCCAGTTTAAAAGAGGCATGGTTAATAAACCTGACTGCATGGCTGGCATTAGCGTAGCTTATCCTATTGTACCCAATTCCCATGACAACTATTCAAGCCGGAAATTAAAGGGTAAACGAGCGTAAACCCCTAGAGGATCATTCATATTTTGCAAACTTGCCATTTCCTGATGTAGTTTCTGGAATTCAACCATCAGGGGATTAGATGGTGAAATTGTCACACCCTCAATCCCTAAAATAGTGCGGATTTCTTGAGTAGCCCGACCAAAAAAGCGCTGTTCCAAGCTACTAGCTCTGGGATACTCTTGTAATTGCCAATCTTCGCCTAGTTCCGCTTGCTTGGCAGCATATTCAATAGCAGCACTCAAACCGCCAATTTCATCCACCAAACCAATTTTTTTGGCAGCTACACCCGACCAAACTCTGCCTTGGGCAATCTCTGCCACCTTTTGCTCCGGTAAATTCCGACCTTGCGCAACTTTATCAATAAAGAGATTATAAATACGGTTGACAGCACCCTGATAAAGTGCTAACTCTTGGGGTGATTTCGGGCGCGTTAGCGTTTGACTATCGGCAAGCTCGGCAGTTTTCACTGAATCCCAGGTGATGCCATTATCATTGGCGATTTTTTGCCCATTAAACAGCACTCCAAAGACACCAATTGACCCTGTAACTGTATTTTGTTCGGCGAAAATCCGGTGAGAGTCGCTAGCAATCCAGTAACCACCAGAGGCAGCAATATCACCCATGGAGACGACAACAGGTTTAACCTTACGGGTAAGTTTTATTTCTCGCTGCATCACCTCGGATGCCGTAGCACTACCACCGGGGCTGTTAATCCGCAGTACAATTGCTTTGATGTCATTATCGTGTCGCAGTCTACTGAAGATTCTCGCAAAGCGATCGCCTCCTACTTGCCCATCTTCCCCTCGACCATCGACAATTTCACCCTCAGCATAAACCACAGCAATTTGATTTTTTGAGGTGCGTTCTACACCCAGAGATTTACCGGAAACTTGCGCGTAATTACGTAAGTTGATTTGCTGGAATGTGCGTTCTTTCTCATCACTGGCTGTCAATTTCTTCAGGTCAGCAACCACTTGATCCAGGTATGCCACCTGATCCACCAGACCACTGGCTTTTGCTGCACTCGGTGCTAATAATCCTTGAGAATCAGCGATCGCTTGCAACTTTTGCGGGTCAAGTTTCCGGCTAGATCCTACTGTAGTACGCCAATCTCGCCAAACATCGTCCAACAAATTTTGTATTTGTGCGCGGTTTTCTGGACTTAGTTCTGTGCGGACAAATGGTTCAACGGCTCCCTTAAATTTCCCTTCTTGCAGGATTTGCACACCAATTCCATATTTTTCTAAAGCACCTGCTAGAAATATTGGTTGGCTACTCAAACCCGTGATTTCCATCATCCCTAGGGGGTTAAGTACAACGGTATCTGCCACTGAACTGAGGTAATATTCTCTCTGTCCCAAACCCACGCCATAAGCCACAACTTTCTTCCCAGAAGCGCGGAACTCTGTCAGCGCTTGACGAATTTCTTTGAGGGAAGCAAACCCAGTCACACCAGCCGCTCTCGGATTTGTGGCATCTAGATAAATCCCGACAATTCGCGGATCACGCCGGGCCTTTTCTATAGTATCGATCACACTACGGAGTGTCATTCTTTCTATCTCTGCACCTGATAACGCTCGCTGAAGCAATTCGCTAGAACTAGGCTCACTATCGGTGATGTTCATCGACAAATCAAAAACCACTACCGACTTATCTTTGACTTGCGGACTAGTCTCTCTAGAAGTGGCAGCTGCAAATAACAGCAAGAAAAAGGCTGTTGTCCCAATTCCAAAGAAAATCATCAGTCCCAGTAAAGTACCTACCAAGCTGGCAAAACTTTGTTTAAGAAAATTACGCATTTTAGTTATAAATCACAATATTACTTTCTTTTTATATAACAGCAAATTCTCTGTTCACATTCTTCGCTTCCTTTGCGGTATGCGCTACGTGAACTTAATTCTTCAGTATTTACTGAATTCGCCCTAAACTGCCTGAATTTCGCAAACTAGCCAACGTAGCATTACCAGTACAAAATAATACTGTAGTAATTTCCGCAATTAACACCTCAGCTAAATCGTGCAGTGCTGCTTCTGATACCACTGCTGCTTGCAAAAAAGGCATAGCCAAACCAGCAATATCGGCACCTAAAGCGATCGCCTTAGCTACATCCAATCCGTGACGTAACCCCCCCGAAGCAATCAAGGGGATATTAGGAGCGATCGCGCGCACACTTGTGATGCATTCTGCTGTTGGCAAACCCCAATCAGCAAAAGTATTCCCCAACCTCCGTTGCAAAGCATTTTCCGCCCGTTCACCTTCTACCTTCGCCCAAGACGTGCCACCCGCACCCGCTACATCAATTGCTTGTACTCCTACTGCCATCAGTTTCTCAGCCATTGCTGCGGAAATACCATTCCCTACTTCCTTCGCAATTACTGGCACAGTTAATTTAGTACACAATTCATTAATCTTGTCAAGCAAACCCCGAAAATTAGTATCACCTCTTGGTTGAATAAACTCTTGTAGGGGATTGATGTGCAAAATCAAAGCATCAGCTTCTAGCATATCGATGATTTGCAGACACTCAGCTAAACCATATTTATAGTTAAGTTGCACAGCCCCCACATTAGCCAACAAGAGGACATCCGGTGCATACTTGCGAATAGCGAAGGTATTGGCTACCTGGGGTTTTTCTACCGCCACTCGTTGGGAACCGACACCCATGGCAATTTTATAATGTTGCGCGAGTGCCGCTAGACGCTGATTAATCATTCCCGCTTGTGCAGTTCCTCCAGTCATGGAAGAAATTAACAAAGGTGCGCCGAGGTGTTTACCGAGAAAAGTTGTACTGATATCAATATCATCGCGGTTAAGTTCTGGTAAGCAACAATGAGTAAAACGATAGCGTTCTAGTCCATTGGTGGTTTCGTGACATTGAACATCTTCTTCTAAGCAGATCCGGATGTGATCTGCTTTACGCGATTGGGTTTGGGCTGAGTTGGTAATGGGGGAGTTCACTGGTAGATATAACTTAAAGCAGTTGTAATTACTATTGTGGCAGTTTCAAGTATTTTATTGAAAATTCAAAAAAACTAATTGCTAATTTAGCTAATTTCCTCCCTGCATTTCTTCAATTTTAAACATACTAATTAATACTCCTGCGATAGGAATTGATAGAAACACTCCCACCAATCCCGCGACTCTTGCTCCTATTAATAAGGCAAAGAACATAAAGACTGGATTCATATTGATTGAGCCTTGCATAATTCGCGGCATAAGTAAGTTTTCTTCTACTTGTTGGAGTAAAACACAACCAATTAATACTTGTAGACTCGTCCAAATTCCTTGAGGTAAAACAATTAAAGCAACTAAAGAAATGCCAATTGTCGCGCCAATACCAGGAATTAAATCAAACATGCCTGCGATCGCTGCTAAAAATAAGGAATAAGGCAATTGCAAAATAATAAATACAATAAATATTGAAACTCCAAAGAATAAGGATAATAATAAACGTCCCCAAAAGAAACCTAAGAAATTTTGTTGAATTGCTCTAGTTAGCTTTCTCCGTAAATTTTCCGGAAAAAGTTTCATCAAGAAATTCCAAACTCTTTTTCCATCTAACAACATAAAAAAAGCGACAACTGCTATCAAAATTAAATCAACTAAATTAGTAATCAAGCCTTGAAAAGTTGTTAAGCCTGTACCAATTACTGCTAATGTCTGATTGCGTAATTCTTCTTCAATCGTTTGAAAATCAACTTGAAAATTTAAATTAGTCAGAATAGTTTGTAATCTGTCTAAGAGGGAAACAACATAATCGATAAATTGAGGCGCTTGATTAAGCAATTGTTGAAATTGGGATAAAATAGCAAAACCTAAGGTAGCAATTAAACCTCCCAAAATCAGCAGACTAAGTAAGAAAACGATAATAACTGCAATGCCATGTGGTAAAAAACGTTCACACCACCTGACTGGATAATTCAGCAGAAATGCCAGAATTCCAGCAAATATAAAAATGACGATTACTGTGCCAAAATAAGCTAAAACCTGGATAATTGCCCAACCAAGCGCCAACAATAATACATAGCGAATTAGCTTTGTATTATTCAATTTATCCCAAAATTCTCTGATGTTTTGCTCATTCATAGTTCCTGAAGGTGCTACAAGTGCAGAAGCTGTAGTTATGTTGTGTAATGCTTTATCAGTAGATTTTAGATGATTGCGATCGCCAGTCTGAAATAATTTTGATATTTTTCCCTAAAGGTTTCACGAATTCATTTTGTATTTTGCATTTTGCCTTTTGAATTCAAAAAAGGTCAATCAAAGCTTTAGAAAGTGAAGATATTGCCACGTAGGCGTAGCCCGTCGTAGACATCGCTTATACTGTAACTCAACCACCCCATGTTAATGTCGATGAAATTCTCATTCGACCAACTCAGCAAGAACGGTAATGAAAGAAAATAGCATCATCACTGGTTTTCATGCTCATGTCTACTACGATACCGAAACTCGTGACATTGCTGCCCATATCCGAGAAGGCCTAGAAGTTAGATTTGAAGTACAGCTTGGACGTTGGCACGATCAGCCCATTGGCCCCCATCCAAAATCCATGTATCAAGCTGCCTTCGCACCAAACCAATTTACGCAAGTCGTCTCCTGGTTAATGCTCAACCATGAGGGATTAGATATTCTCATCCATCCGGAAACAGGTGATGATGTCACAGATCATACAGCACACGCTCTGTGGCTAGGAGAAAAGCTAGATTTAAACATCAATTTCCTACAACGAATCAACGCTTCTTAATTACGAATTACGTACAGCCTGGCGGCATCGGGAGGCTCTATTACGAATTACGAATTACCCTAACGCTTGCGTGCTAAAGTGAGTCCATCTGCGTAGGCGAAGCCCGCCGAAGGCATCGCAATCAAACTTAAGTCTATGCGATGGAAGTGCATTTTATTCGAGACTGTGCAGAAATGGCAGCCAGAGCATCATTGTATCGTCAAGAAACTTGTTAGGGACTTTACTGTCTAAAATTTTAATTGCAATCACGGTATTCTTAGTTTTGCTGAAAATATGAGCAATCCCTTATCTTTTTTGTATAAGTAATTCATTAATGCGATCGCCTACGGTGGGTGCTTTGCGCTATCGCACTTCTGGGAAGCTCCCTACACGTTGCGCTTGTCTCAATTGAGATCGTTGCGATTAGGTGTCGATAGTTGAATTATCTCAGAAAAACGTGAATACTTAACCGCATCGGTAGCAGGAAAATCTGCCGACACTGCAATTAACCCAATTTTTATATCCTCAAAATAAATCACACCCCCAATACGTCGTTCAACTTGGAAAGGGCCATGAAATAAACGATACTTTGCAATGTAAATCAGGAAAAAGCTAGTAATCTTGATTGCCCTGCCAAACATTTGCTGACAAGTTTTGTGGAGGACACCATCTAAGTATTGATTATAGGTAGGCTCACCCAGTTCAGTAAATTCTGGATGATCCGCAAAATGATCCATATAAAATAACCAGATATGAGACAAGTCTGCTTCATTTGTCAGTTTTTGCTTGAGTTCTTGCAATCGGTCGATGTTCATAGTGTGGATATTGATGAGATGGGACGAGCAGGCATTACTGTTAAAAGTTACCATGCGAGATTATAAATTAATGCTATGCAGTTCTCATGTTAAATTTGAATGAAAACGAATGCTGCTCGATTACTGGACAGACTAGGCATTTCTTATCAGATTCTCAGCTATGAAGTTGACCCTGATGATTTGGCAGCTGAAAGTACAGCACAGAAAGTTGGTCTTCCTCCAGAGCAAGTTTTTAAGACTTTAGTAGTTAGAGGTGATCAAACAGGAATCTGTTTTGCTGTTGTACCTGGAAATGCTCAGTTAAACTTAAAAGCCTTAGCTCAGATTTCAGGAAATCGCAAGGTTGAGACAGTTGCCCTTAAAGAAGTTCAGCCACTAACTGGATATATCCGTGGGGGCGTAACAGCCTTAGCTAGTAAAAAAAGCTATCCAGTCTACATTGATGAAACAGCAACCCTATACGAGCTGATTACAGTTTCTGCGGGGATGCGAGGAATGCTGTTTCTGCTATCCCCAGATGATTATTTACGTGCGGTCAATGGTACTTTGGGGATTATTGTCCAAAATTAAGAGCAATCCGGGAGGATTAACAGTGGAGAAGGTATTTGGCATCATGGTTAAAGCGATCGCCGTATTTGTGCGAAAGACCGTAGGTACCCTTCTCCTTCGGAGACGCTAACGCGAACGGGAAGCAAGCTACGATTCCTTTATCTTCCGCCTTCCACTTGAAGCCGAAAAGTGAGGCGCTGTGCTGATAACACAGTTACAGGAGGGGGCAGTACCTCCCAGGTAGATTGATTAGGTATAAATTAACATGTCATTAACACTCAGAATTTAATCAATCCCATCTCCCGTAACCCCTGGCGGAGTCTCATAGCTTCTTCAGGGTTTTGCTGTTCGTGAAGCAGGATGGCATTTTTAAAAGCTGTTAAACTAGCTTGGACATTACCAACTTTTAGCTGTACTACCCCTAAATTTTGATAAGCTTGGGCATAGTTGGGATTTAACTTAATGGCTTTTTGGTAAGAGGCGATCGCATCGGTAAATAAACCCAAAGCCTTTAATATCATCCCCAAATTATAATGTCCCGCAGCAAAATTAGCATCAATCTTTAAAGCTGTTTCATAAGCTATTTTTGCCCCGTTCAAATCTCCAGAGGCTTTGAGTAAGTTACCCAAATTGTTGTATGCTCCTAATTTCAGCATGGGGTAAATTGGTAACTTGATAGCAGTTTGATAATGAGAAATAGCTTGTTGGGGATTTTGCAAATGATTATAGGCAATGCCTAAATGGTAGTGCAGTTCATACAAAATCTCATAGTTTTCTGCACTAGCAGCAATTCCTCTTTGTAATAACTGCATACCTTGGGCAATTTTGCCAGTTTCTACATATAATGCCCCTAACTTACTGCAAACATAAGGGTCATCAGGATGGGTAGCTAGAAACGCCTCCATTGTGGTTTGGGCTTTGACATATTTGTTATTTTGAGCGATCGCACTTTTTTGATACCCTTTATGTAGGATTGCTACTCCTTGTAAATAACCGATCTGCCAGTGGGGTTCTTTAGTCAAAATTGCGGTAACGCTGTCATCTACCAAAGCATGGTAAGGACGTTGAAAGTGAATATCGGGATGGTGGCGAAAAAGTCGAGAAACCAGAGAATAGGGTGATTGTTCTGCACCAACTTCTTGGCGGACGAGGTTAATTAGCAGATATTCTTCACTTTCGATTACAGACTTGATCTGCGGTACAATGCTTGGTGTTAAAGTTTCATCAGCATCTAATACCAAAATCCAATCACCAGTTACATATTTTAAAGCTGCATTGCGGGCAGCACTGAAGTCATTGCACCATTGAAAGTGATAGACTTGGGCACCGAATTGTTGGGCAATATTAGAAGTGCGATCGCTGGAACCTGTATCAACTACTACAATTTCATTTACCACATTTGTCACACTACTAAGACACTTAGGTAGTGTAGCTTCTTCATTTTTAACAATCATGCACAGGCTAAGTTTCATATAGCAATAATTTAGTAGTTTCAAAACACAGTAAATATTACATAATTCAATCTTTTATTAACATAAACTGGAAATTTGCCAAGATGTGAACAAACCGCAAAGATGCTAAGAGCGCTAAGAAAAAGAAAGAGAAGATTTCACGAATAATTTATAAGACTACTATAGTTAATTATTTGTTACGTAAGTCACAATTGCTAAATTTACTATAGTTTTTCCGTGTCTATCTCTTCCTTTTTGGTATTAATCAGCGAACTTAATATCTATACCTGCAACAAACTATAGTAGCTTTTGCACAGCGTTGCTGAACTGCTCATAAGGAGAAACTCCTATAATGGTTTCTGCTAACTGACCATCCTGGAAAATTAAAACCGCCGGAATGCTACGAAGACCGAATTTCTTAAAAATCGGTTTATTATTGTCAATGTCTACCTTAACAACCTTGGCTTGACCTTTGTATGCTTCAGCGAGTTGATCCATTAACGGACTGACAAGGCGACAGGGGCCACACCAAGTTGCAGTAAAATCCACAATAACAACTTTCTCTTCATTTAAAAGAGCATCAAATTCATTTTCTTCAACATAAACAACTAAGTCTGTAGACATTAATTTAATTCTCCAGTATCAAACTATAATTTCAGTAAAAAGCTGACTGTAAAAACTATACTCCTTTCTGTGCCTCAAGAAACCAGCACTGTATGATAGTCTAGACACTCTCAAACAAAGCCAGACTAATTTATTTTTTAGTAAGGATTCAGGTCTAGATTTGAGGAATTCTAGATTTGAGGAATTAAAGAAGGAGTCTGCACATTAGGGTGAACCATTGCTTTGATAGCTTGGTCAAAAAAGTCAATAACAGAACTTCCTTGACGA